>NZ_JBALDU010000016.1:0-74475 GCF_036917235.1 Nostoc sp.
TACCGAGTTAAGTGAAGCAATGATTTATGGCTCATTGATTCGTCTGATGGTCAAGCGAATGGCATCTTAAGCTTTTGTTTACGAATCAGCTCTTAAAACGAGGATTAAGACATCAAGATATAAAACTTCTGGCATTAGAGATTTTTGTAGTTCTTACAAAATTTTATCAAAGTCCGTCATTGACATAACGGCTTACAATTACAACCAATTGCCTATAAGAACATAAGGTGCCCAAAAATATGGACGATTTTCTTTAGCTAAAATCGCAAGTTGGGCGCGTTGCAGAGCTTGTGCTTTAGTTACTCCAGCATCCAATTGTCGGTATAATTCACCCATAAATTCGCTAGTAGATTCATCATCTACTGTCCACAAAGTTGCTAGGGTACTGCGTGCGCCCGCCCGTACTGCAACTCCAGCTAATCCCAAAGCAGCTCGTTTATCGCCTGTGGCAGTTCTACAGGCACTAAGGACGAGTAATTCAATTGTTTCTCGTCGGCTTTCGCCCCTAGCTCGAAGTAAATTATCTAAGTCTCTAACTCTCAATAGGCTATCCCAGGTAAGAATATAGGTCTGTTCAATGTCTGAACTAAATTGCCCATGAGTAGCTAGATGCACTACTGAAAAGGAAGTAGATTGAATTTGCTTTTGCAGATTAGCTTTAGTGAACTGTTGATTTAAGAGTTCTTTAGTTGATTTCACTTCAGATTGGACTAGTTTTAATTCCTGTGTGACATTTGAGAGTTCGGGAAAAGATTTACCTTCAATCAAGCGTTCTTGCTCAACCCCAGCAATTAAAGCGTTTAGCCGCACGTTTTGTAAAGGCTTAGGCTCGAGGAGTTGCAGTCCAGGCATTAAAGAAACAGCATACTTTTCTATCAGATATTTCTGCTGTTTTTTATCATAAAGAATCGCCATTGGAATATTTCGCAAAGAACCATCCAGCACAAACACTAGGGATGTGATACCTGTATTTGCTAAATCTGATTCTATAGGTTTAATTAACCAGTCATATAATTGTTGCGAATGCTGCTTAACATCAGGCTCCCGGCTAGCAATGGGTAAATCTATCTGTAGTTGTTCTACAACGTTTTCTAATACATCTTTAGGGACTTTAGTTGTTTTACGATAGATTGCATCTTGCCCTGGCAACCTAGTAATAATTTCCAGTCGATTATCTAAAATAATTGGATAGATAACAACCGTAGATTTTTGGTTTTCAACTAATTTATCAAGGTCAACTCTTGGTAACAAACAGGGCGAACGAAAGAAGTTATCTAGTTCTGCTAACTGGAGAGATTCAATTACCTGACGAGCTTGAACGAGATTATCTGGCTTTTGAAGAGTATTTTCCGGAAGTTGCAGCAGTAAATCAACGTACTGTCGATATACGGGTTCTACGCTTTCGCGGAAAGAAAATTGTACGTCAGGATTAATCGCAACTAAATCATTACGAAGGGATTTGAGGGCATTATAAGCTCGATTATAAGCAGCTGTTGCTGCTGGGATATTGGATTGCTTTTGTAGTATCCGTCCTATCTGCCAATGCCATTGATAGGCAATGTCTTGAGCATCAATAGATTCGGCTTTCACCAAGGCTTGTTGTGTAAGGCTTTTAGCATCGGCTAGCTGTCCGCTTTGTTCATACAAACCACCAAGAGTACCAAGGGCATAAGACTCAGTTCGTTCATCTTTTAAGCTCTTAGCTACTTGGACGGCTTGCGCTAACATCTTAGCAACATCTTTTGGCCCAACTGAGTTTTGTGTCATTTTGCTCAGACTTTGGGCAAAGTTAATTCGGTAATTAACAGCCGTCCGACTTGGAGGCAAACTGTCTATCTGAGACTGAATTTGAGATAATAATGCCTTTGCTGTGCTAAATTCCTTTTGCTCTACCAGTAGTCTTAATAAATTTAGTTGAGCCAAAAGACGTACAGTAGGTTTTGCAGATGCAATCTGCGCTGCCTGTTGATAGTATTGAATTGCTGTTTGCGTGTAATCTTTGGCGCTGCTTGAGTTACCCAAACTAAGTTGAGCGTAGATTTGAGCGCGGGCTGTATTACCTAAACTAAGTAAAGCATTACTTTGAGCGATCGCATCTTCTACTCGTATAGCCACAGAATAACTTTCTTTGAGAATTTTGTGCGAATCGTCTAAATAACCCAAACTTCGCCGGACATTCCCTAAGTTATACAACCCTGTTGCTTTTATAGGAGAGTCTGGTTGTTTTTGGAGAATTTCTCGGACTGAGGTTAAGGTTTTATCTGCTTGGAGATAATTTCCCAAAGCTTGCATTGCTTGGGCTTGATTAATGCGATCGCTAATCAGTGCAGATGTATCATCTAAGCGTTGATAAATTTTAGCTGCTGATTGCCAAGTATTCAGGGCTGCTTCAGTTTGTCCCTGTGCTAATTCCAGTCCACCTCGAACATCTAAAGCTTGGGCTAAGATTTGTGAAGAATTTACATCTTTGAGAGTTTGTAATAGTTTAATACTTTGTGTAATAGCTTCAGTTGCCTCTTGCCATTGTCCTAATTGCTGATAGGCTAAAGAAAGATTGCTTAAAGCTATAGCTTCATCCAATACATCATTAGTAGCTTTGAATTCAGCTACTGCTTTTTTGAGAAGTTGTACCCCTTCTACAAACTGTCCCGCTTCATAAAATGCTTGACTTTGCTCTACTAGGCTAGAAGTCTGGGTTGGGTTGACAGCAGGCGTGGTTGCTAAAACAGAATCAAATCCAACTTTAGATTTTGCAAATGCTGCTGTTAAATAATTAAATGAATCAAAAAAATATGGTAAAAATGCACAGAGTAATACAGTCAATAATGCTAGAAAAAAATGCTGAAAAAATTTCATATAATTTTTAAACTTACTTTCTTAAATAGTATAGCCGTAGTCACATAGTTTAAGACAATTTGAAAGCGTGAAAACTAGGAATAGTAATAGTTTTACCTCCTACCTTGTCTACGACACGCTGCGCGATCAGCTCCTGCCTCCTGCTATATTTAATCCTTCTAATTAGTGAGAATACAAACCAGATATAACTCTCTGTTGCTCTGCAATTTTGTGTAAAATTAAAACGGATTATATTGTACAAAAAAAATATAAACCCTTTTCTTGCCATGTATTGCTTTGAGTTTGAGTATCAACAGAAACTAAAGGGATACCCCACTCAACACCAGCAGTAAAGTTATTACCCTGTAACCAACGTAAACCCAAACCAACAGAAACTAGAGTGTTAGTATTATTTTCATCTCTACTGGAAGAATTATTCCAAGCTGTGCCAACATCACCAAAGGTCGTAACTTGCAGAACTCCATTCCATTGTGGTACACGGGCAATTGGTAGCCGGAACTCAACAGAAGCAAGAGCGCCATTATCTGTCAACAGTAAATCTTGACGATATCCTCGTACACTATTTATACCACCCAAACCAAATTGTTCTGAAGCTAAAAGCTCTGTAGAAGCTAATTGCACATTACCACGGATTAATAGTAGAGTATCGGGAGCTAAGAGGCGTACCCATTGCGCTTGTCCTCGCCAAGCGAAAAAGCGGCTGTCAGGTTCAGTATCATTAATTGTGGCATTGAATGCACCAATTCCCAGACTAAATTCAGAGCGAGCGGCAATGACTTCTTGGCTATTGCGACTCGTCCATTCCTGAAAAAAACGCAACGCAGATACTCTGGTGCGTCCTTCTTTATCAGCCCCTGGTGAAAGTTCAGAAAGAGGAACCTCATTCTCTTCTAGTAAAGAGGAGGAAATATCACTCTCTCTGCGAAAAGCGGTTATCCCAAGAGCGAATTCTTGGTTAGGAGTTTGCACTAAAGGCTGGCGGAATGTGAGTTCGTAATATTGGGAAGCTGATTCAATATTTAATCTATTGAAGGGACGTTCAATGACATCGGCTGATGTAGTACCATAACTGAAAGTAAGACTACCATTGCGGGGATTGAGAGGTAAGCTGTAGCTGGTATCTATAGTGTTACTGCCGTCGGTATTGCTATATGTTAACGATATACTATCTCCGAATCCAAGTAAGTTAGCTTCGTTTGCTTGCAGTTGGCGTCGGAAACTACCAATACTAGGTGAACGACCATTATCCAGGACTGCTTGTATATTGGATGAATCAGCCTCTGTTATTTTAATAGCCAGTAAATTAGCACCAGTACGTGAGCCAGCAGACAATTCAGCAGAGAGGTTTTCAATTAAAGGATTGAGTTGCAATAATTGTAGTGACTCTAATAGGCGTTTTTGATTCAAAGGAGTGGATGCGCCCAAAGCTATACGGCTGCGGATATAATTTGGGTTGAGTCGCTTAGTCCCAGTTATTTGGATATCTTCTAATTTTCCTTCTATTACCTGGATTTGGACAACACCGTTGTTAGCAAAAGTTTGTTCAGGAATATAAGCCCCAGACGTAACGTATCCCTCTTGAATATAAAGTTCGGTAATTTTGGAACGAGCTTCTAACAATTGTGCAAATGTTATCGGCTTGTTTGTAAAGGGAGCAAGTACTTCAGTCAACTTTTTTCGACTGAATACTGTACTGCCAATGACTTCAAATTGTTTAACAGTGAAGATTTGCGATCTCTCCAGGAGTGGTTCATCTGGTAATGGTTGTGGTTGTTCGGGTTGAAGTAATTCAGATGGAGGTGGAAGTTGCGGTAGTGTTGGTGGTGTTGGTGTTTTGGGTGAGGGTGGTTGGACATCCTGCGGTGGCGGAAGTTGGGGAAGCGAGGGAGAATTATTTTGGGGTAGTTGTATGCGATTGACTGTCTGCGCCCTGCTGGGTGTAGTTGTTAGGCTGTTGAACAACATAAATAAGCAGGACGCTGCAAAAGTATGAATAACTTTAGCGATCATGACATTGAATAGGGTTCTGTGTGAAAGTGTGAGGAGTAGCGTTAGATGAACTAGCACTCAGAACTATTTGTCCTTTGGCGTTTAGCGTCGCACCTGTGGCTTCAACAATGCGTTTGGGAGTGGAGGTAGTTGGTTTACTAGTAACAGGTGGTATGGAACGATTGTTGTTAGTGGGTTTAACAGACACCCAATCGATTTGAGGCGCATCAGGAGTGAGAATGTCTTTGGGATTGGGTGGTAAACCGCCGCGTCCGGCAATCACAAATCGGTTTTGAGCATAATCTGGACTGTAGCAACCTTGAGCCACCTGAGTGTCAACTGGTATTGTTGGCAATTGCACTAAACCACTGTTGGGGTCAACATCTGGGGTGTTGAGTTCTACAGTGCCTTGTGTACCAAAATCTGAACTAGCAGTGATGTCACTCAACACAGTTGGACTTTCACGGAACTCGATACCATAAATGCCAGTGGCTTGAATATCCACTCTGCCACCACTGCCTGTATAAGCATTGGCAGTGATGTCACTATCTTCGCTAGGCACAGCAAGGATGAAGCCATTAGGGGCAGTGATTTTGATATTGCCACCATTACCCCCAGCTTGTGCTGTGCCTGCGGTAGCAGTTATGCTGCTGTTGTTGCGAAGCAGTAGAATGTCTTTGACATTTAGGGTAATATCCCCACCATCACCCAATGTGGTTTCAGTTGTTATGGTTCCCTGGTTATCAAGACGGAGGTTGCGAGCAGTTACTTCTATGTTGCCTGCATTAGCTGCTTTGTCTCCTTGAACACGAGCAAATAAACCACTGTTAGGACCATCGTTATCAATAATAATAGGCTTGAATATACTACTGCCTGGGAAAATCTCATAGGTTCGGGTAGATCGTTCAGCGTATGTTGGATCGCTGCCAGAGATGACTACATCGCCAGTGGCGTTTATAGTAATATTACCTGCTTGTCCAGTGCTATTGGCAGTGCTAAGGAATTGTCCACCATTATTAATCTCAAGGTTAGTAGTGTTAATAACGATGTTTCCACCATTATTATCACTCGTAGTTTTTGTACTTATAACTGCTCCGTCTAACACACGTAGCGTACCAGCATTAATTCTGATATCACCCCCCTTACCACTTGATCCATCAAACGTTGACACTCCCTCTGTAGTAGTAAATAATCCGCTACTATTTCCAAACGAGTTAACTCCAGAAATGGTAACAGAATCTGCATTGATTATGATATTACCAGCAGGTGCGTTACCGGAAGTACCAGCATTCAATTGTGTTCCGTTAGTCAACAAAAGAGAGCCAGCCTTGATATTGATATTACCTCCTCTCCCTTTGTCTACAGCAAATGTATTGAATCGGCTGTTAGAAATGATGACAGAATCAGAGGCATTAATATTGATATTTCCTGAAATTCCGTAGGTTCCAAAAGCATTGATTTGAGAGAGACCAATGATAGAAATCGACTTGCCCTTCAAATTAATTTCACCTGCCATCTGACCATATCCAATGTTACTAAGGACAGAGCTGTTTGTAAGAGAAAGTGACTCATCAGCTTGTAAAGATATAGTTCCTGCATTCCCTCCAAAATCGACGGTAGACAACACAGAATAATCAGTCAAAATTGACTTACCTTTAATTTTTATGACACCACGAGTTCCATCAGCTTGAAAAATGGCATACCTTTCTGCTGTACCAGTTACAGAGATTGTCCCAGTACTGTTAAGCACGATTTCTCCTGCCTGTGCTGATCTATTACCAGTAGATGAAGTAACCAAATAACTTTGTTCCAAAACATCTATATTTCTAGCATTGATGACAATACTTCCTGCGGGAATTACAGGAACAGATATAAAATGGTCACTATAAAGAATGAATTGATTAAGTGAATTAGCATTAATGCCAGCATTTGTAAGAAACACATCTGCTCGTTCTACCTCATTAGGGAAATTTAAACGCAGATCGTTACCATTAACACTTAAATCTACCCTTCCCGAACTTGTCACACCTCCAAGCTCGACTCGACCACCTTTAGCAGTCAGTCCCCCACCATCCAAACTCACATTGCCCCCTATTAGTGCTAAGGTTTTACCTGGCTTTACCTGTAAACCAAAGTACCCATTAGTTCTATCGTAGACCCTGGATTGATTGAGGATGCTTGACGGATTCTTCCCATATTGCAAGCCAATAGGAACACTTACAGTTAGTAGTGGTGTTGTTTTTGGAGAAGTGGTACTAAATTCAAAACTATCAGCAAATTTCAGGCTACTCGCTGTACTTGCTAAAAATGAACCACCAATATCTAATCGTGCATTCGCTCCAAAGATAATGCCATTGGGATTGAGCAAAAATAGGTTAGCTGTGCCGTTAGCTCGGATTAAGCCATCAATATTAGAGAATGAGCCACCTGTGACTCTAGTAATGATATTTTGAATGTCTACAACATTATTAAAAGAAGCAGTGCTACCATTCGCAACGGAAAACTCAGAGAAACTGTGAAACAAATTACTTCCTGCTTGGGTTCCTCCAGTGATATTAAACGTGTTTCCATCCCTGGCAACGCTGGAGTTCTTAGGTAAGGTGTTATCTGAAGTAATTTGAGCAGAGACCTGATCTTGCAAACAATAAATTAACACGCTTCCCATCATCAAACTACTACACCAACACCGCCAATCTTGAGTTATCCCTGACATAGCACCCCCATTAAACAATTCGCAATTACGTAAATCAGTACTGCATCATGTGACTAGTCTTATTTTTCCAAGTTATAATCCTGTACAATTGGCTCTTTAGCAATATCTTGCAAGCCAACTGCATTTAATAAGTCCACCCAATCTTGATTAAGAGTTGCATTCTGCGGATTGGTGCGACGTTGTTGACCTAAATTAGTTAGGGCATCGTACCAAATATTATTAGCACTATAGACAATGTACTCTTTTGGTTTTGCTGACTTCAACTGACTATCAAGAGCCTCTGTCATAACTTGCCTTTGCACAAACCCATCTACATAAAAATTGTCAGATGTTTTTTCTACATCACCGCAATAAATATGAAAGTACCAATGATATTTTTTATCTACTTTTAAAAAATATTGCGGTTGTGCTGGCAAAGTAATGCTAACGATCCCCGGTTTTCCAGATAGAGTCAGAGGTGTTCGATAGACATTCTGTACATCTTTTCCATCTAGCACTTGTAACACAAATTCTCCAGAACGTGTGGTTTGTGGTAGTTGGGGAACATAAAACCAAAAAGTTGGATTTTCTGCAACTGTTGATGCCAAGACTGATTCCCCTCCATCACCAGGTACTAAAGCAGTAAGACGTGTGAGATTGCTAGGACAATCAGTACGCCCAGCCCCTGCTCTGCGCCGACCTGTGGGTGCGCCATTTTTAGGCAATTTCGGTTGCTGAGAGGATTGGGAGGGCGAATTTTTAACAGTGTTTGGAATCGAATTTGTCTGTTGTGCCTGCACTGATTGCGAGTAACTCATCAAACCAATAAATACCAAATAAATTACGCAAGCGCGTTGAATTGGTTGGTCAAGTAATTTTTTTTTAATCACGATCGCAATTTAATTATTTTTTCTTATGAAGATGCAAATGTCTAAACCATGAGATTACCATTACTTGAGTAGCTAGCAACGCTAATACTGAGGGAATAAATGGCACCCATCCAGCTAGTGCAAAAATACCAAAACATAACCCAAATACTGTTAAAAGTGTGACTATCACCGCTAGTCCCAGGTGCAGCGGTTTTGAATAATACCATGCTGTAATACCTCCTAATAATGACCATCCCCATATCCAAAGTGCCTCTACCCATCCAGACCACCACCACAATAAAGGTCTGCTATCTAAAACTGCGCTGAGAATTTGACTTAGCATTTGCGCCTGTACAAATACCCCTGGTGTTTGCTTTTGCTTCGGTTTTGCATTAGTACTGAAAGGTGTTTTCCAATAATCATTTGTATTAGTGGGGGCAGAAAGACCAATCATCACAATGCGGTCTTTGAGTAATTGAACTGATTCTAATGGGATTTTTTCATCTAATATATCTCTCAAACTAACTTGCTCGGCAATTTTTTCCACAGAGTCAAGAGAACGATAATTCAACAATATTTGATAACCAGATGCATCTACTTTTTGATAACCGCTAGTGTGTTCATTTAA
Source organism: Nostoc sp. (assembly GCF_036917235.1). Classification (GTDB taxonomy): domain Bacteria; phylum Cyanobacteriota; class Cyanobacteriia; order Cyanobacteriales; family Nostocaceae; genus Nostoc. The sequence continues at coordinate 9,035 of NZ_JBALDU010000016.1, forward strand.
TTGCTCAAACACAATATCACCAATTTGTAAATAACCTGATTTTGTAATACTTGAAGTTTTACCTGCTTTATCTAAATAATGAAGTGCTAGTTGGAGATTAAAAGCATATTCTGTAGTACATAGAGATGTTGGGGGAGGAGTCAACTGTAAAAGCTGGCGACGAGTAATATCTTCATCATCTGCAACAAAATCACTAAAACTTAAGCGTTCCTTTGAAACTATTAAAGGTGGCGGAATACCATCACTATCACCATCATCATCAGTAGTAGCAACTTTGCACACAAAAAATAGACGACTATCCTTTTGAAAACGAGTAGCTAACTTTGAATATTTGGCATCTACAATTCCATCACGATAAATATCTAAACCGATAGTTCGTGGTTGATATTTATTTAATTTTTCTAATAGTTCAGCAAGGGCTTGATCGGATAATGACCATCGCATTTGCATTCCTTTATTGAGTTGGTACTGAATATCTGCTTCATCGATTGTGATAATTAAAATCCGCTCGTCAGGTTTTTCGGTGACAAGATGCGATCGCAACTGCATAAAATGGTCAAAAGCCTTTAGTTCCGATGTTTGCAGATAACCCCCATACCGCACTCCCATGATTAAACTTGTTATCAACAAACTTGCCAGCAATATTACTAAAACACTCTTAGTCGCGATCATCTTTCGCTGCACCTGCCAAATCATTGGCGCTGACAAGGGATTTTGGCAAATTACAGGCAACCAAGTTGCACAAGGATATTTATCTTCTATTCCTTCCAGCCTTTTTCGCGCCTCACGCAGTGCAGAGTATAGTGATTGTCCGCTAGAAAATTCTGTTAAAAAATGTTTTAAAAATTCTTGTGCTACCAAGTCCGGGACTGGTTCGCGCATGACAATCACTTGGGGAATGTGTAAATCCTCTAACGCTTCTGCTAAACCTAAGCCATCGCAAGAATTGAAAATTGCCAAGTGCAATCCGTTCTCAATTGCTTTTTTGAGTCCATATTTTAATTTATCTAGAGTAATTGTTGTAGTTTGATTAATTTGTAGAACTCCTTTTTCTTGACTAGAACTATGTCCAGCAAAAAATAGAATATTCCAACCTTTGCCCCAAAGTTCGTTAATTAACTCTTTTCGTTGTGGCTCAATTAAGAAATTTATTTGAGCTTGGTTTGCTAAACTCTCTAACAAATACTTATCTTGACTAATATCAATTCCTTGATGATTGCCAAAAATCGCTAAAATTTTGACTTTTTTTTCCTGAGTATATATTTTATTTGGTCTTCGTGATTCTAAGAGACTAAGTGCAACTTCAGCATTTGGATAATCTTCAAAAAAGCTCCACAAATGCCAAGGAAGTCTTCGTAATAAGTTATCAGAAGTTGCAATTGTAAAGCAAATTTCTTCATTTGGATTTAATTGCGTGCGTAATTTTTGGTCGATTTTGCGAAACTGCTCACAATTGAGCCAAATATTGATTCTAGATGATAATTGCTGACATAAATCGTTAAATTCTAATTCCGAAAAATTTGTTATGTCAGTATCTTCGATTTCGAGACGTACAGACCAACCATAGTAACGGTAGAGAGCTGAGTATAGTATTTGCCAATTTCGATAAAGTTGAAAAATTTCTGGTGCTGCTGGTAAACTCCCGCGAAATTCCATAGCACGTGGGTCATTTGTCAACCCAAGTTGAACCGTGACATCAGGAAAACCTTTATGGAGGTCGCCCTTACCTAAATTTAAGACAACTAACTTACTCATTACACTCATACAAAAAAGTGTCAGATGACAAAAGTTTCCTTGATTGTGAAATTACCATGAGACACTTGGATATGAAAGCTTTCTCCAAAATCCCCTCGAAACCGTTTTAATTGAATAAAGTTATCATTACTTCGTGATACAACTTCTTGAATAATTTTTCCTGTGTCTGAGAATAAATTAATTCTCAGGTTATATGGCAAATAGAGTTTTTCAGATAAAGGATGTATTTGTACTAGTATTTCTACTTTCTGTTGAGAGAATAGTGCGAGCGCTACAAGCAGCACTAGTGATTGATTTCCCAGTTGTAGTCCTAAATCTATGATTTTTGCTCTCGCTACGCTATCTTTACCTAACGATGAAACATTTCTGAGAGCAAATTTTTTCTCATTTATATTGCCAAAAATTTCTTCTAAACTCATCCAACTGTTTTCAAATAGGTTCTCGAACCATTGACTTAAGTTCACCTGTGTCTGGCTTGCTCTAAGTGCAGGGTGAGCGACAGTATTAGGAATACAGTCAAAAAGTAAATTAAGGGGTTTAAGGCTTGCTAGTGATATTTGCTCTGAAATAGTAGTTGTTCTCACAAATCCCAACAACTGCACTTCATTTAGGCGTTCGCTAAATTGGACAGCCACATAACCAATCCTATTTTTCATTACTTCGGGGGGTAAGTAAATTGCTGATTCTCCAGGTTTAACTGGACGACACTCTAACTTACCAATGTTAGGAATAACTAAATCAGCAACATCAAATAAAGCTCGTTTTAGAGGATGCCAACTATCACCTTTGTCTAAAGCTGTATCAATGTGTAACCATTTTAAGTAACTGTAAACAGCATAAACTGCTAGTGTATTCAAATAGATTTGTTTACCTTTTTGAGGTGTAGTTTGTTCAAGAGCAAACTTGCGGGCGATGGCATGGGCTTGTTGTCCAAGTGGAATTTTTAAACAAAGCGTTTCTGTGCTACTCATGATTGTTAATTAGATTGATATCCAAGTTTAATTGCAACATCTTGTAGGAGCGGTATTGCTTTTAATTTCCAATGAGATACCAGAGTCTGGTAATTGATTTGGCTCTCGCGAGCAATATCAGCAAGTGTATCTGGTGGGTTTTTAAAGATGAACAGCAACCTTTGGCTTAGTACTTGACAGTTGCATTCGGGATGTTTACGAGGATAACAATTTCGTAGTTGCTGGTCTGGATCTTGCTCAATGTAAAGTGCCAAGTTGCCTACTAGAAGTTGTTGTGACTGCTGCTGTAAATTTTCAAGATAAATTTCTAGTCCGCTCAAAATATATGGATTAGATGGTGTTCCTGATACTTGTCCTTGTTCTGACACTCGTTCCAACCAAGTTGTTATTTCTCCATCCGGATCTAAAATGCTTTCATCTAAGGACAAATGAGATTTTTTTCTCGAAGGGGGAGATGGTGAACTTAAATCTTTGATGCGCCAATAAAGGTAGCTTTTGATCCATCTTATTAAATCATCTCCAACTGAGGATGTACGTGGTCGAAAGTTTCTAACATTTTGGCTGAACCACTCCAAAGTTTGGTTCAGGGCATCTAAAAAATAATCAGGACAGTCCAAGCTTGAGTATTTTCTAAATTCTGGTAGTCCCTGAATAAAAATCAGAAGCCGACTCATAGCTTTTCGCCATTCTCGGCTGCCATCTGGGTTTTGGCACACTGTTGCAATCAATTGGCGCAGGCGTTCATCCCGATCGTCCATAAAAGCTTTGACCAAAAAAAGTACAGTAGACACGAGACAGCAGCACAGTTATCAGTATCGCTTTATTTACCCTTACTTATATATCAGTCAGTCATCAAAAAATTATGAAAACTTTGAAATAGTAAGTGCAGATATATGAGTAATGCAGAAATTATGACAACGGTAATAACTCATATTTTCCAACTTGCTGCATGACGAGTACGGTAACAAGCCGGAAGACTACGGTACAGACGTTTATACTGGCTTTGCCATTGATTTCATCCAACGTTCTGCCAAAGACGGCAAACCGTTTTTCGTTTATCTGGCTCCCTTCAAGATTCACGCGCCATATACGTCAGCACCACGCCATAAGAACCTCTTCCCAGATGCTCAAGCGCCCCGCGTACCCAATTTTAACGAAGCTAATGTCAGGACTAAGCCTCAATTCATTCAAGATTTGCCTCGACTCAATCAAACACAAATTGACGTAATTGATAAAAACTATAAAAAGCGCTTGCGATCGCTACATGGATAAATTTGAGGCACAATTCTTTTTCTTTTGCTAGAGAAATGAAAGAGCGTAAATCAGGAATTTACACCAACATGGTCAAAGAACGCCCATATCTATTTAGAAAGTAATTGTGCGTTTAATGCTTTAGTGATGCGATCGCCAGAAGCTTCTAAGTGAGCTAAGGTGTAAATATCAAGACTTTCGCCAAGTTGTTTGAGTTTGACATTAATGGCTTTTTGGAGTTGGCGCAATTCATACCAAGCCAATGTCCGACCATCTTCAGGTGTACTAGTAGTACCCAACATCATCTGTAACAAAATATTCAGATGTTCCCGTTGCAATGAACGGCGGATGCTAGAAATTGGCTTTGGTTCTCCTGGGGCGAAAACTTCTGTCCAGATGCCTGTTTGCAGTGTGTCGAACAGTTCTGGCATGGAAAGCGCTTCTCCAGGCAGAGTTTTTAATTCTATATCTTGTAAGCGATTCAGGCGATCGCTGGCTAATAGCGATCGCAATATCGCACTTTGAAAACTCGAAATGCGATCGTGAATTGGATAATCAAGGCGGTTATTAGGCGCAGAATTGCCCCAGTGTTCCCAACGCGATGGTGCCAGTTGATTGAGCAACTGTGGTGAAAAGCTGAAAGCATCATCTGCAAACACATATTCTTGTAACTTTGTCAATGCTTGGCGTTGTTTTAAAAGTGAAACTGGTACAAATGCCCAAGCAGTATTATTACTGGCATGGAGACGCCGAAACGATTGTCCACCAATGTATTTAGAAAGCAAAGTAGCGTTCCGAAAATAATATTTAAGTACTTTATTAAACTTAAGGCGCAGGTTACTATAGCTTTCTCCTTTCGATAGATAGCCCTTATCAAGACGCTGCCACATAAAACGAGCATTATCCATTTGCCACTGCGAATAAAGTAGCACATCACTACTCATATCCCAGACATTTGCTAAAGGATTGATGTCCCAGATATCTTCATCGCTTGCGTAAGATAATTCTGGTTGAGGCGACTCTAGGGCAATCTGGTCTAAAAAACTTTTTTCTGATTCTGGAATAGTTACCTCAAGCGTTGTTGATGGGCATTTTTTATAACCATACTCAATTGCCCATTCGTCATAAGGCCCAATAACTCCTGGAAAATAGTCACCTTGCTGTACTCCCTGTGGTGCTATGTTCACAGGTACATAGTCCATCACCGAACCCACTAAACCTTTGGTGTGAGTGATTTCAGTATTATTTAATTCTTGAGGCGCTAACATGGTGCTGCCATGAAAATTATGGCGCAAACCCAGAGTGTGCCCGACTTCGTGAGCGATGAGAGAACGCAAATATTGATGCACATACTCCTTAATCGTTTCACTACTAGGTGTAGTGTCTGGCAACATTGACAACGCCAGCGCCCCCATAGCTGCTTGATTTGAAGATTCCATACCATAGCAGGACTCTGAGGAGAAAAAGCGAGCAGAGGAAGAGGACGCAAATTTATCCAGGAATTTCCCTGCGTCTTCATGTCCTTTTGTATTTTCTTGACATGAATTTGTGTTCAGTGATGAATTTGCCTCCATCAGTGCGTGATATTCTTGCTGAACTAAACGCACCATATTGGCATCCACAATGATATCTGCATCCAATATTTCCCCGGTGAATGGGTTGACGCGCATCGGTCCTTTGGCAAAACCTGCATCTAAAGAATTGAACCAGCGAATAGTGTTGTAATGTACATCTGCTGGTTTCCAATTAGCATCATCTGGCATTTGCTGCACTTCAATGGCATTTTGAAATCCGGCTTTTTCAAATGCCTTATTCCACATCAAAACGCCTTCATGAATCGCATCGCGGTATTCTAGTGGTACAGCATTTTCAATCCAATACACAATTGGTTTTTTGGGTGGAGATAAGGGAGCGTTAGGATCGGATGGTTCTAGATGCCAGCGATTAATGTAACGTACATAAGATTCGTGAGCATTATTGTTAGATAAATCTTGGAAGGTAGTAGTAAAATATCCAACTCTATCATCGGCAAGTCTGGGAATATAACCATTGTTTTCTCTCAGTTGAGAAAAACTGTAGTGTACCTTCAGAGTGAGTGCCCTACTATCGGGTACAGCGATTAAATCTGAGCCTTCTAGTGATGAAAAACCGTAAATAGAATCAATCTCTACATTTTCTGGGAAGCTGTTAACATCACCAAAATATGACTTGCGTGCATCTAAGCGGTAATCAGCCTGTAAAGAGTATTTTAATAAAGGAGTTAATCCAGGAAAATCCTGCATTAGTAGTCCATTTAGGTCGATAAGAATATTTTTATTCTTTGGTTCGATAGTGGCTATTTCGAGTGAATAAAGAACTGAATCGCTAAATGAACGAGCAAGCGATCGCTGTTCTGGTATACTATTTGTACGGAATTTTACATTCCGCACAACAAAATGCAATCTATTATTTACTCGTCGAAAATAAAAAATAAAATCAGAGAGAGGTAATCCACTATAAATCCCACTTTCTCCAACGCCTGATTCCAATGTCACTATGGCTAGATAGTCTTTATTTAGCTGCTTTGGCTTAAGTTCTAAAAAAACTTTTCCAGAATCCTCGCTGCAATAAAGTGTGAAGAGTCCTTCTAGTTTATCTACCCGATTAACAATCCCATTAAATCGGCAAAAATCTTCTTTTTTAATCTCAGCAAAATTATTGTCAGCACTTGCTACGTTTTCAACTACTGGCAGTGTATTTAATTGCTGTACATCAATATTAGAATTATTTGAAAGTTGGGTTGCTTCTGCATAATCATTTGATAGAAACAAGCTATACAGTACTACTATACAGATTACTAATTTCGTTATCCAGTATTTCATCCTTTGGCTTTCCACCTGAAGCAGTTTTCGTGTTGAGGAAAAATGTCGAGTAGTTTTTCGTCTGTAAACCCTTCAAATATCTAGGGATTACGATATAAATCTACTCAGTCAGATAAACAATGCCTCTATTACAGCGCAGCAAAAATCCAGCTACCATCTCAATTAATTAGACAAATTGTTCAAGCAACTTGCTAAAGGTAGGCAAACTTCCGCCACAGTGTACTAGCCTAAAAGTCATGTGACTGTTGATTGTTATTAGTAACTATTTAGGAATTATCCATTAAGCATCTATCTTTTAAAGTTGATAATTTCTACAACCAAAGATATATGTTTTTTTTACTTCTATCTGTATTAAAAGCCAAATGTAGCATTAAAAATGTATTTAGTGCTACATTTGGCAGCCGAAGGAATCTCAAGCATGATTTATAAATAAAGAGTAAGACTTATAAGAAAGGTGTTATTAGGCATTTAAATGCTTTTTTAGGATGAATTTTGGAAATTTATGCTAATCTCGACCGTTTTTTTACATCTTCAATTGTTCTCAATGGTCTTCAAAGTGTTATTCCCACACAAAATCAGCTTTTTTGCCTAATTATCGACCTTTTGTTCTAGCCAACCACAAACCAATTTTGAGTGCTTTGCTCTTATTTTGTGTAGAAATAAAAGCGAGTACACCAATTTATACCGCTTAGGTGATGTCAAAATCAAGCAATATATGAAAAAAATCGTAGTTTACTAAATATTGCAGTTAATACATATCTGGTGAAATTAAATATGTATTATCCAGAACCCTTGTAGAGACGTAGCATTGCTACATCTTTACATTATTTTTAACTTCTATAAATGGTTTGATTTAGTTGATTTGCTTGCGGATGATTGGTATAGTCTCATCCCAAATTTTTCATAACTGAGATATGCCTTTTGTTAGAAGGATAATTATTTTTTTATAGTTAATCTTTATTTGTACTCCAAAAAACAAGCTAATTGACATGATAAATTTGATTTCTAGGACGATTAGTCAGATCAGTTCCTTGCTTAAAGGACTTCAAATAAAAGGTTTTTTGGCTGTTGTCATAGTAGGTTTTCTAGTGCTGACGACGAATGTTAGTGATGGGCAAAATGACAAAGGCTTAAAAGAGAGAGTTCGTGAACAGGTAGAGCAGAATGATGCTCAAAGACCGAAAACAGTAGGGCAGTGGTTTAAAGATGCTCGTGAAACGGAAGGTTCTCCTGGCGAACGACTTCAAAAGATTGGACAACAGTCAGGAGAAGCCTTTAAAGAATTTGGCTCTGGGTATGTAGAAGGTGCTCAAAAAACTGCTGGTGATGTAGGGGATAGTGCAGCACGTACTGGCGAAAAGATCCTTAACTAGTTCGATGCTAATGCGTTACAATCTTTACCTAGCAGTAAGTACTAATAACTTTTCGCCAATAAATGAGTAATATTAGGAAAGCTGGTGTCTAACCAACGAACTCTTCTAATATTTGGGTAACACCCTCATCCTTGCTGATAATAGATTGTAGCGTTTTGTCAATCGCATTAAATATAGGTTTTTAGTAGGGGTGGTGCAGCTAGCTGTACTGCCCCTACTGCGTGCTATAATTTTGTATTCGTTTGATCGCTATTAAACTCGAAAAAGCCTAAAGACCAAACTTTGGTAAGAAATTAAGTGAAGCCAGTGCGGTATTTTCCCTACAGCCCTACGGGCATCCTACGACAGGCGCCAGCATCACAGCTCTTCGTGTAGATTACTTACTCCTTGTTGGATGGGTCTGCACTGCAAAATTCATATTAATACCAGATAAAAAATATTTTTCAGTAATACTAAGTAAATTGGTAAAAATAAAGTCAACTATTAAAGCTTGTCATTTATTATTTACAAGTAGTCAAAGATACTTGATGCAGAAGCATCAGCGTCTTTCTGGAGGGGAGAAAAAATGACAATCAATATAGTTATGTTTGTTTATACCCATTTATCTAACTATCCTAAATAAAAGATGTATATTTTTTTACAAGTTTTATAGTATTTTGAGAACAGGTGAGTAACTGTTGAATAACTGTTTTAAAACGTGAAACAATGAGGAAATAGCTAAGACAGTAAATAAAGAAAGCAGATTGATAATTAGTGATATGAAGCAATCTAAGAGCACGCGAAGGCGGGGACTTGTTCTAACGATCGCTGGGCTGAAGCGTTTACAAGGGGCGATTCTGGCTATAGAAAAGGTAGAAAACAATGGACATCGCTTCACTTTAGAAGATTTAGGCGATCGCATGAAGGTATCTACCAAAACTCTGAACCGATTATGGTCGTTGAATACAGGCGTGGATCAAAAAACTTTGAAATTGTGCTTTAGCGCCTTTAACCTAGAATTGTGCAGGGAAGACTATGGAATCCTGAGTGAGCCGGCTCATACTGAAGTTTCTCAAACTCTCTCCATGAGTTTAGACACAGGAGAAAGAAAATTATTTCCGTCTTTATCCTTAGATTATCTTGCGACTCAACACCATGACCAACTCGAAAATCTTTGGTCATACCCAGATGGTCCCGTACCTGTAGATTCCCCCTTCTATGTCGATCGTCCCCCAATCGAGGAACTAGTTTATCGAGAAGTAATTCAACCAGGCTGTGTGATTCGGATTCGAGCACCAAGAGAAATGGGAAAAAGTTCTCTTGTGCTGCGGCTGTTAGCCTTTGCTAAAATGCAAAGTTATCACTCGGTGAAGGTGAATTGCAACCAAATCGATTCAAGCTGTCTGACAAACTTAAATAAACTGTTGCGTTCTCTTTGTTGGCAAATTGCAACAGAATTAGATATTGACCCCAAGCTAGATGACAACTGGGATGAGGAAATAGGTTGTAAGTTGAGTTGCAGTTTATATTTACAATCTTATTTGCTCAAGCAGTGCAAAAATCCAGTAGTTTTAGTGTTAAATGAGGTTGACCGCTTTTTTGAATATCCAGAAATTGCTCCAGAGTTCTTTGGTTTGTTGCGCTCTTGGTATGAAGAAGCACGACAAGATAAAAACTTGCAGAAACTAAGGTTAGTGGTAGTTTACTCCACAGAAGTATATGTATCACTGGATATCAACCGTTCTCCATTTAATATTGGACTACCGATCCGTCTGCCAGAATTTACTGACCAACAAGTAAAATACTTAGCCCAACGACATGGTTTAGATTGGACTTCTAATAACGAAGTCGATCAACTGATGTCTCTCGTGGGGGGACATCCAGCACTGATTCGGATTGCTCTATATTATCTATGCTGTCAAGGAATGACCTTAGAAGAACTGATACAAGATGCGATCGCTAACGGCGGCATCTATCGCTATCATCTATGGCGACACTGGGCAATCTTACAAGAAAATCCTAGTTTAGTAAAGGCGTATGTTGACGTTGTAGCGGCAAAGCAAAGTATTTCTCTCAATCCCATTGACGCTCATAAGCTCGAAAGCTTGGGTTTGATCGCTTATGAAAGCGATCGCATCCTACCGCGTTGTGAACTCTACCGTGCTTACTTTAAAAAACAACTAGGTGTTGCTGAATTTGAATATAAATCATTGCAAAAACGTGCTTGAGAAAAAACTATCATCAAGTATCACAGACTCTTTTTCTGACGCTCAACGTAACGGCTCCCTTTAATCCCCTATTTGGCGATCCTCTAAGGATTAGAAACAAGGTTTCCAACGAAAAATAATTAATTGTTTGACCAATAAAGCTGATAATCCTCGATATAAAATTTTCCATTATTGGAAGACATTTTGAAAAAGAAGTAATAATCTTCTGGCTCCCAAATACCAAATTCTTGCTCTTGTTCTTGAAAACTAGCTGTCGAACCACTATTAGGGATAGTCATGCCAGCAGTTAGTGTTCCATTTTGTGTTCTCCTTAGAAAAATTTCTAGCAGACAGAAACCCTGTAGTTCAGCAGAATAACGAATTTTAAAACGGATTCTTCCACCATTGCGTAAGGTCTTTTTAATATAAAAATTTTCGGTTTGAATGGGATTACCAGACAGATAAATACCTTGACCTTGTGTTAATATATCAATTTGCCTTTGGTTAAATGAATTCATGATTTTTTCTCCTCCAAAAGAATAGAATTGATTGATATAATTGCATTATGAGCAAATAAATATTTTTATAGGTGGGTTCTTTCCTGTGCTTCTGAATGTCACGTTTGTATTTTCTCGCTATCTTCAAAAAAATGCAATGACAGTTAAGACAGTTAAGACAGTTAAGAAGATAATTAAAAACTGAATTCTGAAGAGCGATCGCAATCTGCAAAAATAGAGATTAACGATTCGTCACTCGATTTTAGATTTTGGATTTACGATAGCATAGCGTTAGCGACGTAGGAGCATCTTTTGGATTAACCCATGCATGAATGCAGGGGCTTGAATAATGAAATTGTTTGATTCTCACTCGCGTCTGTTCGCGCAGCGTCTCGTAGAGAAGTCGGGGGCTTGAAACTTTTTTTAGATTCACGATGTTTGATTTTAATCCAAAATCTAAAATTGTCTCGGTCATTTGTAATTACTAATAATTTTCGCAAACTCGCTGTCACTGCATTCGCGCAACGCAGTGCAAAGAAGACAGTAAACCTCTTGCATAAATCAAAAAAAGAACCCCACCCCGCCTTTGACTTACGTCAAATTCTCCCCTCCCCGCAGGCGGGGAGAGGCTGGGGGTGGGGTATTAGAGACTTTTGCAAGAGGTCTAGTGTATACACAAGTCGAAAAAAGCTTGATTTCCCATTGTTCTCTTGTTTATCTCGTTCTCATGCAGAACATGGAAATAGCTTATTAGATGCTGCGGCCTCCTGGTTGGACTGGAGGCAGTAAAGTAACCCATCCAACAAGAGAATTACAATGCAGAGCAGAGCCTTCTAACAAAATTTAACCAATATTTGGTTGCTTCTGTCAATACGTAATTTCTAAATTTAGCCCTTTCAAAGATTAACAAGTAGCGCTTTTTTATTCACTATTACAATCAAGGTAACATCTATCCAGGGAAATACCTTTTAACAATCATTCAATTTGGCAACAGACTTCTAATTGCTAACTCTTTCATTTGGCACTTGTCAGGCATTATTTTGGCTTGGAACGATCTTCTTTATGATTTTAAGACATCTGTCTTCAGTAGGGTAAAATTCCAAATGTACATTTGATAACATTAGTTAAGAATAAATAATTGCAATCGGACTTAATCATGACATACACACAAACTAACGATCCAACTATTCGCGAACACGTTCAAGCTTGGCAAAATTTAAATGTAGATCAACAACTTGCTTTGTTTTGGTTTATCTATAAAGAAATGGGGGGTTCAATTACTCCAGCCGCTCCTGGAGCTAGTACTGTTTCTCCAGAAATAGCTGAAGGTTTATTTAATCAAGTTAAGGAATTATCTCACGAACAACAATTACAAGTTCAGCGTGACTTGATTAATAAAGCGGATACCCAAATTTCTCGTGAGTATGGCTCTTTGGGTGATACGACAAAACTCCTGTTTTGGTATAGATTATCTCAAGGCATGGAAGATGGCACTATCATTCCTGTACCTGATGATTATCAACTTCCTTCCGAAGCTAAAACTTTGTTTGGCAAAATTCAAGGATTAGAGTTTGAGCAGCAGATGACTCTTTTCCGTGATTATGTTTCGCCAATGGGTGCTGAAGCAAAATCAGGTGCCGAAATTTAGCACTTTGGAATTTTTTAGGATGCTTGAGGGTATCTATTAAGTTATTTATACCCTTCTTTCAAAGCTTGCTAGATTCGCCAGTTGCTTAATACCAAATTTTGATGACTGGCGTATTTAGAAACTTTTATTTCATTACTTTGAGATGTTTATGACTTCTATAAACATCAAGTTTTTAGAACTCAGTATCTGCAAATTTGGATATAAAATCTCGCTTGATAGTTATAGCATTACTGTATACTGAAACTACCTCATACAATTCCAGCGATCGCTGCAATAATTAGCTTGGAAGATTGAGGTGTTAATAAGTTTAAGTTTATTCTAGTCTGCTAGCAGAATTAACATCTAAAAACAACGTCGCTTGGGTTTGTTGACGGAGAATAGAAGCCGGACAGCCTGTACCGATATAACTTTGCAGCATACCTTTTACCACATTCGCTTTACGTGTTTCTGGGGCAAGACAGATAATTTTCTTAGCTGAACAAATTGTTGGGATGGTGACAGTAAAAGCATACTGTGGAACATTTTCTAAATTCGGAAAGTGGCCTGTACTTACTTGTTGCTGACGGTTCACAGTATCCAGCTTTACTAGTTTCACGCTGTAAGGATCTTGAAAATTTGCTACAGCTGGATCGTTAAAAGCTAAATGTCCATTTTCGCCAACACCAAGACAGCATAAGTCAATCGGTTGTGCTTGCAATAATTTAGTATAGCGATCGCACTCTGCTACTGGTTGTAATGTATCACCTTCTATATAGTGAAATTTCTTAGGATTAACCCTTTTTTCTACACGTTCTCGCATATAACGCCGAAAACTAGCAGAATGGTCAGCATTAATTCCCAAATATTCATCTAGATGGAACAGAATAATTCGTGACCAATCTACACCACCCAATGCAATCAAAGCATCAAGAAATTTGAGTTGGGAGTTACCTGTAGCTAACAATACAGCAGCTGTATCCTGAAGATTAAGAACTTGCTGTAAATATTTTTGCACGATTTCGGCAACATCCTCAGCCATTTCAACTTCAGAGTTGTAAATCTGCACTAGTAAATCGTCAACGCGAAAAAAGTTTGTGGCGGCTACCATTTGCTTACGAAGAAGGTTATCAATTATACGGCAGTTTACCCAGAGGTTTTATCTGTCTGCCCTTATATGCCCTATCCAGTATAGATTTTAGGATTTAGCAGATTAATTTCTGACTCTTGAAATTTTTTTCTCCAGTCCCCAATCGCCGTATTAACGCAGGAACAATCACTAAAGACAAAAAACAATGTAAACTATTTAAATTAAGTTAACAATTATTTACATTCTACCCAAAAATCATGCTGGCTGCAATTCTCTTTGACCTAGACGGCACTATTGTCAACACTGACCCTATACACTACCGAGCTTGGCAGGAAATGCTGTTAAATTACAGCATAGAAATAGACGAAGCATTTTATAAATCCCGAATTAGTGGAAGGCTAAATCCAGAAATTGTTAAGGATATTCTGCCACAATTATCAGCAGCAGAAGGGCAACAATTTGCAGACGAAAAAGAGGCGCTGTTCCGCAAACTCGCCCCACATCTCAAACCGCTAAGTGGATTTTCTGAACTACTAGCATGGACAGAGACACATAAGTTAAAACGTGCATTAGTAACTAATGCACCTAGATTAAATGCAGAATTTATGTTAGAAGTTTTGGGGATAAAAGAAGCTTTTCATACAATTGTTTTAGCGGATGATTGTATTGCAGGTAAACCTGACCCTGCACCCTACCAAGTTGCCCTGAATAAATTGGGGATTACAGCAGAAGAAGCGATCGCTTTAGAAGACTCTCCCTCCGGTATTCGTTCAGCAGTGGGCGCAGATATCCGCACCATTGGCATCGCCTCCACCCACGATCCGCAAATTTTGCAGTCAGTCGGTGCATTTATGGCAATTCCAGACTTTACTGATTTGCAATTGTGGACATTCCTAAACTCACTCATCGAGCCAGATTTAAGTGCGATCGCTTCTAATTTTTGAGGACATGGGGAAGAGGCGGAGGAGCAGAGGGGCAGAGGGGAAAAACTTACTATTACTTCTCTCTGCTCCTCCGCTCCCCTGCTCCCCTGCTCCCCTGCTCCCCTGCTCCCCTGCTCCTCCGCTCCCCTGCTCCCCTGCCCCTCACCCTCATCCCCCATCCCCAAAAACTCCACTTTTTAACCGAGCTATATCACGCAACGGTGGTGCGCCGAACAAGCGACTGTATTCACGGCTGAACTGTGAGGGGCTTTCATAACCCACATAATGACTAGCTGTTGCCGCATCCATACCTTGCCCCAGCATCAGACGACGGGCTTGTTGAAGCCTAAGCTGTTTTTGATATTGCAAAGGACTCATGGTGGTGACTGACTTGAAGTGATGATGAAGAGACGAGGGACTCATGCACGCTTCACGAGCGATCGTATCGATCCGAAATGGTTTTTCGTAGTTCCATTTAAGCCAGTTGATCGCTCTGCTAATTGCTTGGAGTTGTTTATCGACTAAAGCAATCTGTCGCAATCTAGCACTGTGTTCGCCAGATAATAAACGGTAGAGAATTTCTCGGACAATCAAAGGTGCAAGGATGGCAATATCTTGAGGCGTTTCCAACAATCGTACAAGTCGGATTGCGGCATCAAGCAGTTGCGGGCTAACAGGATTAATAGACAAGCCTGGTTCCGGTGGTTCGTTCGCTGGAGCCTCTAGTTTTGCCTCCATCATCAGTGTGCTGAGTTCTCCCATATCTAAATCGAGTCGAACACACAGATACGGAACGCTTGGCGTTGCTTCAATCACTTGACCGACAACAGGCAGATCGATGGATACCACCAAATATTGGTCTTGACCATAAACATACAGATTGTCTGCTAACATTACCTGTTTCTTGCCCTGAGCGACGATGCACAGAGCAGGCTCATGCAGGGCATGGAGAGGCGCAGTAGGTTGTAAGGAGCGGATCAGGAACAACCGCTCGATCGCTGTGGGATGGACACCATCTCCATTACTGTTCTGTGCAATCAGAGCGGCTAGTTCGGACTGCTGCTTTCTAACAGTCTGTTCCATAATGTCGTTTGAAATCCTTTATGAAACTAACATTCAGGGCAGCCGCAATCTATTTAGCCGCTTAGGTCAGCTTATATTTTTACGATCGACAATGAAGAAAAATGCAGGATTAGGCAAGAATTTCGCAGGTTCAGATTACCGCATCAAGCTTTGACTCTCTTAGATTAAGAGTGTGCTAGAGAATACAACAACTTGGAGATCCGGTTTTATGACTACCAACCAACAGAAAGTCGTACTAATTACAGGCGCAAGTAGCGGTATCGGTGAGGCGACAGCACGTCTACTCGCTCGTAAGGGCATCCACGTCATCCTGGGCGCACGACGCACGGAGCGGCTAGAAAAGCTCGTGGCTACAATCCGCTCTGAGGGAGGCTCGGCGGAGTATCAGACCCTTGATGTTACTAATCGCGCCGACTTCCAAGCCTTTGTAGAATTTGCTCTGAGCAAATTTGGCCACATTGATGTCATCGTCAACAATGCAGGCGTTATGCCGCTCTCGAAGCTAGAAGCACTGAAGGTTGATGAATGGGACTGGATGATTGACGTAAACATCCGTGGCGTACTCAATGGCATCGCCGCTGGGCTACCACTGATGAAACGCCAGGGATTTGGCCAGTTCGTCAACCTGTCCTCCATCGGCGGACACGCGGTGTGGCCAACCTGCGCGGTTTACTCAGCCACTAAGTTCGCTGTGTTGGCAATTTCCGAGGGGCTGCGTCAGGAAAATACTGACATTCGCGTTACAGTTATTTCGCCGGGTGTAACGGAGTCAGAACTGGCCGATAGCATTACTGACCCCGAAGCTGGCAAAGGTATGCAGGAATTCCGCAAGATTGCGCTTCCGGCTGGAGCGATCGCCTTTGCAATCGAACAACCGGATGACGTTGATGTGAATGAGATTATCGTGCGTCCTACAGCCAGCGTATAGTTACGCAAAGATGCAAAGAATTTTCAACATAAGCTAGCAGTAAAACATGACTACCCAAAATAAAATTCAACATCGCTAACTTGGTTCTAAAGGGAATGGCACGCTTGTTAAGGGTAAATCCATTATCTATTAAGTAATAAGTAATAAGTAATAAGTAATAAGTAGTGAGTTAGAAAAAAGACAATAACTTCGCCACTTCTTACTCCTTACTCCTTACTCATTACTCCTTACTCCTTACTCATTACTCATTACTTATGACCAACAAAGGCTTTAGGGTGTAGGGTATCGGGTGTGGGGTGTAGGGAATGAAGAATAAGTAATCTCTGTTTCACCTCGTGAGCTTGAATGATGTTTATTAACACTACACCCTACCCCCAAGTTTCACGTTTTCTTAGTGCCATTCCTACTAGAGGGTTTGTAGTAAGCAGTTTGGTGCTTAGAAAATAAGGAGTAAAGTCCTTACTACGAGCCTCTACTTATTTTTCAGCCAGAATCGCGTAAATTTCCCGTTTAACTTGCTCTAAAAGCTCTCGCACCCGATTTATCCGCTCCATATTGCCACTACGAGCAACCTGCACCACCGCAGCAGCTAACTCTGTGGCGGCATTCCGCAACTCAATAAACTCTTGGGGCTTACCTGTAACAAAACTCTTGAAGGTATCCCAAGGAGTGTCTGAAGGTTCTTGTTGGGCACGTTCTGCCAATAATTGTTTACCCTCATCCGTAATCGTATAAATCCGCTTGCCCCCTTCCTGTGCGCTCTTGAGATAACCACCTTCTTCCAACAATTGCAGTGTTGGATACACTGAGCCAGGACTGAGGCGACGGAAACCACCATAGCGAGTTTCCATCTCTTTAATCAGGTCGTAACCATGACTAGGATGCTCAGATAACAATTCCAGCAGAATGAACTTGATGTCACCCCGGCGAGTCCGGTATTCATCTCCCCAACCACGACCAAACATTTCATTATCAAAGCGTTTGTCATGATGTCTACCATGATGCTTGTCATGATGGTTGCCATGTCCAAACCAAGACCTGACAAGCAATGAATCCTCTTCGCTAAATCCTGCCCATGCAGGTGCGCCAAAACGTGACCGAAAATGTCTAAACATAAGTGAATCTCAAATCAACTTTCTCTAATATACGATATATCGGAATATATCGCGATATATCGGAATGCAATTTTGATGAAGATTTGTAACGAAACAAACTTCGAATAGCTAAGAGTCTGCGCTTGTTCGACAAAAGACTCTACCCATTGCAAAGATGCTTAATCTACGGCGCATAATCGTAGATTAAGCATTTTTGCTTAACTCTGAAGTAATAGGTGTAACCAAAAGTTCACTCCACAGATAAAACCTTGTGTTTAACATGGTTTAGTTTTTTCGTGCAAACTTACTGAATAAATCTTGTCTTTCTAAATAAAATATGTATAAATACGAGATATTTTGGTTAAATATTTTATTGATATCGGTGCTAATTACAGATGTGAATATAAGAATTTATTGCTAGTTAAAATTATTAAAATTAATTTTGTAAATTTATAAAATAGTTTATTTTTTTGTATAGATTGTGAACTTAACTTGGGAATACTAAGTGTAAGAAAAGTTAAAATTATACATAAAAGGATGATTGCTTAACTGTTTTTACTAGCATTCGCTGCTAAATAATCTAGATTACTTTTTTGAACCATCGTAGGGAACTAATTGGGTTCAATCAAAGCTAACTAGTTCTCTCAAAACTCTCATTGATCCCAACAACAGTTTATTTACACTTGCTTGATTTGTATATCCCGTTTAGTTAAGAATCACTTTAGGTTCAATACTATTTGGATAAGATAACCCCGCCTGGATTTAAGGGAGTGAAGGAAAAAATAGTCTCCCTTTTAAAGAAAGCTAGTGTGTTGCGAACTTTCCTAAATTTATAGGGGCAGGTGTCAGCAAAGCTGACTACCAGTTTTCTATTGAAGAAAAGCTGATTAAATATTTTTGTTTTGGTTGAAATAACAATGTTAGGAACTGACGGTGGCGAACGTGGTAGTGGTAGATAAGACGAGTGTAAAGTTCTCTCTCGATTATTTGCAGGAATTTTTGAGTGTTGCGGTCAAAAAACTGAAATCCCTCGTACTTTAAGCGGGAGATGAGCTTAAATTGCGGCAATGACTTTGCTAATGGCACAATTGAATGGTGTGAGTTCGACTTGACGAGTGCCTTCATGTCCATAAGTCAAACTCACGCTCAGATAACTATCTGGTTTGTAGGGCAATCGTTCCGCCCATTCAACTGCCACAATTCCTGGTATCACTTCAACACCTTCCCAGTAACTTTCTAAATTTAGGGTTGCGACTTCTTGCGGTTCCAAGCGATATAAATCCAGATGGTAAAGGGGAAAGCGCCCTTCCGTGTACTCTTTAATCAGCGTGAAAGTAGGACTGACAATGGGTTCAGCAATTCCTAAACCTTTACCAATGCCTTGAACTAAAGTAGTTTTACCAGCGCCTAAATCACCTTCTAGTAAAATTACACTGCCAGGTGTCAGGGATTCGCCAAGAGTAATACCTAAGCGCAGCGTCGCTTCTGTATCTGCAAGAAAAATTTTCATGATTGAGGTATTGGGTATTACTGATTAGTCTAAACAAATGACAAATGACAAATTTTTATCTTCCTTAATTTTGAATTTTGTTAGCGCAGCGTTAGCGAGTCCGCGTTTGCTTTTAGCGTCTCGTAGAGAGCGTCATTTTGAATTTTGAATTCCCCGAAGGGACTGACTTCTACCGTACCACCGCAATAACACTTGTGCTAGTTTTTGCGGATTGTGACGTACAAAACCTGTTTCATCTTCATACAAAACATTAGCTGGAACAATCCGTCGCCCTAATTGAGTTACGGCTTCTCTATCGAGGAAAACGGGATGGGAGTTTTGTTGGGCGTAGCGGATAAGTGATTGTTCCGAAGGAGATTTTTTGTGTATTAATACAGCATCGAATAGTCGTCTTTGTCCACAAGCAGCATCAATTGCTCTGATGTGATCGGCAACAGTGTAGCCTTCAGTTTCTCCGGGTTGAGTCATGATATTGCAGATATAAATACGGGGGGCATCTGATTGAGCGATCGCATCGGCAATTTCTGGTACTAATAAATTAGGAATTAGGCTTGTATAAAGGCTACCTGGACCAATAATGATGTAATCAGCTTCTTTAATTGCCTTAATAGCTGCTGGCACCGCCGGAGGATTAGCTGGAATGCAGCCAATTTTGACAATTTTACCGCCAGCTTTGGGAATACTAGACTCCCCCTCAATACGACGACCATCGGCTAATTCTGCCCAGAGGCGAACATCACTGAGAGTTGCTGGTAGTACTTGTCCTCGCACCGCTAGAACTTTAGAACTAGCTGCAACTGCTTGTTCTAAATCTCCAGTAATATCACTCATTGCCGTTAAAAACAAATTGCCAAAACTGTGACCAGTTAACCCATCTCCAGCCCGAAAACGGTATTGAAACAATTCTGTTAATAACTTTTCTTCATCTGCTAGTGCAGCCAAACAATTGCGAATATCTCCTGGTGGTAGCACTCCAAACTCTTGACGCAAACGCCCAGAAGATCCACCATCATCGGCGACAGTGACAATTGCAGTAATATTAGCGCTGTAGGTTTTCAGTCCTCTCAACAACGTAGAAAGTCCTGTACCACCACCAATTACCACGATTTTTGGGCCTCGGTACAATCGACGATGGGCCAGCAAGACATCAATGAGTTCCTCTCCGCCTTCTGCTCTTAATACCTTAGTAATTGAGCCTACGGTGCGAGTTTGCCCCCAAAGCACTAACAGCAAGCCGCCAAGCAGCACCAAAGGCCCACTGATATAGTTCGGTAAAAGGTTGGCGATCACTCCCAAGAAACCTCTAACCAACTCAATCATCCAAAAAATTGGGGTTAGCTTAATCCAAATGGCTAACCCCAAACTTGCCAGCAGTACACCTCCAACACTAATTAACAACCAACGTTTTACCGATAGTCCAGGAGATAACCATTTGAACCACTGGTTAACCCGATAGGAAGTACGAGAGCGCGACTGCTTTTGCAGGGCGTTGAGGGCTTGTCTGAGAAAACCAATTGACATACCTGATTTGGAGCAGTGCTACAAACAATAATTAACAGAAAATTTACACCGCTTGGTTTAAAAGACCAGGCGTGAAACTATTATATTTATCAATCCTATTAGACTAAGAGCAAGTCGTGAACATTGCCAGTATTTCTAGTTAAACAATAACCCTGGCTTGGTAAAAGTGAATTTAATGGAAAAACGAATTTTAGGATTAGATCCAGGACTGGCAATTTTAGGATTTGGGGTAATTAGCTGTACACAAAATCTCAACAAAGTACCAGAGACTACAGTAAATATGCTGGATTTTGGAGTCATTAAAACGTCAGCAGATGTAGAAATGGGACAGCGCCTATGTACCTTGTTTGATGATTTACACACCGTGATGGAGGAATTTCAACCAGATTTAGTGGCGATCGAGAAACTATTCTTCTATCGGATGTCAAGTACTATCCTGGTTGCACAGGCGCGGGGTATAGTCATTTTAGTGTTGGGGCAGCGTCGTCTTCCTTATGTAGAGTTTACTCCGGCTCAAATTAAACAAGCTTTAACAGGCTATGGCAATGCTGATAAGTCAGAAGTGCAAGAAGCGGTGGCGCGGGAGTTGGATTTAGATGAGATTCCTAAGCCAGATGATGCTGCGGATGCTTTGGCAGTGGCTTTGACGGCTTCTTATCAGCTGTAGGTTTTCATCAAAGATTTGGGTTTGGGGACATAATGCTTTCTCTAAAAGCCCACGAACCATCACCAATACTGGACTCTCTTTCAAAAAACGCTCAAGAGCTAGTAGTCCACCACAGTAACTTTGCTGAGTAAACCAAGTTTTAGAATCTTTCTCTCCTTCTCTCTGTGTTCTCTGTGCCTCTGCGGTTCGTTATTTAACTCAGCAAAGTAGTCTTGGCGGACTACTAGTACTGATGATGTTGCTCAATGCGATCGCCTACGGTGGGCGGTTACGCGATCGCAAAAAGTCTTGCTAAATAATTGTAATAATATTTAATATGAGTCTAGGTTGTCTAATTTAGATTAACTATTGCAGAGAAATTCTCTCAGACTGAGTAAAATGACAAATACAACGAGGCAACTATTTTATGGATTAGTTACCCTAGAACTGAAGACTATGTTTTCAGTCCTGAGTTACTTCTGTATTTGGCCTCTGAGGCATACCAATTTAGACCACACCAAATCCTTCATTTAAGAGCTCCCACTAATCATAATGGCTGTGATTGAGAAGAAAAGAACTCGCGATCTGCCCCAAATTAACGAACGAATTCGCTTCCCGAAAATTCGAGTCATTGACACTGACGGTGCCCAACTGGGAATTATGCCCCCACAGGAAGCACTACAACTTGCAGAAGAAAAAGAGCTAGATTTGGTGCTAATCAGCGATAAAGCTGACCCGCCGGTTTGTCGGATTATGGACTACGGGAAATACAAGTTTGAGCAGGAAAAAAAGGCGCGGGAAGCCCGGAAAAAGCAGCACACGGCTGATGTCAAAGAAGTTAAGATGCGCTACAAAATAGAAGAACACGACTACAACGTGCGTGTTAAGCAAGCAGAGCGCTTTTTGAAAGATGGCGATAAAGTCAAAGCGACTGTGATGTTCCGGGGTCGAGAAATTCAACACAGCGACTTAGCAGAAGATTTGCTCAAGCGAATGGCAACGGATTTGGAGCCTTTTGGTGAGCTTCAACAAGCGCCTAAAAAAGAAGGACGAAACATGATGATGCTCATTTCGCCTAAAAAATAATTCTCTAACTGTTTAATAGACTAAGTTTGAAAATCCTCTGGCTAGAAGTCAGGGGATTTTTTGATCTTTTATTTGGATGCAATATAGCGGTTCTCAGTTGAGTAAGGTACAAGAACCCCACCCCCAACCCCCTCCCCGCTCTTCGAGAGGGGACTATGATGTACCTCGATTAGTAAACGCTACATACGCTTTCGTAGGATTGCACAGTTAGCTGTGCAATCCTACGAAAGCGTTTAAATTTCTATAAAATCGATAGTCCTGAAGGCTGAGTGGGAAACATAATACTCAGTTGCTCAGGACTTTTGCTATTTCCAGGGAATGGGGGACAAGGAGGTATATTTCTTTCCCCCCTGCCCCCTGCTCCCCTGCCTCCCCATTACGCGGTGATACTACCAGAAAATAAAACTGCATGGAACTGAAAAATCACTGGTTGGCTGCAAATAAAGTTGCTTTACCACGACTACTACAGTGGGTGAATCTCCGACCAGAGGAGAGCGAACGAACCCAGATAATGTTTCTTTTTTACACAATTGTATGTGTAGGATTGCGGTGGGCAGAAGACAGTACGGTGGCGCTGTTTTTGGATGAATATGGGACTCATTTACTGCCGTGGATGTATATTGCTAGTGCGGTAATGAGTGCCGGACTGGTTTTTTTATACTCTTGGCTGCAAAAGATTTTTCCCTTACGTCGGGTAATTGTGGCGATCGCACCTTGCATGTTGATGCCATTAGTTTTATTAGTTGTATTACGTTGGGGATATCATTTTTCCTACCTGGCAGTGATTTCGGCATTTCTGCTGCGGCTGTGGGTAGATGCACTTTATGTGGTCAATGACCTGAATACTTCCATTGTCGCTAACCAAATATTTAATATTCGGGAGATTAAACGGACTTACCCACTGGTGAGTAGTGGTCTTTTGGTAGCAGATGTAATCAGTGGCTTTAGTTTGCCTTGGCTAGTGCAATACACCACGCTGAATAAGATCATCCTCATCGCCTGTATTGTGATTTTATTAGGATCGGCGATTCTATTCTATTTAACTCATCACTATCGAGCAGCTTTCCCTGAAACCCCACAAAGACTAGTTCCTGAACAACAAGCTTCACGAGAGCGTTTCATTAAAAGTCCGCTGAAGCGGTACGTCTGGCAGTTGTTTGCTTTTGTGGGACTGTTGCAAGTTATTGGATTGTTAATAGATTTTCAGTATCTGCGCGAACTCCAATCCAATTTGAGCGACCGAGAACTTGCGAGCTTTTTGGGTCTTTTTGGTGGAATGTTGGGACTGTGTGAGTTGTTGTTGCAGTGGTTTTTTTCCAGCCGACTCATCGAACGGATGGGGGTATTTTTCACTGCGACGCTTTTACCAATTACCGTCGGCTTTTCACTCCCAGGAGTGCTGGTATTACTGCATTTAATTCCAGCCATGCAATCCCAAAGCTTTTTCTGGGGTTTGATAATTGTCAAATTCTTTGATGAACTTCTGCGCTACACCTTTGTGATGAGTAGCGGCCCCATTCTGTACCAACCGATTCCAGAGGCAATTCGCAGCCGGATGCAGACTTTATCTGGTGGAACCGCCGAAGCGATCGCTACAGGTTTGACAGGAGCGCTAATTTTTGCAACTATCTTGTTTTGTGGGCGATTTGTACCCGAACCACTACAAAAATGGGTGTTGGTAGCAGAAACCATGCTGATAACTGGTACTTGTTTAACAGTAGTTTGGGAATTGCGATCGCGCTATGTGGAACTGTTAGTCTTGAGTGTGGCGCGGGGTCACTTGAGTGCAAGCAATGTGGGGTTACGATTTTTCAAACAGGGTGTAGTCAAAGCTTTGGCAGAAAAAGGCAGTGAGGCTGATAAACGCTCTTGTATTGAACTTTTAGCCCAAATTGATTCCCAAGGCGCTGCGGAAGTTTTAGCCCCGCTACTAGTGAAGTTAACCCCAGATTTGCAGCGCCAAAGTTTAGAAGTGATGCTGATGGGAGGTGTAAATCCGGTTTATTTAGCCGCCATCCGTCCTTTGTTAGAAGAATCTCAAGAAACTAACCCCGAAGTTTTTGCTTTAGCGTTGCGTTACGTTTGGCTGGCGGAACCAAATCCCAATTTAAGCCTCCTAGAAGAATACCTGAACCCCCGGCAAAACTCACTCATCCGCGCCACCGCCGCCGCTTTAGTCTTACGCCAGGGAACGCCCATGCAAAAGGTAGTAGCTACCCAAACCATGCGCCGGATGCTGACTCATAAGCAAGAACGGGAACGGGTGAATGGAGTTAGAGCGCTGAGAGAAGCAGTTTATTTGCAGGCATTGCGGATTCATATCCCGAATTTATTACAAGATGAGTCGTTACGGGTGCGCTGTGCTGTATTAGAAATGATTTCAGCCACCCATTTAGAAGAGTACTATTCAGCACTGATTGCAGCACTTTATTACAAATCAACCCGCAGCACAGCCATGTCAGCGCTAGTGCGACTAGAAAATGAAGCTCTAGAAATGCTGTTGCGCTTGGCTACCAATATTTACAAACCAGAAGTAGTGCGGATGTATGCTTGGCGTACCATTGCTCAAGTCGGTACCCAGCAAGCATTGGAGACTTTATGGGAAAATTTGGAAATATCTTGGGGTACTAATAGGGATCATATTCTCCGTAGCTTACTAAAAATCCACAAACAACCAGGACTTAAAGGTTTAGTAGATCGGTTTTATGAAAGTCGGGTAGAAAATTTAATTAAGCAGGAATTAAAATTTTTAGGTGAAATTTACGCCGCATACATTGATTTCCAAACACTAGGCCAAAAAGAAAATCATCAATCCAATCAGAGGATTGTGATTGTCTCTGAATTACTGCAACGTGCTCTTTTAGAATTGGAATTGGATGTCAAAGAGCGGCTGCTACTATTACTGAAACTGCTTTACTCGCCAGAAAAGATGCAAGCAGCATCCTTCAATCTACGATCGCTCTCAGTGGTAAACTTAGCGCGGGGGTTAGAAATCTTAGAGCATACCGTAACTTTGTCTTCAAAGTCTTTATTGCTGAATATTTTAGACAACCGACCACAGGCAGAAAAATTACAATATCTTGTCGAAGCCAAGATCGTAGAATATGAGAATATGATAGTTAGCGATCGCCTCCACAGATTGCTGATGTTGGGTAATTTCCTTTCTGACTGGTGTCTAGCTTGCTGTTTTCATTATGCTCAAGTGACACGCATCCGACTGACTAGTTCTGAGATACTAGTGAGTTTGCGTCATCCCACCGGCTTTGTCAGAGAAGCTGCGATCGCATATTTAAATATGGTTTCATATCGTGTTCTCCTGCAAATCCTCCCCCAGTTACAAAAAGATCCACATCCTTTAGTGTCCGCTCAAGTTAAAGAGTTACTCGAAAAATACCAATTCAAAAATTACAATTGAAAAAACCTCCAATCGCTGTAGAAGTAGAATTAATGTCCATTGAAGAAGAATTCAGAAGTCAGAATTCAGAAGTCAGAATCAAGACGCTCTCTACGTTCGCGCAGCGTGTCGAAGACAGACGCTAAAAGCGAACGATGACTCGCTTTCCGCATGGCTATCCGCCAGTCGTACAGAATTCATTCTAAATTCTGACTGCTGACTCCTGACTCCTGAATTCTGTTCGATAACTAATGACAAATGACAAATACTTCTCTACGAGAGGCTGCGCCAACGGCTTCTCGTAGAGACGCTACGCGAACGCTCAGTACAAGTGACAAATGACTATTTGTTAACCTGTAAACTGAAGTAAAAATTCAAAGAATATCAGGAATCATGTACGTACTCATTGGTGGAGCAGGTTTAGTGGGGCTAAGTTTAGCGCAAAAACTGGTAGAACTAGGACATACTGTTGCCGTAATTGACATTGACCCTATCGCTTGCCGCTACGCCCGCGAACAAGTAGGAGCAATGGCTTTTGAAGGCAGTGCTGTGAGTACAGAAGTATTGTTAGAAGCGGGAATTCGCAAAGCCGGTTCCTTAGCAGCAGTTTTGAGAAGTGATGCCTTAAACTTAGCAATGGTAACTCTTGCTAAACACTACGGCGTCACCCATATTTTGAGTCGGATGCGCCACCCCGATTTTGCCGAACCGCTGCGGATAGCTGGAGCTAACCATATTATCAGTACTGTTGAACTATCAGTTTCAACAATGGTGAACGCCATTGAGTATCCACAAGTAGAATCAATGATGCATTTTGAGCAGGGACAGATTGAGGTTCTGAAACTTTCCATCCCCAACAATTGCTATGTTGCCGGTCGTAGCGTCGCCGAAATTGCTCAAGATCCCCAATTCCCTACTGGTTCGCTAATTATTGGCTATCAATCTCATCCCCACGAAGATTTGATGATTCCTAACGGCAGTACAATACTGAAACCTCATTCAACTGTGCTGATTGTGACTAAACCAAGATGCTTACATCAAGTCATTGATTTTATTGAACAAAGATGTTGAGCGCAGTTCCTACCTAAACTGTTTATTAGGTAGGGTTAGCTACACATATAAAAAATTGGTGAGTTTTGATGAAGCTGTATAGATATATTTATTTAGCGATCGCTGTTATTATTCTTGCATCTTGTGAATCAACACCAAAGTCACAACTCAATGCCATTCCAGCAACCCCATTGCAAAAAACAGTGACGCTGGATAAGAATTTTAAGATAGCAAGCGGTCAAACTCTTTATGTTCCAGTCTACTCTCATATCTATCATCACAATCGCCAAGAGATTTTTGAGTTAGCAGCTACGCTTAGTATTCGGAATACAGATTTGACCAATCCGATTATTATTACTTCTGTGCGCTACTACAACTCAGAAGGGAAACTAATTAAGCAGTATTTGGAGCGCCCTATTCAACTTGATGCGCTAGCTTCGACAGATTTTTTTATCAATAGAAATGACACCAGTGGAGGTTTAGGCGCAAACTTTATTGTCGAGTGGGTAGCCCAAACAGAAATATCCGAACCGATAGTAGAGGCAGTCATGATTGGCACTGACTTTCAACAAGGAATTTCTTTTATCAGTCCTGGTAGGGTAATTAAAAGTCAAAATAACTATAAGCGATCGCCTTTAAAATAGAAATTTTCAAAAGCTAATTTATCGAACAGAATTCAGAAGTCAGCACTCAGCACTCAGTATGGTAAAGGGGACTTGTGTGATGCGGCACTATCGGGAATCGCAGAATAGGGGAGTTGATAGCCGATAGGTAGATAATACGTAAGCAATTTTTTTTTGTAACGAACTTATGTAAAGCTGTAAAAGAAAAATGCCTTGTTAAATCTATGAACATCCATAAAGTCTCTACTACTCCCTTCAGCGACCAAAAGCCTGGTACTTCTGGGCTACGGAAAGCAGTTAAGGTTTTTCAGCAGCCCCACTATCTGGAAAATTTTATCCAATCCATCTTCGATTCTGTAGGGGACTTGCAGGGACAAACCATAGTCCTGGGTGGTGATGGCCGTTATTACAATCGCCAAGCCATTCAAATCATTTTGAAAATGGCTGCGGCCAATGGAATTGGGCGGATTAAAGTTGGCCAACGGGGGATTTTGTCTACTCCTGCAACTTCCGCGATTATTCGCAAGTACGAGGCTATTGGTGGCATCATCTTGTCTGCTAGCCATAATCCGGGCGGGCCAAATGGTGACTTTGGCGTGAAATATAACATTAACAACGGTGGCCCAGCGCCGGAAAAGGTGACAGAGGCTATGTACGATCGCAGTAAAGTGATTGATAGCTACCAAATTCTGGAAGCATCAGATGTAGATTTAGAAACTTTGGGTGAGTCACATTTAGGAGAGACGGTAGTTGAGGTGATTGACTCCGTACATGATTATCAAGAGTTAATGGAGTCGCTGTTTGATTTTGAACGGATTCACCAACTGTTGACAAAAGGAAATTTTCGGTTCAGCATCGATGCCTTACATGCGGTGGCTGGCCCTTATGCCCATGCTATTTTCGAGCAACGTTTAGGCGCACCAGTGGGAACTGTGCAAAATGGTACACCCCTAGAAGACTTTGGCGGCGGCCACCCTGACCCAAATCTGGTTTATGCCCATGATTTAGTGGATATTTTGTACGGAGAGAATGCGCCCGACTTTGGGGCAGCTTTTGATGGAGATGGCGATCGCAATATGATCTTAGGGCGTAAGTTCTTTGTCACTCCTAGCGATAGCCTCGCAGTGTTAGCCGCAAACGCCAAGCTAGTCCCTGGTTATAGTGCAGGTTTAGCCGGGGTAGCGCGATCGATGCCTACTAGCCAAGCAGTAGATCGAGTTGCTGCTCAGATTGGGATTGAATCTTATGAAACACCCACAGGCTGGAAGTTTTTCGGCAATCTCTTAGACGCGGGGAAAGCAACTCTGTGCGGTGAAGAAAGTTTTGGTACCGGCTCTAACCATATCCGTGAAAAAGATGGGCTATGGGCTGTCCTGTTTTG
Source organism: Nostoc sp. (assembly GCF_036917235.1). Classification (GTDB taxonomy): domain Bacteria; phylum Cyanobacteriota; class Cyanobacteriia; order Cyanobacteriales; family Nostocaceae; genus Nostoc. The sequence goes on from NZ_JBALDU010000016.1 coordinate 37,882, forward strand.
GCTGAATATCCTAGCAGTCCGGCAACAATCTGTTGAGCAGATTGTCCGGGAACACTGGCAAACCTATGGACGCAATTATTACTCTCGCCATGACTATGAAGAGATAGAGACAGGTCCAGCCAACACTTTAATAGAAAGACTGCGTTCCTTATTGCCAAATCTTAAAGGCAAGCAATTCGGTAACTATCAAGTTGAATACAGTGATGACTTTAGTTATACCGACCCTGTTGATGGTAGCATTAGCCATCAACAAGGTGTTCGCATTGGTTTTACCGATGGCTCCCGCATTGTCGTGCGACTTTCTGGCACGGGCACTCAAGGTGCAACCCTAAGAGTTTATCTAGAAAGCTACGAGCCAGATCCCGCCAAACATGACCTTGAGCCACAGCAAGCACTTGCTTCTTTAATCACTATTGCTCAGGAGATAGTCCAGATTCGCGAACTGACAGGACGGGAACAACCAACTGTAATCACCTAGCACTTTGTTAATATCAACTTGAAAAAAGAATCCGACAAATAGACCCTCTGTAGAGACGCGATGAATCGCGTCTTTACCCAAGGATGTGTTGCAATCATTAATTTAATTGGTATAAGCTAGTTTTGAGGTTTGTAGTAAGAATTTTAGTGCTTATAAAGTAACGACTAAAGTTCTTACTCTGACCGATCTTTTTTACCTGAAAACGGTCACAATCCTCTATTTTCTCTGCTTCAGCTTCTTTGTTTCTTTGTCACCCCTTCAGAATAACGAAGCTCAAAGGTTCATTGATAAAGCCCAGACTATGACCCATGCCCAATCCCCATATTCTTAATCATCTTCTAATTTCAGTAATTGTTCATCGAGAGTTTGTATCCGTCCGCGCACAATTTCTTCTGAAAGAATTCGCTTCCGCATTGCCTCATTGAGCGCTCCTTTTTCTGCCAGCAGTAAACGTCGGCGAATAGCTTCAAGTTTACTGCTCTTGCCACTTCCAGCTTCTACCTCATCAGGGCGACGATTATATAATTCCCGCAGTGTCTTTTCTGCACCGGCAATTCGTACCTGATAAGCTGAACGCATCTCTTCATAAACGGCTTTTGGTAATACCCCTGATTTTAACAGGCTATCTAATTCATCTTGTGCCGCCTTACCCGTCATCAACTGGGCTTGCAACTCTTCAACCTGTTGTTGAACTTCAGAAAATTTAGATAACTTTAAGCGTTTTACCACCCAAGGCAAACTTAAACCCTGTCCCAATAACGAAACCAGCACACAGCCGAAGACTATAGCGATCAGGACTTCTCGCCCTGGTAATGTAGTGGGTAAGCTCAACGCCAGAGCCATTGAGAGTGAACCTTTGATGTTGCCTAAAAACAGTAAATGTTGCCAGCGCAGCGGAATTGGGCGGTCAATCCAACGAACTACTGCTAGCAGTGGATACACCGTAAGAACTCGCCCGATTTGATAAGCCAAAACTGCAAGTAGAATTGCAGGTAAAGTTTTCCAGAGCGTTACCAAATTTATTTCTACACCAATCAACAGAAATATAAAGGTGTTGACAGTAAAACTGGCATATTCCCAGAAACTCAACAAGGTAATGCGGCTAGAAGCAGAAGTATTGCGAGAAAGCCCAAAATTCCCGAAAATTAATCCAGCGACAACTACGGCCACAGGGCCTGATACACCGAGAAATTGCCCAACCTGAAAAGTTCCTAATGCAACTGCGACTGTCAGCAAAAGACTGCTAAGAGCATCATCTAAACGGGCGAATACAGGTATACTCAAGTAGCCCAAAACTAACCCCACAACGCAGCCTCCTAGAGAGATAAATAGCAGTTGTTGGATTCCCTCTATAAATGTGAGTGAGCCTGTTGAATATACTTGCACAATCAAGTTGAAGGAAACTAGGGCAGCGGCATCATTGAATAGGGTTTCTCCTTCAACGATGGTGGAAAGCCGCGAGGGTACTGGTATATCCTTAAATACAGCAATCATGGAAACAGTATCAGTGTTTGCCAGAATTACTCCGACAAATAACGCAGGTATCCAACTCAGTCCCAGCCCAAATTTCAACAGGACGGCAATAATCGCACTGGAAACCAAAGACCCTGGCCCAGCTAGTAGGGCAATTGGTTTAAAGGTGCTGCGTAGGCGGCTAACATCTGTATTAATACCAGCTTCAAAGATGAGAATTGGCAGGAAAAGATCCAAAACAAGGGTTGGACTTAAACCAATCCGACGAGACAATAACTCAGTGATGGGCAAACCTGCTAATACTAAACCCGTAACATAAGGAATTCCCAACCGTCGGGATAGCAAAGCTACTCCTGTAGCCACAACCAAGAGAATAATTGAAACTTTAACTAATTCGGTAACATCCACTATTGCGTTTTGGAGAGTTAGTTTGACTTGACTGATAGATTCTCTCTTCATTCATGCCAAATTAGCAAGTTCAGGGTGTGGGTTGCCCCGAAACTGAGTGACCAATTTCCTTGTGCCAAGCCTAAGCCAATTACACAAATGAGAGGGATGAGGGCAACAGCGAAGCGATCGCCAAGAAAGTCATTACAAACAATCTCAACCAGTTTATGCTGGTACTTTCGGTATCTTTAGGCGTGGCGACACTACCGCGGATATTTAGCTGGTTTCACTATATACCTTACACCTTGATTTATCCCCATTAAAGCGATCGCACTTTAAATAAATTCAAAAACTCCCGGCGTACATTTTCGTAAAGGGATACTGGATGAGGTGACGAAATTTTTGCATACATTTTAGCATTGGGCTTAAGTGTCTCAGAAGAACTATCAATCACAGCAATTACCCGCAGCACCGACTTTTGCATCTGTTCATCCCTTCTCATCACTGGAGAAATTTCTTTAATCTTAGTAGTAAAAGGTGCTAAACCTGGTTCTGGAGGGTTAAAAGTCACCGATGCACCAGGTTTTACCAAATCTCCATCTTCCTGTCGCACCTCAATAATTGCCACCAATTGAGTAGGATCGGCAATTTCCAGTATTTGTTCTCCTTTTGGCATCGTCTTACCCACCAATTGGTACAAATTGGGAGTAATCACTGTTCCACTCATGGGGGCACGTAGTACCTTATTTTGAAACTGTCGATTTTGGCGAGTCTTTACTTCATTTTGTAATTTTTCAATCATCGGTATTTGGCTATTTACTGTTGCCAAAGCTGCTTTCATTTGAGCTTCTGTCACCTGACGCGAAGTAATCAAGCGTTTTAATTCATCTTGCTTTGAGTTAAGTTCATCTTGCTTTAATTTAACTTCATCTTGAAATTGCTTTTTCGTTGCTTCAAATTGCGCCTGAATTTCAGAAATCCCTGCCTCAATCATTAATTTTTGACGTTTTATTTCATTAACTCTTTCAGATGGATATACTCCTTGTCTAGCAAGTTTTTCATAATTATTGATTGATGTTTCAAAGCTTTTAATATTTTCTTTTAAACTGTTAATTTGGCTTAATCTTGATTGATTTTGTGGTGTAGGGACGCCTATTTCTATCGATTTAATTTCCTGTTGCAATTGCTCAACTCGAAAATGTGCACTTTCTTCTAGTATCTGAGCCTGGTTTAGTTGAGCTTCAGTTGTTGATATTTGGTTTTTAGAAGATTCTAGAGCAGAAACTCTTTCTTGCAATCGTAAATTCCATTCCTGAATATCTTCATCTAGTTCTTCACTGGATACCAGAGCAATTTTGTCATTTTTTGGGATATATTGGTTGGGTTTAACCAGAATTTTTATAATCTTACCCGGTATTTCCATCTGAACTACTTGACGTGCATCAGGGGAAGATTCTAGCCATGCTTCTGCTTTTATTTCTGGATAAACTGAGATTTGACTGATAGCACCTGCTGTTACGATCAGACTACCAAAAATTAGCCATTTAGTATAAGAAAAATGTTTTGATTCTGATTGATTTGTGCTAGAAACTGGCTTTTCTTCTACTGGCTGTGCAGGAACAAGATCATTTTTGGGCAAGTTCTTATTCGGTGGTAAAACTTGAAATCGCAAACGATGTTGTGAAGCTTTAGAATTAATTATCTGGTTGGAATCAGAAGAATTAGGATATTCAGTTTTCATAATAAGTAGATGTCAATGTATGTAAGTTGGGAAATGAGAATTAAATATTGCTTAAGCTGGGCGTGGAAATATGTAATAAATTGCCCATAACAACAGCATAATTATTGCTGTAATTGGGATATAGTAGACAATCCAATGGATTAAAAATGATAACAAACTACCAAAAACTAGCAGGGTATACAGCAAACTAAATGGCGCATAAGCAGCTAAAATAAATCGATCGCTGGGCTTTTCTTCATCCCAATTACCTTTGAGTAAATTGGCGTAAAATCCAAAGGAACGGGAACGCAAATTATTAATCCCACTCAATGCAACTGCTAAATAATAGCCATCAAATTTTGACAGTGGATTTAAATTAACTGCTACAGTAAATAAGGATGCTATTAATAACAGATAACTTGTATGATGCAACCAGCTACTCTCCACTGAAAAGCACCATAACCAAAGTGCTAATGCACCTATTACTAACTGTGTAAGAACACCAGCCGCTACTACAAATACCCTTTGTCGGCGTTTGACTAAACAGTAAGCATCAGTAGTATTGGTATAAGCAGCAGGTATGAAAAACATAAACAGCAGTCCTACTTCTGGAACAATACCGCCGTAATGTTTGAGGGTCAATGCATGACCTAATTCGTGAATAGTGACTACCATCATTACTAATAGACCAAAAGGAAGCATTAATGCAGCACCTTGATGAGACATTAGTGCGCTTCCAGTTGCAATAAGTTGCCTTTGTATGTCTAAACCTACAACTGTTGAACACGCTATAAATAAACATAAACAGACAAAAACAGGCATTGTCCAAATCCAATGCAATAAAGAAGCAGGTTTATTTAACCAAGTATCAGGATTAAATAACCGCACTTTAAAAGATATTAATTGCAGTGGTGTAAACTTTTTACGTGGCGGCTTTGGTGGTTTTGTCCCTTCCAGCATAGCAGTAGCTGTCAGTAATTGCAGAAGATAACGCAATTGTTCTGGACTAATTTCGCATTTTTGACAAATAGCAGATAGTGGAAGTTTTCCTAGCAATTCAATTGCAATTTTACAACGATTATCTAATTCTAAATATGTAACATCCTCTGGATTACGAAGAATCCAGTAGCCTTCTGGGTGAGCAATCCACTGTATGTAGGCTTTGAGATGAGGATAATTTGATGAATTAGTTGGTATAGTTGCTATATTGTCGCTATTTTCATCAATAGTATCCACCAAAATCCCTAAAGTAACTAGTTTGTGTAATAGTTCCTCTAAAAAATCAGCATAAATAACTTCACCAAACTTTTGTGTACAGCGTTTTTGAACTTGTTCAATTGTCCATTGTCCATTGAAATGCTGCAAGGCATAGCCTTCAGTTGCATTAAAACGAAATTGCAAAGAATTATCTTTTGACTTCAAAATAAATTGTTCATAATTACGAATCTTTTCTATTTGCCAATATATTCGCAAGTCGGGACAACTTTGATTGTGTAAATTATCAAAACTAGCATCAGAATTCATAAGCAATTTGGAGATGCATTAATAGCAAAAAGTAAATTGTTTAAGTAAATGTTTAAGTAAAAATTACAACTGTGCTTTTACTTGCATCATCTGGTTAAGCTACTAACTTATGTTTTTTGTAATACAAATAACATCAGTGTTTCTTCTATAAAAATAAAAATCATAAACAGTCAGCTTTTCAAGCTTTTATTCACAAATAATTCATTTTTTAATGCCCAAAATAGCATTTTTTTGGTTGAAGTTTTTTATAAAAGTATGTAAATATACTGAGCTAATAAAGGAAAAAAATGATTTAAATTCTTATTTAAGTAAGTGTTTTTAGTTATCAGCAAATCTACAATTAAATTAGGGAGTAGGAATGAAGCGTTCCAATTTTTTATTCAAAAAAGATTCTGCCGATAATGGTTCTAAACGAAATAACAAAAAGCAGAATACTCCTCAGATAAAAGCATTTATCTTGGAGCCAATATTGACCCCTTCTGGGGTATTTGATGGAGGAGATGATATTCCCGACCCTCTATTGCTGAATATTAATCAAGTTGAAGATACTTTTGATACTCCTGTACATCATGTCGAAGCACTGGATATTGATCTTAATCACAGTATTACCGATATTGAATTTTCAGATGCAGACTTAGAACCAGTAGAATTTTTCACTGCTGAAAACTCAGATATAGTGATTGCTGTAGCCAATCCTGAGCCAACCTTTGATTCAGGTGTCTTTACTGTGGGAGAAACAGGAGAAGTTGAAATAGATTTCCTGTTTGATGGTGGTGGATATAAAGGAGAACTTGCCATCTTTAGCTTGGATGGTATCGATGGTTTTGAACCAGGTTCCCAAGAGTTTATTCAAGAAGCTGCACAACGGGCATTAAGTAGTTCTGAGTTGGGTCATGTGGTAATTTTTGACTCTACCGAAGGGGCGCGGTTTAGCGCAAATCTAAATTGGGAGGCTAATTTCAACTCTGGGGAATATCAAGGGGTAAAGACTTTCTCAATGCGTCCAGGGGATGAGTTTGGTTTTATGCTTGTTCCCAATGGTAGGGTTGAGCAAGTATTTAATAACCCTGGTGTTGATGGTGCTGTGCGTCCCTTGTTCTCCCTTGCTACCGCCAACCCCAATGATGCTTTCCATGTTGGGCAGATAGCAGATGTAACGGGCGATGGTAACACTTTTGCACTGGAAGATTTGCGGTTAGATGTTCGTAGCGATAAAGACTACAATGATATTGTCTTCCAAGTGCGGGGGGCTACGGGTAAAGCGGAACTGCTGGATGATGTTATTAATTCAGGGCGTGATTGGCGAGATACGGAAATAGGTAAGGCGCTGGTAGATTATGCCGAAGCTTACGTTATGCCTGATGCCAATGACTTGGACATTATTGATTATCCCAGTGATGGAAATTTAGACATTAATCCAGAGCCAGTTGATGATTTTACAGGAAATGAGATTGCAGATTTTGATCTAACTGATGTAACTGTAGTAGAGATACCTGACGCTACAGAGGAAATAGAGATAGTAGATAGTTCGGTAATTAGCCAGTTTGAATTTCCGAAAGCTGACCAGCCGCTAGTAGGCATTATTGATACAGGTTTTAGTGGTGATAATCCTGATATTGACTACAGTCGGATTATTTTAGGACAAGACCGAGTTAATGGCGATGCTAACCCTTTACTTGCATCTGGTGAAGGTAACGAACATGGTACTCATGTTTTAGGAGTTATTGCTGCTACTCAGAATAATGACGTTGGGATTGACGGTATTAATGATGATGCGCCTGTTTGGGTAGGACGGGCAATTGGTTCTGGAAAGTGGGCAGATTCGCTAGTTGAATTTGTCGATGCTGCTAAGGTTTCTGGACAGCCAAATGCAGTGGTAAATTTGAGTTTGGATTTGACGCAAGTCAACCCAGATGGTAGCGTTACTACTCGTTATGAATTTACACCAGCAGAAAGAACTGCAATTGAGTATGCCCGTCAAAATGGGGTGCTAATTGTGGTTGCATCTGGCAATGATGGCGGGGTAATGTCTGCTTTAGGTCAAGCGTCTCAGGAGTTTGACAATATTATTACTGTTGGTGCTGCTGATGGCTTGGACAGAGCGGACTATTCTAGTTATGGCGACGGATTAGATATTTTGGCTGCTGGCGGTACTAACGAAAAACCGATAGTTTCCAGTACAGGCGATGGTGTGGGGGCGATGGCGGGAACATCGGTAGCAGCAGCGAAAGTCACAGGTGCAGCATCTCAAGTTTGGGCGGCGAACCCACAGTTAAGTTACCGTCAGGTGATAGAAATTATCAAATCTACAGCAACGGATTTGAAGACACCAGGATGGGATGCGGAAACTGGTGCAGGCTTGTTAAATATCGCAGTTGCAGTGAGCGTAGCAGGGAAAACGACACCAGAAGTTTACAACCCGGCAGCTTTTTTAACACCGACTACTTGGGGTGGTGAAGGTAAAGTTACACCTAGCGAACGAGCGGTTTCTGTTGAGTTTAACGGTAAATATTACGATTGGGATGCTTATAAAATTCGAGCTGGCGATACCCTGAGTGGAATTGCACTCAGGACAATGGGTAATGGCACTGCACCGTATTACAATTTCATAGCCCAGAGAAATGGTATTGCTAATCCCAATCGGATTTATGCGGGGCAAACAATCTATGTTCCTAGACAGGTTTCGGCTCCTACTGTCAATCTCAACAATACAGTTAATTATCAGCCTGCACCACCAACAACTTCTACTACCATTAATGGTTACAGAGTTGATGGCAATTTTTACCCTGTTTACACCAATTACCGAGGCACACTTGGCAACCCTATTTCAGGAGTAATTAATTATTCCAATGGCGTAACCTATCAGTTATTTGAACGCGGCTCGATTGTTAGCAGTCAGTATGGAACATACCCCATTTACGGAGGTATTCGTCAGACTTACTTAAATACAAGTGGGTTAAATGGTTGGCTAGGTGCGCCAAAGAGTGCAGAAATTGGGCAAGGTAACGGAGTTGTCATTCAGTATTTCGCTAACGGCTACATTATTTGGAATGGTAGCAGAGCGACGGCTTATCGTAATGGCAGTGGTACACCATCTCAACCTGTACCTACTCCCAAACCAGATAATAATATCAAGCTGAAGAATTTTAGGGGTTGGGTAATGCCAGGGATTGGTGTAGCTCTGCGTAACAGTCCTCACCTCAATGATAAAAGTGGTAAGGCTGAACCCTATGGGAAATGGCTAGAATTCGATGCTTGGACGTATGGGGATACAGTTAAGGATTATAAGGTAGGAACTCCTGATAATCGTTGGTTTAGGGTTAAGGGAACAAATTACTGGGTTCCTAGTGCCTACATTTACGGATATCCAGAAGGATTACCTGGAAATGAAACCCCTGGTAGCAGCGGTTCCGGTACTAATAATAATCAACCAATTACTAGTTATGCTGACTACTTAAAACGTTTGTATGGTGGTAATGGTGTAATTACTTCGTACCCTAGTTCTGCTCATAATGCAATTGATTCTGTTAATCAGGGTCAATATCCTTACAAAGTTTATGCTTTAACAAGTGGAGTTGTTAAATATATTGGTAAGGATCAGTACGGTGGTAACTATGTCCAAATATGGAATCCAGAGCTACAGAGATATTTTTACTACGTCCATTTTGCTGGCTTCAATCCTACTTTAAAAGTAGGACAACAAATTAAAGCTGGAGATTATATTGGTAATGAAGGTAGTACCGGTAAGGCTACAGGTCGGCATACTCATGTTCATGTAACTTTACCAGATGGGAAAACTAAGGTAGATCCTTTGAGTGCGTTGGGCAAGAATTCTGGAACTTCTGGTGGTGATAATGATAAAGACAATAAAATTGATCTACCAATAGGGAATGATCTTGATTTTCCTATATCTATTCCGTCTCGACCTTTGTTGACCTCTATCTACCTTCTGAATGGACTATATTTAGTGGAGGGAGAATATAATATGCAAGGTAGAGCGCATGTTATATACAATGACAACGCTCCTATTGTTTTAGGGAATCAAGATATTTTAAAAATTCAAAACTTTTTTACTAATATTGCTAACCAGTTCGGGGTTAAGATTGATAAAGATGGTAGGGTAAGTTTTCAAATTGGTAATGACTCAATTGCCGCAGATTTCTCCATAAATCCCGGATACTATCAAGGTAAGATTGATTTAGGTGTTGAGCAAACCATTATTAAGTATCCGTTTAATGATGATTTAAGCCTGCAAATTACTGTGAAACATAGTTTTGACGGAAGGTATCACAGGAAAATAGAAAGATCTTCAGCACAAGAAAAAGTTGCTGAATTTATAAAAATAATTGTTGCATCTGGTGAGAACCAAGAAGAGGCTTATCGTATTTTCCTTGAGAAAAACCCAGATGTTGAGGATTGGATCGGTGGTATTGCCAAAAATATTGGCATTTTTGTTAATGGAGCAGCTATTGCATTAGCTGTGGTAGGTATTGTATTAGCTGCTGCTGCGATTATGTTTGGCGCTCTAATCCCAGGAGATGAAGTGCTTTGGATTGCAGCAATAAATGCTCTAGTAAAGTTTGTGACTGCACGACTTGGCATAGCTTAACAAACAGTTAGTATAACTCAGGAGAGGAAAAATCAGCTTTTTGTTACCTTAAATAGTAAAGCATCGCAACTCCTCTCCAACCAAGTTTGATATCACGCGATCACATCTCTTTTAACCTTGTAAACAAAACGGCTTAAAATAAATGCACAAAGTCAGCAAGCCCTAAGTATAGATACAAAAAAAGCTGGGTTTTTTCGCTATCAAGGCTAAAAAACCCAGCTTTCTGCTATATTCTTACTCGAACCCGGTAACTCCCGGAATTTCAAGAACAAAATCTGCGCCATATACAGATGCAGGAGTCTGGAATCCTACCTTAACTTTGCCTTGAATCACCCGTTTGCTCACTGCTACAGCCGCTAACGCCGTAAAATCGTATGCTTCCGGCCCTAAGAGCTTTGCAGTTACTTGTTGACCAGTTTCATCCTCAGCAATACCAATTACTCTAACTTCCCCCTTGGCGCGTTCTGCTGCCGTTGGCCCAGTGGGTAGAGTTTTAATTAGACTTGCTAAAGCACTTTGGAATAAAGACGAGTTAAATAACCATCCCAAATACTGGCTCGACTCCATCAAGAAGCGCACAGGATTAGGAAATACGGTATAAACCTCAATATTGGGAATACCCGTAGTTAGGAACGCAGTGATAATATCAGCACGCCAAGGGTTTGTTACTGCTGTCACCGGGCCATAACCAAAATCAACTTTACGCCTTTTCGATGCTGGGCGAGATGGCATGAGCTTACCTGCTTCTCGGACTACCCCGATATGATGTAAAGTTGGCAGTACTGTATTTGCAGTTCCCTGAGATACACCGCCCATTGTTTCATAGATTAAAATCAGTCGTGTTGCAGCTGCTAACTTCTGTTTGAGGTAAGCAGCTACACAATCAGTAGGGACAACCCCAAATCCCACACCAGGGAGAAGCATTATCCCTGCACTTTTAGCCTCAGTATCTCGTGCCTGTAGCGTCTGAAATTCAGGTATTTCGCCAGCTATGTCTAAATAGTGAGTTTTAGTTTGGAGGCAAGCATCGACAAGTGGCTTTGAGGTTTTAGAGAAAGGCCCAGAGCAATTGATGACAGCAATTATATCCTCAAGAGAGCGAGCGATCGCTTGCCGATCATCTAAGCCAAAAACCCGAAAGTCCAAACTTAATTCCTTGGCTACTGCTGCTAGTGAACTTTGATTGCGTCCAGCTAAAATTAATTCCAGTCCGTTATTTTTAGCAGATTCAGCAATGAGTTTTCCAGCATAGCCAGTTGCACCATACAATAACACCCTTGATGTCATTATTATCACCAGCTAGGAGTTGTTCGCAATCTGCTGCCATAACCTGACTTCAGGTGGTTCAACTAAAAATTGTCCTGATTTTTCCCCTAAAGCTTTAATATAGGGCTGCTCTAGGTGTTGAGCTAAAATTTCCTGGCTGACCCAGTTTTCATGTAATAGAAACAAAGATGGGTCGTCAACAGATTGGTGCAAATCGTAATTAATACAACCTTCTTCTGTAAGAGTGAGAGCTATTACAGGTTGAAATTCCTGCTTGAAATTATCTTCCAAACCTGGCTTGACTTTTAGTCGAGCGGTGACGGTTACTTGCTGATTTGACATTGTGATTCCTCTTTTTTACTAAAACTAATTCAAGTATTAATGCTATTAATAATTTGCGAAGGCTTGAAGTAGTTGTAAGGTATGGGACGAGTTTGATTTCTAATGTCTATTTGCCGTTCTATTTCATGCAAATTCTGTTGAAATTGCACCACAATTTCTTGCGCCAATGGATCGGCAAACTCCTCATCATAAAAACCCAATTTGTCATAGTGGTAAGATGTTAAAATCTCAGTCCACATCACCTGATCGGCAGCTTGTTTAAAGGGAGGAAGTATCTTCATGATAGTTTCCAAGTCCACGCCCTTAGTTTCTGGAATTGGGTGGTAGGCTGCATAGGGCATATTGGGTACAAAAGCCATATATTCGTACTGAGAAAAATTCAAAGCAGAGTGTAGAGGAGCGCAAGTGAATACTACCACACTGATGATTTCAATCAGTTGTTCTAGAGTCTCAATCTTGGCTGGCATTCCCTTGACTCTACCACCATCTTGGGCTACTAATTCTCTAGCCCAATTTTGCAACTCATAGTCGTCACTGATATCCTGTGAGGTTTTGTAATAGAGTTGCAAGTATTCAGCCACAAACTTTTCGACAGCATTCCAAATTAATATGCCATCGTCCCGGAAAGGAAAGTGCGGTAAAATTTCTGGGTCATCCGTTCGGCGACTTTTTATTAACCGAGGGAAGGTAAATTTTTCTACACTCCATTCTCCATAAACTTTTGCTACAAATCCAAGAGACTCCGCCAAGGAACCTGCCATAAACTCATCAACCGGGCCTCCAGGTTGTAAAAACTGAGTGCGTCCCAAATCGTTATCAAATAGCATGAAACGGAAGTGGGGTTTTAACAGTAAAGCGATGGGATGATTTTCTGCTAGTTGCCGCGCAGTTACAATTGCAAACGGAGCCATAACTGCATGGGTATAGGCAAAATGACTACCCAATTCTTGATGGTTGCCATCAGCAATTTGAACGCAGGTTTTTGCCAAAAACCAATCTAAATGAGGATCATCTGGTGTATAAATCACGCTTTTTCCACCAGAGTCATGATTAATCTGAATGGCAACAGGTACTAGAGAACCACCATTATAACTATCATTACTTTGCCAATAAAATAGAGCTTGTGGCTTGGGAAGGTACTTTTTAACATTCTCATAGACACCACCTTTAATATCAGATAACAGAGGATAATCTAAGAAATACAGCTTGCCTTCCTTAAGTGCCTTTTCCAAAGTAAATCCTGTACCTGCAACCTTCTGAAAATGTGCATCTGTGACAGCAAAATTATCAGGTAATACATCAATTTTTTGGATAGCTAATGGGTTTGCTCCAGAGAGTCGTTGTTCTGCAAAACAAGAGTCTGTTTTGTAATTTTTTATGACATCGGGTTTGGGTAGGAGTGACAAAAGTTCTTCATATTCTTCCAATTCATCTAATGGATCTAAGAAATTTCTGGCTTTGGCAGCTAGCATATTTGGTGCAAGAGTTGCCATACTTGCCAAACGTTTAGCAGTATATTCCGCCGAGAATATTTCCTTATGAGGAACTTTATCAATGACTGGTAGAGGAGCTAAATAATCGTAATTAAATTTGTACTCTTCTCGATTTCTATCTAGCCAATTGATTCGGACATTAACATCAGAATCTTTTTGTGGTAAATATGGTTTCACGATTATCTCCAATTCGGTTTTTTAGCGTCTGTAGTAAATGATTAACGTCAGAAAGTTACTAAATCACATCAGGATTCAGCAAACAAATTTCATTACAGAGTTTTCAGATATTCAATCAAAGCTTTTTTATTGTCATCAGATAAATCAGTGCCATAAATATGTCCCTGATTTGAATTAGCAGTTACCGTGGTATCGTATTTAAAACCTATAGCTTTGGCTTCATCTCCCTCAGTAATAAAACCAACTTTTTTCGGGTCGTAAACATCATATCCCCGATAGAAAACTTGAGGACGATTCTCTGGTTTCTCGAACAAATCTTGTAGAGATGGGACTGAACCATTATGTAAATATGGCGCTCTTAACCATAACCCATCTAGGGAAACAGATACATACCCATTGGTTTTACGTAAGTTTTTAAAGTCCCAAGGGTAGCCATCACCAAAATGATTGTAAGTATCCGCTCCTTCTTGCGTCCACATATCTAACCGATGGCGGTCAGTTCCCACTTCTTCCACGGGGATAACAGTACCCGTTCTTTCCCCACCAAAAGCGTGACAAGATGCACAAGTATTAGCAAAAATTTGACTTCCTTTTGTAGCCACTTGCTCATCAATAGCAAATGGATATTTAGGAGGTGGTAGTTCTTGAATAAAATCTTCTAATCGTTGTAAATCGGCTACAGGAAGTGATTTTTTGGTAGCACCATCGCCAATTGCTCCAGTTTGAACAGTTTCTGTTAGTGAAGTTTCTAACCCATCCCAATGGAGTGCAAAGCCTTTGTGCATCTTTTGATTCCAAAGAGGCATCATATCAGAGTTGCCAATAGTGTTATCTTTGGGCAACTTTAAAGTATTGAATTTAACCGGATTAAAAGGATCAATTCGACCAGGCCCCCAGTTAGGGCGAGAATCTGTCCAACTATAGTCTTCTTTTTGTTGCAGCAGCGCTTTCTTAGTTTGAGGAATTAGCACATAGCGATAAAGTAAGTTTTCTAACCAGGAAAGGTTGTAATTATATTTGATTTCGTCAAGGATATAATCTGCTGTAAATCTGGCATCACCAGCAGTTGCACTCAAAAATCGTAAATAGCCTTGCGAATCAAACTTATTAGCAGGAGCAGCGGCCACAATTGTGGGTTTATCTTTCTCTGTTTTTCTATAGGTAGCAGTATGGCAAACAGCGCAAGTTATACCGACGCGAGGGAAGCCAATGGTTTTTTTCGTAAACCCAACTGGCATTTCTTTACCCTCTTCCCATGTGATTCCCAAGGAAGTATAACCACCTGGGCTTGGTAATTTATCAGGGAATATTCGTGGTAGTACCAGCCAAATCCAATAGGGAACACCTTGCGCTTCTTCTGTGCCAATAGAACCATATTTAAAGTGTTCTTCAGGCGATTCATAATATGTGGGAACCTCTCGAAAAAGGTTGTACCATCCCACATACCCAACTACACCACCTAAAAGGATCACAATTAAAACAATGCTTGTGATTACCCTACTTATTTTGTCTTTGAGTATTGTCATGGCACTCTTTTGCTCCTTTGCAGAAGAATCTGTTTGTAGTGCAGGAATATACCTACACTAAACTAGGGATAAAATTAGGATAATTGCTTCACTGGAATTGCAGCGATTGCATTTTGCTACGCATTGCTAAGGTCAGAAGAATTAGTTCCGCTAATCCAAAAAACAGGTCTACAAAGGCAATGGATAAAAATCCTTTATCTTGCCCAAAGAAAAGTACTGCACAAATGAAAAATGTTGATCCGAAAGCTCTTGAAGGAAATATTGATATCCAGGCAGTTGCCTGATATCGGTACGGGTCAAGTGCCCCAGGAACATAAAATGTACTAATAATAAATAACAGCATTCCCGTGGCACGAACCCAGATAATTGGCTCTGGTATATGCATTTTAAGGAACGTCAGCATTAATTCTGGAAAGAAGCAAGAAGGAATGACAAAAAGCATATTAACAATAATACCAACCCAAGTAACGCGACTAAACCATTTAGCGTAATTATTCATTTTTTTCTCCTTTTAAAGTTTTTTCATGTACTCAACTAGGGCATTTTTATCTTCTGTAGGAAGATCGGTTCCATATAAATGACCACTGTTACTATTCCCAGGTTTTGTGGTATTGAACTTAAAGTATTGCTTACCGTTTTCTACACCGACATCAGATACAAAGCCAACTTTTGCTCTGTCAATCACATCGTAGCCACGATAGAATTCTTTAGGTCTATTTTTTGGTGTTTCTAGTAAATCCCGTAAGCTGGGGACTGAGCCATTGTGCAGATAAGGGCCACGTAACCAAACACCATCAAGGGGCATATTTGCATAGCCATTAGTCTTACGGAAATTCTTAAAGCGCCACGGATAGCCTGTATACAGAGTATTTTGGTTAGACATCGTTTTGTAGGTATATGAGTCAAGACGATGAGGGTCTGTACCAATTTCTTGAATTGGCACAACTTTGCCTGTATATGCACCACCAAAAGCGTGACAACTAGCACAATTATTTTGAAAAAGCTGTTCTCCCTTCGCTGCTATAGTTTCGTTAACTTCGTAGGGATATTTTGGTGGTGGTAGTTCCCAAAGCCAATCGGCAACTCTCTGAATTCGAGGCAAATCAATCGTTGTGGGTGTGACT
Source organism: Nostoc sp. (assembly GCF_036917235.1). GTDB lineage: Bacteria > Cyanobacteriota > Cyanobacteriia > Cyanobacteriales > Nostocaceae > Nostoc. The sequence goes on from NZ_JBALDU010000016.1 coordinate 54,001, forward strand.
CCAGCACCTAAAGCTGCACTCTTATTTCGTTCATCAACGGAAGTATTATTACCATCCCAATGTAACTGCAATCCCTCACGGGGTTTTTGATTCCAAACTGAGGGAAAATCAGAAGTACCAATCAATTCATCCTCACGCAATTTATCCATTGGGAAATGGAATTGAATTGCTTTATAAGGATTAAAAGTATCTACTCTTCCTGGCCCCCAATCTGGTTGTTTTTCAACAAACTTAAGTCGAGATGCCTGATTAATTAGTGCATCTCTGGTTTGAGGAATTGCAATGAAGCGATAAAGTAATTTTTCAATGGGATTAAGACCACCACTGATTTTTTCAATTTCTGGCAACATTCGGTTAGCAGTAAAGCGCTCATCTACGCCAACTGCTGATAAGAATTTGATATATCCCTGCAAATTAACTACATTAGCAGGCATTGCCGTGATGACTTGATGTTCGCTATTAGGGGTATTTCGCAGCGTTCCTGTATGACATACAGCACAATTCAAGCTAACTCTATCGATAAAGACTCGCCGTTGCGAAAAACCTATAGGTAAATCTTTCTCAGGTTCTTTGATAAATCCTAGAGAAGTGTAACCTTTTCCAGGTAATTTATCTGAGAATAATTCTGGTAAAACTTTCCAAATCCAGTAAGGGATGCCATTGACGGGTTCGCTACCGATTGAACCATATTTAAAGTGGTTTTCAATATCAGCATAATCCACTGGGGAGTTAGATAAAACAGGCCAAAGGAAAAATACTGCTACTGCTACAATACCTACAATTACAACCCAAATCCGCTGGAATATTCCCTTGATTGAGGTTGGAAGTAGGGTCGGGTTTGTTTGTTCAGTCATGAAACACTCCCCATTTTGTCGAGATTATTTGTAAGCGAAATTGTCGATGCGATCCGCATCGCTTTTTTATCTAGATAAATTTGCAAACTGAGTTTCATGAAAGACTGACATTACTTCTTCCATCATCTCTTCATAACTATTGAAGCGATCCTGCTCGTAACAACCCAAGGGATTTTCAATTACATTCAGCAGACATTTATTGCAATAGGTACAGGGTTTATCTGCCAAGTCTTTACCTGCTTGAAAAGATTTAACTAGGTCATTATTAGCAATTAGGGTACGAGCCATTGTCACGCCATCACAATAATGCTCACTAATTGCCTGACGAATATAAGAAGCTTGCTGTAAACCACCTGTACATAATACAGGAATATTAACGTGCTTTTTAATTTCTCTGGAATCTAGTAAGTTTCTGCCTTGGTTCTCTATTAGTAGCTGTCTGATGTTCGGGTCTTTTACATCATCACCACTAAATGCTTGAGGAGGCAATTGCTTTTTCACACGATTCCATAAAAAATTGAAAAGTGGATGCAAAAATGCTTTGCGAAATAAAATGTAGTTGCGTGTGGTTTCGACACCGCTTGACAACATGGCATCATAGGTTTTAGTAATGACATCAAAATTGAAATCACCAATGGGATTGAGTGGGTGAGGAAATAAGCTACCAGTTGACACATGGACGGCATCAGCCCCAGCTTCTTCTGCCCATTTACAAACTTGGATAGAATCTTCTATGGTATTACCTGGTTTTTCCCAAAAGGTGACGGCGTTGTTATAGTCAACGGCACTAATTTTGAATTGCAGATGAAAGTCGTTGCCTACTTCTTTGCGGATTGCTCTAATTACATCTAACAAAAACCGCGCTCGATTCTCTAATGAACCACCGTATTCATCTTGACGGTCGTTAATTCCAGAACTGAGAAATTGATTAAAAAGATATCCATTAGCACTGTGCAATTCCACTCCATCCAAACCTGCTTCACGAGCACGTCTAGCACCATCGGCAAAGTATTGGATTGTTTCTTTAATTTCTGCTAGTGTCATTGCTTGACACAAAAAACCGTGGAATGGCTCAGTTTTGCTGGTGGAACTTAACGCTTTTTTTCCTAAGTTTTCTACGCCACCAATATCTTGCTGTCGCCCCGAATGACTTAATTGCAAAATAAATTTACAGTCATATTCGTGGACTCTTTCTCCTACTTTTCGCCAAAAAGGAATGCGCTCATCGCAGTTAATGGTGGCGTAATTGGGCATAATTCGTCCCCGGATGGCGACTGGGACAAAGGAAGTAATAATAGCCCCTACACCACCACGAGCAAACTTTTCTTCCCAGTTGATTCGGGCTTGAGTACCTGAACCATCATAGTTATCCCATCTGCCAGAAATACTAGAGCGAAATATTCGGTTTTTTACTGTGAGATTACGGAATCTCAATGGTTCAAAGATAATATCGTTTTCCATGTGTTCCTCTGTCTTTTATATTATTTCGGCAATAAAATTAGGCGTCAAAATTCTTCGTAGCACTAACAGTCTCGCCAGAGCACTATTATTTCTAGTGTCTCTAGGAGAGCAATTTTTTATGTCTACAAATCTACAGTGGAGGTTTTCGGATGCGATCGCTAAGTATTAAGTTTTTGTTACTTAAATTTACTTAACCAGTTTCAGCATGGATATTTATCCTTATTGGTTTTTACAGTTATATAAAGACTTTTGCAATTTGTAAAGCTACGGGATTTACAGAGCAATTCTTAAAAAAAGTGAAAGATTTCCGTCTTTTATTTCTCTTAAAAGGTTAAGGCAACCTTAAAAGTAGCTAAAAGTAGCTGCTAACAATTTGTTACAACCTTAACCAAGTACGTAGAGAATCGATATAACCATAGCAAATTGGTTATTGAAGACCATTGTAAATTTACAAATTTTTAAATTTATGATTTAGAAATGTATAAAAGTTTATTGATGACGTTTTACAAAGTTGTGTAGTAACTTCATATATAACGAACCTCAGTAAGGTACATTCTAAATCATCAAAATATCCCAAGACTAAATCTGGAAAATGGGAAATTAGTGATGAAGCATTAGTGTACCTCTGCAAACATGAGGTGCAGTGGGAAAGGTTTAGGTGTTACAACCAGAGAGTTTTATGAAAAAGACAAGTCTAATTTTTAAGGGCTGTCTGCTCCTCCTATTCGTGACTGTGTTTATAGTCTGCGGCTTTTATGGAACGCCTACAGCTCTAGCTGATGAGTATAGTGAAATACCTACATCCATAAGTACCGAGTATTTGGATACGGGTGTATCTGAATACCCTGATAACTGCGAGGGTATCGGTTATCTCCCAGAGTACACAAAGGAGAATTTGACAGATGCCGAGAAACGGGGTCGTTGCACTTGGTACTTATGGACTGGCGGTAATTCTAAGTACTATCGCGATTTAGCGAAGCGAACGCGTGGCGGTGTTGACTTGTTAAAGCTGATTGACTCGCGTATGCATGACGAGCGATTGCAACGTTATGGCGCAATTAACGATCCTGGATGTGAAAAGGCGACAGCACCGGATGAATACGGATTGCTGCTAGATAAATGTAAAGATCCGCTCTCAACTGGCGTGATTGGGTTGCGTAAGTTCCCCAACCCGAACTTCGACTCGGCTAAATGGAACCCTGTTGAATATGCCAAAAACTCACAAGTTGAGCCTCCCTACGTGATCGGGCAGTCCTGCGCCATCTGTCACGTAGCATTAGATCCCCTCAATCCACCCAAAGACAAGGAACATCCAAGATGGGAAAACCTGGTACCAGCATTGGGTAATCAGTACATCAAGGAAAACAAATTATTTGGAAGCAGCGTTGCGGATAATAGTTTTGTTAAGCAAGTACTTGATTCTCAAAAACCCGGTACATCTGATACTTCTCGGATTGCCACCGATCATATCAATAATCCGAATGCGATCAATGCCATTTTTAATTTAGGCGATCGCCCCAAATATCCAGAGGTGATGAACGATGGTTCAACCAAGGATGTTAATCATATTCTCAAGGATGGTGCAGACTCTACAGGAGTGGCAAATGCCTCACTACGCGTCTACGTCAACATTGGGATGTGCGGCGATTACTGGACAAGTCTCCATGAGCCTTTATTAGGCAGAACTCCTCAAAAACCTTTTGATATCGAAAAGGCGCGGAAGGAGTGCGAAGGCTGGAGACAGACAGAAGCACGTATGGCTGATGCCGAAGCATTCTTGAAAACCATCCAGCCGATGCACCTGAAAGATGCACCAGATGGTGAAAAATTCTTGACTAAAGATGAAGAAGTTCTCAAACGTGGGAAGCTAGTTTTTGCCAGCACTTGTGCTAGTTGCCATTCCAGCAAAAAGCCACCTGCTGAAATTGCTATTGACCCCGAACAGGCTCAAAAATGGTACGAAGAGTCTGTACTCAGTAGTAATTTTCTCGACCACAACTTCTTGTCTGATGACCAACGTTACCCAGTTACCCTAATTGGGACTAATGCGGCGCGATCGCTAGGAACAAATGCCAGTAAAGGACATATTTGGGATCAGTTCTCGTCGAAGACGTTCAAAGAACTGCCTTCACCAGGTACTTTGACGCTGTACAACCCCTTTGATGAGAAAAAACCCATCGAATTTAAGATACCTGATGGCGGTTTGGGATATTACCGTACACCTTCACTAGTTAGTATTTGGGCAACAGCACCACTTCTGCACAACAACACACTAGGACTTTACAACGAAGATCCTTCAGTAAAAGGACGTGTAAAAGCCTATACGGATGCTATGGAAAAGCTGCTGTGGCCTGAAAAGCGTGAGGGAATTATCAGCAGGACAAATCGAGATACTAAATTAGAGCTTCCTCCAGGAGATCCGAATCCGAGATTTAAACTTCCTGTTCCTAAAGGTACACCTGTGAATTTGCTGGCAAGCATCAATATGAGAGAGGCGATTACATCTCTCAATCTCAGCAGCCTTTTCCAAGATTTGAAACCGGAGGGTGGAATTAAGGGTAAGTTGGCACGTGTACTTTTAAGAGCCAACAAATCTCCTGACTTTGTAGAAGATGAGGGTCATTATTTTGGCTCAAATCTCCCAGATGAAGACAAGAAAGCCCTAATTGAGTTTGTGAAAACTTTCTAAGTACAGCTTCCGTGTAAAATCGTAGTGTTTTAAACGCAGAGAATTCGCTACGAATTAATAAAATGTTTGTACTAAGACAACTTGTCTTGATATTCTGCACTCGTTCCCAGATTAAATCTGGGAACGAGAAAAAATATTGATTAAATAGCAAGGATATATATGCAGTATTTACCAATCGTCTTCGTTCGTGGATATGCAGGTACAGAAAAAGACGTTGAGCAAACAGTCAACGATCCCTTTTATGGATTCAATAGTGGTTCAACTCATATTCGAGTAGATGAGAAGGAAAATCCCCAGAAGTTTTTTTTCGAGAGTCCATTGCTGCGGCTAATGACCGATCATGGTTATCAACCGATTGTTGACAATCAGAATGTGAGCAATCAGATTAAAAGATTGTCCGATCGACTTCATCAAACTATTTGGATCTATCGCTTTTATGATATATCTACACCTAGTTTTGGCTCATCAAGTGTCGTTCGGCAAGAAATGGAGCAAATAGCTCAGGGTTTAAGAAAACTGATCCAGAATGTCAAGGATACAACAGGCGCTGACAAAATTTATCTTGTTGCCCACTCGATGGGAGGTCTTGTTTGTCGCAGCTTGATTGAAAAGATTTATCCAGAACAAGGCGAGCAAGCTGTCGATCATATTGACAAATTCTTTACCTACGCTACACCTCATGGTGGTATTTATTTTGAGGTTGGGAATGGCTTAATTGAAAATCTCAGGGACAGGTTTCAATTGAATAATTCTGATGACTTTGGCCCTCAGCGGATGTACCAGTATTTAACACCTAATATTAAGTCAACGGCTGAGTTACCCGATAACTTTCAGCTACAACAATTACAAAGCATAGATAATGCATTTTCGCCAAGCCGCGTTTTTTCTCTAATCGGCACGAATGCCCATGATTATGAAGAAGGTTTTGGTCTTTCACGCAATCTTGTTGGGGTGAAAAGTGATGGTCTAGTTCAGATTGATAAAGCTTATATCCTTGGATCTCATCGTGCTTATGTTCATCGCTCTCATGGTGGACGTTATGGCATATTGAACTCCGAAGAAGGTTATCAAAACCTGCAACGATTTTTATTTGGTGATATCCAGATAAAACTCTCTCTGAGCAATGTCGAGTTAGAAGACCTGGACAAGAATTTTTATCAACTGGAAACTAGGGTGGCTTTGCGTGGTCTTCCTATTCCAATATATGAGCAAGCGATTGCTCATTATTGCCCAATTACACAAGAGTTAACCCGAACAGATAAACCTATTCCGCTATTTACAGCTTTCTTAATCCCAAAAAACTCAGTCAATGATGATAATACTTGTAGATATGCCCTGCGTTTAGCACTGCATTCCTTTACAAAACAAGAGGCGAATTGGTTACATGACCATCATCTCGACCAAGTACCTCTGTGGTCTGACTATCTAATTACTGATGTTGCAAAATCAAATAGCACTTATGAGGCTAAATACAGTTGGAATTCTGATGAAAAGGAGCCAGTAACAAAGTTAAATCCGACTTCAGAATCTAGTCCAGATATATATGTTGCGTATGTTTCTTTACCTGAACGCGGTCAAAAAGTCTTAGGAACAAATGCAGCAGTGCGTTTGGAAATTTCCCAATGGAAATAAAGGAAGCAGGGGGGCAGGGGGAGCAGGGAAGGCAAGGGGAGAAGAATTAATGACTAATGACTAATGACTAATGACTAATTTGTTTTCAAGTTTTTAAAAGAGGAAAATTATGCAGAATAATCGCAAACAAACGGCTCTTATTACTGGTGCATCTGGCGGTATCGGTTATGAATTCGTGAAATTATTTGCTCAGGATGGTTACAATCTTGTGTTAGTAGCTAGAAGTCTGGAAAAGCTGAATAAAATCGCCGATGAATTTAAAAATAAATTTGGCATTGATGTCAAAGTTATTTCCAAGGATTTATCTAACCCATCAGCCCCAGAAGAAATTTTCACGGAGCTAGAACAAGCATCGATTAATATTGATGTGCTGGTGAACAATGCCGGGTTTGCTACCTACGGATTATTTAACGAAATTGACCTGAATGCTGAAATGCAATTGCTACAGGTTAATGTTTTATGCTTGACACATTTAACCAAGTTATTTCTCAAAGGTATGGTTAAACGGGGGTCTGGAAAAATATTAAACCTGGCTTCCACAGCTGCTTTTCAACCAGGGCCGCTGATGGCAGTATACTACGCTAGTAAAGCTTATGTCTTATCGTTTTCAGAAGCGATCGCTAATGAATTAGAAGGTACAGGTGTTTCTGTGACGGCGCTTTGTCCAGGGCCTACAGAATCTGGTTTTCAACAAAGAGCCGCAATGGAAGACTCAAAGTTGGTAAGCGGTCAAAAAATTATGACTGCGGAAACAGTAGCCGAAATCGGCTATCGTGGTCTATTTGAAAACAAAACTGTTGTCGTTCCTGGAATTAAAAATAAGCTACTCGCTGAATCTGTAAGATTTACTCCCAGAAAGCTGGTAACAAAACTAGTCAGAAATATGCAGGAAAGCAAATAAGTTGTAATATCATGTCTGCTTGATTACTTAACTAGGCTTCAAGAACCCCACCCCCCAACCCCCTCCCCGCAAGCGAGGAGGGGGCTATGATACATCTCATTTGATTAGGAAAAGCTATAAGAGTCTGAAACAATTTTTAATTACGCATTACGAATTACGAATTACGAATTACGAATTATTTTAATCCCCTTGCGGATGTTCGTCCCACAAGGTTGTTATTTCCCGTAAACTCTGATGATTGCCATTACCCAAAATCAGATGATCTAGTACTGGAATGCCCAAAAGCTGCGCTCCTGCTAACAATTGGCGCGTCAATTCTATATCTTCCTGGCTGGGTTCAAGGTTTCCAGAAGGATGATTGTGCGCAACTATTACCCGCGTTGCGCCTTGACGGATAACTTCTCGAAAAATATCACGGGGAGAGGCTAGGGTTTCGGTTGCCGTGCCAATGGTAATTACTTGTGTACCCAATAAACGATTCTTGACATCTAATAGCACCACTGCAAAACGTTCTTGTATTTGCCACATCAAATCTTGACTGAGGGTAGCAGCAGCAGCAAGTGGGCTATCAATTAATGTGCCATCATTAGGACGAGATTGAAAGGCGCGTTTACCCAATTCAATTGCTGCTAAAATGCTTGTCGCCTTCGCCGGGCCAACACCAGAAATTTGCATCAACTCAGCAGGGCTAACTTCTCGCAGAACTACCAAAGGATCGCGTTGATGTTTGCCTAGTTCGCTCAAGATATATTGTCCTAAGCCCACAGCAGATAGTTTTCCTGGCCCTTGACCAGTGCCTAGAAGAATTGCGATTAATTCGGCTGTGGCTAAAATTTTGGCACCATGCGTCATTAATCGCTCACGCGGAGGCTCATTTGTAGGTAGGTCGGCAATTCTGAGGCAATAGGTCATATTAAACTAAGAAAATAGCACCACACATAGAACTATCCTTAGTTATCCCTTGTTTGCTCTCAAAATCATCTTTATTTGAGAAAATCTTTAATTTTAGAAAATTTTCTCTATTTTTATATGTCTTGCTCTTATTGGAATCATAAACCCTATTCTCCCTAGCCACTGGCTGCCAATCTGCGATCAAGCTCGGATTGCCTACATTCCAGCAACGTTTGTCCCAAAATTTATCATCTAAGCTAGGTTTTAGAAAATTTTTTAATCCGTCCTTGATTAGTTATCTTTTTTACCGTTGACGCAAGCAATTATTCGGAAGATACTAAATTTAGTGTACAAATTTTAACAAAAATATGTCTGAAATGTTAAACCAACAATTGGACAATCTGTCAAAAGAAGATTTAGATACAATCTTATCTCCTTTAAATTCATTGATAAACAAACTAAAACATGAAATAACAATATGCACAGAATTAAATTGTAAAGATGAAAATGGAGAAAATTCCCTAGCTAAAAACAAAGAACATTATCAAGATTACATGCAATTTACCCTAGCTGAACTTGTAAACAGACTAGTACCTAAAGATGAAAATGCCATTGATTATACAATAGAAAACTTTTTGTATATACATCAAAACATTTTAATAATCAAAGCTTGGGATAAAGCAACTGATATAGAAAATTTTTGTGGAAGACTGACTTCATCATTAGAAAATTTAAAAGATAAGAAGATGTTAGAAAAATTGTATATAAGCAGAGCGGCGTAAATAATTAAAGATTTTTAGTAAGGACTTTAGCCCTCTTCTGTCACTTTCCGGGTATTCTGAACTGCGATATTATCTTTCCACTGACAAGATAAAGTTTTGATAGTAATTTTTTCCCAGTAAATTAATAAAACTTGTTACCAGTTTTCAAAGGTGCGATGGCGTACCCGCCCGCTGTAGGCTATCGCACTTCCACAATCAACCAATAACAAGTTACTCAAGACTATTTGGGAAGAAAGCAGCAGGTGAAATATGAAAAAATTTCGCCAGTTCTTCAATGTGTCTAGTTGTTAATTTACGCTGCTTTTTCAATATGGCCGATATAATAGATTCTGTTTTGAAAATGGGTACTAAATCTTTTTGGAGTAGCCCATTTTCTTCTATCAAAACCTGAAGTAAATCTATTCCATAAATATCAGGCACAGGCTCTTGCGTTTGTTCAAACTCGTAAACTAGAGTGCCTAAAATATTAAGATAATCTTTTTCATCCAATGTTAACGGAGCGCTATCTATCAAAGAATTAATAACTTTTTGGGTAGCAAATAACTCATCCTCAGTCTTGATAGGACGAGGAGGAAATGCTTGCAGCAGTTCAATGTAAATAGGACGTTTATTTAAACCAAGGGTCATTTTTCCATTTGTCTGTATTGTACTCTGTATGAGTTAATACGTTGCGAATAAATACTTTTTGACTTTGATAGTCAATATAGGTAATAAGGCGATACTTGTTTCCTTGAATATTAAAAACTGTAAGCTCACCTACTGGATCGGCAGAGTTAAAAGCTTGGCGAACTTCAAGTATATTTTGCCACTTGGCTAATTTTGCAACTTTGTTCCAACCACGTAAACTAGATTCAGCGTCGGGATACTTTTGATAAAAAAGTTTTAGTGCTGTATTGGAAATAATATGCATAATAAATGAATTTTTTCAAAATAAAGCTCATAATAACTGTCCTCGAAGTGTCAAACCGTAGTTATTCAAACTTAGCAAATTGCTAAGTCGATGTCAAGAGTTTAATGATTAGGTTTTTCACTTTACCCCTAACGACAGTAGACTTTCAGTGAAAATATGCTTGTTACCAAGTTTAATAAGTGCAATTATGTACCTGCTGCCATAGGCGATCGCTTATGTTCGATGATCTATTCAACAATCTGAAAGGTTTTATTGACTCTAAAATTCAGGAAGTCGGTAACGATCTGCAAAAACGCTTCGGCGTTCCCGAACCCGCAGAGCCATTTGTGCTGATTCGTCGATTCACACCTGCCGATTCCACGGTGACAAAAGGAGGCATTGCAATTGTCGGAGAAGGCTGGCAAATAGAAGCCTATGACGATAATACTCAGTCATTGTTGACTAGTACAGATCCTTTGCGAAATGTCATCTTGTTTGAAGTTGCAGAACCCGATGTCGAAGAATGTGTTCTTGCTTGTCAATTTTACGCGACAGTGTTGAATACAGAAAAACCAATTAAAGTGAGTTTAGGTTTACGTAGACCGGGACAATGGGGTGCAATGATAACAACTTCACAGTCTACAGGAGTTTCGTCAACGGAAGATTTTCGGCCTTACGAAGTGCGTGCCCATTTTAAAAAGAAGCAGATGCTGCCAAAGTTCAAATCAGTGTGCAATTTGAAAGTAGTGGCATTCTTAAAATTAGAGATATTGAATTGCTGCAAGCCCCCGTCAAGTCGGAATCATGAGTAATATCTGAAGGTTTGAGCAAGCAAAGTGCGTAGTTTCCGGCTGTAGGCATCGCATCATTAGCACACAACACTGCGATTCTTGGTTAACTATGAGTAAGCGATCGCATAATTCAGCAGTCCAATACTACACGCGATCGCAAACCATTTAAACCCCTTCATTGTCGCTAATTACTGATAATTTTGCGTTGCTTTCAACATATGGTAGGTAATGATCAACTGAGTCAAAGCCAGAGGATAACTTTGCAGTGTTTCTCCAGTTGTACCAGCAATTTTACCCAGTTCTGGATTACTTTCGCGATCGCAAATATTTCGTAGATGGGGCATATCAGAACAAATAATATGCTCTAGCTTATTCACCTGTTCTAAGGTGGCATGACCATCAACTTCTAAGACATCCACAGGCTTACACATATCCCTGTCTAGCCCCAGGCGGATGGCTGAGTCAGAATTGCTGGAACTAGAGTTGGTAATTGCGGTGAAATCTGGATGTGGAATTGTTGGACGCAGCACCAGCCGGACATTCAGGTGTCCATTGGTTTCATCATCTTCATCAGTGGGTGGATAGAAACTAATTACGATATCAGACCATTGTCGTTGCGGACGAATAAACTGGGCTGAGTCTGGTTCGCGCTTTTCTAGTTCTGCTAGCACTTGTTCCGGTGTGTAACCCCGCTTTTGCGTATCTCGTTTGACTTTCCACTTAGCACGTAACTCTTCAGGAGGCGCAAGGTAGACTTTAACATCATAAGAGTCACGGGCGGCGCGAGTAGAATAACCGAGTAATCCTTCGATAATCACGAATTTACTGGGCTTAATATAATCCGGTGCCTCGAATGTGCCTGTTTTGTGGCTATAAACTGGCTTGAGAATTGGTTGTCCTGTGCGTAGCAGCGACAGATGTTGCTGCATAATATCTAAGTGGTTACAGTCGGGGTGGAGGGCAGTGATGCCAATTTCTGCACGTTGTTGGCGATCGTAACGGTGGTAATCATCTGTACAGATGATTGTGACATCTTCTGGGCCGAGTGCCTGAGCGATTCCCCGCGTTAGCGTTGTTTTACCAGCCGCGCTGTCCCCGACAATACCAAGAATTATTGGACGGCTCATCATAACCTCCGATAATAAAAACAAGTTTAGTAATAAAATACCCACAATAGTTTTTATTCTAGAAGGGTTTAAGCAAGTAACTCAATCAAAGGCTTTGTATGCAATATCTCTACACATAAAATGTTTGTGCGTGCAGCCCGTCGTAGACATCGCTTTTTGCATAATAATTACAATTTATATGATTGTTATAATCATGGATGCAAAACTAGACATCCCCTGCTGAACCTACTTTCAAGCGCAGATATTCAATTTTGATACAAGCATCCATAACCATATTTAGTCCTGCATCTATAGCTTTTTGTGCTGATGGTTGATGCCAGATACCCAGTTGTGTCCATACAGTTTTCGCGTTGATAGAAATTGCTTCATCTATAATTTGTGGCAAGTGTTCACTACGGCGAAACACGTTAACAATATCGACGGGTTCGGGTAATTCCTGGAGTGCAGCATAACTGGGTTGACCGTCAATTTCTTTAATTAGGGGGTTAACGGCATAAACTGTATAGCCTGTCTGTCGCAAGAATTGGGCGATTTGATAACTGGTGCGAGCGCGTTTATCAGAGTGACCCACAACAGCGATGGTTTTGGCTTGAGTCAACACCTCACGCAGGGCGTTATCATCTTCTTTAAGGTTTAGCATGGTCTAATATATCCTGAGCGTAGGCGCAGCCCGTCGTAGACATCGCTTTGCTATCAAATCTGAGTTGCATTTAAATATAATTTTGACTTTTAAAAAATCATCCACGAGTATAAAAGACTCATTCACGAGTATCAAAGACTTATTCACGAGTATCAAAGACCAAATTACAGGTATGGGCTACTTGGTTATTTTATGCTGTCTTAGTTGATTTAGGCGATGCAGTTGCAGACGAATTATCTTTACCTTTTGACCGCATTTCTTTGGAGATGATTTTTCGTGGTTTGTACCATTTCAGCGTTGCTTATGACAAAGGTAAAGCGGATGACCCTATTAAGTACTTCGCTGCAAAAGAGAACCAAGATTTAGGAGTCGCCAAAGCCCTGCGAAAGCCTGTCTCTAAACTGGATTTATCCCTTTTTCCTGCACCCTCTTGACAAATGTGTTATCGCTCTAACCTCTCACGAGTGCTCTATGAAACATTTGTAATTGGGTGAGGCGCTAATCTAGCCAATGCCGTAGGTGAACAAGAGATAAAATTTTAATCTGCTAATTGGGTACTCTAACCCCAGAGTGCCTTAGAAGAACATGAAAAAAATCATACTTTTACTCACAGTCAGTAGACCGAAATTATACTAATTTTATAGAATAACTGGAAAATATGTTGTAAAAAAAGTTACTATTAGCAGAAAAAGATAACAGAATTCGTAGTTTAGAAACTATGGTAAATACGGCGCTAGAGCGCCCCAGCTTTTATTCAAATGTTGAACAGGTAGGTTTTATGACTAACAATCCAAGTGGAATTTCTCAAAATATGAGTGGTGGTACAATGCATGGCGGGATGCAAGCTGCACAAGGCGACCAAAACCAGCAAAGTATGGAGACTAGTGTAACTGTATCCGATGAAAAACAGCTAACCAAAGAAGATGTTGTTCGGATGCTAGCGCAGATTGAACAATTGGTTGAGTCAACCCCAGAACTACCTCAAGCAGACAAAGAAAAGTCACTCAGGTATCTGGGAGCCGCTAAGGAAGAAGCTCAAGCAACAGAACCTGATAAACAGTTTGCAGCCGATAATCTCAAACGTGTAGCTGCAACGCTGAAAACCACAAGCGAAACTGTGGCATCAACTAAGAGTCTGTGGGAAAATGTCAAACCAGTTTTGAAAGAACTACCGTGTTGGCTGGGTGTCGCTAAAAGTTTCTTTGGGTTTTAGTAAAACGAGCCGATGAATCAGCAACAGCCTTCTGAGAACAATTCTCCTCTCAATCAAAACCTTCAGCAGAGTACCGAAAGCTCTACGCTGGGAGGAGGTATTCAGGGCATTCAAGGGAATGATAATATCCAGTTTCAGGCGATTAATCCCCAGCGAATAATAATAATTAATACACATAGGAAATTAGTACTTGATAACAGTGATAGTTCTAAAGGGTTTGTTCTGAAAAATAATTCACTCAATAATTCTACTTTGCTGCGTCTTACTTCGACACCTCTCAAAGTACTTCCACCAGCCCTTACTCGCTCACTACTAGACCGACAGGACGAGGTAAAGCACGTGCTTGATGCGTTACAAGCAACCGAGCGGTTGATAGAATTTTACGGTGAGGAGGAAGTGGGAAAGACAACTCTCTTACGTTATTTGGCTCATCACCTCCAAATTCACTCTTGGGTACCAGAAAAAATTTTATACCTTTGTGTCCGAAACAAGTCTGTAGAAGACATACTTCAGGATTTTTGTGACTTTTTCTGTGAGAGTGATAGTGAACCAGAAGAAATTAAGCGTATTTTCAGTTCTAATAAGATTCGAGAGACATTAAAAGATGCACAGGCTGTTGTATTGCTAGATAATGTGAATTTACCACGTCGAGAAGTAACAAAGTTGACAAACGAGTTACCCAACTTCATCTTTATAATGGCTTCGTCAGAACGTTATTTCTGGGGCGAAGGTTGCTCAATTATATTGCGTGGGCTTCCTTTGAATCATGCACTTACATTAATTGAAAGGGAACTGGGACGAGCGTTGACCTCAGAGGAACATTCTGCTGCTGAAAGCATTTGCAAAATTTTGAATGGTCATCCCCAGGAAATTCTCAAAGCAGTAGCGCAAGTGTGCGAAAAAGATATTTCATTAGCAGAAATATCCCTCCAAATACAGTCTGCTTCTCCCACCAAGGCATTAGATTGGGAAATTTTAAAATCGTTATCACAACCCCAATTTTTGATTTTAGAAACGCTGACTGCTTTGGGAATGTGGCTTCTTCCTGAACAAGTAGCAGCTTTAACAGGTCTGAACTACACACCGACTATCTTAGATACTTTATTTAGGCGCAATTTAGTTCAGACTGAGGGCTCCCGTTATAAAGTGACCAAAACTGTAGGTGAAACGTTGCAGCAAGTGCAAAACTTAACTCCTTTACGGGAGCGTGCTTTATTCTACTTCACATCTTGGATTGAACAGCATAGGTTGGTTCCCAATCACATATTGGATGAAGCTAACATTATATTGCAGATTTTGAGTTATACAGTTGCAGCTGGTCGCTGGACAGATGCTCTGCACTTGTGCCGAATCGTAGAGGGTGTATTTGCCTTTAGTCACCGATGGGGAATGTGGGTTCAGGTATTAGAGTATGCATTACAAGCAGCACGAGCTAAGGGTGATAAGGCTGCGGAGGCTTGGGCATTGCACCAACTTGGTACTTACGCTCTTTGTCAGGAAGACATGAAATTAGCTCGTGAGTTGCTAATAAAGGCTCTCAATTTACGGAAATCATTGGGAGATAAGATGGGAACTACCGTCACTTACCAGAATTTGCAGTTTGTTTCGCCTGTAGTTTCTCCAACTATTTCTGTCCTAACGACATCAACTCCTCCACTTCCTGAATTGATTCAAGGGTTACTCTACTACGGCAAATACCTGGCTGTTTCTGGGGGACTCCACGTGCTTGGAATTCCATTAGTATTGTCTACTCTTTTTACCTCAAGCAAATCCCCCAGCCCCTTAATACCTGTTACTGTTATTACACCAGAAATAGATATTTCTAGGGGCACTGAGTCTATTCGTACCCCTCGCTCTGAACTACCAAAAGTAAGTTCACCAAGTCCAACCAACTCCCCATTTCCAACCGCACCTTCATCCAATTCTCTTTCGACTGGAGAACCATCAGTATCTGTTACTCCCAGTCCTACAATCACTCCCAGTCCTACAATCACTCCCAGTCCTACAATCACTCCCAGTCCTACAATCACTCCCAGTCCTACAATCACTCCCAGTCCTAGAACCACTCCCAGTCCTAGAACAACCACTCCCAAAATATCTTCAGAGAGTAATTCAAATACTCTGCAAGCTGCTAGAGATAAGCTGGAAACGTTAAATACTGAACTGAACCAAGCTCAAGCAGAGCTAGCTTTTGCCCAAAGCGATTTCGAGAGGATGGAGCAGTTACATAACACAGGTGCCATAGCACAGATATTAGTGGAGGAAAGACGGCAACTAATGGTTGCAAAACAAGAAGTACTTAAAGGTGTTCAAATAAGGATCAAGCAAGCTCAAGCAGAAGTTAAAAGATTAGAGAGTTCCAGAGGTGATTCAAAATAATCTTACTTTTGTCAATTAGTAATTATATTTAATTTTTAGAAGTAGTAGAGATATGAAGTTAACTCTTGTACTTAACTTCTGACGCAAAAATGAATGATGCGTATCAAAATTAAGCGATCACTTGCCTAAAAATTGCGTTTCCAACCCCAGTTTTCAGCCATATTTTAAGTACTATTGCTTATTGACAAATGAGATAAAATCTTAACTTCTCACGAATGAGTCTTTAGTACTCATCCACGAGTATTAAAGACTCATCCACGAGTATTAAAGACTCATTCACAAGTATCAAAGACTCGTCCACTATCCCTCTTTTGTCACTTTGGGAGAACCCAATCGCTGAAAGCCTTTCGGAGCTTTAATTTCCCGATTTTAGCTGTAAATGTCAGTTACTGTTAGAAAATAAAGGCTGAAAGCTTGACTCAATCAAAGTTTCAAAATCTTGCCTCGATTATTGTTTTCCGAGAGTGACAAAACAGGACTATTCTCCATGCCCAATGCCCATGACAACTAAAACATTAGGACTCGAACAAAACCTCTATGACTATTTACTGTCAGTCTCTCTCCGAGAACCAGAAATTTTAACCCAACTGAGGCAAGAAACAGCCCAATATCCAATCGGGAGAATGCAGATTGCTCCCGAACAAGGGCAGTTTTTAGCGTTGCTAGTGCAATTGCTGGGAGCTAAGAAAACTTTAGAAATTGGGGTATTTACAGGTTATAGTTCCCTGGTGGTGGCATTAGCGTTACCTAGTGACGGTAAGGTGGTAGCCTGTGATATTAGTGAGGAATTTACAACGATCGCTCGGCACTATTGGCAACAAGCAGGTGTGGCAGATAAAATTCAACTGCACATTGCCCCAGCTTTGCAGACTTTGGATTGGCTACTCGCAACCAAAGAAGCAGAAACTTTTGATTTCGCCTTCATTGATGCAGATAAGAGCAACTATGATGGCTATTATGAGCGATCGCTGCAATTAGTGCGTCCGGGGGGATTGATTGCGATCGATAATGTTCTGTGGTCAGGTAGGGTTGCCGATCCCCAGGTGCAAGATAATAGAACGAAAAGAATTCGTGCTTTTAATCAAAAACTGCATCAAGACCACCGAGTTAGTCTTAGTGTAGTAGCGATCGCAGATGGCTTAACTCTGGCACTGAAAAAGTAAGTTGAGCGAAAATAGCTCTTATTGCTCTAACATTTGGAAGAATCGGGTAAAGTAATCTGGAAAAGTCTTCGCTGTACAACCAGGATCTTTAATTACAATTCCTGGAACCTTCAAGCCAGTGACAGCAAAAGCCATAGCCATTCGATGATCGTGATAGGTTTCAATTGCCGCCGGGGTAATAGGACTAGGCTCTATTTTCAGGCTATCTGCAAATTCTTCAACCTTAACTCCTAACCGACGCAACTCTGTGACAACAGCTTTAATTCGGTCAGTTTCCTTATAGCGAATATGTTCCACGTTCCGAATGGTAATCGGTGAACTGGCAAAGGGTGCGATCGCTCCTAATGTTTGCACTAGATCCGATATATCATTCATATCAATGTCGATGCCTTGCAATTGCTTCGGCCCCGTCACTTCGGTGTAATCATCTCCATCCTTAATTTCGCAACCCATCTGTTCTAAAACATTCAGCCAGAGAATATCACCCTGACAGGATTGTTTAGTCAAATGTTTGACGCGCACCCGTCCACCCGTGACAGCGGCGGCGGCAAAAAAGTAAGAAGCATTTGACGCATCGGGTTCGACTGTGTAATGTCGAGCTTGGTAACGTTGTCCCGCTTTAATCTGAAATTGATTATCGCCAATCTGAATCACCTCCACGCCAAAATCTGCCATTAAGCTACAAGTCATTTTGATGTAAGACTGAGAAACCAGTGTACCCTCAACCTCAAAAATCGTATCTTGTTGAGCATAAGGCGCAATCATCAACAACGCCGAAAGTTGCTGACTTGTTTGGTTGGCTTTCAACTGAAAGTTTCCGCCAGCGAATCCCTGGCTATAGAGGGTGTAGGGCATAAATCCAGAGTTGCCCTCAAAGTTAACGGTTGCTCCACCCGTTTGTAACACCGTCAGCATATCACCCATCGGTCGTTCTCGCATCCGAGGAACGCCATCTAGGCGATATTCACCGTTCCCTAATGCCACCAGCGCCGAGATAAACCGTGCTGTAGTACCTGATAAACCTACAAATAAATCTGCCTGTTTCGCTGGGATGTCGCCTCCCTTTCCTGCAACCTGAATCTGAGCCAGATTAGGATTCAGAGTTATGGGAATACTCAATTGCTCTAAACATTTAGCAAAATACTCGCTGTCTTCGCTAAATAAGGCATTTTCTAAAATGGAGTCACCTTGCGCCAAAGCAGCGACAAGCAACGCCCGATTAGTAAGACTTTTAGAACCAGGAATTTCTACCGTGGCATCCACTGGCCGATTTAGAGCAGGAATTGCAATGGTATCCACTTTAAACCTCTACGTAGGCGGTTAGCTACAACTTTATAATATTCCCATATCTTGAGCAAAAGGGGCAGGGGAAGAGGAAGTGTGAGTTACAAGTAAATAGTGAGGAATAAGATTTTAAAACTTATAATTTATAACTCCCCTATAACTCGCAACTCATAATTCAGCACGGGTTAAACCCAAGCTATCCGCTAACAGGACTCTAGAAAAATGCAATTTATCGATCAAGCAAAAATTGAAGTTGAAGCTGGTAAAGGCGGCGATGGTATTGTCGCTTTCCGGCGAGAGAAATACGTGCCGACTGGTGGCCCTTCTGGTGGTAATGGAGGACGAGGTGGTTCTGTATTTTTCGTTGCCGATGAAAACCTACAAACTTTGTTGGACTTCAGATATAACCATCGCTTTCAGGCAGAAAAAGGGACTCGTGGCGGGCCAAGTAACTGCACTGGAGCAGGAGGAAAGGATTTAATTATCGAAGTTCCCTGCGGTACAACCATTTATGATGCTGAAACTGGCGAACTGCTGGGAGATTTAATTGAGCCTAAGCAGACTTTGCTGATTGCCCAAGGTGGTAAAGGCGGACTGGGAAATCAGCATTTCTTGAGCAACCGTAACCGCGCCCCAGAATATGCCCTCCCAGGATTACCAGGGGAAATAAAGCAGCTGCGCCTGGAGTTAAAACTTTTGGCAGAAGTGGGGATTATTGGCTTACCAAATGCTGGTAAATCCACTTTAATTTCATCTTTATCGGCTGCACGTCCAAAAATCGCAGACTACCCCTTCACTACCCTCATCCCAAATTTGGGTGTAGTGCGGAAACCCACTGGCGATGGTACTGTTTTCGCCGACATTCCCGGACTTATTGAGGGAGCAGCGCACGGGGCAGGGCTGGGACATGATTTCTTGCGCCATATCGAGCGCACGCGGGTACTACTTCACTTGATTGATGCCACTAGTGATGATGTGGTTAGAGACTACAACACAATTAAGGAAGAATTACAAGCTTATGGACGGGGTTTAGCAGAACGTCCGCAAATTTTAGCGCTGAATAAAATTGATGCAGTCGATCGCGAAACTGTTGATTTGGAGGCATTAGCCACCCAACTTAATCATCTCTCCTACGCCCCGGTTTTTGTGATTTCAGCGGTTACTCGCACCGGGTTAGAGCCGATGTTACAGGAAATTTGGGGAATTCTCGACCAAATGAAGGTTCCTGAAGAAGTGGAGGTATTTAGCTAACGAAATGACGAATTATGTTGACGGATGCTGAATCAGGGGAATCTTAATCACAAACTCAGCGCCTTGTCCTGGCTGCGAAAGACATTCTAAAGAACCGCCATGTTTTTCTGTAATGATTTGGTAGCTAATGGCAAGACCCATCCCCGTACCTTGACCGATGGGTTTGGTAGTAAAGAAGGGGTCAAATAATTGTTTTTTAACATCTTCTGGTATTCCCAATCCATTGTCGGTAATCCTAATTGTTACCTGATTTGGCTGCTGTAGTTGGGTGCGAATGCAAATGTGCGGCGGAGTTCTTTGCTCTATCCTTCGGGCATTTTCCCCAAGGATAGGACAAATGATGAATGACTCTTCCAAAGCATCGATCGCATTTGACAAAATATTCATGAATACTTGGTTTAGCTGCCCAGCGTAACATTCAACCAACGGTAGTTGTAACGACCTGCAATACTAATCGCTCAAACCTGCAATCAAGACATTTACAAACCAGGATTAACTGCAACTATAATTACGCTTCAGCCAGGATTA
>NZ_JBALDU010000017.1:0-30822 GCF_036917235.1 Nostoc sp.
TTGTTCAATCAGAGAACTACCCATAATTTTCCTCCCCTCAACACTTGCAATTTTACCTGTTTTAGGGAATGAATCAGCCCTGCTTAAAAAGGGGGACTTTGATTCCGGTTCCCCTCTTTTTAAGGGGGGCTAGGGGGGATCTAAACGCTGTGAGGCAACTCTCAAAGACTTGTGTGTACACCGTAGCCTTGCAAAGAATCCAGTTCCCTCCCCTTTGCAAGGGGAGGGTTAGGGTGGGGTAAAATCTTGGTTAATCAACTATTTCAGACTTGTGTATACACCGTAGCCCGAAGAGCGGGGTGGGGTTCTTTATGGATGATTTGGCAGACATGATATAACCAACCGCATTGACAGCTATTTTAGGCAGGTAATGCCGATCGTATCGGGATAGTCAATGTAATCCTGCCAGAACTCGGAGCCAAATTTCTCTATGCCTTTGGGAGAGACTATTGGATGGTGCCAGTGGATCTCTTTAAAACCAGCACTCATCAAGGCCCATTCATAAGTCGCTTTGCTGAGGTAGTAGTTATCAATAGTGATAGACTCACTGTCATCAGGAATGCTCAATGTTAAGGTTATGGGCGTACCTTCTTGGAGCGAGTCAGCACATCTCCTAGCAATACCATATTTCTTATGTTTATCATAAAACTCTGGAAGCAGTTCTAAATTATTGTTCAAACTGACGAATCGACCACCAGGTTTCAGATGAATTGCTATGGCCTGACACATTTTGAGTAGTTGCTCTTTAGTTGAAGCGTAATTCAGCAAGTAGGAAGCTACCACAAGATCGAAGCTGCCAATAGAACCAATTTCCATGACATCACCGATGATATATTCAATTTTAAGTGGCACAGAGGCTTCTTCAAGTCTTGCCAACTTTATCATTTCTGAGGAAATATCTACACCAACCAAACGTGCAGCGCCATTCTGTTTGAGCAATCGTGTGAAAAATCCTTCTCCACAAGCTAGATCGAGGATTGATTTCCCGGCAACATCTCCGATTAAATTTAAGTATGTATATGCCTCGCCATACAAGCGATAAGGCAATTTGTTAAGTTTTTGAAACTGGAGAGCTATGCTATCATACTCGGCTGCCATTTTTTCACCTCACTTGCAAGTTTTTTATTAAAGGATGTCTGAAAAGTTAAATCCACGCCTACCATCTCAGCATCAACCTTACTCGCAGCGACATTTACCTATGCGGGAAATAACTCACCTCGCAACACAGTTACCGCTTGTCCGGCGAGAATGACGCGATCGCCTCCGTCATAATACACTTTCACCACGCCACCGCGACTAGATGCTTGATAAGCTAAGAAGTGATTTTTTCGCAAGCGATCGCGCCAGAACGCAGCCAGGCAACAATGGGCTGAACCAGTTACCGGATCTTCATCAATGCCTACCTCTGGTGCAAAGAAACGAGAGACAAAATCATAATCTGAATCAGGATTAGTCAAGCTAGTAACTATAACCTTACCAAGTGGTAAAGTTTTTAATAGTTGAAAATTAGGCTGCATTTGCCGCACCAAATCTTCCGATTCTAATTCCACTAAATAAGCTAATGAATTCTGCAAGGTAAATCTGTATGGTACACCCAAAGCAACTTTGAGTTCTGGAGGTGCGATGATTACTTGTGAATGATTCACGGGAAAATCTAACTCAATCCATTCACCTTGCAATTTAGCAATCAGCACTCCACTTTTGGTATAAAAACGCGCAACTTCATCAGGTGATAAATGTCCCTCTGACCAAAGTACATGGGCACTAGCTAAGGTTGCGTGACCACAAAGCGGCACTTCTACCGTGGGCGTAAACCAACGCAGATTGAAACCATTATCCTGTCTGACTAAAAAAGCCGTCTCAGATAAATTCATTTCCTGAGCTACATTTTGCATCCAGCCATCGTCTTCAGGAGTAGGCAAAACACAGACAGCAGCAGGATTACCTGCAAAAGGTGTGTTGGTAAAAGCATCAACCTGAGTAATGATTTGTCCCATTAGATAGAGTCACCTTGAAAGTTAGACAGCAATATATTTATCAGTAGCAAGGTGTAGGAGCGCGGCGTGCCCCATACGTGTCTTAAGCCGAAAATTATATTAGACAGGCGTTTTGCTAATCCCTCACGCCCTCATCCCCTAACCCTTTCTCCCTTGGGAGAAGGGGAATTAATTGAATGTCTAGCTCCCCTCTCACGAATGGGAGAGGGGCTGGGGGTGAGGGTAAAACGTTTTCACCAAGCGGGTTTAGCGTTAAGTTGACACCAATGGGTGTGCCCCTACTTGTTTAATGAGAACCACTATATACAGTACCTTATAAATTAGGAATACAATCTCCAAAAACTAGAGTCAATGTTAAAGCAAACCGAAAACGTGAGGATAAAAATCTTCAGAAGCATCTTTGCTGCTGTCAACTTAGCGCTAATTTCTGGAGGATTAGTTAGTTGTGTTGTTGAAGCCCCGCAGCCACCTGCACCAACTGAGCAACAAAAACCAGTCGTACAACCTAACCAGAAAGACAGAGATGACGACGACAAAAATGGCGATCGCAAAAATGATAAAAAAGATGGCGATCGCAAAAATGATAAAAAAGATGACGATAAAGACGATAACGACTAAATAAAGGCAAAACTATCACCTTTATCCTTTTCTTTGAGTTTACATTTATGCTTATCCAACAAACTTCTACTTCCCTCGGCGAGACTTTACGCCACAGACGGCAACAATTAGCCAAGCTGATTGATTTTCCGGCAATTCTGTGGTCAGGTAGTAATAATTCGCGCAACTTTCCGGCAAATTCCTTTCCATTTCGTGCTAACAGTCATTTCCTTTATTTCGCCGGACTGCCATTACCAAAGGCGGCAATTCGTCTAGAAGCTGGCAAACTAGAACTATTCATCGACGATCCGTCACCCAGCAGCGCCCTTTGGCATGGAGAAATGCCAACGCGCGAAGTAATAGCCGAAAAGATTGGGGCGGATGTGGCTCGACCAATGGCAGAATTAGAGTCTTGGCTAGAAGATGCCGCTACACTTGCCGTCCAAGATGCAGCTACTTGGACGCAGCAATCGCAGCTATTAAATAGATGGGTTTTACCACAAAGTCCTCCCCAAGGAATTGACTTGGAGTTAGCTAAGGCGATCGTTTCTCTCCGCCTCTCTCACGATGCTGCTGCATTAACTGAGTTGCGAAAAGCTGCTGCTGTGACTGTAAAAGCTCACAAAGCGGGGATGGCAGCAACACCCCAAGCCAAACTAGAAGCAGAAGTTCGGGCAGCGATGGAAGGGGTGATTATTGCTCACAATATGACCACCTCTTACAACAGTATTGTCACTGTTCACGGTGAAGTTTTGCATAACGAGCATTATCACCATAGTTTGCAACCAGGTGATTTACTGCTTGCCGATGTTGGCGCTGAAACTGAGGCAGGTTGGGCTGGTGATGTGACTCGCACTTGGCC
Source organism: Nostoc sp. (assembly GCF_036917235.1). GTDB lineage: Bacteria > Cyanobacteriota > Cyanobacteriia > Cyanobacteriales > Nostocaceae > Nostoc. The sequence goes on from NZ_JBALDU010000017.1 coordinate 3,457, forward strand.
AGTTTCGGGTAAGTTTTCATCTACTCAAAGAGATATTTATAATGTCGTTTTGGCAGCCCATGATGCTTGCATTGCCAAAATCCAGCCTGGTGTAGAGTATGGGGATATTCACCTGCAAGCGGCTACAGCGATCGCTGAAGGTTTAGTAGAGTTAGGCATTTTACAAGGAAATCCCCAAGATTTAGTAGAAATCGATGCCCACGCGCTGTTTTTTCCTCATGGAATCGGTCATTTACTGGGTTTAGATGTCCATGATATGGAAGATTTGGGCGATTTAGCTGGGTATGAAGAAGGACGTGCAAGGAGCGATCGCTTTGGCTTAAGCTATCTCCGTTTAAATCGTCCCCTGCGTCCAGGAATGTTAGTCACTATTGAACCTGGTTTTTATCAAGTACCAGCAATTTTAAATGATGTTAATGTTCGTTCCAAATATCAGAATGTGGTGAATTGGCAGCGTTTATCTGAATTCGCCGATGTCCGGGGAATTCGCATTGAAGATGATGTTTTAGTTACTACAGAAGGCAGCGAAGTTTTAACAGCTGCATTACCAAACGATGCCGATACTATAGAAAATCTAATTAATGGCTGAGTTCATACTGACAGGCATCCATAAAGGATGCCTAATTACTGGATTGACTTTTAATCCTGTTTAAAAATCAAGTAGGAGTCATATAGAACCCTCATTTCCCCAAACCCAGGTGATTTTGTAAGGCTTGGCGCATCACTTCTACAGGCAAAGTTTCCAGATGCAACCAGATTTTTAATGCTGCTACCCCTTGTTGAACTAGCATTTCTAATCCGTCAATTGCAATTGCGCCTTGTTTTTCTGCTTGCTCTAGAAATTGCGTTGGTTTAGGAATATATATTAAATCGTAAGCGATCGCACCCGTTGGTAAATTTGCGATTTCTTCTACACTCAAAGGCGATTCATCGACTTTGGGATACATCCCAATCGGAGTTGTGTTTACCAACAGATTTGCTTGGGGAATGAGCTTTGGTAATTCCTCCCATTGATGAACCTGGAATTTCTCAGCTAGGGTTGAATTGCTCCAACTATTGCGGAATTCTTTTAATCTCTGCATATTGCGCCCAACAACATGAATTTGGGCAAAACCTAGCTGAATACAACCTGCTACAACAGCTCTTGCTGCACCACCATTACCTAAAATTACCGCTACCTGCTGACTCCAATCTTGTTTATATGTTGTCTGCAAAGGGGCGATAAATCCTTCTATATCTGTATTTGTGCCTACCCATTTTTGATTTTGGCGGCTAACAGTATTCACGGCTCCAATAGTTTGAGCGAGGGGCGTAATTTCTGAGAGTAAAGGGATGATTGCTTGTTTGTGAGGTATTGTCACACTAAAGCCGACAACTCCAACAGCCGCGAAACCTGCGATCGCTACCTCTAAATTCTGTGGTTCAATCGGAAAAGGCAGATAGATATAATCTAATCCTAATTGTGCGATCGCTGCATTATGCATCACTGGCGACAGCGAATGCTCCACCGGATGTCCAATGACTCCTAGTAATTTAGTTTTCCCTGTAATTTTTTTAGTCATTAGTCATTAGTCATTTGTACTGAGCATAGTCGTTGGCGCAGCCCCTCCTAGAGTTGTATTTGTCATTTGTCCCCACTGCTCCCCTGCTCCCCTGCTCCCCTGCTCCCCTGCCTCAATCTCCTCACCTAGCCTACAATTATTAAAAGACTACTTAACACTTCTTTAAATCATGCAGGCAACTACAGCCCCCTCTACAACTCCAATTCCAGGTAAATATTGGCAGTGGCGCGGGCACAACGTTTACTACGTGCGTGCGGGAGAGAAGCAAGCGGAACGTCCGCCCTTACTTTTGGTACATGGTTTTGGTGCTTCCACAGACCACTGGCGCAAGAATATCACAGGATTGTGTCAAGATTTTGAAGTATTTGCGATCGACCTTTTGGGATTTGGGCGATCGGCGAAACCAAAATTGCAGTACAGTGGCGACTTATGGCGCGACCAACTCCATGATTTTATCAGCGAAGTGATTGGTCAAAAAGCAGTATTAGCAGGTAATTCCCTTGGTGGTTATGCTTGCTTGTGTGTTGCAGCACAACGTCCCGACAGTGCAGCTGGTTTAGTTTTGCTCAATAGTGCCGGGCCTTTTAGCGAAAGCCAGCCCACATCTGAACCGGAAGCTTTGCAAAGTGAAATTCAGCCACCCAAACAACGCTCTTCTTTAGAGAAACTCCTGGGTGACTCAGGTAAATGGATTTTTCAACAACCTTTAGCTCAGTTTGTGTTATTTCAATACGTGCGACAACGTTGGGTAATTCGCCAAACTTTAGAAAAGGTATATCTTGATAAAAGTGCAGTTACAGATCAATTGGTAGAAGAAATTTATCGTCCTGCTTTTGATCCAGGTGCATTGGATGTATTTGTTTCAGTTTTTAGCAGTCCTCAAGGGGAAAAAGTTGATGTATTACTAAAGCAATTAACTTGTTCTCTGTTGATGTTATGGGGAGAGGCTGACCCTTGGATGAATGCTAGACAACGTTCTCTAAAGTTTCGTCAATATTATCCTCAACTCACAGAGCATTTCTTAACAGCCGGTCATTGTCCCCACGACGAAGTACCCGATAGAGTAAACCAACTTTTACGCGATTGGGTTTTGTAAATGCCAATACAGTTCAGAATGAGCAACAAAACCATCATGTAGAGACGCGATTTATCGCGTCTTGAAAAACCAGTTATCTACACCAATAACCCTTAACCCAAGCGTATTGGATTAAAGGTTTGTAGTAAGCGTCTGGAGGCGCTTACTACAAAAAAGCTTATTTAAAAATGTAGGATTTAATTTCTTGCTCTATTTGGTCACTGATAATTTCAGTTCCCATACCGATTTTATCGAGATTAACCCTCACAAAATTTATTTTATCTTCTTTTGTAAATTTTTTATTATTATCTGAGTCTTTAAGAATTTTTAGAAAAATTGCATTTTGACCTGGAACAACAACCCAACTGATGATTCGAGTATTATTTGGGGTAATTTGCTGGAGGTTCTTACCTGATAAATCAGAAAGATAGCCAATAGTAGCATCTTCGCTATTAAGTTTTTTATCTATATTTGTATCTTGGTCAATGATTTTATATAACCAAACTCTTGTATTTGGCTTTTTTGCCGCTTTTACCTCCAATAAATCGAAGGAGGCGATAATGGCTTTTTTATTTAATAAAAGATGAGCTTCACTACCTTGCTTTTGATAAAAGATGATATTATATAACTGATTATTTCTTCCATTTTCATAAGAACGTGAAAGGTTTAAATCAACTCCTTTATCTTCATTCTGCTCTGCAAGACTAACAGGAATCATCAGATAATTTGATTGTTCTTTAATAATTAAATCGCCATAGATAAGATTTTGTTGTGGCTTCGGTTTCTCAGTTGCTTTTGCCTGTTCTGCATTTCTACTAACAGAAGACTTACAGGAAAAAGAAAGAGCAGCTACAATCATAGCTGTAGTAATCTTATTTAAAAAGCGATAATTTTTCATCAAATTCTCCTAGCAGGATATGTTGCTGTCCTATTTTATTCCCTGCTGGAAAATTAGCTAGAGTCCAGTACGCTTCAATACAGTTCAGTTAAGACTAAAAATATACTGATGTAGGTTGGGTGGAACGTAGCGTCTCCAAAGGAAAAGGGTAAACCAACATTATTGAGACTTCTTTGTTGGGTTTATCTGTCGCTCAACTCAACAAAGCCCCACCAGTAAACCCTGCCGTACCGAGAAAATCATATTACAATAAAATACCAAAAACCTGGTCGAGGTTGACCAGGTTTTATCGAGTTTACAGATTTCAAATTTTAAACTAATTAACTAGCTGAAAGTTAATAACTAGGGTGGACTGAAAAACTAACAAACTCAGCATTCTTGCGTTTTTCCGCTTTAGGATTTGGCTTTGCCTTTTACATTAGGCTTTTTGCCACTTCTATCACATTTGATATGCTGAAACTTGCTTGGGCTGATGACAAGGGGACACTAGGTCATTGACCCTTTTTGTTTGGTTCTATTTTGTTTGGTGTCCTACTATTTAAGTTATCACTTAATTTGTGAGTTGCAACCCTTGGTTTACGAAAGTTGACGTTTTGTTAGATTTTGCAATCTAGAGCCATAAATTTGATCCCCAGCTTTCTTTTGAAGAAAGTTATAGGGATCTTGAATAGATTAAGCATAATAACTAAACTGCATTGTCATCAATCCCACATAATCTGATTGTCATCCAGATGGTCAGTGACAATACGGCCAATGGCATCAATTTCTGCTATTTCGGCGGTGGAAAGCTGAATTTGGGCAGCTAATGCGTTGTCTCGTGCTTGTTCGGGATAACGCGCTCCGGCAATCGCATTTGTTTGAGGTTGAGCAATTAACCAGGCTAAAGCTAACTGAGCAAGGGTACAATCATGAAGAAGGGCTATAGGACGCAGTTTTTCTAGCGCTTGTTGAGCACGTTCAAAGTTTTCGCCTTGAAACAGTTTATTTTTAGCACGGTTATCTGTCGGGTCAAATTTATGACCGAGAGAAAACCTTCCCGTTAACAACCCCTGTGCTAAAGGCGAATAAGCAAGGATAGAAATATTGTTTTCGATACAATAGGGAAATGCATCTTGTTCTACCTGTCTCCAGAATAAAGAATAGGGTGGTTGTAAACTATCAATACGTCCATAACTTGCTGCTTTTGCTAACTGGGCGTGAGAAAAGTTGGAAACACCGATTGCTCGAATTTTACCTTGCTCTTTGAGTAAGTTAAGAGCGCTCATAGTTTCTTCGATAGGTACTATTTCACTATTGAAAGCGCCGGAGGGCCAATGTATTTGGTAAAGGTCGATGTAATCAGTTTTCAGGTTTTTTAGGGAACGATCGCAAGCTTCAATCACTTGTTCATACTTGAGATGGTTAGCAAAAACTTTCGTGGCATATTGCACGTGAGTTCGTACATCAGATAAAGCTTCAGCGACAATTTGCTCCGAGTGTCCTTCACCATATACTTCAGCAGTGTCAATTGTCGTAATCCCAGCTTCATAAGCGGCTCGAATGGTTTTAATCGAGTCAGCATCCTCAATTCCCACCCACATTCTTTTACCAGCTTGCCAAGTTCCCATGAGGATGGGTGTGATTTTGACTTCACTTGTACCTAGCGATCGCTTTTCCATAACTGCTTCCTAATTCATTGCCTTGGACAGGTTCATACTTTATCAGTCTTAGCTTCAAATTAAATCAGAGTTACAGTAGATGCCGATGGAATTGACTACAACTTTTCATGCTCTCAAAGAATGGGCAGTGGCCATAAATGCCTTGGAAGATGGCAAAACAATTATGTTGCTCCGCAAAGGCGGTATCCACGAACGACATGGACATTTTCAAGTTGCCCACAAGCAAATTCTGCTTTACCCTACTTATGAACATCAACAAGCTTTCATGCTGAAAGCTGAATACGCCAGTAATGTCTATCCTGTAACATCAGGCTGGCATCCTGAAACAGTTCGCATTGGCAGTTGGGCTGAAATTACAGATATTTTGCCAGTGAGTGACGAGTCTATTGTCAACACCTTACTTCCCTTCCATATTTGGAACGAGCATTTTATTAGCGATCGCCTCAAATGGAAAGCACGTCAGCCCCTTTATATTCTCCTCCTGCGGACATATAAACTACCGCAAGAGCAAGAAATTCCCTATTACGCTAAATACGCTGGCTGCAAGTCATGGATTGATTTAGATCGATCGATTCACTTGGAAACAGCACAACCAGTTTTATCTAACTTTGCATACAGCCAACTAGTAGAGACAATTCGCCAGATTGTCGGCGATAAGTTGTATGCTCCATCCTTCTAATAACCGAAATTGCTGTCCAGATACCCGACTTCTTGAAGAAGTCGGGTATTTAAATCTAGCTTAAGTAAGTGCTATTCCACCCTACAGTTTATAAATTATTTCTAATATCAGTTTCGGTTAAACACTTAATGATATCTATAGGTTGGTTTGAGGAACGTAGCTTGCTTCCCGAAGGGGAACCCAAGATTTCCGAAGTTTGTTGGGTTGCGCTTTGCTTAACCCAACCTACAATTTTTCTAATCAACGGAACTTTATAATTAACTTCTAAAATCTGCGCTTATATGTGTAAGCAGAAAAACAAATAGGCTGATTCCGAGCCTCAGCTAAAACAGTAGTTATTGTTACACACGATCGCAAAAAACGCGGATAACATGGGAAAAATCTCACCTAATAAGCAAGGTGAGGCAAAGCTGTTTATCTTTATGTCCCTTTAGCAGCTGTCTTCTAGGCTATGAGTTGTTAAGCAATTATCCTGTAGTGGATAGAACTTAATTACATTTTGTCTAAAGTATTAGGCAAAAATTATCCCCAAGGATGATAATTAGCTTGACAAAGATCAGCTATTATGCATCATTAGCTAAAAGCAAAGGAGTTTGCAATGCATCGACAAATGTGCTGGTTGTCTAAGTCTGGTGGCGACGGAGAGAAAATTTTGTATTTGCAGACAGAAGCCAATCAATCCTGGCGTCCTTACACAGCTTTTGGACATTTTGCAGTCCCAGATTATCAAATACCAGGTGGTTCTAAAGGTTGGGCAACTTATCAAAAACTTTTGAAAGCAGGTTGGACACTAGTACCTAGCGCACGGGCAAACGAGTTTGGTAGCAACAGCTACGCAGAGTCAACAATTCAAAATCAATAGTCATTAGTCATTTGTCATTAGTTATTTTTTGCGTCCCCGCGTCTCCCTCACAAACCTCTGGGGGAACCTTCACCGCGAGGATCGGCGGCTCCTTCTAAAGTTCCATCAGATGTAACAGCGATCGCGTTACCATTACCCCAAGGAGTAGTTTCCTTGATTTTGTGCCCCCGCCGGCGTAAGTCTTGCAAAGTCAGAGCATCCAAGCCCCAGGATTCGACGCGCAACTCATCTGGCAGCCATTGATGATGTATGCGTGGAACAGAAACAGCCGCACCAACATCCATGTTGTATTCCAGCACATTCAGGATTAATTGCAAAACCTGGGTGATGATGGTGCTACCACCAGGCGCGCCTGCTGCCATCCGAAAATGACCATTTTCCGTGACAATTGTGGGAGTCATGCTGGATAGGGGAGTTTTACGGGGTGCAATGCTGTTGGCATCGTTACCAACTAAACCAAAAGCATTAGGCACTCCTGGCGCAGCGGCAAAATCATCCATCTCATTATTGAGAATAATTCCAGTTGTCGGTGTCACCACACCAGCACCAAAACTGAGATTAATGGTGAAAGTCAGACTGACGGCGTTGTGTTCTTCATCCACAACATTCAGATGAGTGGTTTGGAGAGATTCATGGGGAAGACAAGGGGATGAGGCAGGGGAAGTAGGGACAGATGAAGGAAGACGCAGACATTTTGAATTTAAATCTCCTGGCTTGACTTCGGTGGAGGGTCGAGCCATTTGCATATTAATTTCTTGACGGCGTTTTTTGGCGTAAGCTGGACTGAGCAGTTCTTGTACAGGGACTTTGACAAAATCAGGATCGCCTAAATATTTTGAGCGATCGCTATAAGCAATCTTCATTGCCTCTACCATTAAATGTATTGCGTCTGGATGATGCCATCCTAAAGATTTCAAATCGGTATCACCGATAATATTTAAAATCTGCAATAGGTGAACGCCTCCTGATGATGGTGGTGGCATTGAGCAAATTTTAGCTTTGCGGAAGTTGCCACAAACGGGAGTGCGCCAGATTGGTTTATAAGCTTTCAGGTCTTCGAGAGTAATTAAACCACCATTTTTTAGCATATCAGAAGCGATCGCACGAGCAATACTTCCGGTGTAAAAACTTTGGGGATTTTCGGCAATTGCTGTTAAAGTGCGTGCCAGATCGCGCTGCACAAGTTTCTCCCTTGGTTGATAAAATTCACCATTGCGAGTGAAAATTTCTCGCGCTGCGGGATTATTGAGAATTGCTTCCTGGCGCTGGTTGAGCCTCTGGGTTAGCATATTGCCAAGAATAAAGCCATCTTTAGCGAGTGCGATCGCAGGTTTCATTACCTCTTGCCAAGAAAGCTTACCATAGCGACGATGCACTTCATAAAGTCCTGCTACTGTTCCTGGTGTCGCTACTGCCAAATAACCATTAATACTTGCATTCGGACGCACCTTTCCTGCTGCATCTAAATACATATTTCTTGTAGCTTTCAGGGGTGCGCGTTCGCGGAAATCTAGCGCTTTCATGTCGCCAGTTTTCTCAGAGTGCATCAGCAAAAATCCGCCGCCGCCGATTCCCGCCGAAAAAGGCTCAACTACAGAAAGTGCAAAGGTTGTGGCTACAGCTGCATCCACTGCATTACCACCTTTGCGTAACATCAAAATTCCCGCTTCACTTGCTAAGGGATGGGCTGAAACCACCATTCCCTTTTTGCTGCGTAGGGGTAAAGTTAAGGCGGCTGATGCTACTTGGCTGTAAAGTAAGACAGTGAAAGAAAAGATTGCGATGGCTACGCCCCCCGCAGGCATCGCAACTTGCTTGGGTTTAGCAACAGCAAGCTTTTTTATACCATTCCTCATAAAAGCTTATACATATTTAGCATCTTGGTGTACTTAATTTATCAGATTTTGATTACCATTGTTTGCGTAGCTTGCCGCCGTAGGTATCGCTCTCCTATCCCCGCTTGAACGATTATAAATATGAAGAGTATGCAAAGATTTTTTGAAAAGATAGACATCTAAGTAAATATTCGATATTTAATTATTGTCAAGTTATTTTGATGTTTCCTATTTTCCAGATATAAATTCAAGGGCGATGCCTACGGCGGCAAGCTACGCTGACAAGGAATGCATAATAGATTTCCTGTTTTGTGCTGTCTCAAGTGTTCCCTACCTATTTTGAAACTAGTAAGACTTATGCGTTGACAAACCAACTAAATTTTGTACAGTGCTTAAGACTTAGATAGTCCTCAATACTGGGATAGTAATGTTTGCCAGCGAATTAAAGGGCAAATCTTTAATGAACGATTTGCGGCTCTATCTAAAGACTGAATAAAGTATGCCGAAAGCTGCAACTTTTAGCACATTATTTGTGCCATCAAAAAGCACTAACTCGATTATTGACAACTAAAGTTACTCCAAAAATCGATTCAGGTAGGAAAAACTTATGGCAATTATTGGAACCAACGGTAACGATACCCTACGGGCGCCTTATTACTACGACACCCTAACTGGTGGCGGTGGCAACGATATATTTATTTACGACGAGAACTCAGCCTACACCTACATTCATAGGATCGCTGATTTCGGTGGAGTAGGCAAAGGTACAAACCCCACAGCAGCAGTCATTGCCGAAGTGGACACCCTAAATTTCCAGAGCTATAGTTCTGCCCAAAACTTGATCCTCACGCAGAATGGCACAAGTTTGGAAATCAGCTTTCAAGGGTTTACTTTTCGCAAAATCATTTTGGAAAACTTTGCCCTAGAAAACCTCGATAACCTCACCAAATCCACTGGAGCCAGTGTAGATTTGGGCAATATTCTGTTTTATGGGCAAACTACCATCACTGACAGCTTTGATGTCTTCAATGCTAACTCCACCCAAAGCACTGTCTTTAAAAAAAACACACTCACCTTCCTAAACGACCTATCTAACAATGTTAGTGGATTTGACAATTCCAATGATGTAATCAATGGTCAAGGGGGCGATGACATTATTGAAGGCTTAAGTGGCGATGACTTTTTGAGAGGTGGTGCGGGCAATAATACTCTCAATGGTGGTGTTGGTGACGACTCTTTGGATGCTGATTTCCCCTCAGGCAATAATTTACTTAATGGTGGCGATGGCAATGATTTTCTGACAGCCTCTGGCAGTTATGAGTACTACTCCGAGTACGGAAACGTCGACGATCGCTCTTTAGGCAATAATACCCTCAACGGTGGTGCTGGTGATGATACTTTGGATGCTAGCGGTTCATTCGGCGATAACCTCTTAGATGGGGGCGATGGCAATGATTCTCTCTCTATCTCTGGGGATGGAAGGAGTGCGGAGTACACATCGTCTGACTCTTACTCAGATGGCGATAACACCCTCAACGGTGGTGCTGGTGATGATACTTTAAATGCTAGTGGTTCATCAGGCGATAACCTGCTTTTTGGAGGCGATGGCAATGATTTTCTAGACATCTCTGGCTACCTTTACCTATATACTGACAACTACTTCAATACTCGCTCATCTGGCAATAACCTCCTCTCTGGGGGCGATGGCAATGATACTCTAACAGCCTCTGGTGCCACTGGTAATAACACCCTCAACGGTGGTAATGGCGATAATAGCTTTACAGGCGGTAATGGCGATGATAGCCTTACAGGCGGCGGTGGTAAGGATAAATTTGTTTACAACGGCTTAATCAGAAACACGATTGGCGAAATAAGCACAGACCCGATTAATACTGGCACTCATACGATCGCCGATTTCGGTGGAGTAGGTAAAGGAACAAACCCCACAGCAGCAGTCATAGCCGAACTGGATACTCTGATATTCAAGGACAATATTGGCTTTACTGCCGACAATTTGCTTCTCACCCAGAATGGCACAAGTTTAGAAATCGGCTTTCAAGGATATGGTGATACCAGATTCATCCTGGAAAACTTTGCCCTGTCCAACCTTGATAACCTAACTAAATCTACTGGAGCCACTGTAGATTTAGGCAATATTCTGTTTGATGGGCAAACTACCATCACCGACAGCTTTGATGTCTTCGATGCCAACTCCACCCAAACCACTGTCTTAAAAAAAAATACAGTCACCTTCCTAAACGACCTATCCAACAATGTTAGTGGATTTGACAATTCAAATGATGTCATCAATGGTCAAGGGGGTGATGACATTATTGAAGGCTTAAGTGGCAATGATATTTTGAGGGGTGGCAATGGCAATAATACTCTCAACGGTGGCGATGGCAATGATACTCTCAATGGTGGCATCGGCAATAACACCCTCAATGGTGGGAATGGCGATGATTCTTTAAATTTTTACTCCCTATCTACGTTAGTAACTCAAACAGTAGACGGGGGAACAGGTAACGACACCTTGTCTTTCAGTTATAGCAGTGCTACCACGGGAATTACTTCAACTTTTGATGCGACTACTAACATTGCAGTAATTTCTTCGACGGCGGACACAACAGTGTTCGGCTACAAGAATATCGAACAATTAAATATCACAGGTACAAACTACGATGATTATCTTGTGGGAAGCAATGGTAATGATACGCTCCGCTCAGGCAATGGTAACGATACAATAGATGGCGGCGCTGGTGAAGATTTCTTGGATATTAGTCTTTCAACAGGAGATCATCTCCTGAATGGAGGCGATGGCAATGATTCTTTACAGGCTTTGAGTTCCATTGAAGATGAATTCGGAAATTACGTTAAGGGTAGCGTATCTGGCAATAACACCCTCAACGGTGGTGTTGGTAACGATATATTGTATGTTTCCGGTTCAGCAGACGATAACCTCCTAGATGGGGGCGATGGTAATGATTTTCTCTCTGTCTTTTCTGACGCCTCTGGTGAGAACACCCTCAACGGTGGTATTGGTGACGATACATTGGATGTTAGCAGTTCAACAGGCAATAATCTATTAGATGGGGGCGATGGTAATGATTCCTTGATAGCCTCTTATGCCTCAGGTAATAACACCCTCCAAGGTGGCAATGGTGATGATACCCTCAGAGGTGGCATTGGCGATGCTATCATCATCGGTGGCAAGGGTAATGATAGGCTCTTTGGGGAAGGTGGTACTGATACTTTTGTTTTCGGTAGTTTCGATGAAGGTCTCGATCTGATACGTGACTTTGGTGCCGTTAATGAACCGAATGAACTAATTCAGGTGTCAGCTGGTGGTTTTGGTGGCGGTTTATCAACAGGTGTACTTAAGGCAAGTCAGTTTACACTTGGAGAATCTGCAACCACTAGCACCCAGAGATTTATTTATAACTCCACTACAGGTGCATTGTTCTTTGACCAAGATGGTAGTGCAGGCGAATTTACTCAAGTACAATTTGCTCAGGTGCAATTTACAGGATTATCTGCTGGGTTGTCACTAACGAACAACAATTTTGTGGTTGTTTAATCGTTATCCTCGATGTAATGCGATGTCTGGCGACAAGCCGCTTCTCTACGAGAGGCTACGCCAACGCGTCTACGCCAATATCTAAAATGTGAGCTAATTATGGATACCGTAATTACACCAGAAAGAATCGAGTTACCACCTGGCGCGGTGTTGAAGCTTTTGGGAGATTGGAAAGATTATCAAGTTTTGAGTCAGCAACTAGGCGATCGCTCCTCGCCTCGCATTAAATATCGAAAAGGAGAAATTTTGCTGATGGCACCGCTACCAGAACATGGGAGAGATGCGAGTTTGTTGGCAGATATTGCTAAGGTTTTGCTGGATCATTTAAACCGCATATACGAGTCATTTACGCCCATTACCATGAGCTTGCCAGAGGTTAGCGGTATAGAGCCAGACTTTTGCTTTTACATTGAAAATTGCAGAGCAGTAGTAGGCAAAAAAAGAATTGATTGGGAGTCAGATCCACCGCCAGATTTAGCAATTGAAATAGATGTGACAAGCTACACCGATATTAATGATTTCTTGCCTTATCGAGTGCCAGAAGTTTGGATATTAAAGAGTAATCGGTTATTAATTTATCGATTGCAGGGAGAAAGTTATGTGCTTACAGAAAGCAACTACTTCTCTAACGTCAGAGAAATTGTGCAGCAATGTCTCCAAATAGCTAATGAGCAAACAACAAGTGAAGTCATTAGGTGGTTAAAGAACTATTTGCATGGACAACAGTAGTACAATGTCTAACCTAGTTTTGAGGGTTTGTGGTAAGGACTTTAGTGCTTAAAAGATAAGGACTAAAGTCTTTATTACGAACTTACTTATGCCAATTCTGTATGAAGCTGCATATAACAAGACCCTCTATGTAGTCCCCCCTTACTAAAGCTACCGTATATACACAAGTCAAATTACCCCCCTTAATCCCCCCTTGGAAAGGTGGGGAAAAAAGAAATCTAGTTCCCTCCCCTTTATAAGGGGAGGGTTAGGGTGGGGTAAAGGCTATCCTTAATTACGAATTATTTAATCCCTTCGATTTGCGAAACTCCTGGACAACATCTTTAACATCACGTAATTCTCCTTCAACTAAATAGTTTAACTGTCGCATTTCATCTGCCGAAATCTTTCCAGCCAGGGAAGCGATCGCTGTTCTTAATTCGGGATATTTTTTTAATATTTCTTGTCGGACAATTGGCACAGTCTCGTAAGGTGGAAAATAATGTTTATCATCTTTGAGTACAACTAAACCCAACCGAGAAATTTGCCCGTCAGTGGAATTACCCGCCACCATATCCACTTGTTTTTGAATCAAAGCACGATATATTAAACCCAAGTCCATAATTTGCGGAGATTTAGCAAAACGTAAATCGTAAGTTTTCGCTAATCCGGGAAAACCATCTTCTCTTTCTAAAAATTCGTAACCGAAACCGCCACGCCACTGCGGTGTATATTGAGTAGCTTGGGAGAGAGTTTGAATATTGTAACGTCTGGCATCTTCACCCCGGACAATCATCGCAAAAGTGTTTTCAAAACCCAAGCTGGGCATCACTTCCAAATTGAACTGCTGGGAGTATGCTTGTTTTAACTTCTCATAAACTTCTTTAGGATCGTTAACTGCTTTTTGCTTTAAAATTGCAGTAAAAGATGTGCCTGTGTACTCAATATAAGCATCGATTTTGCCAGCAGTAATAGCACTATGACAAACAAAAGAACCACCTAAACGGGGACGACGAGCTACTTTTAAATTAGTTGTCGCCTCAATTTGCTGTGCTAACAGTTCACCTAAAATATCTTGTTCGGTAAAATCTTTGGAAGCAACAATAATATTACCACCGTTATTACTATTTAAATTCGGCGTACAGCCAACAATTACCAATAACAAGGCAAAACTTAAAAAGCAAAGCGTGAAAAATCTTTTCATTAACTTTTAATTTTTAGTTTATTCTCCATCCAGCCAATTGCAAAGTCAGCTAATAATGCAATTACCGCCGCCGGAACTGCACCAGCTAGAATTAACTGATCGTTTACTACTGATATGCCGCGAAAAATAAATACTCCCAAACCACCAGCCCCAATTGCGGCGGCAATAGTTGCAATACCTATGGCGATTACTGTTGCAACTCGCACACCTGCCAAAATTACTCCCAGTGCTAAGGGAATCTCAACTTGTAATAATAATTGTCTATCTGTCATTCCCATGCCTCTCCCAGCTTCCCGAATTGCTGGATCGACGCTAGTAATACCTGTGTAAGTGTTACGAATTATCGGCAGTAAGGAATATACAGTCAGGGCAACAATTGCTGGTACTGCACCAATTCCGCCAATTATGGGAACAGGAATAAGTAAACCAAAGAGTGCCAAGCTGGGTATAGTTTGGAGAATATTTGCTATGCCGAGAATTGGTTGGCGGAGATAGGTTTTACGTGTAATTAAAATACCTAATGGAATGCCTACAAGGATGGCAATTCCGATAGCGATGCCTACTAAAAATAGATGTTCGAGTGTATGCTGAAGAATTTCTGGGGCATACTTAACCAGGAAGAAATTTTTCATAAAGTATCTTGCAGGGAACGCAGACATTGGAGAAAGGCGAGGCTTTCTGGATGTTGCGATCGCATAAATTCATCTCTCGTCCCCAATACTACCAATTCTCCGCCATACATTAAACCAATTCTCGATGCCAAAACTAAGGCTTCTTGAATATCATGGGTGACGAAAACAACTGTTTTGCCTAATTCTTGCTGCAAATGCCGAAACTCTTGTTGCAGTTCTAGCCGCGTAATTGGATCGAGTGCGCCAAAGGGTTCATCCATCAACAACACTGGCGGATCTGCTGCTAAAGCCCTGGCTACACCGACTCTTTGCCTTTGTCCTCCTGAAAGTTCGTGCGGGTAACGTGTGGCAAATTGTGCTGGTTCTAAGCCTACCAATTGCAACAATTCATAAACCCGGATTTTAATTTGTTTAGGTTGCCAACCTTCCAAAGACGGGACTAAACCCACATTGCGTTCGACAGTGAAATGGGGAAATAAACCAATTTCTTGAATGACATAACCAATTTTTCGCCGCAGTTTAATTTCATCCCATTGAGTTGTGGGAATGCCATCAAATAAAACTTCGCCTTGTGTAGGTGTAAATAGGCGATTAATTAACTTCATTGTCGTGGTTTTGCCGCTACCACTACGCCCAAGTAATACCAGTGCTTCTCCTTGACGGATGGTGAAATTGAGATTTGACACCAATGGGCGATGATTGCGGCTAAAGGTGACATCGCGGAATTCGATGGCGGTTTGATTATTTTGCGGCATGAGTGGCTTTTGGTATAGGCATATATCACATTATTTGTTGATTTTGCTGTTATGCCAACGCCCGCGTTGACCTATTCAGATTTTGGCGATACTGCTAAGAATTGCCTTAAGGCTTTACAGTAGGGAAAAGATCAGAAAGTACGGACAGTAGAAAGCAATAGGTACAACAGTTGCTAATAACTATATTATGAACTCGTTTGAAAGTATAACAATTGAAGGATATCGTCGCTTGTATAATACGTCGATATGCATGAGCGACCCCTGACAGTGATGATTGGGGCTAATGGTGTAGGTAAAACCTCTCTGTTAGAAATTTTTTTACTTTTAGCAGCATCAGCAAATGCTCAACTAGGAACCAAAATTTCCGAGTTGGGTGGACTGGGTGATATTATGACGCGCGATCGGGCTAAAAGTATAACAATTTCTTTGTCTATGAGTGTGCCCGGTTATGCGCCACTCGACTACTCGCTAGAAGTCGCTCCTAAAGGGTTAGCATATGAAATTGCTTTAGAAACACTTACTCAACAAAATGATCGTCATGCATCGGAACCCTTTAAACACATTGATTCTCGTGGTTTAGATGTTAAATATTTTAATACAGAAGATCAAAAGCTATTGCGCCCAAATTGGGATCATAATCCCTTAGAAACTTCTCTTGCTCAAGTTCCCAAAATGTACCAAGAGCCAGAGAATCTGCGAAAAAGATTAGCTTCTTGCACTTTTTATGGAGCATTAAATGTTGCTCCTAAAAGCCCAGTTCGTTTACCACAATCAATGCGCCCAGTGACTTTACCAGGTTCTCATGGAGAAGATTTGGTTTCCTGCCTTTATTATTTGCGAGAAACTGATTCAGAACGATTTGAAATTATTGAAGATACCCTTGCTGCTGCATTTTCAGATTTTGAGCGTTTATCGTTTCCACCAGTAGCAGCAGGAACTTTAGCAATGACTTGGAAAGACAAAAATTTTTCTAAGCCTCTTTATATGCACCAGTTGTCTGAGGGGACTTTACGATTTCTTTGGTTAGTAACACTGCTGCAAAGTCCAGATTTAACTGCTGTCACTCTTATTGATGAGCCAGAAGTCAGTTTACACCCAGAATTATTAAGACTATTAGCTGATTTAATGCGCGAAGCTGCCCAACGAACTCAGCTAATTGTGGCAACCCATTCAGATAGATTAATAAGATTTTTAAAGCCTGAAGAAGTTCTAGTTTGTGATTCTGAGGATGGTTTAACAACTATGAATTGGGGTGACTTTTTTGATTTAGAAAAATGGCTAGAAGATTATAGTTTAGATCAAATTTGGGCGATGAACTTAATCGGTGGTCGTCCATGAGAATAGCAATTTTAGTTGAGGGTGCAACAGAAAAAGCTTTTGAGCCTATTTTACGAGATTTCCTGAAGTCACGCTTGCAACAACAGATGCCTAAACTTCAGTTTATCCCTGATGATGGTCGGATTCCCAAAGAAGAAAAACTCAGGCGTAAGGTTGAGAATTTACTGACAGGGAGAGATGCTTTCAATGCTGTGATTGCACTAACAGATGTTTATACAGGAACCAATGATTTTCAAGATGCAGCAGATGCTAAAGCAAAAATGAAAATGTGGGTTGGGAATAACCCAAATTTTTATCCCCATGCAGCGCAGTATGATTTTGAAGCTTGGCTACTACCTTATTGGCCAACTATTCAAAAATTGGCTGGACATAATAAGTTAGCACCAAGGGGATTACCTGAGCAGGTGAATCACAATAAACCTCCGTCATATCATATTAAAGAAATATGCGAGTTAGGTAAAAAACGCAGTTATAGTAAAACTCGCGATGCAGCCAAGATTTTAAAAAACAATAATCTAATGGATGCAGTCAATCTGTGTCCTGAATTAAAGGAATTTTTGAATACTATTCTGTCTCTTTGTGAGATTGATTTGATTCCATGACTGAACTGCCTCAATTCAAAGGCGTTCCGGTTCAGCATAACTAGCAATTTTGTCTGATAAAATTTTCAGGTTATAACGGTAATTTTTAGGTATTTAATCAGTAATGTAAGAAGGCAAAAGTTAAACAGCTCCCGGTACAAAGAAGACTGCTTACGTTAAATTAGTCTGAGTGGTAATTTTCTCCAAAGTAGGGAGTACCTAAAGCTTTTGGGGGTGTAGATTTTCCCAGCTTACCCACTAATGCTAACAAAGCGATCGCATAAGGTAGCATGACTAAAAATTGGTAAGGGATATTTGCCCCTAATGCCTGAATTCGCAGTTGTAAAGCTTCTGTAGCCCCAAACAGCAAACAAGCTAAAGCACTACCTATAGGATGCCATCTACCAAAAATTAATGCTGCGATCGCAATAAATCCTTTACCAGCACTCATCCCTTCGGCAAAAAATCTTACTTGTACCAGAGTTAAATAAGCACCTCCTAAACTTGCAAGAATGCCACTAATCACCACAGCGATATAACGGACAAATGGTACTGAAATTCCAGCCGTGTCAGCAGCTTTCGGAGATTCACCCACTGCCCGCAATGTCAGCCCAAAGCTAGTTTTAAATAAAAGGTATGTAGTTAAAATAACTAAGATAAATAATAAATATACTAAAAAATCTTGCTGAAATAGTAGCGGCCCGATCGAGGGAATATTGGCTAAACCAGGAATAATAATTGCCCCAATTCCAGGTAACTGCTGTGTACTACTGCCACTAAACACTAACCGCGCTAAAAACGATGTTAATCCAGCTGCGACAAGATTAATCGCTAGCCCAGATACCAATTGATCGACACGCAAGGTTACACATAAAAAAGCATGGAGTAGTCCGACTAATCCCCCTGCAATTAAGGATGCAAGGATACCAAGCCAGGGATTACTAGTGTAGAAAGTGGCGGCAGCACTAGTAAAAGCACCTGTAAGTAACATTCCTTCTAAGGCGATATTTAACACCCCGGATCGTTCCGAGTACAATCCTCCAAGGGCTGCAAATGCTAAGGGGACGCCTAGACGTAAGGTAGCTATTAAGTAATCGGAGAAAAAGTTGAGATTATTCATGGAGTTATTTTTTAACGCAGAGGTTCGCAAAGGGAAGCGCAAAGTATCGCAGAGTTTTCTGTGTGTTCCTTTGCGTTAAACCTTCGCGTCCCTCTGCGTTTTTACTCTTATTTCTCTTTCGACTGCGAGACTGATAGCGATAAATAACACCATAAACCCCTGAATCGCGTAAACTACTGTTACCGGCACACCTGCACTACGCTGCATCACATTTGCACCACTGCGAAGCGCTGCAAAAAATAAAGAAGTTAATACTACACCGATAACACTACCACGACTTAAAAAAGCGATCGCAATGGCATCAAATCCATAACCTGGGGAAACTTGTTCAAATAGGCGATATTTCAACCCCATCACTTCACAACTCCCAGCCAACCCAGCTAAACCACCCGCAGCAGCCATTACCAGCATAATGGTACGTTCAACAGATATGTGGGCATAACGGGCGGCAATCGGGTTAAATCCCACTGCCGTAATTTGATAACCTAGAGGCGATCGCACTAATAATACCCATAAAATACCTGCGGCAATTAAACTGAATAAAATCCCAGCATGGGCGAGGCTTTGCGGTAATATAATCGGCAAACGCGATGTTTTAGCAATTAACGGCGAATAAGGACTAGGCGCACCTGTTGCCATTAATGGATTTTGGACGAGGTAGCTAACTAAATTTACCGCAATATAGTTGAGCAACAATGTAGTAATTACCTCATTCACTCCGCGTATGGCTTTGAGATAACCAGGAATCAAACCCCAAACTGCACCAAAGAGAAATCCTGCCAACAGTGCTAAGGGGATATGAATCACCGCAGGTAATCCTTGCACATATAACCCAATTAAAGTACTTCCCAACGCACCTAGATAAATTTGTCCTTCTCCACCGATACAGCACTTCCGGCTATTATGAAGCACAATTTTCCCCATATCCCTTTCCTATCCTAACTTTTGAGACTGTGTGCGTACCTCATAGCAGACGGAAGTGCTGTATTAAATTGCCCAGCCCGCAACGCCACTAACACGCCTAAACTAGCGAATAATAGCGGTGTCATTTTGGTGAGAGTGTTACCAAATCCAAAGTAGGTAGAGAGAGATTCTTGAAATAGGATGCTGTATGCAGTGATGGGATTTGCCCCAGCAATTAGCATCAGGATAGCACCGACGATGAGGGCAGAAGCGATCGCAATTAGCGGTGATAAGATTGGTAACAGGAATTTCATGCGATTAGTTGCGATCGTTAGGTTTGGAGATATGATTTCCTATGCAGTTCATTAACTCCTCAAAGCTGAATCAAGTTGAACAATTTATAGATATCATTTTCAGTTTAAATTTTGTTCTAACTATTCTGCTGATTTTGAATCGCTGTAATTTCATCAGACGTTAAAGTTACAACCTTTCCTTCTCGCATAATACTAATCGATTGACCAAGTTTACGATGTCGTTCTATTGCTGCTGCAATTGCGGCTTTGACTCCAGCATCAATTTTGCTTGATAAAAGCTCTAATTCTTGTTCAGCCATTTTTCTGTCCTCTGATTTGATTCCAAATTGCATTTTCATAAGCAACAAGTTGTTGACCACGACGATACTCAGCTACTAACCTAGTATCATTGTTAGAGTTATCATACATAATCCAGCGATCGCACAAAGGTAAGTATAAAGAAATCAAGTTCTTTCGCCCCTGTTGGTAGCGTCTACGAATAACATCTTCTGGAATCGAGTGTCCACCACTTGCAACCCTTGCTGCTACTCGTTCTACTGCCAAGTCAACGCTTTGTAACCAAAAATATATTAAGTTAATTGTGTAGCCTTTTGCTCTACAACCAATAATAAAAGGTGCAAAACTTCTAGCTGCTAGCGTAGTTTCAAAAGCAAAATCACTACCTGAATTAGATAACGTCCGCAGTCGCATAATCATTAACCTTCCTGCTTCTATAGCCATTGAATCGGGATTTAATGGAGATAGTCCAGCAGCAATAGCATCTGCATTTACGTACTCAAAGCAGTCTAGAAAATTCGGTAATAAACTCATCGATACGGTGGTTTTTCCTGAACCATTTGCACCACCGATGATATAAAGACTCGGCATTTTACTCTCTGGGTGTTCCCCCAGCCATCAACAAACTAATTTCTTCCACCTTCGCCGTAGCTGCATCCAAAATAGCCACAAACTCACCTCTGTAGATTACGGCAATGCGATCGCTCATTGCCATCACTTCTTCTAACTCAGTAGAAATATACAAAATTGCCGCACCGCGATCGCGTTCTGTTAAGATTCGAGATTGGACAGCTACTGTCGCCCCTACATCTAACCCCCTAGTGGGTTGCATGGCGATAATTAAAGCTGGTGATTGCGCCAGTTCTCGCGCTAACACCACTTTTTGTTGATTTCCTCCCGAAAGCTGACTTACCTTGATATCAATCCCATTTGCCCGAATGTCAAACTCTTGCATTGCAGCTTGGGCACGATTTGCGATCGCTTCTTGTTGTAACAAAAAACGGCGACAAAATGGCAGATATTTAAAAGCTTTTAAAATCAAGTTTTGGGCGATGCTAAATTGCAACACCAATCCCATTGTCTGCCTATCTTCTGGGATGTAGCCCACTGAGGAATGCTTGGGCGTAAACTCAATTTTACCCTGCTTAACAGTCCGCACAAGAGCGATCGCATCAGCTAATTCTCGCTGTCCATTGCCATCGACACCAGCAATTCCTAAAATTTCTCCCGCCCGCAGTTCAAAAGAGACATTATTTACAGCCAGAATATTTCTTTCATCAGCAACTTGCAAATTTTGTACCGATAGGATGATTTTTCCTGGTAATGTAAGACTTTTCTTTAACTGTAAAGCCACTTCCCGTCCTACCATCAATGTTGCTAACTGCTGAGATGTCGCCGCTTCAGTTGATGTTGTTCCTACTACCTTTCCCTGGCGCAAAACTGTCACTGAATCACAGAGATTCATTACCTCTTCTAATTTATGACTGATAAAAATAATTGTGTTACCTGCGGCTGCCAATTGACGCAAGATAGCAATTAATGATTCTACTTCTGGCGGTGTCAAAACTGCTGTAGGTTCATCAAGAATCAACAACTTTGCTCGACGGTAGAGAACTTTGAGAATTTCTACCCGTTGTTGTGCCCCAACAGATAAATTTTCAACTTTGGCAGTGGGGTCAATTTCTAATCCATAAGCTTGGGATAATGCGGCAATTTCTTGCTGTTTCTCTTCTAAATTTAGCCGCCAAGTTTTCTCCATCCCTAAAATGATATTTTCTGTGACAGTCAATTGGGGTACAAGCATGAAGTGTTGGTAAATCATGCCAATGCCTAATTTAATTGCCTCATTTGGTGAAGTGATTTTGATTGGTTGTTCTTGGAGATAAATCTCGCCAGCTTCAGGTTGATAGAGTCCACTAATAATATTCATTAAAGTACTCTTACCCGCGCCATTTTCGCCTAGTATTGCATGAATTGTTCCAGATGCAACAGAGAGATTGATATTGTCGTTAGCGATAAAAGACCCAAAGCGTTTGGTAATATTGTTTAAGCGTAAATAGTTCATGTTCACAAAGCTGATAGCTTGTAGTGAAGATTCGCGTCAGTTTTACCCCACCCTAACCCTCCCCTTGTAAAGGGGAGGGAACAAGATTCAAGATTTCTTATTTCCCCCCTTTATAAGGGGGGATTAAGGGGGGTAATTTGACTACGAAACTTTTTCAGATATCTGTATGTTAAACCTACGTGATTGCTTTCTTCACGCAGCGCGTATCCTTCCCAGCCTCTTTACAGTCTTCAAAAACGATTTTTTTATTAACAATTTCTTGGTTTGTACTCAATACCTTTTGCTTAACTGCTTCCGGTATGATTGCTCCAAATTTACCTAAAAATAAGATATCTGTTCTTTCTAGACCAATTGTATATATTTGTCCTTTGATTTTTTTTTGTTTAGCTAATTCTGCTATATAAGTTATGGCTAAATCTAAGCGTTTGACAGCGCTGGTTAAGACAGCTTTTGGTGCAACATCTAATTGATCCTTGGTGTTACCAAAAGCATATACTCCTTTTTCACCTGCTGTTTGTAAAACTGCGGCTGAGGCATTATCTAACCATTGATAGATGACATCATTCCCGGAAGAAATTAATGCCAGAGTCGCTTCCTTCGCTTTTGAAACATCATTCCAATCACCCGTAAAAGTAGAAGTAATTTGGATATTTGGTTTAACAGACTTTGCTCCTAATTCAAATCCCCGCAGTTCTCCCTCGGTAGCGGGAAACTTCTCTCCAGCAATATAAGCTAATTTATTAGATTTAGTTACAGAAGCACCGATAATGCCACACAAATAACTAGCTTGTAGGTGATCTATTCGTAAAGAAGCAATATTCTCACCCTTGAGATTACCATTGACTCCGACAAAAAATGTGTTGGGGAACTGTGAGGCGACTTGTTCAATTGCGGCATCAAATTGTCCGCCATGCGCGAAGATGAGATTGTAACCTTTACGAGCAAAATCTGTTAATACTTCTGTTTGATCTGCTTGTGCGACTTTTTCGACATAGGCGGTTTCTGCACCTAGCTTTTGTTTTGCTAGGTTGATTCCTTCATAACCAGATTGATTCCAGCCTTTATCGGTAATCACTCCAGGTAGAGCGATCGCTATTTTAAACCCTTCAGTACCACCCGTTGTTGTGGCTGTTGGTGTCGTCTGATTACTACAAGCTTGCAGCAGTAAACTAGTACCAAACCCTGCTGAACCGAGCAAGATAAATTCACGCCGACTAAAGTTTGTTGTCATACCTCGCCTTCAGATAGCTATTTGAGTTATTTCAACACTCTAAAGTCGGAGGTGGTACTTTGGAAACAATTTTTCCCGGATTTATTAAAGACGCGATAAATCGCCGTCTCTACAAAAGACTAATTGTTGTAGAGACGGCGATTCATCGCGTCTCTTGTCTTAACCGAACAGTATTGTCCCTACTCCTGCATTTTATGCAGTTTTAGCATTTTCATCAGATGCTTGTTCTGCAACATTTTTCAAGCGACTCGACCTGATTTTGCGGATGCGATCGCTATTGCGAACACCACCCGCCATCTCATATTCGCGGCTGTCTTTGCCATACTTGATCGCAACCACCATCAGCATCTTCTCAGAAAGCTGACTCAAGTTTTTTTCCATCTCTTCAATTTCAGTTTTAGAAGAGTCAACCACAGACAAAGCAGTATTATAAACATCAAGTTTGTTGCGTAACTGCTCAATTGACTCAATCAGTTTTTCCAAATTATGATTTTCATCAAATTTGATGCTTGGAACAATCGATTTCAGTCCAGCCGATCTTAACTGAGCTTTTTCTAGAATGCGGGATGTACGTTTTTGACGAGACATAAAATTACTCCTTTAAGATGCTGCTAGAGCTAGCTTGGCTTAATTAAACTGCGTTTCGGTTCAGCAAAACTCGCAGTTTTTGTTTATGAAATTTTCAGGTTATATCGGTAATTTTTCGGTATTTCTTTTAAGAATTTAATAATAATGTAAAAAAGCAAAAGTTAGACCACTCCCGTCACGAGTGAGACCGCTCCCGTCACGACTGAAACCACTCCCGTCACGAGTGAGACCGCTCCCGTCACGAGTGAGACCGCTCCCGTCACGAGTGAGACCGCTCCCGTCACGAATGAGACCTCTCCTATCACGACTGAGACCGCTCCCATCGCGACTGAGACCACTCCCGTCACGACTGAAACCACTCCCGTCACGACTGAAACCGCTCCCGTCACGACTGAAACCGCTCCAGTTTGTTGGGGAGTGTGTAGATCAAAGCGGCTTAAGCGATCGCAAGTATTCTGTAGAAAAGATCGATATAAGCGATCGCTTTTTGCCTATAAGATAAATCTACACATCTAATACACTACTCACCAACAAGCCTAAGTGCAGACTCCAAAACTTGTGTACTGATTCTAAAACCAACCTGAATCAATTGCTCAAAAATTGGTCTAGCGGCTTCTACCTTACCTTCCCGTTTTGCAAGTAGAATAACACCAAGAGTTCCCCGCACCGGAATCTCTAAAGCAAGTGCTGCGGTTTTTGCGGCGCGGTCGTCTAGAATTGCTTCATAGCCAGGATTGTTATATATCCAGGTGAGAACGTGACTCTCTCCTAAACCAAGACCCCATGCAGCAATCACTGGATCGACTTGTTCCACATCTCGAATATAGCTAGTTCCTTCATTCAAAATCCAGAGTTTTGCAGGGTCATTATCTGGCGCAATGCAGATTTCTTGAACAACACCGCTAGGAATGACAACCTCATCACAGAGTTCTGAGAGCAAATGAACTTGGTTAATCTTAGTCAGTACAATCAATGGAGAAGCATTTACAACCCATTGTCTAGTCACGCGCTAACTCCTGGGCTAATTCTTCAGGAGTTACTTGAAAAGGTGAAACATTATAGCGATGGAGTGCTTCTAAAAATTGGTGACGACTAACTCCGGCAATTTCAGCAGCCTTAGATTGGGAAAGTGTACCAACTTCATACCACTTGACAGCCGCCGCTAAACGCATCTCTTGAACAAACGTTTCTGGGTTAGTGCGGAGTGCTGAAAAAACATCATTTGGAAGTTGAATATTAATTTGTATGGTCATAAATTCAGTATTATTTATGGAGAGCTAATAGCGCGATCAACAATAACAATCAAATACTACCATTACTAATAAAGACGAGAACAAAGCCAAAAATAACCCCTGGCGATCGCTCATCGACAGTCTAGACAATTTCTCTGATGATTTCATGACTAATTGCGATCGCTCACTTATGGACATCAGAGAGAGTTTGTAAATTTGATACCTGCTTGATAAACTAAACCACATCTAGTTTGCATAATCTGAATGGTAACGCGATCGCTCTCATTGCCAAAGATAACCCCTGGCGATCGCTCATCGACAGTCTAGACAATTTATCTGATGATTTTATGACTAATTGCGATCGCTCACTCATCGACACCAGAGAGAATTGGGTTGAGTAGTTGTAAAAGGCGATCGCACTTCGCTTAAAATTATAGATCCTGCATCCCCTTATACCAATTGACCAAAATCAGGCTACAGATGCAAATTAAATCTAACTCTCTTAAATTACGAATTACGAATTACGAATTACGAATTACAAATTATTTCCACCATCGCCCCACATCCACAATCGCATGGGCAATTTCTACCGTTGCTGCTTCGCCACTTAATACAAAGATAACTGGAAACAATGCTTCGATATCTTGCAGCAAATCACGGCGAGTGCGAAGGGATAGCTCATGAAGTGTATCTTGCCAAAGGGGGAAAAGTTCCGTAGATGGCATTTGTGACAAACTGTCAGCTAAGGCACTCAAGGCTTCGGCACGATAACACTTACGCTGAATCGCCCTGGCAGCAGCAAGGGCTTCTGGCAACAACTCTGGTGGCAGTTTGTCAGCTAAGGCACTCAAGGCATTGACACGATAATACTCATCCTGAATTGCCCTGGCAGCAGCAAGGGCTTCTGGCAATATATCTGGCAGTTTGTCAGCTAAGGCACTCAAGGCTTTGGCACGATAATACTCATTCTGAATTGCCCTGGCAGCAGCAAGGGCTTCTGGCAACAACTCTGATAGCAGTTTCTCAGCTAAGGCACTCAAGGCTTTGGCACGATGTGACTCATGCTGTATTGCCCTAGCAGCAGCAAGGGCTTCTGGCAACAACTCTGGTGGCAGTTTGTCAGCTAAGGCACTCAAGGCATTGGCACGATGTGACTCATCCTGTATTGCCCTGGCAGCAGCAAGGGCTTCTGGTAATATATCTGGCAGTTTGTCAGCTAAGGCACTCAAGGCTTCGGCACGATGTGACTCATCCTGTATTGCCCTGGCAGCAGCAAGGGCTTCTGGTAATATATCTGGCAGTTTGTCAGCTAAGGCACTCAAGGCATTGACACGATAATACTCATCCTGAATTGCCCTGGCAGCAGCAAGGGCTTCTGGCAATATATCTGGCAGTTTGTCAGCTAAGGCACTCAAGGCATTGGCACGAAAAAACTCATGCTGAATCGCCCTGGCAGCAGCAAGGGCTTCTGGCAATAACTCTGGCAGTTTGTCAGCTAAGGCACTCAAGGCATGGGCACGATGTAACTCAGACTGTATTGCCCTGGCAGCAGCAAGGGCTTCTGGCAACAACTCTGGTGGCAGTTTGTCAGCTAAGGCACTTAAGGCATAGGCACGATCTGACTCATCCTGAATCGGCCTGGCAGCAGCAAGGGCTTCTGGCAACAACTCTGGTGGCAGTTTGTCAGCTAAGGCACTCAAGGCATAGGCACGATGTAACTCAGACTGTATTGCCCTGGCAGCAGCAAGGGCTTCTGGCAACAACTCTGGTGGCAGTTTGTCAGCTAAGGCACTCAAGGCTTTGGCACGATGTAACTCAGACTGTATTGCCCTGGCAGCAGCAAGGGCTTCTGGCAACAACTCTGGTGGCAGTTTGTCAGCTAAGGCACTCAAGGCATTGGCACGATGTGACTCAGACTGTATTGCCCTGGTAGCAGCAAGGGCTTCTGGCAACAACTCTGGTGGCAGTTTGTCAGCTAAGGTACTCAAGGTATCAGCACGATAAGACTCATCCTGAATCACCCTGGCAGCAGCAAGGGCTTCTGGCAATATATCTGGCAGTTTGTCAGCTAAGGCACTCAAGGCATAGGCACGAGAAGACTCAGACTGAATCGCCCTGGCAGCAGCAAGGGCTTCTGGCAATATATCTGGCAGTTTGTCAGCTAAGGCACTCAAGGCATTGGCACGATGTAACTCAGACTGTATTGCCCTGGCAGCAGCAAGGGCTTCTGGCAACAACTCTGGTGGCAGTTTGTCAGCTAAGGCACTCAAGGC
>NZ_JBALDU010000018.1:0-1570 GCF_036917235.1 Nostoc sp.
CAAAACGGAGAGTTTGATCCTGGCTCAGGATGAACGCTGGCGGTATGCTTAACACATGCAAGTCGAACGGTGTCTTCGGACATAGTGGCGGACGGGTGAGTAACGCGTGAGAATCTGGCTTTAGGTCTGGGACAACCACTGGAAACGGTGGCTAATACCGGATGTGCCGAGAGGTGAAAGGTTAACTGCCTGAAGATGAGCTCGCGTCTGATTAGCTAGTTGGAAGTGTAATGGACTCCCAAGGCGACGATCAGTAGCTGGTCTGAGAGGACGATCAGCCACACTGGGACTGAGACACGGCCCAGACTCCTACGGGAGGCAGCAGTGGGGAATTTTCCGCAATGGGCGAAAGCCTGACGGAGCAATACCGCGTGAGGGAGGAAGGCTCTTGGGTCGTAAACCTCTTTTCTCAGGGAAGAACACAATGACGGTACCTGAGGAATAAGCATCGGCTAACTCCGTGCCAGCAGCCGCGGTAATACGGAGGATGCAAGCGTTATCCGGAATGATTGGGCGTAAAGCGTCCGCAGGTGGCAATGTAAGTCTGCTGTTAAAGAGTGAGGCTCAACCTCATAAGAGCAGTGGAAACTACATAGCTAGAGTACGTTCGGGGCAGAGGGAATTCCTGGTGTAGCGGTGAAATGCGTAGAGATCAGGAAGAACACCAGTGGCGAAGGCGCTCTGCTAGGCCGTAACTGACACTGAGGGACGAAAGCTAGGGGAGCGAATGGGATTAGATACCCCAGTAGTCCTAGCCGTAAACGATGGATACTAGGCGTGGCTTGTATCGACCCGAGCCGTGCCGTAGCTAACGCGTTAAGTATCCCGCCTGGGGAGTACGCCGGCAACGGTGAAACTCAAAGGAATTGACGGGGGCCCGCACAAGCGGTGGAGTATGTGGTTTAATTCGATGCAACGCGAAGAACCTTACCAAGGCTTGACATGTCGCGAATCTTCTTGAAAGGGAAGAGTGCCTTCGGGAGCGCGAACACAGGTGGTGCATGGCTGTCGTCAGCTCGTGTCGTGAGATGTTGGGTTAAGTCCCGCAACGAGCGCAACCCTCGTTTTTAGTTGCCAGCATTAAGTTGGGCACTCTAGAGAGACTGCCGGTGACAAACCGGAGGAAGGTGGGGATGACGTCAAGTCAGCATGCCCCTTACGCCTTGGGCTACACACGTACTACAATGCTCCGGACAGAGGGCAGCAAGCTAGTGATAGCAAGCAAATCCCGTAAACCGGAGCTCAGTTCAGATCGCAGGCTGCAACTCGCCTGCGTGAAGGAGGAATCGCTAGTAATTGCAGGTCAGCATACTGCAGTGAATTCGTTCCCGGGCCTTGTACACACCGCCCGTCACACCATGGAAGCTGGTAGTGCCCGAAGTCATTACTTCAACCTTTCGGGGAGAAGGATGCCTAAGGCAGGACTGGTGACTGGGGTGAAGTCGTAACAAGGTAGCCGTACCGGAAGGTGTGGCTGGATCACCTCCTTTTTAGGGAGACCTACACCCCTTAGATATCGAAAAGCAAACAGCTATATAGATAGTAAGTTGGTCATTCCTTAGGTCGGTCG
>NZ_JBALDU010000019.1:0-101532 GCF_036917235.1 Nostoc sp.
GTAAATCCGGTTATTGGTGCTGGTGATCCATTCGCAGAATCGATCCCATACGTTGGCGCTTTCGCGACGTTGTAAGGTTGTTGTCATTGTTTTATAAATGCGATTATTTGCAGATGAATTTAGGTAGGTTTGACTACCTGTTACACATCTTAAATAATTTATTGCGTTTTGTAAAGTACTTTCAGAAAAAACTTTCTCTTGGGATTTACGCACCCACAGAAAATCCCCAAACCTTTGAAAAAGGGGGGACTTTGGGTGATAAAATTTTGGATTTTAGATTTCGGATTGTGAAAAACGCACTTTATTCAATTCGCCACTGGCTGCGCGGATATGGATACACCCACTTCTTGTAAAGGTGGACGCACAGATAAATAAATCAATGGCCCGAATAGCGGTATCAACGCTATTAACCAGAAAAACTGCGGATTTTTCCAACCGCGACGCACCATATCATCCCCCAGCAATGTGGGAAATAACAGGGAGAGTAGACAGAAATCTATGCTCATCACATTGATGAAGCGGTTAGTTTGCCACTCTTGTACAAAACTGCCCCAATCTCCTCCTCTTATACCGTAGGCAACTAGAATAACTGTGCCTACCATCAACACAAAACCAGTCACACGAGAATCTAGCAGCTTGAGCAAGATATTCTTTTTACCGAGAAACTGATTATTTGGTTCTCGTAGGGCTAAGTACGGCAACAAGGCAAAAGCACCAACTCCGAAAGAAGCAGTAGCAAATAGCCAAGCAGGTATTTTTTGTCCTCTACCATCAATAAATACTACTGCACTATAGATGAGAGGCCAGATGCCCATGAGGTTGAATAGTGCTATGACTAACGGGTTAATGCCTTGCCACTGCCCAGTAGAAAGGTTTTTGATTAACTCGAATGTACCAGGTTGCTCAGGAGGAGCGAAGAAAAAAGCATAGGTAGTGAATCCCAGCCACAGCAAGCCAAAGGCAATTTTTCTAACCATGAAAGAGTTAAAAAGTATTAATTATTGATTTTGCCACTAGAAATTCGGTTTATCTACCTGCTATGGTATTGTTCTTTTGTTTAGACCTGTAGCAGGTTGTCTCTATTAGGGATTGAAATAACTGAAAGCTTCTGAGAGATAATCAGCAGCAGATGCTACTACTGCGATCGCACTTTCATAATCTAGGCGCGTTGGCCCCAAAACTCCTACACTTCCTACGGGTATTGAACCTCGGCGATAGTTAGAAGAAATCAAGGTGCAGGTACGTATCGGTTCTAATGGATTTTCTGCGCCAATGCGAACCGTTACCTTTGGTTTTCCACCATCCTCTGGTTCTGGTTCTTCAAATATTAATCGCCACAGTTGGTCTTGTTCTTCTTCCAACAGGTGGATAATCGTTTGTACCTGCTGTAACTGGGAAAATTCTGGCTGGCGCAAAACTTCTGACACACCCCGAACCATAATTTGGGTTGCAGTCGGTGCAAGAGTCCGACGAGTCAATTCGGCAACTGAGTTTTTCAAAAATTCCCCGTAGCGTTGGAATTCTTGATCTAGTTCGCTCCAGTTGAGGTTGGCTAATTCCAACAGACTTCGCCCCCGCAAGTGGGTATTCAAAAAGTTAGAAACAATCTGTAACTCGCGATCGATTACCTCTGAATCTCGTTGTGTTTCTTCTGGTGTTGGCGACAAATCCATCAATTTGGAATGTGTCTCGTAACCATCTGTTACGACAATCAGCATGATCCGTCCGGCTTCAATTTGCACTAATTGCAGATGTCGCAATAACGCTGTAGTCGTTTGCGGCATTGTGATCAAGCTAATGCAACCACTCAAGGTTGCTAAAATCTGCGCGGCTCCTTGTAGTAGGGTTTCTAAACTGCGATCTTCCCACTGGAGATGCTTTTGCAGTGCTACCTCTACTTCTCGCCCTAAAGTTTCAGCACTACTTCCCTGCGACACGCTGCGCGAACGCAGAGAAGGTGTAATTAGCTGGTCAACATAAATGCGATAGCCTGAATCTGAAGGTACACGTCCTGCAGAAGCGTGTGGTTGGTAGAGCAATCCAGACTTTTCTAAAACGCCCATCACATTGCGAATTGTCGCCGAGCTTACACCCAGATCGTACTCCTCAACCAAAGCCTTTGAACCAACTGGCTCTGCCGTAGCAATGTAGTGACGTACCGTTGCCCAAAGTATATGCTGTTGTCGATTTGTTAACTGAACTTCCATTATGGTATGTTTTGCTGAAGGCAAATTTTAATCAAACTCTCAAGAAATTTGTGGATTTAATCGAAAACAGAAAATATTAATAATTTATTAAGGTATCAAATTATATAACTATATTATGATAAGTATTTTTAAAGTTTATGTACAAAGCATTTTTTAAGATTAGGGTTGAAATAGTAGCTCAATTTTTTTGCAAAAGCTGCTAGTTATAATGTACCCTTCCGATGCTTTTTTCTAACCGTACTTTTGCATAATTTTCTGCTTGCAACAGTATTATTAGATACGTATTTTCTTCAGGGGCTACTACCGAACTGTAATTTAGAGCAATCCAACATTTTTGTGCAGATGTACTTGATGCTCAAATTTCAAACTTTCCGGCAAGCCTCTAAATTGATCTACTCCTATCTTTAGCATAGCAAAAGTCAGATGGAAGAGTAAGTTCCATCTGAATGACGTATCCGAGCAGAAGCTAATACTGGGGAATTGAAGGGTCTACTAATTGGGAATAGGCATCAATACCACCCGAAATATTTTGCACATTTGTAAAACCTTGAGCAATCAACCACTGGCACATTTGGGCAGAGCGGATGCCGTGGTGGCATAACACCAAGGTTTCAGTTTGGGGATTGAAGAGGGTAGGTACTTGATCTCCCCATTCGGTAAATTGACTTAAAGGCAGGTTGACAAAGCCCTCAATGCTAGCGATCGCCAATTCTCCTGGTTCCCGCACATCTACTAGCTGAATACTTGCATCACTAGAAGAAAGACGTTGCGCCAGTTCTTCTACACTAATTTGGTTCATGGGTTGACTAAAAGAATTCCCTATAAACAGTCCTAATCCTATTTATGGTGGCAGAAAATCTCTGCCTTTGCATGAGTATCCATTCTCAAGGAGGTTGATTAATTCTGCTAGGCTTTCTGCTTAAATGGCTGTAAACCGTCTTTTTTAATAGGTTTAATGTGAATAGGCAACGTTCATTTATCGGTTTTATCGTCGCTGGGGCGATCGCCCTGCTAGTAATTGCGATCGCAGGCTTTTACTGGTTTTTCGCTAAAAGTCCGGCTAACCTCATTGCTTCTAGCTCTGGGCCTAGTGCAGCCATATTCGTGTCGAAACTTTCTCCTGCAATGGTTTCATTATTGACCAATCCTGACCGTTTGCAGGCGTTGGAGCGCGAAGAGGAACTATCTAAACTCAAAACCAGTTTATTCGCCAAGAGTGGCATAGATTACAAACAAGACATTCAACCCTGGTTAGGGGATGAAATTACATTAGCTATCACCACCTTAGATATCGATCGCGATCCAGAAAACGGACAACAGCCAGGGTACTTGTTGGCACTAGCAACCAAGCAACCGGAGAAAAGCCGCGAGTTTGTCGAATTGTTGTTTTCTAAACGAGCGTTAGCCGGAGCAACCTTAGCTGTTGAACAATATAAAGGTGTAAAACTGATTTCTGACAATTCTCAACCAGAACAAGACTTGCTTGCTGGTGCTGTTGTCGGTGAAGGCTTCGTCTTATTTGCCAACGATCCGAAAGTGCTACGAGATGCTATCAATAACGTCCAAGCGCCCGATTTGAATTTAACTAGCTCACCCGAATACCAAAAAGCTACCAAAGAACGGCTCAAAGGGGTATTAGCTATAGCTTTCTTGAATCTTCCCATCGTGGCAAAATGGCAAGGCTTAGAGTTACCAGAACAACTTTATAACAGCCAAATTATATCCTTGGTGTTAAATCCTAAAGGATTACTGGCAGAAACCACCTTTTTAACTTCATCGGAAATTGTCTCTCCATCTGCACCGTTATCTAAACCTGTGGGAGCATTGCAATATGTTCCATCATCCGCAGGTTTAGCAATTTCTGGCTCGAATTTGAGTAATTTAGGTGACAGTGATTTAACTAAACTCTGGAAACAAGCAACAGCAACTCTATATGGTTCTGGGGAAGATGTGGTTTCTCGGTTAGCAAAACCTTTGGCAGATGTTCAAAAAGGCTGGGGTATAAATTTACCAAAGGATATTTTTAGTTGGGTACAAGGAGAATATGCCATAGCATTGTTACCCGATCAAGAGCAAACAAACCCCCATTGGATTTTTGTGGTAGAAAAATCCGAGGGTGTAGAAAAAGGCGTTGCTCGTTTAGATGCGATCGCCTCATCCAATGGACTCAGTATTAATCCCTTAACTATAGACAAGCAAAAAATCTCCGCTTGGACAGAGTTAACCACAGCTACAAAAAAAAGTGATGTTAAAGAGGGAACATCCTTCAGTATTGAAACAAAAGTGTTGGGATTACATACAAACTTAGGAAATTACGAAATTTTCACCTCTGACTTAGAAACGATGGATGAAATCCTCACATCCAAGGATAATTCCTTAATTGACAATCCCAATTTCAAAGATAGTATTGCTGCAATTCCCCTACCAAACCAAGGTTATGTATATCTTGACTGGACAAAAAGCCAGAATTTGTTAGAGCGTCAAGTACCAATTCTCAAGCTAGTGGAAGTATTAGGGAAACCGTTTTTTGATAGCTTGCGATCGCTCACAGTCAGTAGTTATGGAACTGACACGCGATCGCTCAAAGGTGGCGTTTTCTTCAAACTCCATAATTCGTAAGATTTTCATAGAAGCTGAAAGTACAGAAGGTAAAAAATTCTTTTATCTTCTGTACTTTTTTGCCTCATGATATTTACTTAAATTTCATGTAGCATTTGCTAATCAATGGTTTGATTGCCAAAATGCTCCACTATCAACGAGCGCGATTTAATGCTGCTGTCTAGATCGAGAAACAACCTAGCAATTAGCTGTTCACTTTCCAAAACCTCAATTGTGGCACATTTTAATGTGGCACAACCAACTGAAATTTCACTGGAATTTTTTCACTAGAATATGTATATATCATCACTAATTTAAAAGCCTGTTGGAGGGCTACTATGAAATACTGTTGCCCCCGACTTCAGTTTCGCGGCGGTTGGCTGTTGGCTATACTTACCGCCATTACAGCTACCCCTGCCATAGCAGAGACAGCAAACTTTGCCACTTTGAATTTATCAACAAACTTTGATTCAGCACAAGGAACAGTGCAGGGGTTTACAGGTGGTTCTTACTCATTGTCTGCCATAAGTAACCGCGATCGCGATCAAAAAGCCTGTATTGGCTTTGCCGATCCTAATCCAGATCATATTATGGTTTTGGAAAAGGACTTTCCCCAGCTAACAATCCAAGTTGATAGCAACAACAATGACACCACTTTAATCATTCAAGGCCCAGATCCAACTACAATTCGTTGTGGTGATGACACTGGTAAAAGTAAAGATGCTAGTGTTAGCGATCGCGACTGGAAAAAGGGCACTTATCGGATTTGGGTAGGTACATTTAATCCTGGAGTCAAGCGGGATTATACTCTTAAAGTGGAGCAGCAGTGAATTGGGGAGTAGAGAATGTGGAGATGAGGGGAACAAGGGGGACAAGGAGGAATTATTGAAAATCTCTCCTTTGTCTCCCCCTTCTTCCTTGTCTGCTTTGTCTCTTCTCAATGCCCAATGCCCAATCCCCCATTCCCAATTTTTAGGTGTAACACCTGAGAGGATAATATGGGAGAGTAGCTTGTTGTGCTTTCCGAGGGTGCTATCTCGTGCTATCTATACTGCGTGCTGACTTTCGTATCATATTTGAACGTGACCCAGCTGCCCGTAACTGGTTGGAAGTTTTATTTTGTTACCCTGGTTTGCAAGCCTTGTTATTCCATAGGCTAGCTCACTGGCTGTATAGTGTTGGTCTTCCCTTTATTCCCCGCCTGATTTCTCACTTGGCTCGGTTTTTGACTGGAATTGAAATCCACCCTGGTGCAACAATTGGGCAAAGTGTGTTTATTGACCACGGGATGGGTGTAGTAATTGGTGAAACTGCGATAGTAGGAGACTATGCTCTAATTTATCAAGGTGTCACCCTTGGGGGTACTGGTAAAGAATGTGGTAAGCGCCATCCTACTGTGGGTGAAAACGTCGTAGTCGGAGCTGGAGCGAAGGTACTGGGCAATATCCAAATTGGCAATAATGTCCGTATTGGTGCTGGTTCTGTTGTTTTAAGAGATGTGCCTTCAGACTGTACTGTGGTAGGTGTGCCTGGGCGCATTATGTATCGTTCTGGAGTTAGGGTTTCACCTCTTGAACACAATAACTTACCAGATTCAGAAGCTCAAGTAATTCGTGCTTTAGTAGACCGCATTGAGGCGTTGGAAGAACAAATACAAACTCTTCAGCGCAACAATTCTTCAGAAAAAACTCCTGTTTTAGTGGGTTGTTTAGCAGCGAAAGAGGATGAGCCAACCCACGATCCTCGCTGGTGCAACCTCAAAGATAAGACCATCCAGCAATTTCTAGATGGTGCTGGTATTTAGTTAAAAGTCAAGGGTTAAGGGTCAATCTTTTGACTCTTGACTAAATCACGGATTAATTGCTTCGCTAGACCACTCTTGCTGGTGATTACGGTGGTAAAGCCATCGATTTTGTGGTTCGCCGCGTAATTCTAAATGGTCTACTTGCACCGGATCGAGTAGCAGTAGACAAAAATTAGCCACTGGCTTAACAGGATCGGGTGCTGGTGGTGCAAAAGCTTCTGGGTTTTCAACTCTGAGTTTTCCAGGATGCGGCCAAGCAAACTGTAAACGCGCCGCATCACTCAATTCTTGCCACATTGCAATCCGTGCTGGCTGTAAATCCTGGTCAGAATCATCACCGCTTACCAAGGTCAAATAACCAGTGATGCGGAATTGTTCTCGTGTATTAGGGAAGTACCAGCAAATTTCTGCCCAAGGTTGTTGCTGTATCTGGTCGGCTTTGGCGCTACGGTTATCGGTGATAAATTTTAGCTGGTTTGTATCTTCCAGAAAGCCGCGAAAGACTAGGGTACGATTGGCGGGGCGACCATTCGCTTGTAGCGTTGCTAGTTGCAGATAACGGGCATAAACAAGGCTGCGGTTGCGATGGAGTACATGAGCGATCGCACTTCGCCAAGGAGCAAGAGACATATCAATTAAAAATTAAAAATTAAAAATGAAGAAAGTCAGATTAAATCTGGGTTTCCAGGTTTGGGTCTGTTGTCTTATTTTAGACAAATGGTACAACACTAAGTAAATAATTTTGCAATTGTCTCTGTGTCTTTGCGTGAGTATTATCCTCATTTCAACGCAGAATATACAGTATGTTGTATAAATTTGCAGATGAGCTATGGCAGAAATTCAAGTTGGAATTGAAGGGGAAGGCGCACCAACAGCAGCCGAAGCATTGCTAGAAATTCCTGGAATATCGGGAAGCTATGAAGTTCCGACGCAAAGGGAGGGAACTTTAGCGGCGATCGCTACTATTATTGGCATTGTCGGTGGTGTTGCGGCTTTAGCTGAACAAATTCGCAAATGGTATCAAGAATGGCATAAATCTCATCCAGGGAAGCAATTTGATGTGGTAATTCTTGACCCTGATACTGGAAACAGGATTTTACTCGAAGAAGCTACCATAGAGGAAATCACGGAAATCCTCAAATCTCTCAGCAAATAAGTGCAAACTATCCGTATTCAACTTCGAGAAAGTACGCAGGAAATAGTTGAACTGAGGTATTGGCTACCTCAAATAAGGCACTATGAATCACGTCGCCTGAAATTAGCAGAAATCGCTGATTTACTCAAGCAAGGCGATCGCGATTACTATAAACTGCTGCCCAATTTATCAGGAATCGGGAAGCAGTTATTTTTTTGGTTGGATGGCGATGGACGCTGGTTGAGTCGGGGAATTGCTGACTGTCGCGGTGAGGGGTTGGTAATTGCCATTGATACTGATAAACAACTGGCACATCTACCTTGGGAAGTGCTGCATGATGGTGAGGATTTTTTGGTAAAGCGCGTTAATCCGGTGGTTTTGCCTCTGCGCTGGATCGAGAAAGAAACGGCAGGGTTTTCTGTGGAACCACGACAATTGCGAGTATTGTTTATGGCAACCAACCCGGAAGATGTGGAACCAAAGTTAGAGTTTGAACAGGAAGAGGCGAGAATTCTGGCAGATACGCGAGATTTTGCTGTGGATTTGCGGGTGGAAGAAAGCGGTTGCGTTAGCGAGTTGGGTAAGGTTTGGAGTCGCTATTTTAATGACTTTGATGTGTTTCACCTCACAGGACACGCCTCAATTAAAGATGAAGCACCTTACACGCCTTACTTTATCACTGAGACGGAAATTGGGGAACGCCACGAAACCACAGCCGCAGAACTGGCCGAAGTCTTCCGGTTTCGCTTTCCCAAGTTGGTGTTTTTGTCTGGGTGTCGGACTGGACAAGCACCAGATAAAGGGGCTGTCCCTTCAATGGCTGAGGCACTAATTGGCCAAGGGGCCAGGGCGGTTTTAAGTTGGGGGCGGCCTGTGGAAGACCGGACAGCTACAGCCGCCGCCGCGCACCTTTACGGCAAATTGGCAGCTGGATATCAATTAGCTGAAGCACTCGCTAGCACTTACCAGCAGTTGTTTAAACAGAATGTGCGTGACTGGCATTTGTTGCGGTTATATATTCAGGGAGAATGTCCGGGTGCGTTGGTGGAAGTGTTGGGAGATTTGCCACCCTCTGCGCCGGAACCGGCTTATGAACAGTTTTTAGATCCCGATACCCAACAGGTGCGGGTGGCGAAACCCTCTGAGTTTGTTGGGAGACGGCGGACTTTGCAACGTTGTCTCAAAGCTATTCGCACTTCATTAGGGGTACTCATTCACGGACTGGGGGGTGTGGGTAAGAGTACTGTAACGGCGCGACTTCTGGAAAGGATGGTTGGCTATCACAGGCTGCTGAACTTTCGGCAACTGGATGAGGACAAATTGCTCAAAACCCTTGCTGAACAATGTACCTCGGAACGGGGGCATGAAATTCTCAATGGCAACTTACCGTTGATGCAGCGCCTCACCAAGTTTTTAATCGAAGGACTGAATACCAAAGAACAGCGCTTTGTTTTTGTGCTGGATGACTTTGAGGCTAATTTGGATTTACGAAATGGGGTTTATGTCTTGCAACCACAAGTTGTAGATGTACTGCTGGCGTTGCTGAAGGCGGTGCAAAATTCCCAACTTCCCCACAAGGTAATTATTACCTGTCGCTACAATTTCACATTGTCGGAACTGAATCATCGTCTGTACCGCGAACCTCTGGGGGGTTTGGGTGGGGCAGATTTGATTAAAAAGTATAATCGTCTGGATTCGTTTAATGGCAGTTGGCAATTTCAGCCAGATTTGCCGGAACGTGCCAAACAAGCAGCTGATGGAAATCCTCGGCTGTTGGAATGGTTAGATAAGATTTTGCAAAATTCCCCGATGTCGCCGGAAGCGGAGAGAGGAGTTGAGATGATTCTGCAAAAGATGGCAGATAAGGAAAAGGAATTTCGTGAGGATATTTTGGCTGAGGAATTGCTGAAGCAGCAAACTCCAGCTTTGCGTCAAATGCTGGGGAAGTTGTTGGTGTATGAGTTACCTGTTCCTCTAACTGCTATTTCACCCATTTGTGAAAATATCTCAAGTTGGGAAAGTCATATTCAACGCGCTGAAATTTTGGGTTTGTTGGAAGTTACGCTGACTAACAACACAGAGAGGTTGTATCGTGTTCCCCGGATTTTGTCACCGTTGCTAGAGTTTCCAGAAAACCCCAAGGGTGAAGAGTTGTATAAACAAGCTGCACAAATTTTGTATCGCCGATGGTGGGAGGCGGAAGGTGCGACGGAAGCACAAAAGTTAGAAATTCATCGCTTGGCGTTATTGGGGAAGGATGAAAAAATTGCGGCTAAAATAGCCTTCTCCACAGCACATAACTGGAAAAATCAAAGCCGTTTTTGGGAATCAGTGCAACTGTGCAAATCTACTCTAGAACTTACCAAAGACTATCGTGTTTTACATGCGATAGCTCGCTCTCAAGCAGAACTCGGTGAAGTTGAACAAGCACAGCAGTATTATCAGCAAGCGCTTGAATTTTGTTTGCAAACAGACGAAACAGAAAAAGCTGCAATAATTCATAACCTAGCAAGTATTTACGCCAACAAAGGGGAAGTGGATGAAGCGATCGCACTCTACAATCAGTCTTTGGAAATAAATCAACGCATTGGTAATATCCAAGGCAAAGCGTCGACATTGCACGAACTGGGACGTATCTACAACAATAAAGGGGAAGTGGAGCAAGCGATCGCACTCTACAATCAGTCTTTGGAAATAACAGAACGCATTGGAAATTTCCAAACCAAAGCGGCGACGTTGCACCAACTGGCAGGTATCTACGCCAACAAAGGGAAAGTTGATCAAGCGATTGCACTCTACAATCAATCTTTGCAAATATTTGAACGCATTGGAAATTTCCAAAACAAAGCGGCGACGTTGCACCAACTGGCAGGTATCTACGCCAACAAAGGGAAAGTTGATCAAGCGATCGCACTCTACAATCAGTCTTTGGAAATAACAGAACGCATTGGTAATATCCAAGGCAAAGCAGCGACGTTGCACTGTCTGGGAAATCTCTACGCCGATAAAGGGGAAGTTGATCAAGCGATCGCACTCTACAATCAGTCTTTGAAAATAGAAGAAGGCATTGGTAATGTCCAAGGCAAAGCGGCTACATTGCACTCTCTGGGAATGATTTACGCCAACAAAGGGGGAGTTGATCAAGCGATCGCACTATTCAACCAGTCTTTGGAAATATTTGAACGCATTAGTAATGTCAAAGGGAAAGCGGCGACGTTGCATAATCTAGCAGGTATCTACGCCAACAAAGGGGATGTGGATGAAGCGATCGCACTCTACAATCAGTCTTTGGAAATACATGAACGCATTGGAAATGTCCAAACCAAAGCGGTGACGTTGCACGAACTGGCAGATATATACGCCAACAAAGGCGAAGTAGATCAAGCGATCGCACTTTTCAATCAGTCTTTGGAAATAAGAGAACGCATTGGTGATGTCCAAGGGAAAGCGGCGACGTTGCATAATCTAGCAGGTATCTACGCCAACAAAGGGGATGTGGATGAAGCGATCGCACTCTACAATCAGTCTTTGGAAATACATGAACGCATTGGAAATGTCCAAGCCAAAGCGGCGACGTTGAACAATCTGGCAGGTATCTACGCCGACAAAGGGGAAGTGGATGAAGCGATCGCACTCTACAATCAGTCTTTGGAAATAAATGAATACATTGGAAATGTCCAAGGCAAAGCGGGGACGTTGGATCAACTGGGAATTCTCTACACCAGCAAAGGGGAAGTGGAGCAGGCGATCGCACTTTTCAATCAGTCTTTGGAAATAGATGAACGCATTGGTAATGTTCAAGGCAAAGCAATAACTCTGTGGTGGTTAGGACATTTGGCAGAACAGCAGGGTGAATACACTAAAGCGATATCCTATTTGCAACCAGCTTTAGAGATTTTGCAGCGATTGAAGTCACCGGATGCTGAAAGTGTGAGTGCAAGTCTTGATAGGGTAATGGGTAATTCGTAATTCCTGAAAGATTTTTGTCTCACGCAGAGGCGCCCCAGGCGCAGAGAAGAAGGCGAGAGTGGGATTTAAGTAAATGAAGACTGCTGTAATGAGTCTTTGATACTCGTGAACGAGGCTTTGATATTCGTGAATGAGTCTTTGAACTTCATTCGTGAACCTCGGAGCTTCGTGAATGAGTCTTTGAACTTCATTCGTGAACCTCGGAGCTTCGTTGATGAACCTTTGAGCTTCATTCGTGAACCTCGGAGCTTCGTTGATGAACCTTTGAGCTTCATTCGTGAACCTTTGAACTTCATTTGTGAACCTCAGAGCTTCGTTCGTGAACCTTGGAGCTTCGTTGATGAACTTTGAGAGCTATTTAGGTGAGAGAATCAGGATCTATGCCGAGCGATCGCAATCTTTCTGCTAATAATTGGGCGCGTCTTTGAGCAAATTTCGCTTGTTCTTCTGCTGTTAAAAGCCTTTCCCCTTGCTGGTTATACCAATACAACCACTCACGTGTAATACCTAAATAGGTTCCTCGCTCTATACCAATTCCTAAACCAATTTCTGGTAGCCAAACGGGATTACCATCATGTAATTCATAAGCATTATTAACTAATTTGTAAACTTCTAAACGTGGCTTACGACGACGAAATGGGTTGTAGACTACATAATACAAAAACCCTAACCTTGCATACTCTGCTTTTTTGGTCGAATACTCACCACGATATGTCTGAGATACTACTTCCAGCGCCAATATCGGTAGTTTCTTCTCTTCCCAAAGCACATAACTAGGACGGAGGTTTTCATCATAAAATCGCTCTACGCCCAGACTCAAAAATCCATCTGGCACGATTGGCGGTAAATCTGGATCGTAATAAACACCCATATCTACGCCAAAAAACCAATCCATGCGTTCTGGCCAAGCCATTGCCAGAAGCGCTTTGAGTAAACCGGGAATCAAATCTTGTAATTCATTATCCACAGGAGTATCATCAGAGTCTGGTAGTTCCTCAGATGAGGGCAAACAAGCTAATGGATCGTAATTTAGCATGATGGGTTTACTGTTTTTCGGTGATTAGTGCATCTTTATTTTTTAACTGGAAGTCCCTAATAAATCTCGGTAGCAATTCAAAACAGAGAATCAGGATCTACACCGAGCGATCGCAACCGTTCTCGTAATAATTGGGTTTCTTGCCGTGCTTGTTGAGCTTTTTGTTCCGCTTGTTGAGCTTTTTGTTCTGCCTGTTGAACTGCTTGTTGAGCAAGTTTTTTGTCTTCTTCTGGTGTTAAAAACCTTTGTCCTTGTTGGTTATACCAATACATCCACTCCCGTGGTATGCCTAGATAAGTTCCTCGTTCGATGCCAATTCCTAAACCTATTTCTGGCAACCAAACTGGATTACCATCATGTAATTCATAAATATTGTTAACTAATTTGTAAACTTCTAAACGTGGCTTACGGCGACGAAATGGGTTGTAAACTACATAATACAAAAATCCCAATCTTGCATACTCTGCTTTCTTAGTGGAGTACTCACCGCGATATGTCTTAGATACCACTTCCAGCGCTAATATCGGTAGTTTCTTCTCTTCCCAAAGCACATAACTGGGACGGAGGTTTTCATCATAAAATCGCTCAACGCCCAGACTCAAAAATCCATCTGGTACTATTGGCGGTAAATCTGGGTCATAATAAATACCCATATCTACGCCAAAAAACCAATCCATGCGTTCTGGCCAAGCCATTGCCAGAAGCACTTTAAGTAAACCGGGAATCAAGTCTTGTAATTCGTTATCCACTGGCGTATCGTCAGAGTCTGGCAGTTCCTCAGATGACGGCAAACAAGCTAATGGATCGTACTTTAGCATGATGAGTTTACTCTTCCTCAGTTATTAGTACATCTTTATTTTATTGATGAATTTTGATAGCAATTCAGATCGCCCTAATTTTATTTGCAAACATCGAGAGGTTCAGAACCCCGACTTATTTAAGAATTCGGGGATCTTTTGCTCATTGGGTATTAGTTT
Source organism: Nostoc sp. (assembly GCF_036917235.1). Classification (GTDB taxonomy): domain Bacteria; phylum Cyanobacteriota; class Cyanobacteriia; order Cyanobacteriales; family Nostocaceae; genus Nostoc. The sequence continues at coordinate 13,727 of NZ_JBALDU010000019.1, forward strand.
TCTACTTGTTTGAGTTTTTGAAAAATTTCATCAAGTGGTGATTCAGATTCATCAGGACAAAATTCTAAAGCAAGTCGAACTTTTCCTTTTTTCCATCCCAAAGTACTAAATTGCAAAACTTCACAATTTAATCCTTGGGTATACAAATTTACTTCATCTGTTTCTTCTGCTCCAACATATTCTTTAATTGCTGTAATCAAATCACGGACTTTAAAAGTTTTGGCAATATTTAACTTATTAAAAGTGTCTGGTTCTATAGACACAACTTCATCATGGTTTAGTATCTCAAATCCATCTTCCATAAAAATCTCCTGTCAATAAATCTATATTTTCTAGAGATATAACAGTTCATCCGAAATAAAATGATGATTTTATAGATTTAGTCATTGGTCATTAGTCCCTGGTCATTATCAGTAATAATTTTTGTCTCGCGCGATCGCTAAGAGGATGTTTGAAAAGTCTTAGTTGTTAGTAGCAAAACGTTCTAGATCCCCCTAAATCCCCCTTACAAAGGGGGACTTTGATTCCGGTTCCCCTGCCTTTTTAAAGGGGGGTTAGGGGGATCTAAAAGTGCCTAAAATCACAACGAAACACTTTTCAAACAACCTCTAAGAGCGATCTTGTAAGAGCAGGGGCAAAGAAAAACTCTTCACCCCTCTGTGTTTAAACTTAAATACTTAACTCACCATAGTTTTACGCGGGATTTTACTAAGTGCTGAGTTATGAGTAAAAGTAAAATACTCAATACTCAGTACTGTCTTATTGAGGTTCTTAAAAAAACCAACCGTAAGAATGCAAACCTTTACCCAAAAGATTTACACCAAGATAGCAAACCCAAACCACAAGCAAGCCAGTGGAGGCTAAAATTGCGGGACTGCGCCCTTGCCAACCGCGAGTAATTCTGGCGTGAAGGTAGGCGGCGAATACTAACCAGGTGATTAACGCCCAAGTTTCTTTCGGGTCCCAACTCCAGTAGGAACCCCAGGCTTCGTTAGCCCAAACGCCACCGGCAATGATGCCAATTGTCAGCAGGGGAAATCCTAGTCCGATGATGCGATAGCTGATGTTGTCGAGGGTTTCGGCAAGGCTAAGGCGCTGGGGTGAAAGAGGTTCAGCAGATGCAACGGCTTGAGATTCAGGGGTAGTTACTAAATTCAAAACAGCAGTATTACCGTTACCGTTGCCATTGCTACTAGTTTCAAAACGGGCAAAGCCGTTATTTTCAACAGCAGGGGTTGGTGGTTGAGAAATTAGTTCAGTGGCTTTGTGCAAGCGGTAGCCGTTGCTGCGATAGCCACCAGTACCAACGGAACTGCCTTGTAGTTGAATATTTTGACCGCGAGTGACAATTAAAAAAGCGATCGCTAATAACGAACCCACCATCAAAGCAGAATAACTCAACATCATGACGCTGACGTGCATCATCAGCCAATTTGACTTCAAGGCAGGTACTAGCGGTTCTGACGCTTGCATCTGGGATGGTAGTGTCATCGTAGCAAAAGCAGCGATCGCCATTGCTACCGGAGATGTCGCAACTCCTACCAAGCGGCTACGGCTACTATTTTCAGCAATTAGATGAACGGCGGTAATTCCCCAAGTTAAGAAAAACAGGGATTCATAGAGATTACTTAAGGGAAAGTAACCAGCTTCGATCCATCGTGCCCCTAGTAGAGTCGCAATGCCCAAATTTGCGATCGCCATCCCAGCTGTCCCCAAAGCGGCTAGATAAGGCAGATTAGGAAAAGCCGCTCCTCCCCAATACACCAGCATTGTCAGGAATAATATGGCAAAGGACGCATTGTCCAGCCAGTTCTGGAGTACAACCAGATTCATAAAGTCTTCTCTCCGTGGATAATTTAAAATATCGATTCTGACTGTTTTGATCCTATATGTTTAGAGGGGAATCGGGAATGGGGTATTGGGCAATTCAATTTTGGATTTTGGATTTTAGACTTTGGATTAAATTTCAATCTAAAATCCAAAATCTAAAATCTAAAATTCTTACTTCCCGTTCCCCACTCTTTATCTAACAGAGTTACTCTTGTTCTCTTCTGGGCTAGGCAATGTAGTCGCGTTAGTAACTTTTTTAAGTTCGATAAAAATATCGTAACGGTTACTGCGATTATCGCTGACAGCAGATGTCATCCCAATTGAGCGCGTTGCATCTAGCAAAGTTTGTTGATTGGGAATTAGAGTTGGTAAAGGGAAATTTTTCACAGTTCGTTCCACATCCAGGAAAAATTGACCATTCGTCGGATTGGGTTCTGTAGGAACTGTTTGTTGAAAGGGAAGAGTGCCAGCTAGTGTGTAGTTAGGTTTGGGAACAATTTTATCGGTGATGGGAGCGCCTACTACTAAGAAGGCGACATCTCCATCTAACCAACCGTGGGTGGCAGTTAATGTACCATAAGGCGATACCCAGTTAACAACGGATTGACCTGCGACTTTCCCTGATTGCACTTGGAACTGGTATTGATTTTTCATCACTTCATCCAGCTTACTAATGGATGCTTCAGCTGATTTGCGTAGGCTTTGCCCACCGTAGGCATTGTTTGTCTGTACCATGAACAGCAAACCCGCACGAAAATCATTTGGTGAACCTTCTTTTGGAGTAGCAGGAATCACTGATAATGAAAACTCCCCTTTCATCCAACTAAGCAAATCCTTATCTAAATCAAGATCGGTAAGGGATTTTATACCACCTCTAATCTGTTCTGGTGCGATCGGTGATAAAGGATTTCCCTGAGATGTTAAAACATAGTCTCTCCACAACCTTTGTAAGTTACCACCAGTAAGCATCATTAAGGTTTCGGCTGGTATGCGGCTTTGCATTTTTCCAGCTTTATTTTCCACCGCCAGCACACGTTGACTATTAGGGTTTAGCCAAGAAACGCCCTTGAAGCGGATTCCTTCTGACTCTAAAGTTATTGTCCCGGCTAAACCTTGGTTATTTTGCAGTTGAGCCAAAACTTGAGCAGGTAAAGGGCGATTTGGAGAAGCTGCGGCTATTTTCGCTGCTGTTGGCACATTTACATAAAACTGGGCAAAGGGTTGATAGTTGGCAATTTTCGGGAAATTCTCAGCAAAGCCGCCTGTTGTAACTAGGGATGTTTTATTTTTGTAAGCATCGATTGCTCGTTCTGTGGCTTTGGGACTATCAGTGATGACTACAAAACGCCCATCTAGTAATGCAGCCGAGAAGTTTTGCCCTGCTTGCCCCTCACTTTGTTTAATGGCGATCCCTTGATAAGTACGGTCAATCCATTTGCCTTGTTTAAGGGTTTTGGGTTGTGCCAAAATGCTTTTGGCGATTTCTGGATTTTTCACTGGTAATACCATTACCATCGACTGCTGATCGCTAGCAGCATCTTCATTGGTGGTAACTGGTTTGGATGTAGGTTTATTCCCTGTAGTTGGGGCAAGAATTGCGATCGTCACGTCATCGCCTACCCAAGGAGCGATATCTTTTTGGAAGTCGTAACCATTATTAGTGAGAAAGCGATCGCGTAACTGGACTAAATTTTTGTCCAGTTCTGTTTGGGTTTCTTTTGTCCCAAACTGCCGCAATTTCTGCCACTGCTGCGGATCTGTTGTTAAAGAAACCGCAAACAGGGCATCACCAGGAATAATATTTGCACCTACTAGCAAATCGCTAGAAGATATTTGTCTCCGGGCTAACAACCAGTAGGCCACACTCCCCGCACCAATCAATAACCCAGCAGCCGAGAGCGTCAGCACCAGAGACGGTTTCTTATTTTTCTTCATCTGAACAGACACAAGAGGCGGTGCCATTGAAACCTGTACCTTATACTTGCAAACTTATTACTTGCTTGATTAGTCAAGTACACCAACAGTATTACCCATTCTTTAGAGCAGTTAATTGTATTAAATTTTTCTACCCTAGATGCTGATGGTACTTCGATAATCTACTTTCCGTAGTCTTTTAAAAGCTATGTTTTTGGCTCAGTTACCATTTTTAACACGCTTTGTTGAATTTCGTAAGACGTTTCCCTCAGATTAATTCCTCTGTCGGAAAGTTTCCACAAGTAAATCTGTTATTCCAAGCAATTCAGAGAATATAACATTTTTTCGGAGTTACAGAAATTATATACAATCAAAAAACTCTAGGTATTGTAATGGTTTTAGCGATTTCTCTCAATTTTACTTAAAGTATTACCCCGCTCTAAGAACTCTATTTTTATGCGATTTGGTTGGAAAATCGTCCTATCGGGACTTAAACACTTTGGAGGCAGAAACAAGCCTTAAACCCATGTAGGGCAAGGGAAATACACCAAATACTCAAAAACAGCCCAAACCCAGATATATCAAGAAACTAAGCAAAAGAATGTCAAAGACTATCTGTACATAGGTTTGAAGCTCTTTTTTGGATATTTTTTGTCTAAGCCCCACTATTGCTTTCCTCTCAAGGCATTAATCCCTCTTGCCATCTCAAAATAAGCGAACGTACAGATATAACTAACTCGACAAAGCTGCAAGCCAATTTGAGCTACTTGTCTTTGCTCGGTAGCGATCGCCCACCTATACTTGCAACTCAAATCCAGGTAGTATATCTTCTCCAGAAACAATCGCTGGCATTTGTACAACTTCTACAGCTTTTAAAAGTCGGTAAATTTCAACCTGGCGATCTTGAGGATTAATCAGCCAACCCAAGCACACACCATTTTTAATGTATTCCTGCATTTTCTCTTGAATTGGAACAAGGCGATCTGTCTCCGAACGCAGTTCAATCAAAAAGTCGGGTACAAGTGGCGGAAATTTTTTTCGTTGTTCTGGTGTTAAAGCTTCCCACCGCTCCAATTTTACCCAAGCAGCATCAGGAGAAAGTTTTGCACCGTTGGGAAGTATAAAGATAGTTGAAGAACTAAAGACTTTCCCTAATTTAGCTTGACGATTCCAATTATTTAAGTCTGTAATTAAATCTGCTTCTTGATTTCCGCTTTCTCCTCCGACTGGTGGCACAATTATTAATTCTCCAGATGCGTTCATTTCCAGGCTTACATCACGATTGGCAATACACAATTGATAAAATTGCTCATCGGTTAAATGAGCAATCGGTTCTAGATTTAGCACAAAAGTATTCATTAAACCTTTCCTCGTGTCTTTCTTGCTAACATCAGTAGGAAATTATTGCTTTATTGCTTGTTGGAAGATTTTCTTGAGGTGTATATTTGTCGGGAAGTGCGAGAAATTCTTTGAGGGTAAGTTAGGTTTTGAGTTGAATCATAGTTGATCTTGGGGAATGACTCTATTTTAAAGAGGATGCGATCGCACAACAACGGCAAACCATTACCGAAAACTCATTAGTTTAACGGCACTACTACCAGAAGCGATCCCTGCAACAATAATTTAACGTTCCTTTAATAATTTCATTGCATGATTTCAGCTACTTAGTTTTACTCGATAGCGATCGGCCTACATCATGGCTTCTTACTGATTTTTGGATGGCTTCTTACTGATTTTTGAAATTTAATTGCATAGCGCCCAAATATTTGGTCAAATAAGGTGAAAAAACTTCATAAATTAATGTCAGTGGCTGCCCATGATGCCAAAACAAGTAGTGGCGACCCCAAAAAGGCCCAGCTACACCAAAACCGGACTCTAGTGCCAATGAGTCACCGTAGTAAATTCCTCGAACATCCCGATACAATTCTGTGCGAAGACGAGCTAAACTTGCCCAAATTGGTAATGAACGGTTTTGCAAATACTCATCGACATGACTGGCTTCCCACCACGAAGTAGCATAGGCTAATCTTTGTCCAGAAGCAGTACGCAGCCATACTTGTCGCCGTAATCGCGGTTCTGGGACAGCTTGGATTAACTCAGGAGCAGCATCCAAGTCGATGCCAATCAATGACATATCAATAACATCTACTTCTACAGCCTCACCTGTGAGCAATTCTAAGTGACGTGTTGGAGAGCCGTCACCCAAAAGCATTAGCTGCCATGCAGGTGCTAGCTGAGTGTGAGGTAAACTTTGTTGAATTATTTCCTCTCCTCCTTGCCAAATCGGAGTGAGGCGATGCCAAGCAGGTGGCAGTGTTAGGTTGTTTGTCGGCGGAAAAGAAATACTCAATGCTTTTTACAAAACTTCACCTATTTCTATAAAAGCATAAAAAACTAGTACTTTGACAAGGCAATTCTTAATATGTGGTCAGCACTGAGTGGTTCCGAAAAAGACTAAAGTCTTCACTACCAAATTAATATTTAAGGGTCAGTAGTCATAGGTCAAAAAACCTTAGACTATTGACCCTATGCTTAAACAAGCAAAAATGCGGATGGGGAGACTCGAACTCCCAAGGCAAAGCCACACGCACCTCAAGCGTGCGCGTATACCAATTCCGCCACATCCGCATGGTTTGTCTAAGAATAGACTATAGCATAAGAAAATAATTATAGTAAGGTGATATCTAAATTCAGTTGCTCAAAAATATAAATTTTCTCAAGGCGGTATCAGACTGACAGAAATTTAGCAGCTGTACAAGTGATATTGAAAAGGGTAGAGCTACTAGAGCGACTGTGTTTGGCGGGGTGCGATCGCGTATCCGTCTGCTGTAGGCAATGTCTACGACGGGCTACGCCTATGCAAAAGCCCAGCTTGGTAGTCTAGCCAAGACTTACAGCAGCAATGTTGTTAGTGTAGTAAGACCCGTAGAGGCAGCAAGCCTGCAATATGCAAGTTTGCTTAGGATCAGGGTGGCGAATCTCCTGCAATAATTTGAAATAATGCGGAAGCGTTGTTTCAAGTTGGATCGGAGAAAATGTCAATCTACTGGTAATGATATCGAAACTAAAAAATGAAGTTTGACAAAATATTAATTGCCAATCGGGGAGAAATCGCCCTTCGCATTCTCCGCGCCTGTGAAGAAATGGGAATTGCCACAGTTGCGGTTCACTCCACCGTTGACCGTAATGCTCTGCATGTCCAACTTGCTGATGAAGCGGTTTGCATTGGCGAACCCGCTAGCAGTAAAAGTTATTTGAATATTCCCAATATTATTGCTGCTGCACTGACGCGCAATGCTACTGCCATTCATCCAGGCTATGGTTTTTTGGCAGAAAATGCCCGGTTTGCGGAAATCTGTGCCGACCATCATATTGCTTTTATCGGCCCAACTCCAGAAGCTATGAGACGGATGGGCGATAAATCCACTGCCAAAGAAACCATGCAAAAAGCTGGAGTACCGACGGTACCAGGTACTGAGGGATTGGTAGAATCCGAGCAAGAAGGATTAGGATTCGCCAAGGATATCGGCTATCCAGTGATGATCAAAGCTACAGCAGGTGGCGGTGGACGGGGTATGCGTCTAGTTCGTTCTGAAGACGAATTTGTGAAACTTTTTCTCGCAGCCCAAGGCGAAGCAGGAGCAGCTTTTGGGAATTCTGGCGTTTACATAGAAAAATTTATTGAACGTCCCCGCCACATCGAATTTCAAATTTTGGCGGATAATTACGGTAATGTCATCCACTTGGGTGAACGGGATTGCTCAATTCAGCGTCGGAATCAAAAGCTGTTAGAAGAAGCTCCTAGTCCGGCTCTCGACCAAGACCTACGTGAGAAAATGGGACAAGCTGCTGTCAAAGCTGCCCAATTCATTAACTACAGCGGGGCTGGTACTATTGAGTTTCTCTTGGATAGATCCGGTAAATTCTACTTTATGGAAATGAACACCCGGATTCAAGTAGAACATCCTGTAACAGAGATGATTACTGGGATTGACTTAGTCGCCGAACAAATTCGCATTGCTCAAGGTGAAAGACTCAAGCTGACCCAAGAGCAAGTCGTATTACAAGGTCATGCGATCGAATGCCGAATCAACGCCGAAGATCCCGATCATGACTTTCGCCCTTCTCCTGGACGGATCAGTAGCTATCTGCCCCCCGGAGGACCTGGTGTGCGGATTGATTCCCACGTTTACACAGATTACCAAATCCCGCCCTATTACGATTCCTTAATCGGCAAGTTAATTGTTTGGGCACCAGACCGACCCACTGCGATTAACCGGATGAAACGCGCACTGAGAGAATGTGCCATCACTGGGCTACCTACCACCATTGGGTTTCATCAAAAAATTATGGAAACTCCACAGTTTTTACAGGGTAACGTCTATACAAATTTTGTGCAGGAAATGAACGGTTAGGGAAGTGGGAAGGTTACAGGGTATAGGTTACAGGGAACAGGGTTCATAAGCTATAGCCTGTAACCTGTATCCTGTAATCTAATTTACACGAGATAGCATAGTCAGCAATCCTTGTTGACCTAGTAGGATTTCTCGCAGGAGACTAAAGATACCAACCCAAATAATAGGTGTAATGTCTACCCCGCCTATAGGTTGCACCAGCTTTCGCAACGGGATTAAAAATGGCTCAGTGGGCCAAGCTATTAAATTAAACGGCAAACGATTCAGATCCACTTGCGGATACCAAGTGAGAATGATACGAAATATAAATAAGAATGTCATCACCCCTAACACAGGGCCAAGAATCCAAGCAGTCAGGTTAACACCAGTCATCGGTTTCAGGTACTATCTATCTGTAAAGAAAGAAAAAACTTAGGCAAACGGCTATGTGCATTTTGCGACGCCGATTAGCCCATCGTAGACATCGCTAAAAAGTTTTAAGCTTTGTAAAGCACTCCGATCATCATTTTAACCAAATGCTGTCACTTCCTTCTGAAATAGAAAAGTGAACTCGCCCACGTGGTTAACTCAACAAATGGTGAAAGTAGTTACCAAGTTTGGCAGTTCCGAGTTAGAGGCTTCTCAAGAAAGTAATACACTATTAAAATTAGGATGAACTGTGTAAAAAAAGGTTGAGAAGTATGACGCCTTCTTTAGCAAATTTTCTTTGGAGTCTGCTATGGGGTACAGCAATTGTTGTAATACCCGTTACAGTTGGTCTAGTTTTCATTAGCCAAAAAGATAAAATACAGCGTTCATAATGCTTATGAGAGTTAATTTAACTCTCACAATCGATTGTCTGTCAGCTATCTACTTAATTGCACTAAAAGCGGCATTTTCTGCGGCTGGTGGCAGTTATAGATGACAGACATAGGTGTTTTTACTTTTCGGTGAATAGCTTCAGAGCTTCTTTGCCAGAGGCTTTGAAGCTTCAATATATCGTGACTAATTAGAGTAGTGATTTTAATTGTGACTCGCTAACATAGATTTGATATTGGGAAAACAGCAATGATAAATTTTGGGCTGAACTCAGCCAGTTTTCTGGCTCAGGTAAATTTTGGGGCAAACTCAGCCAGTATTCTAGGAATTTTCCTGGCTGTGGCTGGGGCAGCACTGTATTTTCTCCGCACTGTGCGCCCAGAATTGTCACGAGATCAAGATATCTTTTTTGCAGCAGTCGGCTTGCTTTGCGGCTTTATTCTTGTCTTTCAAGGATGGCGTCTTGACCCGATTTTACAATTTGGTCAACTGCTTTTAGTTGGTACAACTGTGTTTTTTGCAGTGGAAAGTATTCGCCTGCGGAGTATAGCTACCCAGCAAGCAAAGCGTAATACTCCGATTGTGGACGATGAGCGAGAGGTAAGCGGAAATTATTCAATGAACCGCAACCGCAAGAGGTATGGGGCTGAGATGGAGGCAGACTTAGATCCACTGCCTTATGAGGACGAGGAAGAACGACCCTCACGTCGCCGGATTCAGGGTAGCAGAGATGAGATTTCAACTCGTGATGACTACTACGAGGAACAACCCCCCCGTCGCACAGGACGCCGTAACAGTAGCAGTAGCGAAAGACAGACTCCAGCAGATAGAACGCGTCAGCGGACTTCTGGCCGTCCTGTGAATCGCCCTTCTGAAAGCTCTGAAGATGAGAATTGGGGTTCTTCATCTAGGCAAGTTGATGATTGGGAAAGTTCGGGTGGGGAAGTTAGAAAACCTTCTCGCCGTAGTAATAACGGGTCACAGCGTCCCGAAAGTCGTGAAGATAATGTTTCTTCCAGACCGAGAAGGCGTCGTCCACCCACTGACTCAACTTCTCGAAGACCCCGCGAAGATGATGATGCGATCCCAACTGATTATGTGCCATACAACCCAATCGAAAAACCAAATGACGGACCAGATAATTTGACCGATTTTGATGACGATGTTTAAAACAGTTGGCGTGCAAGTAGGTTTAGAGGCGACGGAAAACAGTTGAGGTGGAAAAATTTACGCCTACATTTTGGCTCCAAAGACCAATTCATTGGAGCCTAGTTTTTGGTTTAACAAGTTTGCTTGTATCTTGTGGTACTAGCGATATTCCCATAGGGCCTACTTCTCTTAACAGTCGCTACACCGAGGAGCAACCTGCTTTGAGTGGAAATGGGCGCTTTTTAGCGTTTGTATCTAATCGGAATCGTAATCAGCAGCTACTAGTGTACGATTTGGAGAGGCAAGTGTTTATTGGCACACCAGGGATAAACCGACAGGAGACAATTGCCGAAAGTCCAAGTTTGAGCTATACAGGGCGTTATATTTCTTATCTTACTAGCGATCAAGGTAGACCAGTGGTAGCGCTTTACGATCGCGCTACGCAACAGTCCCAAATTGTCACACCAATTTATCGCGGCTGGGTTAGAAAACCAAATATCAGTCCAGATGGACGTTATGTTGTCTTTGAAACCGCCACTCGTGGTCAGTGGGATATTGAAGTCTTAGACCGGGGACCAAATATTGAGTTAGATATTCCCAACGGTGCAACCGTAGGTTCACCTCCTTAGGACTTAGGAGTCATTCAATTTTAGATTTTGGATTTTAGATTGATGGAGAAATCTAAAATCTAAAATTGGCAGAGTTAGGAGTTATGAGACTATTAACTAATGACAAATGACCAATTTATATGAAACGTGTTTTTTTTATACCTGTATTTTTCTGTTTAAGTTTATTGACTGGATGTTTTGGCTACCCTCGTCTTTTGAGTTATCCGTTTGATCCAGGGGGTCGGAGTCTCAATAGTTTAGCGTCGGAATTAAACCCCCAAATTTCTGGGAGATACATTGTTTTTATTACTGACCGACGCGGTAGCCAAGATGTTTATATGTTTGATACGGTAAATCGTGATTTGGTTGATTTGCCAGGTTTAAATTCCTTTGATGCGATCGCAAATCATCCTAGCGTTTCACAAGATGGTCGTTATATTGTGTTTGCGGCGAGTCGTCAGGGGCGATCGGCTATTTTTCTCTATGACAGAGAAACACGCCAATCGCGGAATTTAACTAATAACCTGCAAGCGGAAGTCCGCAACCCTACAATTAGCGCTGATGGTAGCAGGATTGCTTTTGAGTCTAGTAACAATGGTCAGTGGGATGTTTTAGTCTATGACCGTTATGGACAACCGTTAAATATACCTCAAGAACCGCGTTGAAAAATGGGGATTGGGGATTGGGAACTGAGAAACAATTCTTTCAATCCCAATACTTAATACTTCATAACCTAATACCCAATCCCTAGCCCCTATTCCCTATTCCCTAATACCCAATCTCTAGTCCCTATTCCCTTCTACTTGTTGCACAGATTCAATGAGCGATCGCACTTGTTCTGTCCCCTCAGAAGCTTCAAATGATAGGGGAAACTTACCTCGGAGGATCATCCGCAAACCGAGGGGTGCAAGACTGAGTAATCCTTTTAAATCCTGAAAATAATTACCGACTACTTGTAAACCAAATTGACGTTCATCAATCCAACCACCTTCTTTAACCAAATCTACCAAGACTTTTCGGTGACGAATTGAGCGACTATCGCTGGCTTGTTTATAGGTGAGAATTTCTTGTTTAACTTTGGTGATTTGTTCTAATGGTGCAACTTCCATTGGACAAACAGAATCGCAGTATAAACAACGGGTGCAACCCCATACGCCTTTAGTGCCTTCGTTATAGCTTGCTAAACGATTTTCGGTATTGCTATCGCGGGAGTCTGCTACCATCCGGTAAGCTTTGGCAAGGGCATGGGGGCCAACAAAGTCTGGATTAACTTCACGAGCGTTGCATTCAGAGTAACAAGCACCGCACATAATACAGTTACCAGTTTGATCGAGACGCGATCGCTCTTGTGGTGTTTGCAAAAATTCTCTTTCTGGTACTTGTCGTGCTGCTGTACTCACATAAGGTGCAACTGCCTCTAGATTATTCCAAAAGCTGCTCATATCTACAACCAAATCTTTAATCACGGGCATATTGCCAAGAGGCGCGATCGTGATTTCAGCAATAGCATTTACTTTACTTTGGGATGATGGTATTTGTTGTAATCTGACAAGTTCACTCCCAACATTTTCTTTACAAGCTAAAGCCGAACGCCCATTAATTCGCATAGCACAGCTACCACAAATAGTATTGCGGCAATTTTTGCGAAATGCCAAAGTTCCATCTTGCTCCCACTTAATTTGATTGAGGCAATCCAAGATTGTATTACCTAGTTCGGCTTCCACAAGGTAGGTTTGCACAACAGGGGAGGAATTTTGTTGCTGTCGAATGACCTTAAAAATAACTTCCATAACTACTAACCAAAATTTTAAAATTACTTCACCAGCCTCAACAATCATGAGTCAAAGCGGTAGTTGCCAAAAGTGAGTTATACTTTTTCACCCCGAATTCAAACTCTGGTGTTAATAGGCTGACGATTCAAGAGCGACTGATTCTAGTTTAAGGATAACCATTCAAATTTTACTTGTAGTAGCGTTGTAGGCAAGATTTTCGTCAAATTCTGAGTTAAACGCCAAAAATGTAATTGCAGCTTTACATTAAATTTCCCTGTTTGGGAATGTAAAGGAAAGAGGGTTTGCTTAAAAAGTAACTTAAGTTGATCTTTGACCTAGCGATCCTATCCAAATGAAATGTATGTGAAGTTAGCAACATGTCTTGATGTCAACTTGAGTCAAGCAGTCCTGACAGTAAAATTCCACCTTCGCTACCACTTGACGGAATTTTTTGATTATATAGAAGTGTAAAAGCCCATGTTTAATATATAGTAGTGGCAATCAAGCACTAGGCAGATGTTAAGAGATTTGTTCTTCCCATAGACAGACGTGTAAAATCCTCTGACTGCTTTTGACCTGAAGATAATAAACCGAAGAAAAATCCCCACCACTTTCAAAGAAAAGTTAGAACACCGCGAAACCCGGAGGTGAGAGACTTTTCGCTTTTTGGCTTGCTCTCAATCAAGAAAATATGGGATTGAACTCATTGGTCAAAACTGCTCGTCTCAATTATATAAATTTTTATAAAAGCCAGATAGCAATGCTCACGCTTGCAATAAAGGGTTAAGAAAATCGTCACTGCTTTTTTCAACTTTCAAGTCCAGAAATTTAAATAAAAATTTACCAGCAACTTTAATTCAAAATTAAACAACTATTTTGCTATTATTAGTCCATGCTAGTATTTAATATAAAATTACGAAGTAGCAAAACCAGAATCAATAGCCGTATCAGCGCGGTTACTACTGCTTTGTTTATTCGTAATGTAGAGACAAGAAAATTCGCGTCTCTACTGGTAGGACAAAAGGGTGTATGCCCGTAGGACTCTATTGAAATACTATGCTGTCCTAAGCTTGAGAGGACGAGTAGAGAAAACTCTACTTGCTCATTGCCAAGAAAGGCAAGCACTGAAAGTGAAAAACCTGCAATTTTTTGGGTCTACGACTTATTTGCAGTAGAACCTAACCCGATTTGTAAAGGTGGCTGAAAGTTACACCGCTACAGTAGCGCCAAAGGAGAAAATAGTTTTCTTTCTGATGGCGAATAATGGTTAAAAGTGCCGTAAGATCGCCAAAATTAATGTCTGTGGCAACTATGGCCTCTAGTTGGTTGTGGACAACCATATATAGAAGTGCTTTTGGCTCCTATCGGCAGGAATTCACCCGTTACACTAGGTCTTCAGTAGCTCTATGCAAATGCTAAAAAATTAAATGCTGGCATAAGACTACATAGTTTATCAGTTTGGAGAGAGTAAGGAAAATTTGAGCATAATGACTGAAACTGCAACCGCGCCATTAACTGGAAAAGCACTACTTGCTAAAGTAAAAGAACTTTCCACATTACCACGCCGAGAAAGAGCTAAACAGTGCGGCTATTACACTGTTACTAAGAATAATCAAGTTCGTGTCAATCTCACGGATTTTTATGACGCTTTGCTATCTGCTAGAGGAATTCCTCTAAGTCCAGAAGCACCTAAAGATGGTCGTGGTCGTGAACCGACATATCGGGTTAGTGTCCATCAAAATGGTCAAATTGTAATTGGTGCTACATATACCAAAGCAATGGGCTTGAAGGCTGGAGATGAGTTTGAAATTAGGCTGGGATACAAACATATTCACCTAATTCAATTAGGTGAAAGCGATAAAAAACTAACCTCACAAGATATAGATTCTGACGAATCAGACGAAGATTTGGAAGACGAAGAGTAAATTTGCTGATGGTAGGGATAAGTTTCAGTTGATGATAACCTGTCCTTACCCCGACAGCAAATTGGTAGCCAGATAAAAAATACGATTAGACCCCTTGCAGAATTCACCAAATTTAGTAGAGTCTTGATTAATCAGCAAGAAATCTATAATGCAAGAAGTCTATCGTGTTTTTTTTGTTTATTTTGATAACTTTCTTTGAGTCTTCAGTCAACGTCTTACTGGCGTCTATAGAAAATGCACCGCCACTAGTTATAGTGACGGCATTTTTTGTCTTCTGGATAGTTTGCTGGTTGCCAGTAGCAACAGTATCAGCAATATTGCTTAATTGGCAACCTCCTAAACCTTTACAGCCAGAGCAAAAGATGCCTTTATTGTTGTCACTTTACCTATTAGCTCCCCCGATCCTCTGGGGAGTTGCTTGGTTGACTAATAAATCTTTTTCAGATTATGGCTTTATTGGCAATCTTTCAACTCTTGGTTTTTTAGCACTAGGTTTTGGTTTGGGAGTGCTGAGTCTAGCTATTGTATTTAGTGGGCAATTCGGGTTAGGTTGGTGTTCTTTTGAAAAGTCGAATTTCAAGTTACTACTACCCATCTTGCTACCGATTTTCTTGATAGCGTTGTTAGTCGGTGGGATAGAAGAGTTAGTTTTTCGCGGTTTCCTGTTCACAGAATTAGCGCAGGATTACCCCGTTTGGGTAGCAGCAGCAATTTCTAGCTTGATTTTTGCCTTGTTACACCTAGTTTGGGAGCAACGCGAAACTGCACCCCAACTTCCTGGATTATGGCTGATGGGAATGGTGCTGGTATTAGCACGCTTTACCTCTAGCGGTAATTTGGGTTTAGCTTGGGGATTGCATGCGGGATGGGTATGGGCGATCGCTACCATAGATACAGCAGAACTAATTACTTACACTGGTATTGTCTCTGACTGGTTTACAGGTAAAAATAAAAAACCCCTAGCTGGCTTGGCGGGAATTATTTGTGTATTGGGAACTGGAGTAATTATTTGGTTCAACTCTTAAGTATTTTAATTTCCCATAGAGAGATGTACGTTAACGCAGATCCCCGACTTCTCGAAGAAATCGGGGATTCAAATGCAACGATTTAGTAGGCACTATTCCACCCTACTAATCTTTATTTAGTACTCAAAACTACTCAGACCTTTTCATTCTGTCGATTTCTCGTTGTAATTCTTCAATTTGACGGCGTAAAATTTCTGTTTCATTTGCGGAAGATTCTGCTGCAACATTTACCGATCCAGAAGCAGGCGATCGCTGATAATTTCCTCGGCGAATTTGCTGATATTCTTCGGATACTGCCCACGCCCGTAAGTAATGTAAGCGTTCAACAGGAAAAGGATGGCTCAACATCATACCCTGAGCGCCATTGTAGATCAAGAATTTATATATCTGATTCAGTCCATCCTCATCCAGTGCCTGATAATTTTCTGACTGCTTGATAAACTCTTGTAAACTACATTCATTGGCATATTTGTTACTACCGCCAGAGAGTTTCATCATCGTTGACATCACAGGATTCAAGTCATCCATTACTAGTAGTGCAGCGCGATCTGACGATAACTCAGCTTTGCGCCGCCACTCAAAAAAGGCGTAAATCAAGCCTTGTGTGACAATATTACCGATGCCAAAGGTCAATTCTCCCAAAGCAGAAGCAGCACTCATCGCCCACATCGCCATTTGAATTAAAATAGTATGACCACATTTAATATGCCCCAGTTCATGGGCTAGCACCGTCCTCATCTCGGCTTCGTCTAGTAAGTCTAGTATCCCTGTATTTATGACTATGTAAGGATTCTCTTGCCCCAGTGCATAGCTATTTGCTTGGGGATTTTGCGAGACAAACAGTGTTGGTTCTGGGTAAATGTCCAAATCTCGGACGCATTCCCGAAACATCTGGTAAATAGTGGAATATTGACGCGGCCCGACTTGGATGCTGTTACCCATTAGATAGACTAATTGAGGGCGTTCGTAGATAAATTCCACAAATTTACGAGCAATTAAATCAAATCCTGGCAAATTTCGTAAAGCTTGCTCGGCTTGGCGATCTAGTGGATGCCTAAAGGCTTCGCTGGAAATTCCTGTGTAAGTTGGCATAATTTAGAGTATTGGGTGATTGGTCATTAGTCATTGGTCATTGGTCATTAGCAAAGGACAAAGGACAAAGGACAAAGGACAAAGGACAAAGGACAAATGACAAATGACAAATAACAAGATAATAGAAATGGGGCAATTGGAAGTAAAAATCACTTTGTATGGAATTGAAAGCGTGTGATTGAGGCAGAAGTTCATTTATCACTACATAACTTTTTGCGATCGCAAGCGGGGTTCCCTTCCTGGCCCCATCATTTGACGATGGCACGGTTGGTAGCACGCGCCTTGCGCCTGGGACGTAGCGCCCTAATTCAAGTAGGGGCAGTTAGTGGCTATCAAGGGCGGTATCGTACTAGTTTCGTGGCATCAGCCCTAATGTGGCATGGCCCTGTAATTATTGTTGCTCAAGAAACAGTGCAGCAACTTCTGCTGCGGGTGGAAATTCCCCGTCTACAGCAATGGCTACCAACCAATAAATCGATTAGGACAGGTGATGCTTGGCCTGATGCTGAGTTCCAAGGACTACTGTTGACTTCCCCAAAAGCTTGGTTAAAAGGACAATTGACTGGTGGCTCACGTTTTCCCCAAGGCATCCCCACAATTATTGATGGGGTAGACGATCTCGAAGATTGGGTACGTCATCAACTTACCCAAGATATTCAACCCGATGATTGGGATCAACTCATGCTGGCTTGTCCCAACCAAGCTGAGGCAATTCGTGAAGCACGGATACAATTAACACACGAACTTTTTCAGCATCCTGCTAATCCATATCAGTGCTATCTAATTTCCCAGCCAGAAATAGAAATTTTAAATCGCCTGTATTTGGCTTTAGATCGAGCAAACCTCCCAGATAAGTGGAAAAATTTTTGGCAACAATTCCAAACCCTTGATGAAAATCTTTCCCCCCCTACTTCCCCTCCTCTCTTCTGGGCGACTATTGCCCATCGGCAAGGTTTATTTTCTTTGCACTACGCCCCAATGGAATTAGGGGAAATACTCTCGCCGATTTGGCAGCGACAACCAGTAGTTTTAATTGGCAGCGCTATCGAACCGGAAACTGAGGCTCCCCTTTTTCGCCAGCGCTTGGGTTTGGACGATTTAACTTGCCTGAAGTTCTCTTCGGAAAGTCAAGCAGAAGCAATTCAACTGTATGTACCCTATAAGTTGCCTCTACCCAACACGCCAGAATTTCAAGCGGCCTTTATTCACAAAGTCCGCACACTAGTTTGTCTAAGTGCGACAGCACCAGGGTTAACTGTTGTCTTAGTGGGGGATGTACCACTTAAGGCTCAAGTTGCGGCAATTCTAGCCTCAGAGTTTGGTTCGCGGGTGCAAGTAGAAAAAACTTGTTTAGATGAAAATGGTATTTTGATTAGCGGTTGGGAATTTTGGCGAGAACATCAACGAGTCTTGCCAGCACCCCATCTATTAATCATTGCGACTTTGCCCCTACCATCTTTGGAAAATCCCCTGGTAGCTGGTAGGGTAGCTCTTTATAAGCGATCGCATCAAGATTGGTTCCGTTTATACTTGTTGCCAACAGCTTTAAATGAATTACAACGGGCGATCGCTCCAATACGAGAAAGTCAAGGGATTGTGGCTTTACTTGATAGTCGTGTTGTTAACCGCAGCTACGGCGCTCAAATTCTCGCAGCTTTAAGTCCTTTGGCACGCATTAACTATCTCGATCCCAGCCTGTTTTCCAATACCGATGAGGAAAATTCTGCCTAAAGTAATTTGTCACCCAATTTACATTTTATGAAGGTAATGCGATTCATCACCTCTTTATAGCCATGATTCCTGGCAAAATAAATTTAGAACCTAAGTAGAATTTGAGTTGCTGATTATGGGTGAAGCAAAGCGTCGTGTGCGATTCGTTGTTTAGTGAATCACGGTAATCAGTCCGTACATAACAACTAAACCAGTCTGACAGCAGATTACTGTCATTAAGGGCTGAACTCTCGGTCAGATGCAAGTGCAAGCCTTGCCATTCAGACTCAGAATTGACTCCTTATCTGCCCACACCGAACAAGCTCGGTTCTTGTAGAGTGAAGCTGGGAACAGGGCGCAATCAGACGACCGTTGCGGGTTGACACTGGCGCTAACAGGGAGTTCCTATGATGAAACAGAGCCTAGAAAAACGACTTATTTCGCAGGCAGGGCGCAACGCAAACCCCTGACCTCACTGGAGTTCATTCCCGCCGAGCATACGTCGAGTATCGGCAAGAGTCTAGGGAATCCAGTAGTTGAATTGGCTACATCTAACGGAACAACGCCACATGCTACAACGGGGGGAACCCCGCTTCGGGTTCGGCAGTTCCTCATGGGGGAAACCCCCTTGGCGCTAGCCTCTCCCTTTGGGAGAAGACCGGACTGCCTCACCGCAACGCAGTGGCTCATCAATCTCTCCGAGGGAACGAATAAAAACTAATTGTGGGTCTTGAGACAGTCGAATCTCAGGTAGACCAGACGAGCGGAGGAATCCTCACAGTTAGGGTAGGACAGTCCGTAATTGGACTGAGGTGTTCAGAAAATACAAACTAGAGAAGAGAAAATGATTAGACACAGTTGCAAAACTAGTGAATCTTGGAGAGCTTTACCGTGGAAGAAATTCCGCCGAAATCTTTTCCGCCTTCAAAAGCGCGTATTTAAAGCGGTTCTTGTTGGAGACAAGCGAAAAGCGCGGTTTCTCCAAAAGCTTATTCTAAAATCAACCTCGGCTCGATTTCTTGCAATAAGACAAGTATCTAAGCTTTATGCTGGGAAAAAGACGGCTGGTATTGATGGGAAAAAATCGCTCTCATTTGAAGAACGCTTCAACCTTGAAGAATTACTGAAAATGAATAGTAGAAATTGGAAGCATCAAGGATTACGGGAAATCCCCATCCCTAAGAAGGACGGGACTACCGGAATACTTAAGATACCCACCATCGCGGATAGAGCTTGGCAATGCCTCGCAAAATATGCACTTGAACCAGCACACGAAGCCACTTTCCACGTCAGGAGTTATGGGTTCAGAACTGGGCGCTCCGCCCATAATGCACAAAAGTACATCTTCCTAAACCTTAACTCCAAAGCTAACGGAATAAATAAGCGAGTAATTGAACTCGATATTGAAAAGTGCTTCGATAGGATTAATCACTCAGCAATAATGGATGAACTCATTGCTCCCAAAGGCTTAAAACTCGGAATATTCCGATGCCTCAAGGCTGGAGTCAACCCAGAATTCCCCGAACAGAGAACACCTCAAGGGGGAGTGGTCAGCCCACTACTAGCTAACATCGCGCTCAACGGGATTGAGAGTATACACAGATACCACGAGAATCAAGGACAGAGAATCACTGACAAAACCTCAGCCAGTGATATTACCGAGCCATCAGTCCGATACGCAGATGACATGGTTATTATACTTCGACCCGAAGATGATGCGACAGAGATACTTGAAAGAATCAGCGAGTTTCTCCGCAAACGCGGAATGAATGTAAGCCAAAAGAAAACCAAAATTACCGCCGCGACAGATGGGTTTGACTTCCTCGGCTGGCACTTCAAAGTCCAGAAAAACGGAAAGTTTAGATGTAATCCCTCAGTGGATAACTTCAAAGAGTTCCGCAAGAAAGTAAAACACATCGTCAACAACTCGAACTATGGTGCTACCACAAAGGCTGAGAAATTAGCTCCGGTAGTTAGAGGCTGGAGAAATTACCATAAGTTCTGCAAGATGGAAGGGTCAAAGTTATCACTTTGGTTCATGAGTCACAGAGCTTACACGGTATTCAACAAGGAAGCAAAACAGACACGCTACTCTAGCAAAAAACTGATAGATAAAGCGTTTCCAAAAGTCTCCTACTCCGAAAACAAACACATTTCGGTCATTGGAACTAAATCACCTTATGACGGAGATATAGCCTATTGGAGCAAACGTAACAGTAAGCTCTATGACGGAGAAACCTCTAAAGCCCTTAAGAAGCAAAACCATAGATGTGCTTTCTGTGGTCTGAAATTCATCGATGAGGAAAAGGTTCACCTGCACCACATCGACGGAAATCACGCCAACTGGAAGAAAAATAATCTAGAAGCAATTCATGAGAGTTGTCACGATTACAAACACATGAGCAAAAGCGCAAGCTGAGAACATCGGGAGCCGTGTACACGGAAACGGGTACGCACGGATCTAACTGAGAGGTGCGGGGAATAATATCCCCCATCGACTCAACCAAAACCACACTAGGGGAAACATACGGTCAAGAGACTCGCATCTTGTCTTGGGTTCCAATCACAAAAACTCAAGGCGAACAATTTGTCACTTGGACTACTCGTGGTGCTTGGATAGGCATTGGTCTTATGGTTGTAGGATGGGCAACAATCCGTTTTATCGGCCCAGCTTTCGGTTGGTGGCAAGTAGTCTATTAATTCTTAATTCATAATTGAATTAGTTGGATATCTAGATATCCAACTAATTCAATACCACTAAGAAAGACAATTACGCGCGACCGTTTCGCCAATCATTACGAATTACGTTAGCTCAAGGGTAGCGAGTTTGCGTACCCCTATAGGAAGCAAACTAGGCGCAGCCTCTCGTATAGAGCGTTATGACTAATTACGAATTAATAAAAAATAATTACTCTCTTTGGATAGATAATTGAAATATATTATATATACATTAAATTTGGCAAAACCAAACTAAGATAATAATTCTTATCAATTACCGTGCTTTGGGTCGTACACCTTTTTAAAAATAATCCGAAAATACCTGGAAATATTGCCTAAATGGCAACATTGTTCTGCTGGGTTTAGGTATTGTCAGTGTTAAGTTTTCCCATTGTGGATTCTACACTGAGACTTGTCTAATAATTACGTTGGCTTTGTATAAAGTGTTGCGTTTATTCTCTCGCAACTACTTGATCTATAATTTGCACTGTCATCTTCTTAACTTTACATATATAGGAGGAACGAATTTGGTATAACTAATCATTTCTCCATACCAAAATCTACGTTAGAAAAAGAACAGATTAAAAATTTAAGCAAGAGAGACTATAACGATGAAAAACTACATTATGGCCTTTAATAACAGTGTATTTGACTGCACATAGCCAATATAAACCAAATATGTAGCTTTTCTGTAGTTGACTAGTGCTAAATTTAAGTTACTCTTAAAGCGGATCGCTTACTCCAAGAATCTACTCTGACAGAGGTGTATAAAGATATAGTTAAATTTAGCAATTCTGTCCGAAATTTTGAATTTGCAAACTGAATAGTTTGATACGGCTTTCAAAACCCCGATCCGCTACCCTAAACAAGGTAGTCAATTAACGACTCAATATCATCTGTCTGGTAATTGTAATGAATAGTTTACAATACCAATGGGTGAGAAAATCTAAAGAAAATATAAAAGAAACTCAAATTACTGTGGTGTCTGGAGGACAAAAGTGTTTCTGAGACTAGCACATCAACATCGACAATTCGTCCAAGATTTGGTAATGAACCTGCAAGCCTTGGCAATTGTATTAGAGCGGCGTGGTTATCCTGCATCCTGCTATACCTGTGGCGACCAAATGAATAGTGCATCGTTTATGGTTAGCTTGGGTGATAACCATCTGATTCGATTTTTAGTGTCCGATTACGGCATTACTTGGACGGAAATGCGGGATGACCGCGAATTAATGAAGCTAGAGGGTGCGGAGGCAATTAGCCAGCTAGATGAACTGGCCGATCTTGTCAAGCAATCTATGCAAAGTGATACAGGCTCTAAAACTCTTGCCAAGAAGTATTAAGGTTTCAGAGATTGATAGCAAATTAGAAATTGATTATCGGTAACTGTTAATCAGTAATAGTGGTTTAGTTAGCGATCGCTCTTACCTATTTCTCCATTATCATGAAGTGATTGGCTATGGCTAGCCCATCGCATATTTTTTTGTATCTGCCAAAATTTAACGATCTTGATTTTCAGCCTCTAGCTAGAAGGTGTTAAAACCTAGCAACGTCAGAGGTTAGTTAGTTGAGCACTCCTCTTTTGCCATAATTTCATCAAAACGCGATAACTTCTCTACGAGACACTGCGCGAATATCTAAAGTCCATTGCCAATTAAAATAAAGGGTGCCCAATAGTACGGATGACTAAAGTCATTAACTGCTGCTACGGGTGCATTATGACTTATTTCCTTCCAGTTTCCAGTAATTAATGAGACTTGAGCTTGGCGTAAAGCTTCAGTTTTAGTCAGCTTCTCAGTAGAAAGAATACTATAAAAAGCACTCATTAGTGCTTGCGTACCACCATCATCTACAGACCATAAAGAGGCGATCGCGGCTCTAGCGCCGGTTTGTTGCATCTGATAGCCAAAGCCCAAAATTTCCTCACCGTTACCTAACTTGCCTCCCAAGCCGGTTTCACAGGCGCTCAACACTACCAAATCTACATTTGGGAGTGACCAAGTGGCGACATTTCTAAAATTAACGCGATCGCCATTCCCGAATAAAATAAACGAATCTTCTGGTTTCCCCACCACAAAGGCTGCATGAGTCGCTAAATGGACAATTGTATAATCATCCATTTGGGGTACAGCGACTCTAGGGGTAAAGGCATCGTCTAAAAGCTTCGTAGTTTCAGGAACCGTAGCTGCTAGATTTTCCACCTCCCGCGTTGCAAAGGGTAAGCCAGCAAAAGCAAACTGTCGATTACCAATTTTGATTTGATAATTACCTTTAGTAAAAGCACCCGCTAAAACCCGCAAAGTAGATTGTTTTGGGGTGTTTAAGTTGGTCAGGCTAGCCGATGTAATGTGATTCACATTGAAGCGCTGCACTAACCATTGTTTGCCATCATATAAAGCAGTTAACGGAATGTAGCGTAACCGATCGTCTGGAGCGTAAATCAGAGTTTGCGTATCTGATAGCTTCAAGTCTTTTTCTATCGGTTTAATTAGCCAGTCATATAATTGGCGTGCAGGTGCTTTGATATTTCGACTGGGATTGATTAAAGCTTGGCGGAAAGCATCAATTGTTTGATAGAGGTTTTCGCGCTTTACAGCAACGGTGCGATGAATTGGTGGGGATTCAGGAGTTACCAAGACTAATTCCAAACTATCTTTTAAAATCAGTGGGTAGAGTAGTGCTGATTTTTGCGGTAATAGCGCCAAATTATCCCGAAGTTCGTTGAGATTCTCCAAGTCCAAATTTTGCCGCCTAGCTGTACGGCTAATTTGCTCTACCTGTGCTTTCACTGAAGGACTATTGATAAATTCGTTAAATCCATCTAAAAGTTGCTGTTGATTTAAGACTAGTTGCTCGATCCGTTGTTTCTGTTCGAGCGATCGCTCTTTAGGGGAAATTTTACGTAGTGTTGTCAGTTCTTTACCCAGCACAACAGCATTATCCACACTTTGATCCAACTTTTGTTTAATTGGTTTTTCTGTTGCCGCTATATTAATACCTTTGACAGTACGTTGATTACCTGACACATTCTGGAGATATTCCTCTAGTTCTTCAACTTTGAGTAAATCCATTGTCCTTTGTGCTTCAGCAACACGTTCCTGTTTCAGCAATCGTTCACCCAAAATACGATATGTCTGGCTAACAGTTATGCTGTAAGCTTCTGGTTGTGGCGCACTCAGCGCTGATGGATTCAAGCGAGCTTTCTCACGATTAATCAAGCAATGCTTGTAGAAAAAAATTGCTAACTCTGGTTTGTTTTGGATATCGAATAAGTAACCGATGTTACTGTAGGTTTTGCCAAGTCGAACCAGGTCCCCAAGTTCTTTGTTAATTAATAAAGCTTGCTGATAGGATTGAAGTGCTTCAGGATACTTTTTTTGACTTTGGTAGATTCTGCCGATGTTGTTGAATGTTACCGCTTCCCAAGAGCGCTCTCCAAGGTCTCTGCTGATGGCTAATGCTTTTTGTAATCTCTGTAACGCTTCTTGCGATTCACCTTGCCGAGATTCATTGATCGCTTCTTCGTTAAGCTTTGCAATTTCTGAGAGTTGATTATTCTTGGGTAAAGCTTGAGCTTTTTCTCCAGAGTCGTATCTGAACTTTGCATTTGTGTTTACCTGGTTACTGTCTGGATATACCATCCCAAAACCTAGTAAGCTAAGTAGAGATAAAGTAACAACACTCACATACCGGAGATTAGGCTGCATAACAAAACACTCCCTATGCTCGGAAGGTAAATATTAAATCAAGAAGTCCGGCAACGCAATTAATTTTTATGCTATTCAATAATTTGGAAAATTTATAGGTACTGAGAAAATTGAAGATGTCAGAAGAAAAACCTAGCCAACCAAAACTACCACCAACCAGTGCTCTTGACAATCCATCTAGTCACGAGTTTGGGAATTGGTTTGAATATCCTGTCAGAGTGCAACCCCACCACACAGACTATGCCGGTCTTGTCTGGCACGGTTCCTATATAGCTTGGATGGAAGAAGCGCGGATTGAATGTTTGCGATCTATAGGGATTGAATTTGCTGATTTAGTTGCTATAGGCTGCGATTTACCAGTTGTAGAACTGTCGGTGCGCTATCACCGTTCAATTCAATTGGGTATGGCAGTGATGGTAAAAACCCGCATGGCTGAGGTGACAGGTGTGCGAATCAATTGGGATTATGCCATTGTCTCAACTGATGGACAAGAATTATACGTCACGGCTAAGGTGACATTAGTGGCTTTAGATCGCGAAAGAGGCAAGATTATGCGTCAGTTGCCGCCGAGTTTTAAGGATGCCTTAGCCAAGATTTCAGCATTAAATAATGATTGACCAAGAAAGGTTGTCATTTCATGTTTTATACTTCACCTTTTATTAGTAAAAGTGAAGTATAGATTGTTACTTTCCAGTTTGGATCTGCGATAGATTTTGAGCAAACTGCGTTACGTAATGCCAAATATCTTGTGGAGTAATGCCAAAACTAATATTTAATAAAACAAGGATTGCCGCAAGAGTTAATGCAGTGCTCACGGTTGCTTTCAGCAATTTCCATAATATTATGAAGATTATCCAAGCTATAATCAACGTAATAATCATATATATTAATTCCTTAATAATTACCCTTGTCTAAGAAGGTCTTTATTTAGAAAGGGTAAATTTTTATCTGAAGTCAAAATTACTATTGCTAAAGCTATTAGACCTAATTTGGAATAGATACTAAAGCTAAGATTTTTGTCTAACTGTGCCAATGCCATATTAGCTGAAAATGGGCCAATTATTCGGGTAAAAGGCAACTTATTTGGCAATTTGGCAGAATTACTAGAAATACTTTTTTAAAATTTTTGTATCAATAATCACAAGATACAAGAGTTAGATTAGGACTCCGATTTGATTTTTGAAAACATACTGAGACTGAAAAGGCTTTTGTCTCAGGGTTGCATTTGAAATTTTGTTCAAAAATCAGACAGGAGTCCTAATAGTTGCTAAAAAAATCTATTCGGCAACTAGTAAGATAATTACTGTATCAACTCGAAGAAGTCAAAAAACTTTCACTTTATACTTAGGTTTTTGACTTACCGCAACAGAATCAACAGATTGCTTGATCTGCCGCTAAATTTCAGATTTATTTAGGTTTTTAAGATAGCTTAAGTCCTACTATCAGCCTATTTTCTCCAATAGTGCTTCATTGATAACCGTTTGATAGCCTACCCCTCGCTTTTCTGCCTCTTCTTTCGCCCAGGCTATGATTTTAGGATGAAATCTGATAGAAACCGGCTCATACTTTTCCTCTTCACCCTTAGCAGGTCGTCCACGCTTTCTCGGTATAATCCCAAACTGATCTGCGATCGTATCTCTGAATATTTGGTTTTCTTCTGGTGTAACTCGTCTTGCTCTCTCAAAAGGAAACTCAGATTCCTGACTCATATTGTTGACACTCCTTTTTTGTAGCTTTTCTTGCACTAATTATCCTTATTCCCTCACCTCGCATGGTAAAAACAACTACAACAATTGACCCATCTTCTATTTCACCAATCGCCCATTCTCTTTCTTCTCTCTGAGAATGAATAGAGTCTTCCGTAAACAGAAGATAAGGGTCGGCAAAAACTGTTACAGCTTCCTCGAATTGAATACCGTGTTTCAAAAAATTTGATTTGGCTTTGTTGTCGTCCCACTCAAAGCGTATTTATAGTATATACCAAAAATATTTACCTTTGCTATGCTACACGGACTTTGACCTTGGGATGAAGTGCATAGACGCGATCGCATTTATTAAGGTTGATGGGAAAGTGCGATGTCTAACGACAAGCCTTACGGCTACGCATTTATTGGCGTTGAAGAGAAAGTGCGATAGCGAAGCGCTGACTTGTCAGTTCGCATTTTAGTATTTTGGGAGGGAGTCCGATGTCTAACGACAAGCCTTACGGCTACGCATTTATTGTTGATGGAATAGATTGCGATCGCCTTTGTGGTATTGAGGAAGTGCGATAGCGAAGCACTGACTTGTCAGTTCGCATTTATTATGGTTTGTGGAAGTGCGATGTCTGACTACAAGCCGCTGTGTGTATGTTGCGTTTATTTGGGATTTTGGGGAAAATGCGATAATGCGATCGCGTCTGACTTATAAATCAGGAGTTGGCTGTAAGGGGTAATGCCGAAAAAAGTAAGAGAGTTGAAAGCGATGGTGTCAAAAGTCGGCTATATTCTTCAACCAGGAAGAGGTAAAGGAAGTCACACATATTAGAAGCATCCGTTGTTACCCGAAGAACCCCTAACCATACCGGGTAAAGACGGTGATGATGCTCCGTTATATTTAGAAAAAAACATCCAACGGGTGCTGAAAAAACTCCAAGAAATGGAAAACACGGAAACCGAAGAAAAACAGGAGCCAGAAGAATGAACTATCACTACAGTATGGTAATTCAATGGTCGGAGGAAGATAGACTTTTTTTAGTACACTTGCCTGAGTTCCCCTGGCAACAATTTCATACGCATGGTAGGACTTATGAAGAAGCAGCCAAAAATGGTCAGGAAGTAATTGAGACTTTTATTGAAATGTTGAAAGAAGAAAACAAACCACTACCAGAACCAAGAATACTTCCTACAAAACCGTTACAAGTTGCGTAAGTTAAGTGGGTGTTAATACTAAAAATAATTATCAATCATGAGTGTGATGTCTGAAGGCAGAACTACCTCTGGTAATGCTAGCAACCGTGAAACGATCGCTGTGTCCCCATTCAAAAAACGCACCGCCACAGAGCTATCTAAGGCAATCTCACCACTTTTTCACATCCACCTGCCGACATTCTGCTGCGATCGCCCGTTTTAATTCTTGGGCTTCGACATCACTTAAAATACCTGCAAATTTTGCGAGAGGATGAGTTTTGGGTGTTGCTTTTACCCTACGAACAAAATCTAGTACTGACTGGACTATATCATCAGGAGCTTGTTCGAGTTCCTGGATCAATTCTTCACGATTTGTCATGCATTCAATTTGTCCTGGCTAGTTCTTTTTATTTTCAGTATATCCAAAGTCCCAAAGCGATGTCTAACGACAAGCCTTACGGCTACGCATTTTTGATATTGGGGAAGTGTGATATTTGACTTTTAGCCTTCAGCCTAATGCTGAAGGCTAAATAGGAATTGGTCAAAAGCCAGAAAACCTGCCTTTTGGGTATCTGAGTGAAGGTTTTTATCGCAGAGAAATTATCTGCGAGTGAGTTTCTAACTTTTCAGTCGCTGTTAAAACTTCTTGTCTTGCCCATTTATCTGCTGTCAAAATGTCATCTAAAGAGGGATTTGCACGGTTATCATTTTGATGGCGATCGCACACCCATTCGATACACCGAGGAATATCTAAAAACCGAATTTTTTCATCTAAAAATAAAGCCACAGCTTGCTCATTTGCAGCGTTTAACACAGCTGGCATCGAACCACCAGCTTTACCCACAGCATAAGCCAACTGCATACAAGGATACTTCTGGTGATCTGGTTCGCGGAAGGTTAAATTTCCAGCTTTGACTAAATCTAGTCGTTTCCAGTTGGTGTAGATGCGATCGGGCCAAGATAGAGCATAGAGTAAGGGTAGGCGCATATCCGGCCAACCGAGTTGGGCTAAAACTGAAGTATCTTGCAATTCAATCAGTGAGTGAATAATGCTCTGGGGATGAATTACAATTTCGATATCGTCATAATCCAAGCCAAACAGGAAGTGAGCTTCAATTACTTCCAGTCCTTTATTCATCAAAGTAGCAGAGTCTATTGTGATTTTCCGTCCCATCGACCAATTAGGATGCTTCAAGGCGTCAGCAACAGTTACATCTGCTAACTTTTCTACATCCCAGTCCCGGAAAGCCCCACCAGATGCAGTCAGCAAAATTTTCCGCAAGCCTTGTTTTGGCACACCTTGGAGACATTGAAAGATTGCAGAATGTTCGGAATCGGCTGGGAGTAATTTTACACCGTGTTTTTCGACTAGGGGTAGAACCACAGGGGCCCCAGCAATCAGAGTTTCTTTGTTTGCTAAGGCAATATCTTTACCAGCTTCGATAGCTGCGATCGTGGGTAGCAAACCAGCACAACCAACGATCCCAGTGACAACGGTTTGGGAATCGCCGTAACGGGCAACTTCTATCACTCCGGCATCACCTGCCAGTAGAATCGGTTTAGGATCGAGGTCAATGATAGCTTCTTTGAGCGCTGGTAATTTAGCTTCTGAGCAAATGGCTGCTATTTCCGGTCGAAACTGCCGAATTTGAGCAGCTAACATTTCGACATTGCTCCCAGCTGCCAATCCCACAATCCGAAACTGATCTGGGTACTGAGTGACAATATCTAAAGTCTGAGTACCAATAGAACCAGTGGAACCAACGAGAGTAATCGCTTTCACAATTGCTTAAGGATTTACAGACAACTCTCACTATAAATTGCTGGGGACTCTTTAATCACAGCAATCACAATAATCGATACACTGATGCAAGAAAGCAAAGAAGTTTCCCCGTGCCCGTGTCCCTGCACCAGTTCCAATCCGTTAATTTCAACTCGATAGACTGTTAGCGAATAAGTAGGTAGACATAATTAAATGTAAGATAAAATTTTTGTTCATAGTGAGCAATTTTTCTCTCTATGTAAGATTCTCAAGGACTAAAGCCGCTTACTACGAGCTTTAATTTAATGAAGCCGTTCTACTTAAAAGTACTAAAAGGGATTCTTATTTGAATGAGGTACAGCGGTAGGGACACACAGCAAGCTGTACGCTCCTGAGTGATTAATTTTTTCTTTCAGTATCTTTCCCCCAGCGGTAACTGCTGTAACTAGACAAAAATTGTATTTATAAATACTATATTTTAAAGATAAATTCCGAGAAAATTGGCAAAAGTAACTAAATAGGAAATAATTTCAATTAATTGGTAATCTGTCCAGTTTGTTAATTGTGTTGGTGGAGGATTTAATATGCAAAAGATTACTCATAAACTGCTGTGCTACAGCCATAGGTAAAAAGATGCACAAAGGAGTTTGTTGAAGCACTCAACCTTATGGCCAAAGTTCAGATAGCTATAAAAAAAGTTTTATGGAAAAATGATTTCCTATTTCCAGCAGCAATATGGCTTGTCAGCCGAATATTTATTTGGACAGCTATGTTGCTGGTTGCGCCAAAGCTACCGTTAGCAACAGAGGAATTGTTGCCTAGTTTTAGCTGGGGAGTTTTTGATGCCTGGGATAGTATACATTACCGTGCGATCGCAACTTCTGGCTACGAATTTGTCAATGACGGCAAGCAACATAATCTGGCCTTCTTCCCCCTATTTCCCTTAAGCATCTGGGTTTTGATGAAGTTGGGCTTACCGTTTGAATTGGCAGGCACCTTAGTCAACAACTTGGCATTTTTTGCAGCGCTTTACTCTTTGTACTTTTGGGTCAAGGAGCATCATGGCATCAATACAGCCCATTGGGTAACTGCTGTGCTTTCTTTGTATCCAGCTTCGATGTTTACGGGAGTGATTTACACAGAGGGGCTGTATTTGTTTTTGAGTACGGCGACTTTGCGGGCGTTCGATCAAAAGCAGTATGGCTGGACTGCCCTTTGGGGAGCGATGGCGACAGCAACACGTCCTACAGGTATGGCACTAATTCCAGCATTGGCGATCGCAGCCTGGAAAGAACGCCGACCACCCATTGCCTATATAGCTGCTTTGACTACTGCTATTGGCATACTTCTATTCAGTTTGTATTGTGCGATTTATTTTGGCGACCCTTTAGCTTTTATCGAAGCACAGCGGGGATGGCGACCAACTCTAGGGTTTGATTGGCAGGGTTGGTTAAATATGTTCATGCAAATTGCCGTTGGCAGTAAAAATTGGCAATTTGGCTGGGTTCAAAACTCCTCTGGTGCAATTCAAGACCCCTGGTATCTCTTGTTATTTGGCGTGATTGTTGCCAGTGGCTATCTTTTATGGCATTTCCGTCAACGTTTTAGTTCTGTAAAATTATTTTATGGGTTTTATGGTTTAGTCTTATTTTTGTTGATTCTGGCAAGCGAACAGTGGATCAATAACTTCCTCAACTTGTTCATGGTCTTAGGTGGTGGCTATGTGTTGTGGCGCTTACACACGCAACTGACCCCAGTTACAGTTGTTTATGGCTTTTGTGGTATTGGTTTACTGTTGGCCTCTGGAGGCACTATTTCCTTGAGCCGTCTCGCCTACGGTATTGTGCCTTTGAACATAGCAATTGGTGTGCTGCTATCTCACCATCCTCGTCGAGGATATTTAATATTGGGCGCTTTTGTGACACTACTAGCCAAAATAGCTGTAGGATTTGCCCAAGACCACTGGGTTGGTTAGAAGGTTTGATCCATATATTTGTATTTGGTTCTTTCTTGGTAAGAAGTTGAATTTAAATTTCCTAATGAATCTATCCAATCAAACGAAGATAGCCCTTGCTTCATTATTTGTAGGTGTCGGTGCCATATCTTTTGGCTCTATTTTCGTAAGATTGAGTGAAAATGAACTTAGTCCCAATGCCACTGTATTTAATCGCCTTTGGCTTGGTAGTGCGATCTTCTTACTCTGGCATGGATACAAGGCGATTCGTCAGCAACTTTCCTTAGAAGAACCTGTACAACAGCAGCCCTACACTAGTCAGGATCTGTGGCTATTGCTTGGTGCTGGTATTTTTTGGGCTGCTACTTTAGTCTTCTTGGCTTGGTCGCTGACTCAAACTAGCGTTGCGATCTCTAGTGTCTTACATAATCTTGCCCCTATATTTACTAGTTTAGGAGTGTGGCTGTTATTTCGTAAGGGTTTTGAGAAGAAATTCCTGATTGGCATGATCATCGCCCTGGGGGGAGCGATCGCTATTGAATTTGAGGAGTTGCAAATTGCCACAGATGAGGTTGAAGGAAGCTTGGCTGCGATTGTTTCGGCGATTTTCTTGAGTGCATACTTGCTGCTCGTAGAGAAATTACGAACCAAATTTTCTCCGGCCACAATTCAGTTGTGGATCTGTGCGATCGCGGCTCTAGCTATCTTCCCCATACTTTTGTTTACTCAAGATCGGCTTTTCCCCTCTACAGTCAGTGGGTGGATATGGGTAATTTTCCTGGCGCTGATTTGCCAAGTTTTAGGTCATGGGCTTTTGACCTATAGCCTTGCTAGGTTTTCGTCTGTGGTCGTCTCCTTGGTGCATCTCTTAGAGCCAGTATTTAGCGGCATTTTCGCTCTGGTAATCTTTTCAGAAAAATTAACTTTCTCGAGTTGGGTAGGTTTCGCTGTAGTTTTAATGGGTTTATACTTAGCCGTATCTAGCCAAGCTGCTGTTAATTACCCGTTCCAGGAATCAGTCAAAAATATAGTTAACACTTTCGTTAAAAGTATGACGATCAAACTGTCATTACTAAAGCAACAATTCTCTGAAACACCAGCTTTATTAGGAACTGTCTCATTATTGTTTGCTCTAATTCCCATATCTTTAGCACCATCTCTGACCAAATTATGTCAACAAGAAATTGGTGCAAATGCTGTAGTATTTCATCGCAGTTGGATTGCGACAGTTGTCTTTGGTTTGTGGAATGGACTTGAGGCTTTCCGCAACCAACAGTCTATTGAAAGAGGTAATAGTGAGGAGACAGAAGGCAGTATTACTTCTGCCTTGCTTGATGACCAATCCATAGAACAGAAGCCTTTTACAAGTAAAGAAGTGTGGCTCTTGTTAGCAATGGGAACCTCTGCTGGAACCTACCTTCTATTGTGGGCTTGGTCGCTGAGTCAAACTAGTGTTGCCAACGTGGCTTTACTGTCTAATTTGAACTCCTTATTTGTTGCTTTAGCTGGGTATCTGTTATTCGGTCGGCGTTTCGATAACAGATTCGTGATTGGTCTGGTCATAGCCTTGGGAGGAGCGATCGCGTTTGAACTCAATAAGGTGCAATTTGCAAGCGATCAAATGCTAGGTGATGCATTAGCATTGCTAACTGCGGTTTTCATGGCTACGTGTATGCTGCTGATAGAAAGACTCCGAACCAGATTTAGTACTGCAACTATCATGCTGTGGCGCTGTGGAGTGACAACAATGTTTCTACTACCAGTGCTACCATTCCTCGAAAATAGACTATTCCCCTATTCCTGGACGGGTTGGTTTTTCATCATTTTCCAAGCTCTTTTCTGTCAAGTGCTGGGTCAGGGACTTTTAGCTTATAGCCTCAGTAGAATATCTTCAGGTGTTGTCGCCGTCACGCTTCTTTTAGAACCAGTTCTAGCTTCTATTTTTGCTTGGTTTATTTTTGCAGAACAAGTAGGTTTGTTTGACTGGGCTACTTTTGCCGTAGTTTTAGCGGGTATCTATCTAGCCCAATCTAGTCAATCGATTGTTCAAGTAACAAATGAAGGCTCGTAGCAGCATGACGGTAGTAAACAAAGATAAGCTGTTAGACTATGGTGAAATCAGTGTAAATCCTTTAGATGATCCGATAATTTTACTACCAGTCAAATTTATTTGCTGTAAAGCCCCATCGTCTAAGAGCAAATAAGATTTATTAGATAACATTTGTTGTAAAACTGGCAGAGTTGTAGCAGTTACCTTGCAATCGCTATAAAAATTTAAGCTAGGGCGATCGTAAGCAAAAGAAGTATAAATTTTGGTTCCTGGTGAAACATTTGCCCGAATTAATTCTGCTACTGGTTTAACTGGAAAAGCTTCTTTTAATTCCCAAATCCATGATTGCGAACTCATTAACAGTGCTAAAACTAAGTACATCCCAGAAAACAACACTGGAATAAAGTTGCGATCGCGTTGTCTAATTAACCATACTGCGATGCTCATGCTTATTGCCAAAACAATACTCATGACTATTAAAGTAGGCTCTTTCTTTGCAAGAATAAAGTAAACACAACCTCCTAAACCAGCAATGGCGATA
The DNA here is from genome assembly GCF_036917235.1 of Nostoc sp. Taxonomy (GTDB): domain Bacteria; phylum Cyanobacteriota; class Cyanobacteriia; order Cyanobacteriales; family Nostocaceae; genus Nostoc. The sequence continues at coordinate 47,585 of NZ_JBALDU010000019.1, forward strand.
ATAGCTATAAATATTGTCAAACTTCGCACCTTAAAATGACCGTACTGCCAAATTTCGCTAAGTTTCGCACCAATTGCCAAAGCTAAAAATGGATATACAGGCATAATATACCAAGGCAGCTTAGTTCTCATTAAAGAGATAGTTACCAAGTAAATAATTGTGCCAATAATAATTAAACTACCCCAGGAAGTATGACGTTTTTTCCAAGCTAAATAAAAACCTCCTGGTAAAAATAATAGCCAGGGAAAACTATACTTAATTAACTCAATTAAATAGTACCAAGGTGGCCCACTATGACCTTCAACAGCTTGTGTAAGGCGATCCAAGGTTTGTGTTTGAAAGTTCACTTGGAAGAAAGTTTCGCCATAATGTTGCCATTGAGCAGCAAACCAAGCGATCGCAGGTGCATTTCCTAACAAAATTCCTACTAATAAATAAGGGCTTGTTAACAAAGCAAACTGCCGATCTGCAATCAGGAATAAACAAGCGATCGCTCCTAGCGGCAAAACTATCATCCCTTTCGTGAGAGTGATTAACCCTAGACAAAATCCCACACCTAGAGCATATCGGCGATTCTGACGTGCTTTTAGCAAACAAAATAACAGCAGCAAGAAAAAGGTAATAGTTGCACCATCTAGCATTGCTAGCCTTCCGTGACGCAGCACAGGCAACATTGTCAGGTAAACTAAAGCGCTAAACAGAGCTGGTAAACTTTGGTTAAAAAGCAAACATCCCACCAAGTAAAGCAAAGGCACTCCCAAGGCAGTTAACACTGCACCCGGTAGACGCGTTGTCCACTCATTCACACCTGCGATCGAGTAAGTCCAAGCAATTAACAAGTGCATCAGGGGTGGCTTATTATGATAGGGTTCTCCTCCCAGGGTGGGGTAAAGCCAATGCATTGAACCAAATGGGGCACGCCAAATTTCACGGGCAACCTGTGCCACAGTACCTTCATCCCAATCTCTTAAAGGGGAGTTTCCTAAAAATATTAGCCATAGAAATAGAGATATTACCAGTAGGCTAAATAACCATTCTTTTTCTCGGAATAGACGCATATCTAAGATCGGGATAATCATCTCAAACCTCTAGGATATCCCCACTAAAGCTTGCTTTATATGGCATCATATCAGCTTCTTAAACCAGTCTCAAACTGCCAATGGTCAAGCCTCCTTTTGCTGAAACTGGCTCAATAACCAAGTTCCAACTTCAGATTGACTCATTTCACGACTTTGGCGTAAAGCTTCTTCTAAAATAGACATCGCCAATCCAGGCAATACCTGTGATTCTTGAATACGTTTACTGCCTTGATCTGCGATCGCATAAGCGATGATTTGGGCATTTTGCACATCCACCACCCAATATTCGGCAATACCTAACTCTTCATAGAGCGATCGCGACTGTAAAAAAACTAAACTACGATTTCCCCCCCTTTTTTAAGGGGGGTTAGGGGGGATCAAACCCTGTATCTGCTCACACACACTATCAAACTGATTTAAAACTTGGCTATTTGTAAACCTGAGAACCTTTAAACCATAGCCCTCCAGAACATGAGTTCTCTCCATGTCATAATCTTGATCTTGATCTGTAAAATGACTATCTTCATCAATTTCTATCACTACTTTTAAAATGGGACAGTAGAAATCAACCATGAAATGATTAATCGTCCGTTGTTTTAAAAAGCGAAATTGAAAGGTTCTCAGATATCCATACCAAAGCTTCTTTTCTGCTGGAGTCATATTTCTGCGAAGTTCTTTTGCTCTTTCCACAAGCTTTGGATTGTAGGGTAGATGGAAATTGCTATTATTGAGGTTTTTAGTCATAGTTTATACTTTTGATCCCCCCTGCCCCCCTTAAAAAGGGGGGTAATATATAGGTTATATGCACCTTTTTGCTCGAACGTTGAGCCTCTGAACTCGGAAGTTGCACCTTTTTACTCGAACGTTGAGCCTTTGAACTTGGAAGTTGCACCTTTTTGCTCGAAGGTTGAGCCTCTGAACTCGGAAGTTGCACCTTTTTGCTCGAAGGTTGAGCCTTTGAACTCGGAAGTTGCACCTTTTTGCTTGAACGTTGAGCCTCTGAACTCGGAAGTTGCACCTTTTTGCTGGAACGTTGAGCCTTTGAACTCAAAAAATAAAGCTCAGAACTCGGAATGTCGTGCTTTTAACTCCAACATCCAAATTCTGAGCTTTAACATCGCACATTTTAAGTGCAAGTACTGAGCTATTTTCTACAACGCTGCTTTTTGAGACTTGGATTTTCCAGGTTTACGAGCAAATCGTTGTCCCATTTCCACAACCACTGCATCTAAACCCGCGCCTTGTCCACTAGCTTTGGCGTAGTTATACACCTGTAACGCGGCTGCATAAGCTTCACTACCCACTGCAAGAGATGTATCATCTACCAACTCTGTAACTGCGTCAACGACAACAACACCGGATACAACGCTTCAAATAATTGCACGTCCTTCCGCATTTCATCCAAGTCAAACGATCGCGGTAGAAACTGTGGGTTCTGCGCCGCCACCTCTAATGCTTTACTCACAAAGGCGCGACTCTTATCTCCCATCTTGGGTAAAGTCTTGCGATCGTCGGCACTCAAATCAACCAAAAATGGTAGCTTTTCTTTAATGGTGGCGATCGCTTGCAACACAGCATCTCTATCTGTTTGTGCCAGTGTTGCACTAATTGGGTTCGTAGACATAGAAATCACTCTCCAGTATTTTTCTTAAATCTAGAGTGCCCACATATACAACACAAATTTCCATTCGCAGAGGAAAGCCGATCATCTTAATAAAGACTGATTGGGTGTTAACTCGCTCTCAAAACGGCTGTAAACAACTTGGGTTGGATACCAACAAGAAAACCAGTATAAATCTTGAATAACTTTGCAAGAATTACTGTCATCTGCTAACTCAAAGTGAACCAGAGCTAAATTATTCAATCCAACTACCTCTCGTCCCTCCTGAAACCAACGAGATTTCCAAAAAATCAGGGGTTGTAACCATTTCCATTTGGTATTTTCGGCTCGCTTCCAAGGAGCTATCAAGGATAATATATCTGCTGTGTAGGTAGAAGTCTGAACGCTATTTCTAGGTATCCACTCCAGCACACAATGCCAGTCAGAGTCATTCAGCAGCTGACGATTATGGTGTAATTGTTTCTCGGAAATTTCTACCATATTGAGTGGGTTGCTCCAGCCTATCCAATGTCGTACTTGTTCTGGTAGCAGCCAATCTTTCAATCGTGTATGAATCAGCCGCGTCAAAATCTCTTCATTCTTCAATGCACTAGCGGTTAACTGTACCAAAACAGACTGTAATTTTGAATGGGTGCGTGCATAAGATAAGTGAGCAACTGAACTGTAGTGAATATCCCCAGATAGAATCACAACTTGTTGACGTTCCTCAAACAAAGTGGTTAGGAATTTCGCCAGTGCTTCAACATTAATGTTCCAGGCATCTCCAACATCGGTTGAAAAAACTTTCTCCTGTTTTAAGTGCCAATGATGAATCCAATCAATCACTTGTAATCCAAATACATTTGTGGGCGCAATCACAAATGTAGTTTGAATCTGAGTTTGTTCAACTACTTCTTGTAAAGGTAAAACTAGTTGTTGCTCAAAAGCTTTGGGACACAATAACATTGGTGGAGCAATTGGTTTTTGATCGGCTGGATAACCCCGCCATGTACGCGTATCCAGCACAATTACTTCATGGCAATCGCTGCGGACTATGTAATGCCAAGTCAGCGCTTCAGGATCTCTATCCAAAATGAATACTGAACCGTCTCGGACTAAAACAGGTAAACCTGTGTGGGGATCGTTAGCTGGCATTCCTACATAACGAGCGATCGCTTCATCAGCCTTTTCATCAGTTCCTTGAGAAGTTGACCAAGCTTGTGCAGCCGCCAACAGCTTTTCACCTGATTTTCCTTCTGCAAATTGCCCTGGTGTATTGCCCCATCCTTGAAATACCGTATAGGCTAACAATGCATTTTGGACTATTCTTCGTCCAAAGGGACGCCCCAAAACTCGCAAACACCAAGCTTGGTTCAAATTCCAGTCATCACTAACATCATGGTCATCAAAGATGCTGTGCATGGGGATATTGGCAAGGGCGCGGCGCACTTTCCAAAGCGTATAAATGAATTGTCGCAAATGCTTGACTGCGCGATTCCAGTCTTTGATAGCATGGCGATCGCGTGTTACTTGTTGTCCTTTGGGAAATGCAGTTGGCCAGCACACTGGCGACCAAGCTAGTAAATAAGTAGCGTAATATTCACCCAGACTGAAAAGATGACTGTTGACCTTCTCAGCTTTATTATGTAATCCTGCGGTCAAGCCAGCTTGATTTGTCGCAACGTCAGCCCGTTCTCCAGGTGGTAGCTGCTGGGGAGTGCAATACACTCCATTCACCGGAAGTCGTTCTTCCCAACCCAAGAGGGCATCACCAAGAGTAGTGGAAACCCACAACGACGGATCTGCTACATCATCTCCGTAAATTTGATCTCCGGTAAGAAACAGTTGGTGAGGGCGGCGTTGGGGTTGATTTGCTGACGCCTGAATCATACTATCGAGAATCGGCAATGCATCAAACCCATGTCCATGAGGTTTACGGCAGGAAGCATGGACAATTTGCAAATCTTGAAGACGGTTTGGCGGTAGAGCAAAGGTTGGTTTTTGATGATCGAAGTAGCTGATGCTGACTAGAGGAGAGGAGTTTAAACATAATGCTTGTTGCAGAGTTTCTGTGGTTTGGTCAGCAACAGTAAACTGGAGATCGTATGCATAGATGCGACCTCCAGTTAGGCGATGTCCAATTGTAGACCGAGCCGTGATGGCAACTACATGAAGATACTTACCCAGAGCAAAGGTAGAGCGTTCTCCCTCCAATAAGCAATTTCCTATTACTTCACCATCATTTGTTGTGTCATAAACCTTAAGTTCTACCTGACAAGATTGTTTTAGTGCAACCCATACTGTCACAGACTCTGACTCAGTATGTTTGAGGATTGGCCCCCCTAAAATCAATGGCAGTTCTTGTAAAAACTCGTCCCCAACTTGATACTTCATTGCAAACAGTTGACATGATGGTGTTTTAGATGTGTTACTTTGCTCCTAAATTGGTAGCCCCAACTCATCTAATCACCAATCATGCATCAATTCTCATCTGTTTAACATCAGTTCATAGCGCAAATTGATTGCAGCCTAAAAGCTCAGGGACGAGCGAGACGCGCATCCCATAAAAGTGATTGATTATTTTAGTTAATTAATTTCGCGCGATACCTTCTTCCCGCGCAGCACGTTGCACAGCAGCAGCAACAGCAGTGACAACGCGCTCATCAAAGACTGAAGGAATAATATGTTCCCGATTCAAGTCTGAAGGCTTGACTAAAGAGGCGATCGCACTTGCAGCTTCGAGGTACATTTTAATGGTAATTGTTTGTGCCCGACAATCTAAAGCACCACGGAATACCCCAGGAAAAGCGAGGACGTTATTGATTTGATTTGGGTAATCACTGCGACCGGTAGCGATGACAGCAACATCTTTGCTGATTAATTCTGGCTGAATTTCTGGAATCGGATTTGCCATTGCAAACACAATTGGATCTTTCGCCATCGATTGCACCATTTCTGGTGTCAAAACTCCTGGGGCGCTGACTCCAATAAACACATCTGCCCCTTGCATTGCACCCGCTAATGTACCCTGACCTTTCACAGCAAATTCAAGTTTTTCCTCTGTCAAATCGGTGCGATTAGTAGAGATAATCCCTTTAGAATCGCACATCCAGATTATTTCTGCCCCAGCCTTGCGGAGTAACCGAGCGATCGCTACTCCCGCCGCCCCAGCACCGTTAATCACGATCTTGATTTCTGCTAAGGATTTATGTACCAGTTTCAAAGAATTAAACAAGGCAGCCAAGGTGACAATTGCTGTACCATGCTGGTCATCGTGAAAAACGGGAATATCTAACTCTTCACGCAATCTTCTTTCAATTTCAAAGCAGCGAGGTGCAGCGATATCCTCTAAATTTACGCCCCCAAAAACTGGCGCGATATTCTTAACTGCCTGGATAATTTCTTCTGTATCTTGGGTGGCGAGACAAATGGGAAAAGCATCCAGCCCCGCAAATTCCTTGAATAGCATTGCTTTGCCTTCCATGACTGGTAGGGCGGCGGCTGGACCAAGATTTCCCAAACCCAAAACGGCACTACCATCGGTAACAATGGCAACGGTGTTTTGTTTGATGGTTAAGTTGTAAACTTCCTCTGGGTCTTGAGCGATCGCAGTACAAATTCGACCAACTCCGGGCGTGTAAGCCATTGCCAAATCGGAAACACTCTTCAAGGGAATTCTACTGGTAATGCTGATTTTGCCACCGCGATGCAAATTAAAGGTGCGATCGTAAACACTGAGTAACTTAATGTCTGGCAATACTTTGACTGCTTGCACAATCGTTTCAGCGTGTTCAGTACTAGCAGCATCCACAGTAATATCGCGGGTGGACTCTTTGCGGGTTTGCTCGATTAAATCAATTTGTCCGAGATTACCGCCAGTAGTTGCGATCGCGTGTGTAACCGACGCCAACATCCCTACACGATTAGGAATCTGCAAGCGCAGTGTCAAACTAAAACTAGAATTAGGAGTTAGGTCTGCCATGTTGATTTTGGATTTTAAGTTTTAGATTTTATATTGAATTGAGACAAAAACTAAAATCTGAGATTTGTAGTCTGTAGAAACACAATGTATGTAAACTTTTGGGATAATCATCAGTAGTTAGTTTACCCACTGCTTACAGTTTTGATAATTATTTTTATTTATACCAATGCATTTACTAATATAGATGAGTAACAATTTAGTAATTGTACCCAAATACACCAGATATTTTTTATATATTTTATGTATGTAAATATTTGTATAACTATCGCTTCAACGCAAATACCGTCGTCTCGTCGTGAGATGGGAGCGTCGAAAGGTTTATTTTGACGCATTTATTGACCTTGCTACTATCCACATCTGGATTCACAAAATATTATTAGTGCGATAGGTTCGTAGTAAGATCCCATAGGATGCATTGGCTTCTAGCGCTAGCTTCCCCTTTCCATACCCTCAAAGCTTTATTATTAAGAGCGTCTCCCTCAGTAGAAGGGTACGGAACTACCCAAGACATAATATAAAGCGACCCCACCAGAGGTATCAAAACTTTGGGAGATAGAGGGAGTTTTGAATTATAAGTAATTAATGCTTCTAGTATTAATCAATAAAAGCAACTTTTCTGGCTGATATTTTGTCACCATAGATTAACTGAATAAAATCAGTTGAGTCTTACAAGGGGAGAAAACCCACCTAAAATGGGTGTAAGGGGAGAAACAATAAGATGTCTAATAACCGTTCTGGAGTATTTATTAGCGGTTTGATGCTGGGAGCTACTATCGGTGCTTTAACCGGTTTACTCGTGGCTCCACGCGCAGGGCGCGAAACGCGTAAAATTTTGAAAAAATCCGCCAATGCTATCCCAGAATTGGCAGAAGACTTATCAATGAGTGTGCAAATTCAGGCAGATCGTCTCTCTGCTAGCGCACTGCGAAACTGGGATGAGACTTTAGATAGATTACGGGAAGCGATCGCAGCAGGTGTAGATGCCAGTCAGCGAGAAAGCCAAGTCTTGAAGCGACAAACATCTGTTGAAGACTCAGATTCGCTTCCCCAGCCATTAGAACGCTCATAAATGACATAACCGTGATTGAACCCCTGTTTTGGTTGGGACTTTCCTTACTTTTAGTCGCCACAAGCCTGACTGCGGTTTTAGTGGCGGCGATACCGGCTTTGCAGGAGTTAGCACGCGCGGCTCGCAGTGCAGAAAAGCTATTTGATACTCTCTCGCGGGAGTTACCACCCACCTTAGAAGCTATCCGCGTGACTGGCTTAGAAATCACTGACTTAACTGATGATGTCAGTGAAGGTGTAAAAAATGCTAGTCAAGTCGTGAAGCAAGTTGACCAAAGTCTTGATACTGCAAGAAAACAGGCTCAAAATCTGCAAGTAGGTACGCGCAGCATCTTGATTGGTGCGAAAGCTGCTTGGAAAAACTTCACGCGCCAAAAACCCGTAAGGCGGACGAGCGATCGCTTGCCAAACAATGAAAAACCACCACTACCGTTGCGAGAACGAGAAGTGCTGAGGCATGAAAATCGTCGGAGCAAAGCAGAAGTGTACCGCGCTAATGACGGTTATAACGAGGCTGCTAGCTGGGAAAACAATTTTGATGAGGAAGATTGACCAAACAAAAAAAGGGCATTGGCCATTGTTATCTTCCTTGTTGCGGTGTTAAAGTGTGGTATTTCATCAGTTTAAAAAAGCCATTTTTGTTTATGGATAAACTTTGGCGTTGTATTCAGCAATTTGGAAAAACGGGTGAAGCATATTTGAATCAAGCGGTCTTTTTAGGAGAAATGTGCTTGTTTCCAAATTTCTGTCATGAACCAAGTACATACGAGGTTGTTTGCAAATTTGTAGATAGCATGAATAGCCAACATAAATCTTGGGACAGTTCAACAGGGGATTTATTTGTATTTGCAAAACCTAGCCGATATTGCAGTTTTGATAAAGGCTGCGTTCGCACTCGTGATGTTGTCAATTTGTGTGATTTTGGTAAATATTTATATCTAGAATTCAAATAGGTTTTCGTCATCAAATTTAGCTTGACCACGAGTAGCATATACTGCTTGAAGGCATTCTTCAAAGTCTTCACCTTCCCAAGTACCAGCGTGTCGAAGGATGGAGCGTCCAGAAGCAGGACGGTATGTAAGTTGCTCTTTATCAGTATCAGTAAAAGTTTCTGTATAATCCCTTAAAGGGATAAGTTTAAGCGTATCTGATTATAACTCCTTTTGTGTATATTTAACCTTAATAGAACGGATCAAATCGAGTGCTTCTGTTAGCAACTCCGGTGGTAAAGTTTCTATTTCTTGGATTAATAATTCTTTGTTAGTCATCTCTCACCTCTAATCATTCCCTTTTTATTGTATGGGGAACTCCGCTATGGCTTAGTCAATTTTGAGTTGTAAAAAACTTTGACGAGAATAATCAAAAAGAGGGTGGATGAGTCTAGTGTCCATAGCATCCTCCCCTCTCCCTAGTTACAGGGATATTTTGGGTATTTTAACTGATTGACAAAATGCACCTTACCTTCATAGATAGAGAAGGCTACTCTCCACTCCCCAAAAACCTTTTGCTTTGATCCCTTAGATTAGAGTAAAGTAAACAAGTGTAAAGAACTATCATTTTTCTAGTACTCTTTTAAAACAACTTGTTCGCTTTTACCGTTAATATTTGTATAAAAACGTCCATGCAATCTTGTTTTTGGCGGCGAATCCTCGTATCTATTGCAGTATTTTTCCTGGCTGGGTCAATTTGGGTGATGCATTCTCCCCCAGCACTGGCTTATGACAATCCTGAGTTACTTCCTGACACCTTTACCCCAGTTGTAGATTTAGCTAAATCTCTGCCTGTGCTGCAAGAAGAAAAGCTTGTCAAAGATTTAGAGCAGTTTGAAGCTGATACAGGCTGGAAACTGCGAGTATTGACCCAATATGACCGCACCCCAGGTCGCGCGGTTATCAAATATTGGGGTTTGGATGACAAAAGCATTCTACTCGTTGCTGATTCTCGTGGCGGTAACATTCTCAGTTTTAGCGTCGGTGATGCTGTTTATGAACTTTTACCCCGGACTTTTTGGATAGAATTGCAAACCCGCTTCGGTAATTTGTACTTTGTCCGAGAAGAAGGCGAAGACCAAGCCATTCTACAAGCCTTAGAATCGGTTAAAGGCTGTTTAATCAAAGGGGGTTGCAATGTTGTCCCCGGACTACCACGAGAGCAATGGATTCTCACCTTGATTAGCTCAGTTATTGGTGGGGTGATTTGTGGATTTGCAGCTCAACCCCGCGATAAAGGCCAAGTTTTTGCTTGGCAATGGGCTTTAATTTTCTCACCTTTGTGGGGAATCTTGTTTATTGCCTTCGGCATTGGGCCAGTTGTGACACGTACAAGCGACTGGTTGCCTTTGGTTCGCAATATCTCTGGGTTTCTCATTGGCGTTTTGGTTGCTTATCTATCTCCTATTTTCAGTCGGTCTTCTTCTAGTAATGAGTTATGAGTGAGTAGTTAGGAGTGAGTAGTTTAATTAACTTATAACTCCTAACTCCTAACTCTTAACTCTCTGAAGCTGATAAGCTGAAAGCTAATATTTGAGAAGCTCAACAAAAATGGAATGGCACGTAACTGATGCTCAAAGTTTAGCAATCATTGATAGTGAAATTGGCGATCATGTCTTTTCACCCGCAGAGTATGAGATTGTGCGTCGGGTAATCTACGCCACGGCTGACTTTGAGTATAAGTCTTTGATTCGCTTTTCTGAGCGTGCCTTGCAAGCTGGAGCAGCAGCGCTAGCCGCACGTACCACGATTGTGGTAGATGTCCCGATGGTACAAGTAGGTATTGCTTACGATATTCAAAATACCTTTGCGAATCCAGTGTATTGCAGCATGGAAGCTCTCACACGCCCTCAAAAAGAAAAAACTCGCGCAGCATGGGGAATAGAAACCTTAGCAAAGCGTTATCCAGAAGGCATTTTTGTGGTGGGTCAAGCGCAAACGGCACTGACTGCACTGGTGGATTTAATTGAAGTTGAGGAAATTAGACCTGCTTTAATAATCGCAACTCCAGTGGGATTTGTAAATGTTGATGAAGCTAAGGAGCGTTTACAAGACTCTCTAGTACCTCACATTATAATTGACAACCGCAAAGGTAATGCAGTTGTAGCAGCTGCGATCGTTGATGGGTTGGTAGACTTAGCTTGGCAAGCCTATGGACAAGATGGAAATCGGGGGAGCTAGGAAAGTCGGCTCTATTGTATTTTGTATCCAAAAGAGTATTCATCAATCATTGAATATCCTGATATTTTTGTTAAGTCGTGCCGTTCAAGGAGCCTTTTCTTGTGATAATTCAAGGTTTCAGTTTAAGCGCATATCTTGCAATTCCTGTGGTATTAAGTCTTTTAGCTGATGGAGAAGGAATAAAAGTATCTTTAGTTAAAAATGTTCATCAGGTATCTACTCACAAGGAAATGCTCCTATCCAGCCGCGAGCTAATCAGTATTAGGGCAACTCCAAAAACATACTATGTTAGTGGTGCTGGAAATGACACAAATAGCGGAGTCTCTACTTCATCCGCCTTTAGGACAATTCAAAAGGCAGCAAATCTGACTAACCCCGGCGATACAGTATTGATTATGAACGGAGTCTACAGGAATGCAAAACCAAGTGGGGACGTAGTATCTATTACTCGCTCTGGAACAGCAAATGCATGGATTAAGTTTAAAGCATATCCTGGACATCAACCGAAAATTCAACACAATGGATGGCAGGGAATTTTCATTCACAAAGGAGCATCATATATTGAGATAAATGGGTTGGAGGTGATAGGAAACAATGCCAACATAACCCTTGATTATGCGATAAGTCAGAAAACTAACAAATTAAACCCGCTAACGAATGGAAACTGCATTAACGTAGATGGACGAAAAGATGGTCATAGTCACCATATACGTATTGTTAACAACAAGGTACATGGGTGTGGAGGAGCAGGCATTTCCGCTATTCAATCGGACTATGTGACAATAGATAATAACGAAGTGTTCGATAATGCCTGGTATAGCGTTTATGGTAACAGTGGGATTTCGGTATTGAGCAGTTGGAATTTTGACAACAAGCGGGGATATAAGGTGTTTGTTACTAACAACAAAACCTACAACAATCGTATGTACATCCCTTGGATAGCAGTTGGAAAGATTACAGATGGTAATGGTATTATTATCGATAGTACAAGAAATGATGAAAACCCAAAATTGGGTGCATATAAAGGATACACTTTAGTTAAAAATAATCTTGCATTTAATAATGGTGGATCGGGTATTCATGCATTTTTAAGCGAACATGTTGATATTGTAAATAACACAGCTGTTTTAAATAACCAGAGTCCAGAACTTAATGGTGGGCAAATATTTGCTCATACATCATCTGATGTCAGAATTCTTAGGAACATTCTTTATGCTTTTCCTGGAAAAAATATTAATAATAAGACTAAAAATAAAAATGTTATTTATGATTATAATATCTACATTAATAGTTCTAAAATAAATGTTAAAGGTTCTCACGATATTGTTGCAGGCTCAGAATTTTTAAGCAAGTATCCTACTCTAGAAAAAATATCCGGCGATTGGAAATCGCGGTTAGATAAACAAAATCCGCCAACACGACCTTATGTAGAACCTAAGTCGGCAGGTTTTGCCTGCGGGACAGTGACTTATCGTTTGCAAGGAAAACTCATCCAAGTGGGATGCTCTCGTTAGCAAGAAGGCAGGAGAGATTTATCTCTCTAAATGCTCGAACTTCCTGGACGACCATTGAGAACTTTTGCGATTGATATCATGTCCGGTTAATCACTTATGATATGTCATTGCAAGTATAACGGAGTGAAACGAAGCAATCACAGAATCATTGCGATTATTTCACTCCGCTATCGCTGCGTACCCTTCGGGAACGCCAGGGGCGAACGTAATGACAAGTATTTAGTCGGACATGATATGAGAGCAAACTGCCGAGATATTTTCGATATTCGGCTCGTAATTATTAAATTACTCGCACCCTGCATTTAGGCAGGGTGTAGGTCTATCTATTGTACGTTTCTGAAAGAGAAGCTTATACTGATTACCTCTTCAATCCTCTACTCTACGACGCCGACGACGCGGCTTTTGTTGTTGGTCTTCACGCAAGCGGCGACCGACTTCGTTAAAGAAATCCCGCCGCAGAAAAGGATAATCGCTAACCCACAGGTCGCGATTGGGAAAGTATATATCGCTGAATTCATCAATACTGCTCAAATCTGGACGATTTGACATCACTACCATTTCTGCAATTTGGCCGCGAGTAATAACTTTGTGGGCAGGACGCAATGGTGCTACAAACTCAATGCTAAATCCTGTATCATCACCTATCTCTAAATTTATCTGTTTTTCTCGGTTTTCTATAATCACCAATTCGCCTTTGTTATTGACTGTTTCGGTTTTACCTATTAACTGGTCTGTAATCCACCAATCTAGGACTCGACCACGGAAAAAGCCGCCGTACTTGTAACGGCGGCATTGTAAATTCCGCATACTTGCTTGAAACACTGGATACCACAGCCAAAAAAAAGCGCTAATTACCCCTAGCACAAATACTATTGAAGCAAACTCAAGCTTGAAAATAACTATTGCAAGCAAAATAACAACTACCGCAACTACAGAAATTAACAGCCGTTGCAAAAAATTTGAGAACTTCCCCCAGTAGTACTTGTACTGCAAACCAGTGGCAATTAGGGGGACAACTTGTTCAAATTTCTGGCGAGTCAGTGGTACTAACATGAGTGCTAAGTAATGAATGCCCAATTGTGTGTTTAAAGTATCTTTTCTAATCCATATACTAACGACTTTAGCGCTAAGATTTTGCGAATCGCTAGTAGCACTCCTGGCATATAACAAGCGCGATCGCTCGTATCATGTCGTAAAGTATAAATCTGTCCGGCTGCGCCAAAAATCACTTCCTGATGGGCAATTAATCCTGGCAAGCGCACGCTATGAATTCTAATTCCTTCATCTGCGATACTGCCCCTCGCTCCTGGTAACTTTTCCGTTTCTTCTACAAGAGCAGGGTTAAAAGTTTTACCCAATTCTCCTAGTAACTGCGCCGTTTGAATGGCAGTACCACTGGGTGCATCAGCTTTTTGGTTGTGATGCAGTTCGATGATTTCCACATGGTCAAAATATTTGGAGGCTGCGATCGCAGCTTGTTGCAACAGTACCATGCCAATGGAAAAATTAGGAATAATTAGACAACCTGTGCTAGCTTTGTCGGCAAAATCTGCCAAGTCTTGAATTTGTTCTGGACTTAACCCAGTGGTGCCGACTACAGGACGAATACCGTAAGCGATCGCACTGCGAATATTGTCATAAACTGAATCGGGATGGGTAAAGTCTACAATTACCCCTGGAGGAGACTGTCTGTCACCAGCCACATACCCCAACATCGGTTCTAATTGATTGGTAATCGGCACTTCCAAAGGTTCGCTTAAACCCGCCAACTCCCCGGCATCTTTATCTTGATGTTCTAAACTGTAGTCAATTGCACCCACTAAGTTTAAGTCAGGCGCTTGTGCCACCGCCTTAACCACCTCACGGCCCATTTTGCCAGCAGCACCGTTGACAATAACCGGGATAGGAGCTTGATTCGTCATAGGTCGAGAAATACTTTTTGAGTCAACAAGGGAATTGTAAAGACTTTCGCGATCTAGTAGCTAGCTTCTCAAATCTCTGGCTTAATTCCACCTACCCTGAATTGTGCAGCTAATCGCTTACTTTTTTTACTCCCCAAAAGATCGGTTCTCGTTTTTATTGGACTATCTTACCCAGCACACCCGTTTTATTTGCGGATCGTACTGCCTTGTTAAGTAGTCCTTATAAAATATATCAGCCTTTGTTTGTCAAGTCTAGTTGACCATTTGTAATATTATTGTTATATTTATTTACATAGCTTAGTAAAGCCCAAAAGTAAGCCGCATAGCTAAAATTGCACCTTGTCTATTACCTATCTAGTTTTGGTTGCATTGGGTGTTAACTAAGAAAAACAGACTTCGGTTTTACAATATCCCATCGACATTTGGACTTCTCCCATCTACCTCGGCTATCAAGTCGGGGTTTTTTATGTTCTCGATTAGCAGCTTATTTCTTTAACTTTTCTCAGGAAACTTTCGCTCTCGCACTTCCACGGCATAATCTTGCACGGCTTTGGTAATCGTCTCGCGCAAATTTGTGTAAACTTTGGCGAATGGTGGATGCTTTTGGGCTAGTCCGAGGACATCTGAGGTAACTAAAACTTGTCCATCACAGTGAATTCCCGCACCGATACCAATTGTGGGAATACTTAATTTTTGTGAAATCTGCATTGCTAAATCTGCGGGTATATGCTCTAAGACTAGAGAAAATACACCCGCTTGTTCGAGAGCGATCGCTTCTTGTAAAATCCTCTCACTGGCTTCTTGTGTCTTTCCTTGTTGTCGCAAACCCAGCTGATGTATTGATTGTGGTGTCAAACCCACATGACCCATGACCGGAATTCCGGCTTCTACCAAACGAGCCACAGTTTCGGCCATTGCTGGATAGCCACCTTCTAATTTTACCGCTTGAGCGCCCGTTTCCTTCAGTACCCGCCCAGCTGAGTGCATCGCTTGTTGCAGACTTTCTTGATACGTCAAAAATGGTAAATCTACAACTACTAATGCCCGCTTAACCCCACGGCGCACAGATTTCGCGTGATAGATAATTTCATCCAAAGTGATTGGCAGTGTTGTTTCATACCCTAGAACTACTGCCATAGAGTCGCCCACAAGGATTAAGTCTACACCAGCCGCATCGATGAGTTGAGCGATCGCATAATCCCAGGCGGTCAACGCGACAATTGAACGTCCCTGTTGTTTCCATTGAATTAATTGCTGGGTAGTGATTGCCATTTTTTGAGTGCTGAGTAGTGTTCGCGGTAGCGGGGCGTTTAGCCCGTGCTGAGTTAGAAGTTAAAAGTTAGGAGTGAGGAGTTTTGAATTTAAAAATTTTTTTAATTTATAACTCCTAACTCATAACTCTTAACTAATCATTTAACAGCGCGGCTGAAAGCAATATGGGGTTTTGCACTATCGGTTTTGGGCATTAACCAAGCTAGACCTTCACTAGTGCCAATCCATAATTTATTGCCGATATCAGGTGCAATGGTAAGAACCCGACTAGAAGGAAGTCCAGCAACTTCTCCGTCTAATACGGCTCCTGTATTTGGATCTAATCGTAACAAACCATTATTAGTCCCGACCCAGACACTACCATCTTTAGCAAACCGTATCGCCTTTACATCACGCCCACGCAAGCGGGTTACAGACCGCAACACTGCACCAGTTTTTGGGTTAATAACTAGCAAATTATTCGGCATTCCTGCCCAAATTAACCCTTCTGGACTAATAGCTAAAGCTTGTACAGTCGTCCCTGGTAAATCGGCTATTCGCTTCATAATTGCAGCACTAGCAGTATTTACCCGCACCAATCCATCCAGAGTACCAACCCACAATTGACCTTCAGCATCTAAAGTCAAGGCATTAGCACTAACACCAGGCAGATTTTTTAATGTTGTCATAATCAAGCCTTGGTCGGGACTAATGAGAGCTAAACCGCTATCGGTTCCAGTCCACAAATAACCCCGTTTGTCAAGTAACAGTGACAACACACGTTTAGAAGGCAAAAATAAATTTTGTGCGGTGATTTCGTTAGTGCGGGGGTCAACTCGAACTAGTCCCTCATAACTTCCTACCCACAAACGTCCTACTTTGTCTTGAGCTAAAGCACCAATGGCAACATTCGGTAAGCTAACACGAGAAATAATCTTCCCAGTTTTAGGATCGATCCGCGATAGTCCGCGCCAAGAACCTACCCAAAGATTACCTGTAACATCTCCTAGTAAGTTACCAACACGATAATCAGTTTTTGGCGAATTTTCTTCAACTCCCCGCTCATCAGGCAAAGATTCTACTCGCGGTGGCGGTGCGGAAGATGGGTAAGCGGGGGTTACATCAGATGAATTAATGTCAGGGGTTTTTTGCGCCCATCCCATATTTGGCAAAGCTATCAACCCCAGCAAGATAGAAGTAATTAATAAACTAGTACGCTTGTAAAACAATACCACGGTGACATTTCCTTTGGAGACAGTACCCATAGCATTTACCTAAACTGGCTTTGGGTTAATTTCAGTGTTCCCCTAGCTGGGATTTTTCAAACATTGAGGATTGGAGACACCACGCCAACGACAAGCGGTAGTTGAGCGCAGTCGAAACTCAATGCATTGCTGGGGACTGGGGATTTCTGCATCTCCCTCATTTTTTAAGTCCTTTACAGTTATTAATGACATTTTGTAAAGCTTTTGTAACAAAAAGTTTAAATCTTTATGTAATAACAAAATTAAATAGATAAGTTAAAAACTTTCAAAGAATAACTTATCGAATTCTTGATATATTGTGAAACAAGTTACAAATTACGTGGTGTGTAATTCTTTTATCTTTTGCTCACCACTCTGCTAAATCTCTGTCAAGTAAATTCTTTTCTGGTATCTTTTCCATCAAAGGGAAAGATATAGGGAGTGTAAAGGCGGGAATGTGTGCCAGCCAGCCCAATCCCCTGAATACCCTGATTTATGGGGGAATTATCTAAATCAAGCCACAAAAGGCGGAAGTTGGTGAAATTGAGAAGGTTTAGTTGGGTGCGAAGAAGAGGTAAACAAGAATTTTGATTTTTAGACAAGAGGGAACAGTAGAAGCGCTAGGTCGTGTACCCTTAGAAGGGGAAAACACTGGTGAGGAGGGCTACCACCGCTACCAAAGTGTCCGCCGCAAAAAAACTGCTAACCTTTGCCAAAAACAATCCTTAACAAAAATTTTCCCGATCTTTTCCCCGATGAAAGGGGGTAAGCGCAGAGTGAGGGGAAGTTGCACAAAACGTGATTTGATAATTAACAAGAGTGATTTCAGGGAAGGATAAAATTATGTCTTACGCTCAAACGAAGACTCAGAGCAAATCTGGGTATCAAGCCGGGGTTAAAGATTACAGATTAACTTATTACACACCCGATTACACACCAAAAGATACCGATCTTCTAGCTGCGTTCCGTATGACACCTCAGCCTGGTGTTCCTCCCGAAGAAGCAGGTGCGGCTGTTGCGGCTGAATCCTCCACAGGTACTTGGACAACTGTGTGGACAGATTTGCTCACCGACCTCGATCGCTACAAAGGTCGTTGCTATGACATCGAACCAGTTCCCGGCGAAGACAACCAGTATATTTGTTACGTTGCCTATCCTTTGGACTTGTTTGAAGAAGGTTCTGTAACCAACGTATTGACCTCAATTGTTGGTAACGTATTTGGTTTCAAAGCTCTGCGCGCACTGCGTCTAGAAGACATCCGTTTCCCAGTAGCTTACATCAAGACCTTCCAAGGGCCTCCTCACGGTATCCAAGTTGAGCGCGACAAGTTAAACAAGTACGGTCGTCCTTTACTGGGTTGTACCATTAAGCCCAAATTGGGTCTTTCCGCTAAGAACTACGGACGCGCTGTATACGAGTGTTTGCGCGGTGGTTTGGACTTCACCAAAGACGACGAAAACATCAACTCTGCACCATTCCAAAGATGGCGCGATCGCTTTTTGTTCGTTTCTGAAGCTATCAACAAAGCTCAAGCTGAAACAGGTGAAATCAAAGGTCACTACCTCAACGTCACCGCTCCTACTTGCGAACAAATGTTGCAACGGGCTGAGTACGCTAAAGAACTCAAACAGCCCATCATCATGCATGACTACCTCACCGCAGGTTTCACCGCCAACACCACATTGGCTCGTTGGTGCCGCGATAACGGTATCTTGCTGCACATTCACCGTGCGATGCACGCTGTAATTGACCGTCAAAAGAACCACGGTATCCACTTCCGTGTATTAGCTAAAGCCCTACGTTTGTCTGGTGGCGACCACATCCACACTGGTACAGTAGTTGGTAAGTTGGAAGGTGAGCGCGGCATCACAATGGGCTTCGTTGACCTGTTGCGTGAAAACTACATTGAGCAAGACAAGTCTCGTGGTATTTACTTTACCCAAGACTGGGCTTCTCTACCTGGTGTAATGGCAGTTGCTTCTGGTGGTATCCACGTATGGCACATGCCCGCGCTGGTAGAAATCTTTGGTGATGACTCCGTACTACAATTCGGTGGTGGTACTCTGGGACACCCTTGGGGTAACGCTCCTGGTGCAACCGCTAACCGCGTCGCCTTGGAAGCCGTTGTTCAAGCTCGTAACGAAGGCCGTAACTTGGCTCGTGAAGGTAACGATATCATCCGCGAAGCTGCCAAGTGGTCTCCTGAACTGGCTGTTGCTTGCGAACTGTGGAAAGAAATCAAGTTCGAGTTTGAAGCAATGGATACCGTCTGATCTGGGTTAACAGTTAAGAGTTAAGAGTTAAGAGTTAGGATTTGCATTAATTCATAACTCATAACTCATAACTCATAACTCTTCAGGGCTGGGGTCAAGCATGAATCTTAAGCAAATTGCGAAGGACACAGCCAAAACTCTCCAAAGCTATCTGACTTATCAGGCTCTAAGGACAGTATTGGCACAGCTAGGCGAAACGAATCCGCCATTAGAACTTTGGCTGCATAACTTTTCGTCTGGCAAAATTCAAAATGGTGAGTCATTCATTGAGCAACTGTTGCGAGAAAAACCAGATTTGGCTTTGCGAATCATGACTGTCAGAGAACACATTGCCGAAGAAATTGCAGAATTTTTACCGGAAATGGTTCGCACTGGCATTCAGCAAGGCAATATGGAGCAACGTCGCCAGCATTTAGAACGCATCACACAAGTAGTAGACACATCTAACCCCAGTCTGCAACCAGAACAGCAAACAACTTCAGAGCCGAATTTGGATAACTTATCTAATTAGTTCGGTCAACCTAGTAGTAAAAAATCGCAACCCATTATCAAAAAGCTATGCAAACTTTACCAAAAGAGCGTCGTTACGAAACCCTTTCTTATCTGCCACCCCTGACTGACGCTCAAATTGCCAAGCAGATCCAGTACATTTTGAATCAAGGTTACATTCCAGCGATCGAGTTCAACGAAACTTCTGAGCCAACAGAATTATATTGGACATTGTGGAAACTACCTTTATTCGGCGCTAAATCTACTCAAGAAGTATTGAGCGAAGTTCAAGGATGTCGTTCTCAATTCAACACCAGCTATATTCGTGTTGTGGGTTTTGACAACATCAAGCAGTGCCAAATTCTCAGCTTTATTGTTCACAAACCCAACAAAGCCAACAGATACTAAGGCTAGCGAGCTTTAAGTAATTTAGTTTATCCCCATTAGGAGAGGTAGAATTATCTGCCTCTCCTATTTACTAAATTTTTTTGAAACGCAGAGGGACGCAGAGCTTTACGCATAGGGGCTTCTCTACGAGACGCTACGCGAACGCCTTCTTGCAGGGTAGGTGCGCGGAATTATCCGAAGCGTCCCGCTTGGTGGGACAATAAAGACGAGAAATAATGCAAGCCTAGTGTTGTCTCCAGCCCAAAGGAATCTGTATAAATGTGGAAACGAATTGTATTAATTTTGCTATTGGTGTTGAGCTTAAGTCTAAGTAATTCGGATGTAGCGGCTGCGGCTGGACTCAAAAGCTTTGTAGACAGTGGTGATGGCTATCAGTTTTTATATCCTAACGGCTGGCTGCCAGTTAAAATTGCCGATGGTCCAGATGTGGTTTTCCACGATTTGATTGAGGTGTCTGAAAATGTTTCGGTTGTGATTAGCCCAGTTCCAGAAGGCAAAACTTTGTCAGAATTGGGAACCCCAACAGAAGTAGGATACAAATTAGGAAAAGCGGCTCTCGCGCCTCCTGACTCTGGTCGTTCGGCTGAATTAGTCAATGCCGCACAGCGAGAAGTAGACGGTAAAACATACTACCTTTTAGAGTATGAGGTTAAACTCCCCAATCAACAGGAACGACACAACATCGCCAGCGTCGCTGTGAGTCGTGGTAAACTTTTTACCTTCAACGCCTCAATTCCTGAAAAACGCTGGCAGAAAGTTAAACGAATGATTGATGAGGTTGTTAATTCTTTTTCTGTCTATTAATTGGGGAATGGGGAGTAAGAATTTTAGATTTTAAATTTTGGATTTTAGATTGAAATTTAATCCAAAATCTAAAATTGAATTGCCCCATACCCAATTACCAAGTTTTTCAGATTATGAAAATTCCACCTTTTGTACTTGCTTCAGCTTCCCCTGCCCGACGCCGCTTGTTGCAAACTGTTGGTATTGAACCGATAGTTCGAGCAAGTGATTTTGATGAGTCACAAATTGAACTAAGCGAACCAGCAGAATTGGTCAAAACTCTTGCCCAGTATAAAGCGGAAACTGTAGCCCCACAGTTTGAATCAGCTTTGATTATGGGTTGTGATTCAGTTTTGTCCATCAATGGTGAAATTTACGGCAAACCAGCAGACTTTTCTGAAGCGATCGCACGTTGGCAGATAATGCAAGGTAACTTTGGCGACTTGTACACAGGTCATGCCTTAATTGACCGTGACCAAAACCGTATTTTAGTCAAGTCTCAAGTTACAAGAGTTTACTTTGCTCAAATGAGCGAGAAGGCAATTAAAGCTTATGTTGCCACCGGTGAACCACTCAAGTGTGCTGGAGCCTTTGCAATTGAGGGTTTTGGTAGTTTCTTCGTCGAAAAAATTGCAGGCTGTCACAGCAATGTAATTGGACTCAGTTTACCCCTGCTGCGGCAGATGCTAAGTAAATTAGGATACGATGTCACTGATTTCTGGCAGCAATAGTCCCTTGTCTAAAGTTATTAACCAATGACTAATGACTAATAACTAAATTGCCTGATATTGAGTATTGCTTCGCCATGATCTGGAATCCAGGCTAGCCACTCATCCGCTGAAACCGGACATAATAAAAGTGCTTCGTCAAAACTAAAGGGGTTGGGAAGTTGCAAAAGGTTTACCCAAGTAGAAGCTCTGAACCTCTGTAAGCCTTCCAGATTGCGCGTTCTTGCTTGCACTGCAAAATCCGGTCTATGAGAATCTAGTTTCATAGCTTTCTATTAACCTTCACAGATGGGCTAATCTAAAATTATTTCTGTAACCTAGACTACAAAATAAATAATCCTTGTGAAAAGCATCTGTCTTATAAATTTACGTTGGCTGGGTGCAAGTGTTTGCTTATATTGCAGACCAGAACAGGTATGGCACGACAGGTTGTAGACTGGCCATTAGATCGCATTCCCAACTAGAATATGTCATTTACTTCTATGCCCTCGCTGCGTGAGCAACAACATCCCCTAATTCGTCAGCTAGCTGATTGTATTGAGGCAGCTTGGCATCAACACCTTGATTTATCCCCTTACCATTTGCCTGACGAGTTGGGGTATGTGGAAGGTAGACTAGAAGGCGAAAAACTGACGATTGAAAACCGCTGCTATCAAACGCCCCAGTTTCGGAAAATGCACTTGGAACTGGCAAAAATCGGCAATATGCTGGATATTTTGCACTGCGTCATGTTTCCCCGTCCAGAATACAACCTGCCGATGTTTGGTTGTGATTTAGTTGGGGGTAGAGGTCAAATTAGTGCTGCGATCGCAGACCTTTCTCCGATTAAATTAGAACGCACCTTACCAGAATCTTATACTTCGGCACTGACACAGTTAACAGTGCTTAACTTTTCCCAACCCCGTGAATTACCAGAATGGGGAAATATTTTTTCAGATTTTTGCATCTTTGTCCGCCCCAGTTCCCCCGAAGAAGAAACAATGTTTCTTTTGCGTGTGCGAGAATTTTTAGATATTCATTGTACCCAAGCGATCGCCTCACATCCTGTTTCAGTTGAACAAGTCACCCAAAATCTTGCCGGACAACACAACTACTGCACCAAACAGCAGCAAAACGATAAAACCCGCCGCGTACTAGAAAAAGCCTTTGGCCCAGCTTGGGCAGAAAATTACATGACCACAGTTTTATTCGACCTCCCAACTTAATCATCCCCTCCATATCCCTCATCTCCTTCATCTGTAGGCTCTGCTACGTTTTCAGCTAATGGATAAATGTAGAATTCATTCAACGAGAGTTTTATGGAGTTCCAAAACAGAACAGGGAGAATAGTAAGGTCTTTGAAGCGAATATTACAAAATGGTTTGTTGTCTTGGTAGGTGTAAACAACTAGAGACAGCTAACTCATTGACCAGAAAATTAAGGAAACTCTGATGTTAGGAATGTTTAAATTGACCCTTCTCTACGAGAGGCTGCGCCAACTACTTCGCTCAGGGTAAACAAACATTTTTTAGTTAGTTAATCGTTGATTGACTTAAGGAAGACTAAGTTTTGTAGCAAGATTGTGTCCAACAAAGGCAACAGTCTATTTTTGATGTTTCTTTTGAATTTGTGACTAACTATAGCCGTAGTCAATGTAGCAGTTAAGTACCGCATCATACCAATTTAGGATT
Source organism: Nostoc sp. (assembly GCF_036917235.1). Classification (GTDB taxonomy): domain Bacteria; phylum Cyanobacteriota; class Cyanobacteriia; order Cyanobacteriales; family Nostocaceae; genus Nostoc. The sequence goes on from NZ_JBALDU010000019.1 coordinate 70,767, forward strand.
TTGTGTAGAGGCGTGATATATAGCGTCTTTATATCTAGATTCATACTGCTTGTGAATTCTGCTAACTCCTATTGCACTCATGTCTCAATAATACTCAGAGTTATTGAATAGTCAGCTACTATAGCGTTTCTCAGTTTCAATACAGACCTAAGCCCTAGTAAGCCTCAAAGCCTCTCTCCTTTTAAAAGAGAGGTTTGGAGAGAGGTCAAAGTGTATTGCATACATAATGAGCGGCTATAGAAAACACCATTTTGTAAAGCCATAGTGTTGAACGTTCATCACACAATGGATTTTTAAGCCATACCCAGCTTGAAACCACTGTTGTTTGTCCTAACAGCTGGCTGTTGATTAAAAACCTTTTTATTTTTACTTACATCAGCACAATTCAGGTAAATAGGCAACATACTATGTCAAGGGTGACTGAAAAGCCGAAGCCAAGTGAACAGACACTAAATCATGAACAACCTAAGATTTGGTGGGGTATCGCTGTAGCTGTGCCAGTAGTAATCGCCGCTGGGATACTAGGTACGGCCAAAATAGAGCAGTTAAGAAAACTAACTGCATCTGTACCAGTAATGCCATCTACCAATAGCATTAGTGCTGTGGGGCGTTTGGAACCACGAGGCGAAGTTGTTAAATTGTCCGCCCCATCATCAGGATTAGCGCCATCGTCACGAATTCAGCAACTTCTGGTGAGAGAGGGTGAACAAGTAAAGCAAGGTCAAATTGTGGCAATTTTGGACAACCGCGATACCCAAATAGCCGGACTACAAGAGGCAAAAGCGAAAGTCCAAGAAACCCGTGCGAATTTAGCACAAGTCAGGGCTGGCTCTCCAAGAGATATTCAAGCTCAAAGAGCAGTTATTGCTCGCTTACAAGCGCAGTTAATTGGCGAAAGGAATGCAGGGCAAGCAACGATCGCGCGGGTTGCAGCTCAGTTAAGTGGTGATAAACTTGTCCAACAAGCAACCGTGAATCGCCTAGAAGCCGAACTTAATGGGCAAAGAGATGCTCTCAGAGCAACGGTTGTGCGTATTCAAGCCGAACAGCGCAATGCTCAAGTCGATGCCGGACGCTATGATTATTTATACAAAGAAGGTGCTATTTCTCAGCAAGAGCGGGATAGAAGACGCTTGAGTGCAATAACTGCTAATCAGCAGGTGGCTGAAAGCCAAGCTACCCTAAAGCAGACATTGGCAACCTTGCGACAGCAACTTGCTGAAGCTAGAGCCAACCAAATCCAAAATTCAGCAACTTTGCAACAGCAGTTAATCGAAGCTAAAGTTAACCGCGATAAAACTGTCGCAACTTTGCAAAGACAAATCGATGAAGAAAAGGCCAAACTGAGCAGAATTTTAGATGTTAGTCCTACCGATGTGCAAGTAGCACAAGCCCAAGTTAGTAATGCGATCGCAAATGTCAGAAAAGCCGAAGCAGAACTAAGGTTAAGCTACGTTCAAGCACCAATCGCTGGAGAGATTTTAAAAGTTTATACCAAATCGGGTGAAGCGATCGGCGCAAATGGCATTGCTGAACTTGGTCAAACCAAGCAAATGTTTGTAATTGCTGAAGTCGCCGAAGATAGCATTGGCAAAGTGCGTCTTGGTCAAAATGCTACTATCACCAGTGATAACGGTGCATTTAACGGTGAATTAAAGGGAACTGTCACTGAAATCGGCAGAAAAATTGGTAAAAAAGATGTGCTGAATACAGATCCAGCCGCAGATGTGGATGCCAGAGTTGTAGAAGTTAAAATCGCTCTGTCTCCAGAAGATAGCCAGAAAGTTTCTGGTTTAACTTACGCCAAAGTTCTTGTGGATATTAATAATTAATTAAGTTGTCGGTGAGCAGTAATCCTAATCCATCATTTGATATTTTGGATTAAAAATATTCTTGAATGGTCTGTTTAATCAATTTTAAACATTCTATCAATCTGGTAGGGGTGTCACCATCATGGGTTGAAAATCTAAAATCGCTACACTTGTTGAGACGCCTATAAAATGAATCAAAAAATACCTCTATCGTGGCTACAACTGACAAGGGAAAAAACTCGCCTGGCTGTAGCTTTAGCAGGAATTGCTTTTGCTGATATTTTAATGTTTATGCAACTCGGCTTTCGGGATGCTCTGTATTATAGTAACGTTCGATTCCATAACAGCTTGCAAGGCGATATTGTTTTAATTAATAGTCAATCTAACGCTATATTGGCGATGAGAAGCTTTTCTCAACGACGATTATATAAAGCTTTAGAGTTACCCGCAGTTCAATCAGTACATCCGATCTATTTAGACTTTACAATCTGGAAAAATCCTGTAACAGGTCGTCCTCGGAGTATCCTAATCTTTGGAATGAACCCAGAAACTAACCTAGTTAACTTACCCGGAGTTCAGGAAAATTTAGATAAACTTAAACTACCTGATGTCGTTCTATTTGACCGTTCTTCTAGGGTAGAGTATGGGCCGATCGCTGCTAATTATGACCAAGGAAAGCCTGTAACAGCAGAAGTACGAAGGCGGCGAATTAAAGTAGGAGGACTCTTTACATTAGGTGCATCATTTGGTGCAGATGGTAATTTAATTACGAGCGATCTCAACTTTTTCCGAATATTCAGCAATCGTCAAAAAGGATTAATTGATATTGGACTAATTAGATTAAAGCCGGGAGCAGATGCTAATGTTGTTGCCCAACAATTACGAAAGTATTTACCTAATGAAGTAAATGTTTTAACTAAACAAGAATTTATTGATTTTGAGCGGAGTTACTGGGCGAATAGTACAGCTATTGGCTTTATTTTCACATTAGGGACTGTCATGGGTTTCATTGTGGGGACTGTCATTGTTTATCAAATTCTATATACAGAAGTTGCAGATCACTTAGCTGAGTACGCTACTCTCAAGGCGATAGGTTACACACAAAACTATTTATTGACGGTCATTCTTCAAGAAGCTTTATTATTAGCCGTTTTAGGATATTTTCCTGGAATAGTTTTTGCCTTGTTTATGTATGACAGTGCCAGGAATGCCACACTTTTACCAGTTTTTATGAGTTTTGAACGAGCGACAATGGTATTGATTTTGACTATGCTAATGTGCATTATTTCTGGTGCGATCGCAGTTAGAAAATTACGTTCTGCCGATCCAGCAGATATCTTTTAATTAATATTGTATTAATTAAAAGATATTCATAATAAGTTTGATTTACGATCGTAACTAAGTAAATTTAATTTCTGACAGTCAATACAGTTAAATGGAACTACTAATTTAGAACTAACAAAAATATGATGGAAAAAGAACCTGTAATCGCCATTAAAAGTCTCAATCACTTCTATGGCAAAGGCTCACTGAGAAAACAGATATTATTTGACATCAATCTAGACATTTATCCAGGTGAGATTGTGATTATGACCGGGCCATCAGGTTCAGGTAAAACAACATTACTGAGCTTAATTGGCGGTTTGCGGTCTGTACAAGAAGGAAGTTTAAAATTTTTAGGTGAAGAACTTATTGGCGTCAGTCAAAGCAAATTAGTGCAGATGCGACGCAACATTGGTTATATTTTCCAAGCTCACAATTTGCTAGGGTTCTTGACAGCCAAGCAAAATGTGCAAATGGCAGTGGAATTGAACGATAATATTTCTCAAGCAGAAGCAATGGCTAAATCAAAAGCCATGCTAGGGTCTGTTGGTCTAGAAGAAAGAGTTGATTACTACCCAGACAATCTTTCTGGTGGACAAAAACAAAGAATTGCGATCGCCCGCGCCTTAGTGAACCGTCCTCCTTTGGTACTAGCAGACGAACCAACAGCAGCATTAGACAAACAATCAGGACGCGATGTTGTGGAAATAATGCAGAGTCTAGCCAAAAATCAGGGAACTACTATCTTATTGGTGACACACGACAACCGCATTTTAGACATAGCCGATCGCATCGTCGAAATGGAAGATGGTCTTTTAACCCGTAATTCACCCAATACAGTTATTCAGTCATGATTTTTAGTCATTAGTCATTTGTCCTTTGTGAATGACCAATACAACTCTTGGAGAGGCTGCGCCAACAACTAAGCGGTAGTTGAATCTCGACTTCGCTCGATTACTGCGCAGTCGAAACTCAGTACAAGTGACCAATGACCAATGACAGCCATAATTTATTGTCTAGCCGAGCCTGATTTTTTAATTCCAGATGACTTTGGTGGAGTTGGAGTATTTGGTTGGCGACTGGTACGGAAAGTTACATTCACCCCTTCATTCGATTGTTCCAGAACAAGTAGAGGCGTAGGTTTAGCCTTTTGATCCCAATGCATGGTAGCAATCCGACCTTGAATTATTGGTTGCCAACTATCTTCGTCTTCTATGGGGCTTAGGTAAGTTTCTACACAGTCAATAATTTGACTAATAGTCGCAGAAGTTGCTTGCGTCGGTAATTTCATTAACTTGATTTGAATCCGAAACAGCACCCGTTTAGCAGAATTTCCTGGACTACCAGTCTCATACTCGACATCAAAAATTTCATCTACTTGCCGTCCAGCACTATTAGCAATTCCAACTGATCCTTGTTGGGCTTGATTTGGACGCAGGGCTTGAGAAATTTTTTCTTTAATCTGAATCTTTATTTGATTAAGAATTGCAAAATGAAACACCTCCTCTGACATCCGCATTCGCAGATAATCCAGGTTAAAGTCCCGTGAGTTCACCAAATCGGGATTAGTTTCCATTTTGCGAATTGTTTCCAGCGCCAGCTTAAACTTTTTCTCTAGTTCTCGCGCGCGGAATTGTTCAAACTTAAGTTTTTTCTCCAGCTTATCCTTCTGGAGTTTAATATACACAATCAAAGCAATCACCACTAAAGCCAGTCCTCCAGAAGTTACCAACAGTAATGGTGGTATTTGAGGATTACTTGCTGGCACTTCCTGGGATGCCTTTTTAGTAGCCTTTTTCCCAGAGGATTGGGCAAGAAACATTGAAGTGGACATGGTGGGAAACTGAAAAACTTGACTCCTGATGTTTAGGATGCCCAAATCTTCAAGGTCATCTTGCTGTATCATTAATAATTTTTACAGCCTTTTACAAACCGTATATGTCCAGACATTTGAGCCTCGCTCCCCTATCTGAGGTTTCATCTACAAGCTTTAGCAAGATTCGTCTGATAGCCACAGATATGGATGGCACCCTGACTAGACGAGGAAAATTTACTCCAGCACTGCTACAAGCTTTAGAGGATTTAGCTGCAGCTGACATTAAAGTGCTAATTGTCACTGGACGTTCTGCTGGGTGGGTAAGTGGATTGAGTAGTTTGATGCCAGTAGCAGGTGGGATGGCGGAAAATGGCGGTTTGTACTTTCCACCTGGAAATCAGAAACCAGTAGTTTTAACACCCATTCCTGATTTAATTCAACATCGCCAGCACTTGGCTAAGGCTTTTGAGAATTTACAAACTAAATTTCCCCAAATCCAAGAATCTGCTGATAATCGCTTTCGCGTCACCGACTGGACTTTTGATGTAGCTGGTTTGCGTGAAGACGAACTACAAACCCTAGATAATCTCTGTCAACAAATGGGCTGGGGATTTACCTATAGCAATGTGCAGTGTCACATTAAACCCCAAGGACAAGATAAAGCTGTGGGATTGTTGCAGGTATTGCGTGAATATTTGCCCCAGTATTCATCAGAACAAATTGTCACTGTGGGCGATAGCCCCAATGATGAAAGTTTATTTAATCGGGATTATTTTCCTGTTTCTGTAGGCGTGGCAAATGTCCTGGAATATGTGAATCAGTTGAAATATCAGCCTGCTTACATTACCACTGCTGCTGAAGGCGAAGGATTTTGTGAGTTATCTAGTTATATTTTGAAAAGCTTGCACATCTCAAGTTAGGAAGAACTAGAGTTGTTCTACAATAATCTCGTAGCACTGATTTTATAACCATGACGGCTACTGTACCTGTTAGTGTCGAATCAGAAATATTCTACCCCAGTGCTGATGGTCAACCAGTGGCAGAAACCTACGACCACCTTTATGCTTTACTAACTACCTTAGAAGTCCTGAAACAGTATCTGGCAAATCGTCAGGCAACAGTATTAGGAAATCAATTTCTTTACTATGCACAGGGTTTTCCCAAATTGCGGGTAGCCCCAGATGTGATGGTGATTTTTGATGTTGCACCTGGCGGTCGGGACAACTATAAAACCTGGGAAGAGGGGCAAGTACGCACAGTTATTTTTGAAATGACATCTTTTGGGACTAAGGGACAAGACGAAATCTTCAAAAAGACCCTTTATGAACAGCTAGGCGTCAAGGAATACTGGCTATTTGACCCTAAAAGCGAGTGGGTGGAACAACAGTTACGTGGCTATCGCTTGCGGGGAGAAATCTACGAACCTATAGAGGATGGACGCAGTGAACCATTACAACTGCGTTTGGTGGTTGAGGGAAAACTAATTGGGTTTTATCGAGAAAATAAGGGGGAAAAATTACTCATCCCAAATGAACTGGCAGAAGCTTTACGACAGGAAGTTTTAGCAAGACAGCAAGCAGAAGAACTGGTAGAACAGGAACGTCAACGAGCAGAACAGGAACGCCAACGAGCAGAACAGGCAGAATTGCAGATAGAAAAGTTGAAGGCAAGGTTGCGATCGCTCAATGTAGACCCCGATACTATTGAGTAACATACACCAAAAGTTGCTATAGCTACGCTCGTCATAGACGTAGTAAGTGTTCTGAACTAGTAGACAATTTGTTACCTGTGTTTTTGCTACATTTATTATCTGAGACAGAATACAATAGATAAATCTCTAGCGCGTTTCAATCTAGTAAGTCTCAACAATACTGATTTTATTGAGAAGACTGTTTTATACAGTTATTCCCAAGCAAAACTGAATCAAAGGATAAATAAACCGCCAGCCCTTTAAGCACCCAGAGACGCTAAGAGACTAATAGATACTTGAAGGACAGGTTGGTGTTTTATTTCTAACTTCCACTAAAAAGTCCAAGACCAATGTCAAGTCAAGAATTTACCTTTAATTAGTGAGGTATAAAATTATGCAAGAAATTGAAAGATTCTTTGGCAACTTGTTCAGTGGCATAATCAACCGCTTTAAGTATTCTGCGATGGACGCTGCCGATCGCAAAATGAGAGAAACTATCGACGATCAGATCGAACAAGGGCGACAAAAACCCAAACCCCAAGATCGAGAAGACCGCGAGTAGACCTTTAAAAAAGCAAGATTTTCATTACTAAGTGCTGCCCGATTGTTGAGTAGGCAGCACTGTTTTCTTAACCTCACTCGGTCAAGCAACTACAACTCTTCAGAATATGCTAACCTAGTATGGTTAACTAATCTCGCACATCTAAGAATTCGGGTGTTTCCCGATTGGGAAATACACTTGGATGGAGGTTTAACCCGAATCGGAGTTGAAAAATATATGCCAGTAGTTTCATTGGCTCAAATGATGGAGTCAGGGGTTCACTTTGGGCATCAGACCCGCCGTTGGAACCCAAAAATGTCTCCCTACATTTATACTTCCCGCAATGGCGTGCATATTATCGACTTGGTGCAAACTGCCCAGTTGATGGATAATGCTTACAACTATATGCGATCGCACGCAGAACAAGGGAAGAAATTTCTTTTCGTCGGCACTAAGCGCCAAGCAGCTGGAATTATTGCCCAAGAAGCTAGCCGTTGTGGTTCCCACTACATTAACCAACGCTGGTTGGGCGGAATGTTGACCAACTGGGCAACCATCAAAACACGGGTTGACCGCCTGAAAGATTTAGAACGCCGTGAAGAAACTGGCGCACTAGATTTATTGCCGAAAAAAGAAGCATCAATGCTACGTCGGGAAATGACGAAGCTTCAGAAATACTTGGGCGGCATTAAAACAATGCGGAAAGTACCCGATATCGTGGTAATTGTAGACCAACGCCGCGAATATAACGCAGTTCAAGAATGCCAAAAGCTGAGTATTCCCATTGTGTCCATGTTGGATACAAACTGTGACCCCGATGTAGTCGATATCCCCATCCCAGCAAACGACGATGCTATCAGATCAATTAAGCTGATAGTCGGAAAATTGGCAGATGCCATTTATGAAGGTCGTCACGGTCAGCTAGATGCTGAAGAGTATGACGAAGATTACGACGGTGGTGAGTATGACGATGACTACGAAGAAACCGAATATACTGATGCCGTAATTCCCGATGAGGAAACAGAAGAATAGTGCTGAGTGCTGAGTGCTGAGTGCTGAGTGCTGAGTAAGATAGAAAGACTCAGCACTATTCAATTTGCTGAGTCTTGATTTTTGAAGTTGTAAGTTGTGATTTGTCAATGAAGAATAAAATTGATAACTGAACACTCAAAACTCAGCACGGGCTAAACGCCCTGTTAACGCTAACAAAACTCAGTACTCAGTACTAAATTAGGTGAGTGATTACAACTCGAGGTCAAGTTAGGAATTGAGGCAACATGGCGGAAATATCTGCAAAACTCGTCCAAGAGCTACGCCAAAAAACTGGTGCTGGCATGATGGACTGCAAAAAGGCGCTGATAGAGACTGAAGGCAACGTAGAAGAAGCCGCAGACTGGCTACGGAAAAAGGGCATCTCTAAGGCGGGAGCAAAAAGCGATCGCATTGCGGCAGAAGGTCTAGTAGACACTTACATTCAGCCCGAAGGTCGAGTGGGTGTACTCATAGAAGTCAACTGCCAAACCGACTTTGTTGCTCGTAACGAGGCTTTTAAAGCTTTAGTTAAGAATCTAGCAAAGCAAGCAGCGACAGCTGATAGTGTTGAATCTTTGCTGGCTCAACCCTATATTGAGAATGAAAGTGCGACTGTAGAAGAATCCATCAAGCAAACCATTGCTACTCTTGGTGAAAACATCCAAGTGCGCCGCTTTGTTAATTTTGCAATAGCAGAAGGCACACAAGGCGTAGTAGATAGCTACATTCACACTGGTGGTCGAGTTGGTGTATTAGTAGAACTGGGTTCCCAAACTGAGTCAGTGGCTGCTAATTCAGAGTTCCAAACCTTGGCACGGAACACTGCAATGCAAGTTGCGGCTTGTCCTAATGTCGAGTATGTGAGCGTAGACCAAATCCCCGCCGAAATTGCCCAAAAGGAAAAAGACATTGAAATGGGCAAGGATGATTTGGCGAACAAGCCTGAAAACATCAAAGAAAAGATTGTTCAGGGACGGATTGAAAAACGCCTGAAAGAATTGACTTTGCTCGACCAGCCTTACATTCGCGATCAGAGTATTTCTGTGGAAGACTTGATAAAGCAAGTGAAGGCACAATTAAGCGAAGAGATTCAAGTGACTCGCTTTGTCCGTTATATATTGGGCGAAGGCATTGAAAAGCAAGAAATCAGTTTTGCTGATGAAGTCGCTGCACAAATGGGCACCAAGTAATATTAGTTAGGAGTTAGGAGTTAGGAGTTAGGAGTTAATAGGAAGTTAGCTTCATAATTCATAACTTATAATTCTTAATTCTTAACTGCTTAAAAGACAGGTCAAGCAAATAGCCTGACCTGTCTTTCATTTAGTAAAGACAGAAAATTTCGGATTTAACTTAAAATATAAAATTCTCTGGAAAGTTATCTTAAAATAAATTTGTACATTTGTACTATTTAATGGTTCAGATGGGCAAGAGCGAAAAAATATGGCAAGAGCAATCGAGCGAATTGAGCAGGATATTACAGCACTCCAAGAAGCGATCCGGGCGATCGCAATCGAACTACAAAGCGCTTATGCTAGTTATCTAAATACCTTGGGGCTAGCTGTACGCAAACAGTTGATTCTCGCGAGTTACCACCTCTGTACCCAAGGATATCCCGAAAACTTTCTGCATTTGTCATTGAATCAGCGCCAACAATTGCAACAAGCTATTCGTAAGTTGGGTCAACTGGCAGCTGAACAATTGCTCATTTATCTTACAAGCGAAGAGTCAGGGGAAGATGAAGTAGATGAGATGGATGAGGGAGATGAAATGGATGAGATGGACGAGGGAGTAACACCCTCTTCATCTTCACTATTTCTGAACACTTCTAATTCTCAGTATCTCACTGCCAACACCTCCGATCCGATAGAACTGGCAAAATGGCAACAGAAATTAGAAGAGGTTGCGCAAGAGATACTGAAAAAACTTTCGCATGATGCTAATCTTTTGTTACAAAAAACTGGAGTATTGCCGAAAAAATTACCAGAGCCGATTTTAGCAGCAGCGGCGGCAGCATCAGAAGCATCTGCTGAGGTCATGCCAGGACCACCCAATTTATTAAATTTAGTAATTGAAATTGAAAATGAGCAACAGTCAGAAGATTCTGGACTGACTCAAATCATGGCTATTAACCTGCGGCTAGGAGAAATTGAATTTGCTGATGTGACACTTTCCTCAGATCGCAAGCGAATCCGCAGTATTTTAGTTCAGCTAAACAAACTAGGACGAGAGTATAAAAAGAGATATAAAGAAAAGGCGATCGCTGAAGCGGAAGCTGCATGGCGCGCTAGTTGGTTTGAATAAAGTTATGAGTTATGAATTATGAGTTATGAGTTATTTATTCCTAACTCTTAACTCGTCAACGCCACGCTACAACGGGGGAAACCCCCGCAACGCAGTGGCTCCTCCTAACTCCTAACTCCTAACTCTGCTGACCAATGACTAATGAAAAACCAGATTGGATACGATTGCACAAAGCCTTGGCAATAGAAGCCGAACGTGGCTTTACAGACTTGATGGGCAGAGAATACCGTTTCAGTGAATTTCTGAGCCTAACTTTGGGGAAATTCCCAACAGGCTTACCCCATACTGAACGCCGCCGTTGGCAAGGATTAGCGGTGCAATTTGCTAGTTATCCACATCTAGCAGTGGAAGAAAGGCAGCATTTAGTAGCAGAGACTCGTAGGTATCTTTCCCAATTACAGCAGCAGGAGGAGGGAGAGCAGGGGAGCAGGGGAGCAGGGGAGCAAGGGAAAACTTATCAATCCAAAGTTCAAAATCGTTCGACTGAGCGTAGCCGAAGTCCAAAATCTCTAATTGTTACTGAGGTGAGTCGGAGACTTGCACCGAAAATTGAGCAAAAACTCAGTGATTTACCTGAAATAGGTTTTAAAAAAGTTGATAATTTGGCACGGCTTGGTTTACATACCGTCCGCGACTTGCTTTTCTACTATCCTCGTGACCATATTGATTATGCGCGTCAGGTGAATATCCGCGAGTTACAGGCGGGTGAGACGGTGACAATAGTAGCTACAGTGAAGCGTTGCAACTGCTTTACTAGCCCTAAAAATCAGAAATTATCAATTTTAGAACTAGTAGTAAAAGATAACAGCGGTCAAATCAAAATTGGTCGTTTTTACGCAGGTACGCGCTTTAGCAGTCGCGCTTGGCAAGAAAGTTTAAAACGCCGTTATGCAGTAGGTAGCATTCTGGCGGCGTGTGGGTTGGTGAAAGAAAGTAAATATGGCTTGACACTGGATAATCCAGAATTAGAGGTTTTGGCAAATCCAGGAGATTCGATTGAGTCGCTAAATATTGGGCGGGTAGTACCAATTTATGGACTAACTGAGGGCGTGGTGGCAAATACAGTGCGACAGGCGGTAATTGCTGCTTTACCTGCTGCGGCTAACCTGAAAGATCCTTTGCCAAGTGGTTTGCGACAGAAGTATGGTTTGATGGAATTGAAAGATGCGATCGCTAATATCCATTTTCCCAGCGATAGCGCCGCCCTACAAGTTGCCCGTCGTCGCCTAGTTTTTGATGAATTTTTCTACCTCCAACTTGGGTTACTGCAACGTCAGCAGCAAGCAAGGGCGATTCAAACCAGCGCCATCCTCGTTCCACGCGGTCAACTTGTAGAGAAATTCTACGAAATACTGCCTTTTCAACTCACTGGCGCACAGCAACGAGTTCTCAACGATATTCTCAACGACTTGCAAAAACCTGTGCCAATGAATCGTTTGGTGCAAGGTGATGTCGGTTCTGGTAAAACAGTCGTCGCCGTGTTAGCTATCCTCGCAGCAATTCAATCTGGCTACCAAGCGGCGCTGATGGCTCCCACAGAAGTTTTGGCAGAACAACATTATCGCAAGTTAGTTGGTTGGTTTAACCTCTTGCATTTACCAGTGGAATTACTTACAGGTTCGACTAAAGCGGCTAAACGAAGACAAATACATTCTCAGTTAGGAACTGGTGAATTACCTCTGTTAGTGGGAACTCATGCCTTGATTCAAGACCCTGTAAACTTTCAGCAATTAGGGTTAGTAGTGATAGATGAACAGCATCGCTTTGGGGTAGAACAACGGGCACGTTTGCAGCAAAAAGGCAATCAACCTCATGTGTTAACTATGACTGCTACCCCAATTCCCCGAACCTTAGCACTGACGATACACGGGGATTTGGATGTGAGCCAAATTGATGAGTTACCACCGGGACGGCAAAAGATTCAGACAACAGTATTGTCAGGTCAACAACGCAACCATGCTTATGATCTCATCCGCCGAGAAATTGTCCAAGGTAGACAAGTTTATGTAGTTTTGCCTTTGGTGGAAGAATCAGAAAAATTAGATTTGCGATCGGCTGTTGACGAGCATCAAAAGTTACAGGAAAGCGTTTTTCCCGATTTTCAAGTGGGGTTACTGCACGGTCGTATGAGTTCAGCCGAAAAGGACGAATCTATTACCAAATTTCGTGATAACCAAACGCAGGTTTTGGTTTCTACTACCGTTGTCGAGGTTGGTGTAGACGTACCTAACGCTACAGTAATGCTCATTGAAAATGCGGAGCGATTTGGCTTATCGCAACTGCACCAACTGCGGGGGCGTGTCGGTCGTGGCGCGGCTCAATCTTACTGTTTATTGATGAGCAGTTCCAGAAGTCCTGATGCTCAACAACGGTTGAAGGTATTGGAACAATCTCAGGATGGCTTTTTCATCTCTGAAATGGATATGCGTTTTCGTGGCCCGGGACAAGTGTTAGGAACTCGTCAATCTGGAGTGCCAGATTTTACTTTAGCGAGTTTGGTTGACGATGAGGAAGTTTTACTTTTAGCGCGGCAAGCAGCGGAGAAAATAATAGAGATGGATGCAACTTTAGAACGCTGGTATTTGATGAAAGAAGAGTTGAAGTATCGATATGAGCGCTTAATGGGTGGAGCGATTTTGACGTAATATATCTTGTCTTGATGATAAACAGCGACTAAATACACCTATCTTTCCTAAAAATTTAGTTAAGAGTCCAGATAGAACTGGGGAATGTGGTAATGCTATGCATCGTTTAGGTCAAGCTTTATAGAAAATTGTTTATAGTGAAAATTATAAAAATCCTTTATTTTTGTGCTTTGAAACATTCTTCAAGTTTGTTTGTATAATCTTCTTTATTCTTGAACATCTTTCCAGCAGAGGGTAGATGCCCCACAGGTGCTGTCTCGTTAAATATGAGGTCACTATTCGTTTTACGATACCAGTCGATCTTCTTTTCAAATTCACTTTGGTTAGGTTTGACTTTTTCCCAAATATTCCGTTGCTTCTGAAAACCAAAGTTACGGCTGGAGTGTTCCCAAAGGTTATTTATCTTTGTTAAATATCCGCATTGAATATTGTTGCTGTTTATACTTGTAATATAGCCTGCTTGTGTTCCAGATAACTGGCGTATGATATCAGAAGTGATTTTATCTGCATCACGCCAATTCTTAGCAGATAGTTGTTTATCAAGTTTAGATATAGATGGTTTCTCTAAATTATCTAGAGATTGATATATTGAATATCCCATGAAGCCAAATAACAGAAATGCTGCCACTATATATAATTTATTTTTGTGCTGAGAAACTTTTGTGAAATTTGATTGAGGCTGTGAGACAGAGAGTTGAGAGTAGTCTAATTGTTGTGGATAACTAATAGTAGCATCTGGACTTTCTAGCTTGATATCAGGTTTAGTACCAACAATAGCAGGTTTAATGCCGCACTCCTCAAGTCTTGATATAAGTGCAGAAAATCGATTCACTACCTTATTAGAATAACCCCAATTCAACCATTCTCTGCAATACGGGAGATGTCCATCAACAGCGTTTAAGCTGAATATTAGGTTATCCTGACTTCTCCAGTTTCCTTCTAAAGACCAGCCAACGCGATCGCCAAAACTCTTAAAAGTGTCGTATCCCGAACTTTTACTTCCTTCAAGACTTCCCCAAATACGCTGTTGCACACTAAAACCAAAACGTCCGTTACTATATTTCACCCAAAGTTGGTCAATTTCACTTAGACTTTCACACGATAATTGTCTACAATCTTCTGCTTGGAGCTTGCCTTCCTGTTCACGACCAGATAACTTAAGCATAATAGCCCTAGTTTTCTGATCTGCTTCCCTCCACTTACCTGCTACTAATAAGTCTTGTAGTTGACTACAGTCTGTTGTTAAGGTAGCGCTAAAGTCATCAATTAGAGATTCTGTAGAAATTGATTGTATCTTTGGTTTGCCTTGAATATCAGAAATAACGCTGTTAGGGATATCAATATTATTTCCTATAAAACTAAATGCCTCTGTTGAAAATGCATTTTCATTACTATTAATCGATTCTCTGTTTGGAGTAATTCGCGCTTCAATCAATGCTACATCCTTATCTTTAAGCCCCCAAAATTTTTGATAGTCTTTTAACTGGTTGCGAGTGTACTTACTTATAGGATTTTCAGCTTGAATTGCTTCAGATAACACCTGCTCGTATTGCTGCAATTTTGCCTCGTACTCTCGATACGGTTTGAGAACTTCTGTTTCAATAACAGCAGCTTCTTCAGGAGTTAGTTGCAAACTATCTCGTTTGAGGTCTAGCAATTTGCGGGCAATAGGAGGAATATTACTGTCTTTGAGGCGATCTTCAACATCTTGGCGATATTTCAGCTTTGGATCTTCAACTCGGACTTTAGCCAGTAGTATCTTACTGCCTTCTCTAATTGGATAAATTTCAGGCTTCATTTTGCCAGGAGCAGTTTCTTGTACTTTTTCGCTAGCATATTCGTGCAACTCATCAATAGAAACTGCTCCATCTTGATCTTTATCTGCTATTCCAGTTTTAATACCTTCAACTAAAAAATGCGTATAAACTGAGAGGTCAAAACGCTGACTCTCAAAAGAATACTGAGTTGACGTACTAGATGTGAGAACAGCTCGTCCTTCTCCACCTAATTGTTGCTTGACAGGCACAGAACCATCATCTTTGGCAGTCATTCCTTGGGCAAAAGCGCCACTGAAGCAACAATCCAGAATCACTACTTGTCGCTTCGAGCGGCTACTGCTCATAATATTTTGTACATAACTCGCTGCTACTGCTGTAGGTTGAACGAGTGCTTCTTGTTCTTTGCGGGTATTATGAGCAGCCAAATAAAGATTGCCACTATCATCTTTCACTCCATGACCAGAGAAAAAAAGTAGCAGGAGATCATCTTTTTTACGATTTGCAAACAATGTATAAATTGCTTCTTCCATAGCCTGTCGCTCAGGATTAATCAGTGGTGTCACTTGATCAAAACCGCCGATTGCTGGATTTTCTAAAACTTCGTGTATCGCCTCTACATCTTTGGGAGCCGCTGTTAAGGAAGAAAGACCATTTCCATATTCGCCAACCCCAATTAACAATGCTACCTTAGCCATCTGTGACTCTCTATCCTGCTACGAATTTCTGTTACTGTGGTTAATGCTTAGGTTATCACGAGTACCCTATACCTTATACAATCCATTTAGTGATCATTCCAGACTCGATTGCTGTGCTGAGATTTGCCTAGAGGTAGAACGATCGCAATCCTATTTTCGATAAGCAGGAATCAATTTTTAATCACGATACTTGCTGCATTTCAGCATAGGCTTCATAAACACCCTTCACGTTGTACCAATTGAGGAAAATTCGGGCAATTTCTAAAGCTAATTGAGGTTTACCTAAATTAATTAGCCATTGCAATAACGGAGCCATTGTCCGTTCATTTAGCGCACCATTGAGTGACAAAATCCCCCAAAGTAAGCGATGCAGCCAAGTCATTTGAATCATCATTCGCACTTCCCATATGGGATGCTTTTGATAAAATAAAACTCCCATCCGTCCGCGTTGAATTTCTTGGTCAATTAATCGGGGAATTTGCTCTAAGTTAAATGCTGGATGCCAGTGATATCCTACGGCTTCTGGACATTTAATTAGTGTCAAACCTAGTTTTTTTAGCCGCACGCCTAACTCTAAATCTTCCCAGCCATAGAGTTGAAAACTAGTATCAAAAAGTCCCGCTTTATCTAACCAATGTTTGGGAATTGCTACATTTCCTGTAGCAAAAAAAGCTGCTGAAAAATCTGTGACTTTGTAGGGTTCAGCCGTTGGATTGTTGAAATTACAAGTATTAATAACTGCACCGTAAGTGAAAAAGCGATCGCTCCCCAATTTCTCCTGTCCCTGCAATAATGCATTAGCATGAGCTTGGAGGAAATTCTTCAGCACTACTAAATCACTATCAATAAAGATAATTGTGTCTCCCTGCGCCTTTTCTACCCCCAAATTTCGAGCCGCAGCCGGGCCAGCATGATCCTGTTGAAACCAACGCACATGGGGAAACTCTTCTTTGTGTGCTGCTAACCACTCCAATGTGCCATCAGTAGAACCATCATCTACCAAGACAATCTCGTAACCAGTAACTGAACTTGGCTGACTCAACTCTTGCACCTCCAAGGCGCGGAGGCACTTTTCTAAAATCGGTTGGCGATTATAAGTCGGTATCACAACGCTGAAAAACACAGTCTCACCCACAACAGTATTGATTTATCCATCTCCAGGATAGGACAGATGGGGCGCTGACACTGTTCCTTACTTGATTTGGCTAAGGAAATAGTCAGAGGTGATAATTTTTAGTTAATTAACTTATAACCTCAGCTTAATCATTGTCAAATAGAGTAAGTAATAAAATAAATATCCCTTTATTAAAAACTTATTAGGTATTTCAAATACAGTAAATTTTCAGAAATTAGAGCTTATTTCTACTAATTTTTTCTGTCACACAGAGGAAAGTTTGATGTCTAAATTAAGTCGGAGAGAACTTTTAATATTTTTTGCTGGCAGTGCTGGTGCTGCTATTTTAGGAGACAAACTTTTAAATGGTTTTGCTAGCGGCGCAGAAGCAAAAACGCCCAGTATTAGCTTTACACCTGTACGATTACCACATCCCCTACCAATTTATCAGCAACAGAAAAATTTCTTGCCAACAGGAATTGGTCAGGGAGAAGTAGTTAATGTATCTACGGATATTAAGTTAAGTAGTTACAACGTTATTGATGATGTAGTAGTGCCGCCAGAGTACGAACGTTATGTAATTGTCAGTTGGGGCGATCGCGTCTTTCCTAACAAAGATGAATATTTCGGTTACAATAACGATTTCACTGGGTTTATTCCCCTTGGAAAAACTAATGATGTCGGGTATTTATGGGTGAATCATGAATACATTAGTTTTCCATTTTCTAGTTTAGTACTAGAAGATTCATCCGATCTGAAAGGACTGCCCGACGCATTTGAAAAGGTAATTGGTTGGGCTTTACCCTCCAGTAGAAATATTGAAGTTGAAGGTGAATTTTTATATAATCAAGGCGGCTCAATCGTCCGCATCTCTCGCCAAAATACAAGTAAACGTTTTGCTGTAGTCAAAGATGCCAAAAATCGCCGCCTTCATGGTCTTTCTGGGTTGGGAATCAATAGCCAACGCAATGATGACTACAAAAGTATCACAGCTTGGGGAAGTCGCAATCATCAAAAAGGTGACAAAAATTATTTAATCGGAACTGGCCCAGCTGCAAGCCAAGTTTTTAATCTCTCCTCTGATGAATTGGGCAACAAAATTATTGGTACAGCTTTCAACTGTTCTGGCGGTAAAACTCCTTGGGGAACGATTTTATCTGCGGAAGAGAACTTCCAAAATAGCTTTACAGAAGGAGTCAAAGCTAATGGTACTCAGACAGATTATACAGACAAAACGATTAGCAAGACTTTTGGATTAGTTGGTGAAAAATACGGCTGGATTGTAGAAATTGACCCCAAAAATCCGAAATTTCGCCCCCGTAAGCACACTTCGTTAGGTCGTTTTCGCCATGAAAATGTTGCCCTGCGTGTTGAAAAAGGCAAAAAATTGGTTGCTTACTTGGGTGATGACAGACGGGGGGGACACACTTGGAAATTTGTCAGCGCAAACACTATTTCTTCACCCACCAGTAAAACTAACAGTAGCTTGTGGGAAAAGGGAACTTTGTATGTTGCCCGTTACAATCCAGACGGTACAGGTAAATGGATACCGTTACTTTTAACTACCGCTACCAATCCAATTACGCCGACAGTTCTATCTTCTGTAGAATTTGCTGCATTGCAGAAGGTACAAAAAGAAGGTCTTTTACCATTACCGAGACGCAATGGGATTGCAGGTGAAACCAAAGATGGTGGTATATTTAAATGCGATCGCACTAACGAAACAAAAGCACTACCTGATTATCAAAATAAGAAACTTTCTGACTTCTACTCTAGCCAAGGTGCTGTTCTGAGTGATGCCTTTTTAGCTGCAAACTTAGTTGGGGGAACTCCTACAGCGCGTCCCGAAGATATAGAAGTGCATCCAACCACCAAAGAAGTATTCATCGCTTATACAGATGGTGCGCCGGGAAATGATGGCTATCCTGATTCGCGGATTTTTCAAGTTGCCAAGTTAAGTACAGATGCCAAGGCGACTCAGCAATCAGGAGGACTGTACAAAATTATTGAAGATAGTGCCGATCGATGCCACAGGTTTAACCTTCCGGTGGCAGAGATTTGCCCAAGGTGGCGAAGCTGGGTCAGTTAATGGCGCTGGTTTTGCCAACGTTGATAATCTAGTTTTTGACAATCAGGGAAATATTTGGGGTGTCACGGATATGTCTACCGACACTCACAACGGTTTTGATGTTGGTGCTGAAGGTAAGCAAACCAAAATCGATCATACCGTTAGTGGTAATGTTTCTGATTTTACCGGAGTTTTCGGTAATAACTGGCTATTTTATATCCCTACCAGTGGTGCAAATGCTGGACAGGTAATACCGTTTGCTCATGGCCCAGTGCGTTGCGAAATGACCGGGCCAAGTTTTGTCGGAAATACACTGATTATTTCAGTACAACATCCTGGTGAAGATTGTCCAATTAACGATGGCACAATGCTGAGTCGCAACATTGAATTACTAGATTTGAATGGTACTACGTTCAATCAAACTCGGAGTTTACCTCGTGGCAGTAGTTGGCCAAGTAATATCTCAAAAAATGATGGTGGTAAGGAGGAAGCTACAGGTGTTCCCCGACCATCTGTAATTGGTATCTGCCCAAAAAATTCTCGCAGTAAGTTTATTTAACAAGACAGAATTCAGAGTTAAATTTTGAACGAAAAAGCTACGCGTTGCATCTATAAGAGATGCAACGCGACTTATTCTTCTGAAATTTTATAGACAACAAAGCTTTTAGTTAATTTTAGAATAAATCTCCATTAATCAAGATATAACCTTGGGTTAATTTTTGGTAATTAGATTATATGAAAAAGTGAAAATTTTTGTCTGGTTATGTAACCTAAATAGCAAAAACATTTTGTTAATAACAGGTTAATTACCATTCAAAATCTGCGGCATTTGACGTAAATCATTTATGGCTTTTTCTGTCAGTAATCAAGATTTGCCTTTATGAAATTTTTAGTGTCACAACAGAGGAGAGTTTAATGTCTAAATTAAGTCGCAGACAAATTTTAGTATTTTTTGCTGGCAGTGCTGGTGCGGCTGTCTTGAGTGAGACGATTATAGATGGTATTTCTAGTATTGCAGGAGCAAACAACAAACGACTCAGCTTTACACCAGTGCGTTTACCCCATCCCTTACCCATTTATAAACAGCAAAAAAGTTTCTTACCAACGGGAATCGGTCAGGGACAGCTAATCAATGCATCTGCAAATGCAAAGTTAAATAGCTACAACGTAGTTGACGATCTGGTAGTACCACCAGAGTACGAACGTTATGTAATTATCAGCTGGGGCGATCGCGTATTTCCCAACAAAGATGATTATTTTGGTTACAACAACGATTATACAGGTTTCATTCCTCTAGGCAGAACCAATGATGTCGGCTATTTGTGGGTCAATCATGAATATGTGAGTTTTCCATTTTCCGATCTAGCACCAGAAGCTCCTGCTGATGTTAAAGGATTGCCTACCACTTTTGAATCAGTGATTGGTTGGGCTTTACCTGCCACCAGAGGTATTGAATTTGACGGCGAAGTTCTATATAACTTAGGCGGATCAATCGTCCGCATCTCCCGACGTAATTCTAGTAACCGTTATGCTGTGGTTAAAGGAGATGCGAGAAATCGTCGCCTTCATGGTCTTTCTGGATTGGGAATTAATAGCCAAAGGAGTGATGAATATAAAAATGTCACTTCTTGGGGAAGTCGCAGCTACCAAAAAGGCGATCAAAACTATCTCATCGCAACTGGCCCAGCTGCAACCCAAGTATTTAACCTCTCTTCCGATGGACTAGGCGACAAAATTATTGGCACTAGCTATAACTGTTCTGGTGGTACAACTCCTTGGGGAACTATTTTAAGTGGTGAAGAGAACTTTCAAGGAAGTGTAGGAGCTTTTGTTGGTGTCACAGAATCAGTTAACCCTAATGGTACTCAAACAGGTTACATCGATGGTACTACTGGTAAGACCTTCGGTTTAGTTGGTGAAAAATACGGTTGGATTGTCGAAATTGACCCTGTTAATCCAAATTTCCGCCCTCGCAAACATACTTCACTGGGTCGTTTCCGTCATGAAAACGTTGCAATCCGTGCCGAAGTTGGGAAGCCATTAATCGCCTATATGGGCGATGACAGACGTGGGGGACACACCTGGAAATTTATCAGCGCAGGTGTTATTTCTTCACCAACCAATAAAGCCAACAGCAGTTTGTGGGAAAGTGGTACATTGTATGCTGCCCGCTACAATCCAAATGGTACGGGTCAATGGATACCGTTACGTTTAACCACTCCCACCAATCCCATTTCACCATCGCTGATTTCTTCGGTGGAGTTTGCTGCTTTGGGTTCGGCTCAAAGAAATGGTCTTTTACCCCTACCAAAACGCAATGGTATTGCAGGTCAAACTACAGATGGTGGTTCCCTCGCAGTCGATCGCACCAATGAAGCTGATAGACTACCTGCTTATCAAGGTAAGAAGCTATCTGACTTCTACACTTCCCAAGGTGCTATTCTTAGTGATGCTTTTTTAGCAGCGAATTTAGCTGGCGGAACTCCGACAGCACGTCCAGAAGATATAGAAGTGCATCCGACCACTAAAGAAGTGTTCATTGCATATACTGATGGTGCGCCAGGAAGCGACGGTTATCCAGATTCGCGCATTTTCCAAGTTGCCAAGTTGAGTACAAATGTCAACGCAACGCAGCAATCCGGGGGATTGTACAAAATTATTGAAGATAGTACCGATGGTACTGGTCTAACCTTCCGTTGGCAAAGATTTGCTCAGGGTGGCGAAGCCGGATCTATTTCTGGTGCTGGTTTTGCCAATGTAGATAACCTAGTGTTCGACAATAAGGCAAATATTTGGGGTGTAACGGATATGTCTACCACCACTCATAATGGTTTTAATGTCGGTGCTGCCGGGACAGTAACTACCATCGACCACACAGCCAGTGGTAATGTTTCTAACTTCACAGGAGTTTTCGGTAATAACTGGCTATTCTATATTCCTACTACTGGTAAGAATGCCGGAGAGATAATACCTTTTGCTCATGGGCCAGTGCGTTGTGAGATGACTGGGCCAACTTTTGTGGGAGATACGCTGATTATTTCGGTACAACATCCCGGCGAAGATAGCCCAATTAATGATGGTACGATTTTGAGTCGTGAGATTGAATTACTCGATTTAAATGGTGTTACGTTCAATCAGGCTCGGACTGTCCCTCGTGGTAGTAGTTGGCCAAGTAACATCTCAACTGCTGACGGTGGTAAGGGTCAACCTAGAAGTCTTCCCAAACCATCTGTAATTGCCATTAGACGCAAGAATCCTACTGGTAGTTTTACCTAATACCAATTCAATTAATTGATTGCAACACATCCTTGAGTAGAGACGCGACGCCAGTCGCTACAACGGGGGGAACCCCCGCAACGCGCTGGCTCATGAATCGCGTCTCTACAAATGGTCTATTTGTCGCATTCTTTTATTGGGATAACTATGTGTGTAGAGACGTTATTATCTAACGTCTCTATATTAATTTTCAAAGTAGGACTATTAATTTGTTACTCTAGATAGTTTTTTGGGTTTCATTCCGAATGCCATAGCACTAGCGATCGCTATACCACCAAGAGTCATCGGTTCTGGTACAGATGTACTTTTAGAGTAAGTGACCGTACCCACCTCTGTTGTAGATAATAAGTCGGCACTGAGAATGCTATAAAATTTTGTTCCTCCTGTATTTGGATTACCTAGACCGTTACCAATCAAAAACCGATCTTCGACTAAATAGCTCAGTCCTGACAGGTTGCCATTTGTAAAGCTGACTACAGGAGATGATGGATAATCAAAGTCACTTGCCTCTGTATATTGAGTCCCTAAGTAGTCAAATACAATAGATAATCCATTGCTAACGCCTAGAGTTTCCTCACCAATCGCGGTTAAGGTCGAGTCATCATAACGAAAAGAGCCGAAATACTGACCGGGGCGATCGCCAGATGTCGCATTTACGGTGAAATCATAATTCACTAAGGCAGCTTGCGTCGGTTTAACAACAGCAGCAACCGAGATAGCAACAGCAAAAGCCGCAACGCTAATATCTTTAGCTAATTTCATCAGAAAAAGCTCCGAAGCTAAAAAATGAATAATTCTGTAATTTCACTTAAATAAACTTTTAACCAATTTATATAGGTTAAGAAATAACCAACAAAAGATGATCTTTGTTAAATCTTTAAGATTGTCAGATATATATAAATTTTGTGTAAACTTATTTTAATATTTACAGTAGGTTATGTTTTGAGTTTGGGCGTAGGCGTAGCCCTCACACATAGCAATCCTATCTAAGTTGTGAAAATGAACAAACCACTTTTTCTGCGAAATGCCAAGAAGAGAAAAGAAGTTTTCACATCTAATTTAGGACTGCTATAGTTGCGAAAATCAGGCATGGAGATTTGCTTGTTCCTGCAACCACGGATCTACAGGTTGTCCATCTTTGCGGCGTAATTGAATTTCCACAACCATCACTTCTTTGGAACCAGGAGGTGCAGGTTTTTTATGGAAAAGAATGTCATAATCTTCTGGATTGTGCTTATGTTCTTTCAACCATTCCTGTACCTTGGTTGTGGCAAAAAATGATTGCCCTTGCTCAAACATTCGGGTAATCTGCAATTGCAGTGTGTAAGGATTTATGCGACCCATTTTCTACCGCCTTTGTTAAGTTAATTTGAGAACAAGTAATCTACTAACCATAGATAATCTAATGTTAATGCGAAGTAACCACACCTGACACTTCCCATACAGGTAGAACTTTCAGTTTCACCGCCCTTTTATCTGTAAAAACAAAGTCCGAATCTTGTTCGGTGGATGGTTTAAAAAAGCGTCGATGCTTTCGCATTTTGTCTTCCACTGGTTGATAAATTATTATTTTTACTGCTTGACTTTCCCCAACTTTAGCAGTAATCACAACGTAGTAATATTATAGTAGTACCTCACCAAAAATGTCATAAACTTGACTGCAATCTACGACTAAAGTTGTACGTACACTCAGGACGAGAAAACGGATTAGTTAAGGATAGCTCAGAATTTTACACTGCCTCTACAACATTTAACCACTTAATTCTGTTATAGATTGGAGAGAGGCACGCCGCTTCAAAAACTGACCAACAGACTCAGATGGTTGTTATGCAGAGCAAAAATCAAGCTGTTTTCGCTTTAATTGGAAAAAGTACTATTGTATTTTTACCCTTATTGTTATCCATTGGAATCGCCAGTGGACAATCTGCACCATCACCCAACCCAGCACTAACTCCGACTCCAGTGTTATCGAATTCAGAACGGGAAGAGTTAGCACGACTACGAGCAGAAAAACGAATTCAACAGCAAGTCCAATCTGATTTTAAAAGCACTTTTAGCCGCACAACTATATTACTCGATATTTGGCTAGTTATACTAAGTCTCTTTCCAGTCGCAGTCATTGCTTTGTTATGGTTGTTGCGACGGGTGATAATCCGAGAAATTGTTGATAGGGCAATGCAACAAGTTCAGGGAATGGAAAAATTACAAAATCAGCTAACCACCGTTAAACAAGAAGCTGAAAATGTTATTCAAGATGCGAAAAAAATAAATTATGAATTAGAACAGGAAACGATTGCTTTACAACAAAAAATTAAAAATGAACAAGAAAATGTATCTATTCTGATATCCGATCTAGATTTAGCTAAAGCACAGATATTAAGTAGATTAGAAGCGGAACTAAAAAAATCTCAAGAAAATATAGAAAATTTAGAGTCAAAATTTGCTTCGGGACTATCTAAGTTAGAGTTTGATGCTCAACAACAAAAAGATATAGCACTGGAGAATTTAGGAAAATTAGCATCTGCGATCGCAGAAGAACTGTCTAAGTTAAAGTTAGGTGTGCAACAACAGCAAGAACTAGCCGTTACTGATTTAGAAATATCAAAGTCTGAGTTCACATCTCGACTTTCTGGATGGCAGTCTAATGCTCAACAGCAAAAAGATATAATTTTTGAAATTTTAACACAATTACAGTCAGAATTTGTAGAAAACTTATCTGAATTACAGATTGATGCTCAAAAGCAAAAAGAGATCGCCGTTGACAGTTTAGGTCTATTTGAGCGGGAACTTAAATCTCAATTATTGGAATTACAGATAGATGCTCAAGAACAAAAAAATAAAATTCTTGCGAGTTTAGAAGTATTGCAGTCAGAATTTAAATTTCAATTATCTGAATTACAAGTCGATGCTCAAAAATCCAAAGAGCTAATTATTGAGAATTTAGAAAAATCTGGTTCTGAGTTTACTTCGCAATTCTCAGAATTACAATGGAATGCTCAACAACAAAAGATTCTCATTTTAGAGAAGTTAGAAAGATTAGAAACTGAGTTTGTTTCTCAACTATCTGAGTTACAATTGGATGCCCAAGAAAGAAAGGATCTGATTCTTCAAGAACTAACTGAAATTACGCCGGAATCGATTCTAGAAGTGATGAATTTTGAAGTTGAGCAAGAAATACAGGAAGAGCCACAACAAGCAGAATTAAATGCTGATGAGTATGTAAAACAGGGAGACGATCTGTTTTCTGTAAGGCGTTATGAAGATGCGATCGCAGCTTACAACCAAGCAGTGAAAATCCAACCTGATGAACCTGTGAGTTGGTTAAAACGTGGTCTAACTCTGGGAAGATTAAAACGCTACCAAGATGCGATCGCATCTTACGATCGAGCGATTGCGATTCAGCCAGATTATCATCAAGCTTGGTGCGATCGCGGCGTTGCTTTTGGAAACTTACAACAACATCAGCAAGCCTTTGCCTCCTTTGACAAAGCTACACAAATCAAACCTGACGATGCCGTTGCCTGGTTAAATCGCGGTCTTTCCCTAGTAACATTAGAACAATACGAAGAAGCAATCGTCTCCTTTGAGAAAGCGCTAGAATTCCAACCCAATTCTCCCAAAATCTGGGATAAACATGGTTACACTTTGGTAAGATTGGGACGCGATGATGAAGCGATCGCTAGTTTTAACAAAGCTTTAGAAATTAAGCCAGATTATGCAAGTGCCTATTACAACAAAGCAGCCTGTTACGCACTGCAAAGACAAATTGACCGATCCCTGTTAACTTTACAACAAGCAATTGAACTTAATCCCAGGTATAAAGAAGACGCAGCAACTGACCTAGATTTTGATGATATTGCCGACGACGAGCGCTTTAAGTTGTTAGTTGCAGAATGAAATGTCATTTGTCATTTGTCATTTGTCATTAGTTATTCTCCCCCTGCTCCCCTGCTCCCCTGCTCCCCAGACATGGCTTTGAGTTTAGATGTAAAAGAATCAGAGCGATCGCTTGTTTCGGGGGTAAATTGCCCGATTGGGGCATGAATAGGAGCAGGTGGGAGCAGTTTTGGCTGTCGTTGATGATGGTTTGGTGATGGGGAAAGCGCTGGACTTTCTTTTGAAGTTTGCCTCTGGCTGACAGCAGATAATCGCTCAAGGGTTGCCGAAGAGGTAAATTTCCCAGAAAGCGGAGACTTCAAGACAGTTTTATTGTCTCTATCTTCCTGCTTTCCATCTTCTTGAGTCAAAGATGTCTTTGGTTGATAACTTTTCAGTTGGAGAGTCGCAGTATTGCTGTGTTGATAGCCATTGCGAATTTTAGCTGGTGGTAATTGAGGACTCGTCACTTGCTCTAAAGTGGGTTTTTTCTTGGCTGGCGGTAGAACTGGTGCAGCCGATGACGTTAAGCTTTGGGGAAATTTGCTACAAATCATCCGTTCAAATTCCATGTTGAAATGATATGTAGCCTGATCCCGGCGCTGCCAAAATACTAAAATTTGCTGCACGGAAACGGCTTTATAACGACCTTGATATAGTGCCTCAATCACTGCCAGGTGTAGCCAATTAAGGGGGTATTGCGTTTGCCAACGCTCAACTAGCTCATTGGCACTATACCCACTGAGATCGAAACTATAGTTAATTAATAAGGCGATCGCCAAGTTGGCAGAGGTGTCTGGAAGTGTTGTTAACATGGGGCTATTAGCTTTAGGCAATAGGTCTAAGATTTGTCACCCATTGCATATTAGCCTAGCGTGCTTTTAACTACATGGTTTATTTTTCCAATAGTTGTTAAGCCAATAGGCAGTGTTCCTTATTCTACTTGTCAACTTCTAGAATGCAACCCCATATAGACTGATTTAATCGCAGATGTTCGCCCAATGGCGACTAATGCCTGATAAACCATCGCTGCAACTTCGGCGCGTGTTGCCAAACGTAAAGGTGCAAGCACTTTCGGATCTGGATAGTTGACAACGATTCCCCGTTGTGTAGCAGTAGCAACAGCTGTTCGGGCGTAGTCGGGAATGGTATGACGATCGCTATATACTTCTAAAACATCGCGATCGATAGCTGGTAGTCCCAGTCCGTTTACCAGCGAGACAATCACCTGTAGCCGTTGCACACCTCGATCGGGGCGGAAAGTGCGATCGCTAAATCCGCCAACAAAGCCACCGCTAGCCGCGATTTGGATAGCGCTATAAGCCCAAAAATCCTTGGGTACATCCGTAAAATCAGGTGCCGGGATTTTTTTGGGAAATGGGTTAAAAGCGATCGCAACCATTGCTGCATACTGAGCGCGAGTCATGGGTTTATCTGGCTGGTAGCTACCATTGGCAAACGCATGAGTTAAATCCATCCTCGCTAATGCTCGAATAAATGGTTCTGCCCAATGTCCCTCTAGTTCGGGAGATGAAGATTCGGTCAAAGTGGCGACTCGATTTTTTGGGAGTAATTCTACCAAACCCTTGACTAGAGACGGATTTAATTGATTACCTACGGAAACTAGCTTTTGTGTAGTGGCATTATATAAATCAAATTCAATATGATCGCGAAAAATATTATCACCTGGATCTTCGCTATTACCTAAATCGGCGACTGCATTGCCATTGACTAATAAACCACCTTGGGTATTTTTAGCAATGAGATTTTGACGTAGCACAGGTTGGGCATTGCGAGAAAGTGCGATCGCGGTGCGATTTTCTGATAATTTATTATTGGCGATCGTTGGCGCAGCAAAGTCACTAATTGCTATGCCTAAAGGGTTTCTTTGAAATACATTCCGCCGTACCTCTCCCTGGCTATAACCTGCCATTACTAACCCGCTAGCAGTATTTTGCACAAATACGTTATCTAAAATTGTGGGTTTGGCAGTACCAGTGGTAAACACCCCTTCCCGTCCACAATTGCTCAGAGTATTGTTACTTAAAGTAGGCGCAGCCGATTCAATCCAGATACCAGTGCCTTTGGCTGAGGGATTGGTGACAGTTACACCTAAAAGACTGGCATTATCTACCAAGAGCAGCGTAATATTTTGTATACCAAAACTGGGACTTTGAAACTCGCCACTCCCAGAAATTGCAATCCCTGCACCTTTGTTAGCTTCATTACCCACCACTGTCACCCCTCCAGGGACGATTAGTGGAAACACCTCACCACTAGCGGCGTTGTAAGTCCCCGACTCCAGATGAATTATCGTCGGGATTTTGGTTACTTTTAAAGCACGGGTGAAGCTTTTAAATGGACTCAACCGTGAACCAGTATTGCTATCATTCCCTGTCATAGGGTTGACATAGAGTGTGACGACGAGGGTAGAGTTCACCATTGATAGTTGAGAGTCAATTGTTTTAATTATGACAATCGTAAATAACACTACTTGTAGCAAACTTTTTCAGGGTAACTGGAACTTTTAGGAAAAAAGGACTAAAACCCCAAGCCAGAAGCCAAACCCCAGCAATAGGAAACCTAACATCAGCATTCTTCCCTGTGGATACCCAAAGACATCATCGTAGTAGCTTATGAGTGATAAGAATAGGGGAGGGAATGACGATAGCCATTCTAAAAATTTCATATTGCCTCAGTGATTAATGTTCCCTTTATACTCCGCTGGGGATTCACTCTTCTGGTACATAATTTTCATTCTCATTTAATTTGGTGTGTAGCTCCTGTAGCTGGCTCTCAATTTCTGCTTTCTGAACTTCAAGCGACTTTATTTTCTCTTTGAGAGATGCTACGTACACTTGATGCAATTCTTGCTTGCTTCCAGTTTGGTATATGGTCATCTGGGGATTTCAGGGCAACTGAAAGTTTTTCTTAAAACAAATGCTCTAGCGTAAAACTAGAGCATTTGACAATTTCAAATGTGACCGTTTTTAAGACAGGATTTACTGTCCGATTTCATAGAAATTTAAATAAACTATACAACTATTTTGCATAATTCCTGGAACAGTAAGTTTACTACTTTACTCATCAGCTTTCCCTGGATGTGTTTACCACCTAGCAGTTTCTCACCTTGTTCAGTGGTATTGGATTTGAGTGAGTCGCGGTAGCTGGTAAGCTCCTTAGTCAGTTCGTTTTCTGGTAGCCTGCCAGTTTCTACACCAGTTAGCACGTACTGCCACAGACTAACCCTACACAGTGATGAGCCGCTAGGTTTTTCAACAAGTCCATCTCCTGACTCTTCCAGAACAGTACCCATTCCCAAACGCATTTTGAAAGTGTCGCGGCTGCGGTTGCGTTTAGTGCGCTTAGTGTCCCCAGCTAGATGGCGAATCATGGTTTGCCCGTCTCTGCGAATGCGTACAGTTTTCTTCACCTCACGGACTTCGTACTCAATTACGGGCTTACCGTTAATTCCCAGGAATGACTCAAAGGGGTAAATCCTGGTGAGTAAACGCGATCGCACTCTCAACCCAAAACCGAACTTATCAAACACTTTCATGTAAGGCTTAAATTCACTATTAGAGAGCATTTGAGTGATTCTTGCTTCCAAGTGCTGCTCAAAAAGTGAGATATCGCACATCCAGCCAGCGTGCAACTCTAGGATTGGGTCAAACTTAATTCCATAATCTTGGGCAATGGAAATTTTATAGCGGTTTTCAATGCGGGTTTTTGCACCGGGGGAGATTTCCAGCCTTTTAGCTAACCATCCCCAAAGTGGTGGTAGTAATCCTGGTTTACTAGATGCGCTCTTGGTGTGCGCCATTTCTGGAAACTGCCAAGCAAGAAGTTGCCTTGCATAATTCACAATTGGCGATTGCACCCGGTTAAGGTGTTCAAGCTGCTGGCACAAATCGCGGAGTTCATCAATGGGTTCGGGGCGGTGCATCAGGAAATACCTGATGTTTAATTCCCCAGTTTCCAGCCGATGATCTGGATCGTGACCGTAAGCGGCCATTGCTAAAGCATCGGCGGGGTCGCTTTTATTTGGTAAATTTTTACCACCGCGATAACGTCTGAGTTCAACGTGACCCACCCAAAGTATTTTGATTTCTAGCTTATTGAGGATGGATGCCCACAGTCTTGAATAGTGGTTTCCCGTTGGTTCAAGAATCGCATAATCTGGTTTGATTTCTGCTAGATAATCAGCAAAGTCAAAAGCAGATTTTTGTTTCTTTCTAGCATCAGGATTGGAGTAAAAAGCCGGATATAAAGTAGATGCTTTATTTCTTGTTTTATTCCAATATGCCTGTAATCCGCCCTTGGGATATTGTGTTAAAATATGGCAAGTTACGCTTGATTTACTAACATCAATACCCAAAATAGTTGATTCTATTGTCATGGTTCTGCGTAGCTTAATGGTGGTTTTCAAGGACTGGCATCCTTTGATTGACCCGAACTTAATAGCGCACGAATCACCCTAACGCCCCACACTTGAGGGGCGCGATTCAGGAGTAAACGCATTCGGGGAATTAATTAGGGTTGTGCCGCGCATGAAAAAGTGAACACCACAATTCAGTGGCGCAATTCACAGTGAACGCCGCACTTTCTCTAATTAAGTTGCGGATGCTTTGGACACAACCCGCGACGGTGGTACTATCCCACCGTTTCGGCTACTGTGTCAGGTAGCCCGCGCTTATGGAGAGCGCGATCGCAACAATGGCGATTCATCAAGCGGTTATATGCTTTCGAGAGTGACGGTAATTGTGTGTAAGTCTTTCATCAGTATTTCTTGAGTGTCTT
>NZ_JBALDU010000020.1:0-11466 GCF_036917235.1 Nostoc sp.
ACTATTTTTTCTCGAAGATCGACAGAGTAGGACTTCATTTAAAAGGATTTATATTTTAATCTAGTGTACCTCATAATAGACGCAAGTGCTGTATCACTCTCAAATTGCCACTGCAAACCTAAGTTTTGTGAAATGCAATCGATTCTACTCGATCAAAAATCAGTGCTTCTACTGCATTTAGCCAATATGAACAGAACACACTTACGTGAGAAAGTGGGAACACGGAAAGGAAAAATGCCTTCTAGGATATTATTGATGTTTATACTTAGCAAAAATTCTTTCAGAAAGACCTTATATTAAGTTCTGTAAATGTTACACTAAAACCTATCCAATGATGGATGTCTTTATTAAAATCTAAACTATATCAAGTTATGAACAAGATCGTAATATTACACTACCGATCCCCAGAAATTTGCGATTAACTTGACGTAGTAATAAATTAGGTTCTGACTTAAGTGGCTAATCAGGTATTACATTATATCGCAGTCAGAACGCGATTTTTCCGGGAAAGTTCGTTGCCACGTTGTATATATTCATCAAAAAGGTGAATAGCCTCAATAACACAGAGGGTTAACCATGAAGGTATTCGACAATACCACCAAAAAGATTTTCCTGGCTAGCTGGGTATCAATCAATCAAGCAGAAACTACTGACCATCAAGCAACCCAGCTAAACCATTCTGTTTCCAAGCCTTACTGGGATATTCTCCAACCCTTACGGCAACGAGTAGAAAACATTCAAGTCCGCGATCGCCAACTAGCTCACCGCTTGTGCAAACTGATTCCATCTCAGTGCCCCTTTGAGCGCGATGTCAAATTATTTGGGAAGACCTTGTTTCACATTCCACCCATGTGCAAGCTAAACCCCTTATATGAAGAAGTGGTTGGTTTACGTTTCCGAGCGTTGTGCTATCTAGCCGACGAGTGCGGCGAAGATGTATCGCAGTACTGCTAATACTGAGATATGAACGCTGAGGAAAAAGTTAGGAGTCAGGAGTAACAGGTCTGGGATCAATAATATAACTCCTAATTCCTAACTCCTAACCATTTTTTATTATTTTTTTACTATTTCTTTTGCCATTTTTGGATGGCATCCTGAGCATCTTCGTAAGCGCCTGTCTCCTCTGGGACTAAGGCAGCAGTCGTAATTGCGGCGTTACGTTCTCCTTCGGCGGCACGACGCTTGGCCAGGTCTAAAATTTTCTCACTCCATTTATTGATCGATTTTTGGGCTGCATCGAAGCCTGGTTGATCGGCTGGTACTTTCTTGGCAACTTCGATCGCTCGATTGTAGGTAGATGCCTGTTCAGACTTAATTAAGGCATTAGCTGCATCTAAAAGAGTTTTGTTACTCACATACTGCTTACCCTCTAAGCGCCACAGGTTAATTGCTGCTTGTGCTTTGGCGTAGGGGGCTTCGTCTTTGGTGATTAGTCGAGCAGCAGCAATAGCGCTAGCATATTGTCTTTGTTTAGCACGACCTTCTGCTAAATCTAAAATCATCTGGCTCCAAATCTGAATATTCTCTTGAGCTTGTTCGTACAGTGGTTCACCCAATTGAATTTTTCGGGCTGTAGCGATCGCCATGCTCAAATCGCTCGCCTGAGTTTGTCTGAGCGACATTTTCGCCAGGTCTAATACTGCTTGATTTCGCTTTTTTGACTGGGAACTAGAGGCTATTTGGGCGCTAGATTGGTTGTTGAGTCTAACTGGTGGAGTACGGCTTGGTAAATTCTCGACAATCTGGCGATCGCTAACACTAGCATTGGGTGATGCACTTGATATTTGCTTAATTCTAAAAGTTTCTTGATTACGCAGAAAAACTACGGCGATTAAACCTGCTACCAGCAAGCTGCCTCCGCCCCACAAGATAAACTGTTTCCAAAAAGGGATGCTTGGCTGATTCGCTGGCAATCGCGAGACGTAACCTTTTGAGGAATTGGGGATAAATCTTCCTCTGGTATTCACTCCCAAGGAAGTTTCCGCCATTGGCTGGGCAACTAATTTGCTACCTGACTCCTGGACTTTTTGACCTTTCACCTGTTGGGAGGAGTTCACACTAGCTTCTCCCCGTCTGCCCCGCTCTACTGAAGTTCTAGCGGAATCATCGAGGGGAGGAGCTGCAAGGGCAATAGCAAAAGATTCTTCAGGATAAATCACCGCTTCTGGTTTAAAATCATTTTCCATTGCCAATTTTGGCAAGATTATTTGCTGCCTTGATGGGATGATAGTCGCAGGGTTTTGGATAGGACGCCAGTGGTGGTGACATAACTTTGGTACAATCAGGCTCAGGTAGCTTTCTAAATCTGCCAAGTTGCTCCCATTACCAGAACGTAAAGCTTCTAACAAAGCTGCTGTAAAGAATCCGTGACCTAGTTCGCTACTCTCATGGGAAAATTGCTCTGGTTGGCAAGAAAGAATTGTCGCCAGTTGTAGTTCTTGGGCTAATTCTATTGTTTCTTCACCAACGGGAGCATCCGCTTGAGTGCCAAAAGCGCGGTTGATATCAAGTAATAGCAATACATTCAGATCCGCAAGTTGCAGACTTTGCATTAGCGATCGCAATTCTATGCCAGTCTCTTGCACGAGTTCGGGGTTGCCCTCTACTGGCATTAAGTAATCTTTGCCCTTGTAGTTGACTCCATAACCGCTAAAGAATAACCACAGATAGTCTTCCGGTTGCCAACTTGTTGCTGCCAAATCTTCAAGTAGCAGCAAAATATTCTCCTTCGTCGGGTAAGTTGATTTATCCCCAATCGGCGGCGAAGTGTCTGTCATAACTAGACAGTGCTTGGGGAGAAAACCTGCCTCTGTCACCAAAAAATCTTCTAGTGCCTCAGCATCTGCTTGGGCACAACTTAAAGGTTGAAATAACTGATATTGATTGATACCAATCGCGATCGCCCAGTAATTTGCCATCCCGCTCTTTGTCAGTTATTGTTGTTTGCTGGTCTTAAAATTGCAGTTGGCTTTGCCAAAAAAACAAAGCTAACCTATGTCTTATAGTCTAGGTGATTCTGATTGAATCTTAAGTTAGAATGTAATTTTTATTACGTCAATTAGCCGGAAAATACTTTTACCTAATTTCAATAACAGATCATTACTAAGGAGATAGAAGGTCATGAGCAAAATTTCTGCTCACCTACCATCATCGCTCGCTCCCTTTTCACTTATTAGCCAAATTGCCAGAAGAATCCGGATAATTCCTTTAGTAGTTTTGCTTATATCTACTGTTCCTGCGTGGTTTTTGATGGAAGCGATCGCACCGCAGGTTGTGCGAGCTTACACCGCTAGAGTCGATCTAGCTATTGACCGCCTGCCAGAAGAAAACTATGAAACCGTTCTCAGGAGAGCGGAAGCGGTCGCTAGGGCAGCTGCTCAAAGGAGTTTCGACCAAGATATCTTGGTGACAGATGTTTCCATCATTGTGTCCGTACAAAATTATGGAGCGATCGCACCAGTCCTGACATTAGATGTCAGTCGTCCTCAATGGCGATCGCGTCCTGATGCTCAAAATTGGGCCACTTACTTCAAAACTGCGCGATCTTTACTTTTCTTTGAAAATAACTCTAATCAAGTTCCAGCAGCTAGCGCTGTGTCAACGCCAAAATAACGGGTTGAGCTAGAAGTCCGAGCCAAAGCTTTCTTGGCTCGGAACCTTGCGGGAATTTAGGGAGTTCCAAATAAAAAATATCCCAAATTTTCTTGTGGGATGGGTGTCCTCACCCGTCCCATATTCAGGGCGGGCAGGATGCCCACCCCACAAGATGGATAATTATTTCTTGTCAGTCTTTAAAAGAAAGTCATTCTT
Source organism: Nostoc sp. (assembly GCF_036917235.1). Taxonomy (GTDB): domain Bacteria; phylum Cyanobacteriota; class Cyanobacteriia; order Cyanobacteriales; family Nostocaceae; genus Nostoc. The sequence continues at coordinate 3,811 of NZ_JBALDU010000020.1, forward strand.
GCTGTTCCCGCGTCCTGGCGTCAGTCTTAACCCAACTTACTTATTCCTGACTCAACTGTTGTCTGTGGCGTCAGTGGATGGCCTAGAATAAGAAGGTTGTCAAGAATCGCGATATCTGCTGACATGGCTGTTCCTAAGAAGAAAACTTCCAAATCAAAACGAGATAAACGTCGAGCTACCTGGAGGCATAAAGCCGTCGTTGAAGCTCAGAAAGCCCTATCTCTGGGCAAGTCAATTTTGACTGGACGTTCTACATTTGTTTATCCAACTGCTGAAGAAGAGGAAGAAGAATCATAATTTCTCAGTCAGGAAAAGCACGAACAGCACCGATAGATTTGATTGCCAAACTCAACAATCAAAGTTCTCATCGCTAGATAAATGCTTTTTCTTAGCTTTCCTGATTGCATTATGAATCATAGGCACTCTACATAAGCTCATTAGATCGAAAAAAATTGGTAGTGAGTAATTGGAAATATCCATTACCCATTACCTATCATTCAAGAGTTTATATAAAGAGTAAAACATCTGATACTGTTGGCAACTCAGCAAAAAAGCTTGAAAACATCTTGAGAAAACTTATTTTCTCTAACTATGCTAGGAAAATTTTTTCAGAAACCAGGCAAAGAAGAAGGCGAACGCGTCCCTCCTGGTCAACACTTAGCTAAAGGTTTTCCCGTATTAACTTACGGTGAAACTCCCCAAGTCAGCATTGAGGAATGGGAGTTTCGAGTTTGGGGTTTAGCAAAATCTGCTACCTTTAGTTGGTCAGACTTTATGGCGCTACCTCAACACGAATTCACAGCTGACTTCCACTGTGTAACGCGCTGGTCTAAACTTGATGTCAAATGGACTGGCATTAAAGTTACAGATTTCATTGGTCTGATTGAATTAGACCCGAAAGTAGCCCATATTATGGAACACTGCTATGGCGGCTACACTACAAATATTTCTGTAGAAGATTTTCTGCGCGAAGAAAACTTCTTTGCTTTTAAAGTCTTTGGTGAAGACCTTCCATCTGAACACGGTGGGCCGATGCGGCTAGTTGTGCCCCATCTCTACGCTTGGAAAAGTGCTAAGTGGATTAATGGTTTAGAATTTTTAGCTGCTGAAGAACTTGGTTTTTGGGAGCGCAATGGCTACCATCGTCGTGGTGAACCCTGGGCTGAGGAGCGTTACAGCAACGCTTTTGGGATTTAATAGTTTAGAAGGGAATAGGTTACAGGTTATAGGTTACAGTCCAGAAAAACTGTACCCTATCACCTGTACCTTTTTATTTTAGAAGTTTCTTGATTAGCGGCAATTTGCCCTGATATGGAGCATATCGCCATTTTAAATCGAGCCAGAAGGAGTTTTGCAATACACTTTTCTTATGGGAAAAGGTGTCAAAGCTAGCTTTGCCGTGATAGTTGCCGATACCGCTATCTCCCACTCCACCAAATGGTAAAGACGAGACACCAACCTGCATCACTGTGTCATTAATACAAACTCCACCAGAGGAAGTTTCCTGTAAAACTCGCTTTTGCAGGTTTTTGTCTTGAGAAAATAAGTATAACGCCAAGGGTTTGGGTCTAGAGTTAATCAAAGCGATCGCTTCTGCAATGTCACTATATTCAATGATGGGTAAAATGGGCCCAAAGATTTCTTCCTGCATCACAGAATCTTCTAGTGAGACATTATCAATAAGTGTTGGAGCAATATAACGCTCTGAAGGGTGATTTTCTCCACCGATGACAACTTCACCGTCTTTGAGAAAACTAACCAATCTCTCAAAGTGTTTTTGACTGATAATCCGGGCATAATCAGGACTGCTTGCTGGATTCTCGCCATAAAATTCTTTTAAGGATTTTTCCAGACCATTTATTAAATCTTTCTTGATTGTTTTATTAACTAAAAGATAGTCAGGGGCGATACAAGTCTGTCCAGCATTAATGAATTTTCCCCAAGTAATTCGTCTGACTGTATGTTCAAGATTAATGTCAGTATCTACAATACAAGGACTTTTGCCACCCAATTCTAAAGTCACTGGTGTGAGATATTTTGCTGCTGCTGCCATGATGATTTTGCCGACGGCTGTACCACCAGTAAAAAAGATATGGTCAAACTTTTCTGCAAGTAGTTTTTGACTTGCTTCCACGCCTCCTTCTACTACTGCAAGATAAGCAGGGTCAAAATGTTTGGCAATAATCTTAGCTATGATATCAGACGTATGGGAAGCAATTTCTGAAGGTTTGATAATTGCACAATTTCCGGCTGCGATCGCACCTATTAAAGGTGAGATAATTAACTGAAATGGATAGTTCCAAGGCCCAATAATTAAGACAACCCCTAATGGTTCTGGATAAATTTTCGCTGAGTATGAAAAAAAATCCCAGGAAACCGCTGCTTTCTTGGGCTTACTCCAGTTTTGAATATTTTTTATGGCGTAATCAATATCCTTAATTACGCTGATTTCTGTAAGGTAAGTTTCCAATTCCGGTTTATGTAAATCCGCTTTTAATGCCTCGACTATTGACTGTTCATGCTCAATGATTGCTTGCTTAAGAGTTGTTAGTTGTTCAATGCGAAAATTTACATCTTTAGTTTTACCCGTTTGAAAAAAATCTCGCTGAGTCTCGATAATATTCCCAATGTTAGATAATTCAGTGGTAATCATTGTTTTGTCCTATTAAAAACTATTTAATACTATTATTTCAGCATATTGTATTCGTCACTTTTTAGCATTTGATTTCATAATTTAAATTTTTATTTTAAGTTTTCGGTAGATAGTAGTAAGGTTATAAATTATGAATTACCAGGATAAAAACTCTAAAATTCATAATTTATAATTACTAGTTTTCTCATGCTTTGGTGGGTAGAAACACAATAAATACACTACCTTTGTCCAACTCGGAATTAAGCAGAATAATGCCTTGATGTGCCTCGACAATTCGACGAGCAAGGTACAGTCCTAAGCCGCTACCAGAAGTCTTATGGCTGCCTTGGCGAAATCGTTCAAAGATGGTGGCTTGTTCTTCAGGGGGAATACCTGGGCCAGTATCCGCTATTTCAATTCTAATGTAGTCAACGGAATTGGATTTTTCAAAGAACTGAGATTCATTGCTTTTATCGAACTGGCGTTGAAAAGTAAAACGAATAGTAATAGACCCAGAATTGGTAAATTTGATCGCATTGCCTATGAGGTTGGTAAATAAACGATGCAATTCTAAGCGATCGCCCATGACTGTGTTTGATTCTTCGGTAAAATCCACACTTAGCAACAGTGCTTTGTCTTGAGCTAAGGGTGATAATTCTCCAGTTACCTCTTCTAGCAATTGACCCAGATTAACTGGTTGAAACGCTAAACTTTTGCGACCTGCTTCAAAACGATAAACTTCCAATAAGGTATTGACCATAGAAAGCAGGTTGATATTGCTACGGGCCATGATGGCGATTACTTCCTGCATTTGCGTTGATAATGTTCCCAATGCACCTTGCTGAAATAGCATCAACATTCGATCGGCAGCTACCAAGGGAGTGCGTAAGTCGTGGGTGAGGCGGGAGACAAAATCTTCTCGCTGACGGGCAATTTCATCACGTTCATCCATACTATGCTTCAAACGCAGAAGCGATCGCACTCTTGCCAGCAATTCATCTACTGTTACAGGTTTGCGGATAAAATCATCAGCACCCAAATCTAAACCGTGGGCGACATTGGGCGCATCGTGGGCAGTTATTAGCAATATGGGGATGTATTGCGGCAATTTCATATCTCCACGAATATGTTTAGTGACTTCGTACCCATCCATACCTGGCATCATCAAATCCAGCAGAACTAAATCACAAGGAGAAGCTTTCAATTCTGCCAAAGCCGAAATCCCATTTTCTGCGGTGCTAATCGTGTAACCTTCTTCCTCCAAAATAGTTTTAATCAAAAACACGTTATCAGGAGAGTCATCAACAACCAGAATTTTGTCAGAGCGAAAAGATTGTGAAGTCATATAGATGCAAGGTATGGGGTAAAAGTAAATTTTTCGGGAAACTGGTTTACTGGTATAGTTTTTTAGATAGTTCTCTTAAGTAAACTTCCTCCAAAAAAAATTTTCTAATAAATTTATATAAATGTGTTTTAAAAACTACTTTACTTATCTTTTTAACAGATAGTCACAAGCTAATTGAATTATGGCTCGTAAACTTCTAGAACTGGATACAGAGGATGGCGGCAAGATTTTGGTAGCAGTTGAGTTACCAGATGGCTCAGTAGGTCGTGTATCACCACCTACAGGTGATTTACCTATAGAAAAAGTAGAGGCTAGCTTCGATGCCGTTAAGGATTTGATTGTTCGCGGGTGTCGCCCAATTACAAAAGCATTTCGTACCTTACAGCAAGAATCGCAACCTGTGAGCGAAGAAGTTGAGTTTGGGTTGAATTTTACCGCCAAAGGCTCAGTTTATGTAGTCGAATCTAGTGGACAGGCATCACTGAAGGTGAAAATAACTTGGAAACTGACACAAGAAGAAAACAAGTAATAAATTGTCATGAGTTGGGATTTAGTTAGAGCTTGTACCGTTGCGATCGCTACTCCAGAAGGTAATATCCAAGGTACGGGCTTTTTTATCTCAACCCAAGGACATTTACTCACCTGCGCCCATGTGGTTGAGTCAGCAGGGGGTTGGGAAGAAGTGCGAGTCAATGGGCAAAGGGTTGAGTTGGTTTATTTGGGAAATAGCACCCGCGATGATTTTGCCATATTGCGATTACCTGGTTATCAAAGTGCTTCAGTTCCCTTAGCTTTTAATTTTCAGCCGATGGATCGATTTCTGTCTATTGGCTATGGGCGAACGGATTTTCCCCAAGGTGCTTCGATTGATGGCACGATCACCGATATGAATCCCCAGTCTGAATTTAGCAACTTACCAATGTTGCGGTTGCGAGTCAAGGCGAATTCGCAACAAGTGCAAGGGGGTTATAGCGGTTCGCCTGTATTTGATGCCCAAACTCAACGAGTTATTGGCATAATTGCCGCTTATGACAATACAGAAGGCGCATTGGCTCTGCCTCTGGTTACGGTGCGACAAAAATGTTCAAATTTGTCAATATTTCTGGATATTAATCAGAATGTACCACCGTTGCCACCAAATAGCGAAAGCGCCAGAGTTTTTATTAGCTATCGCAGTCAAGATCCAGACTTGAGCCTTGCCCAACATTTTTATGAAGCAATCAAAGCTGCTGGACATGAAGCATTTATGGCAGGTGAGAGTATTCGCTTGGGGTAAAACTGGCCCCAACGGATCGATAGAGAATTAGAACGGTGTGATTATTTTCTGCTGCTGTTATCTTCGCAATCAGCAACCAGTGAGATGGTAACAGAAGAAGTAAGAAGAGCAAAGCAGTTACAGGATTTGCGTCCTGAGCATAAACCAGTAATTTTGCCCATTCGTGTCAATTTTCCTTTAAGTTCACCACTCAATTATGATTTGCGGGGTTATTTAAGTCAGATTCAGCAGCGAGAGTGGAAATCGCCTGCCGATACTCCGAGGATTTTGCAAGAAATTTTGTCATTGTTGACCGAAGATGCTGGAAGCAGCGCAAATCTTGCCGCTACAGAGGAATTACCAGCTGTAGCACCTGCTTGGGAAACTCAGAAAAGTCCGCCTCTACCAGTTGCAGAACCAGAATTGCCAGAAGGACAAGTAGATTTACTTTGTAAACTCATCCCAAATAAGATAGAGACATCAGGTGTTGAGGAATTAGTGCGATCGCATATCATTACAAGTTGGGAATCTCAGGATGAGCCAGAGCATTTGCGAACAATACGCGATCTTCTTCTGAGGAATAAACAGCGTACAGGTAGGTTGCTAGGACTTTATAAGGAAATCTTGCAACAAGAAAGAATACCATCTGATGACAGTCTGGAACAGAAGGAATTGCCTTTGACAGGGTTGGTAGTCAAGCGACAGGGGCACTTAGAGGTCTACAACCATATTTATAAGGCAGTTTTTGATCAAAGATGGGTTAACAAAGAATTAGCAATTCTACGGCCACCTTTCTACCACGAAGCAATAACAGCTTGGTTAGCCTCTAACTGTGAGGATGAGTCACAGCTTTTGCAAGGAAACGACCTAAAAGATATACAAAAATGGGCGGCAGAAAACAACTACAGATTAAGTAGTGAAGATAGTAAATTTTTAAATGCGAGTCTGGAGCTTTATAACCGAGAACTGGAGAAAGTTGCAGAACCAACCAACTTAAAATTTAAACATGAAAAGGCATCTTCAGTTGTAGATTTAATTTCTTTATGTGATAAGTATCCAGACATAGCAGAAAATTACTTGTTCAACAGTAATTATCTCGAAGATTGGCTGTTCCACCGTAGCGAGACAGATTTAGCATACCTGTCACGAAAGATTGCTAGTTCATACAAGCAGGAAAGACGTAGAGGTGTGGAGATGTTTGTGCGGGGACTATGTGAACATCTAAAGCGTGTTCCATATCCAAAAATATTGTTTGAACCACCTAAGCTAGAGTTTGGTGAAATCCCCATCGGATGCCAAAAAAGGGTTTCCTTGAAAGTTAGTAACAATGGACGTGGGTTTGCATGGGGAGATGTAATTAAGCCTAATCTTCCAGGCCTGAGTGTACCCGAACAATTTGATTCCTCCACTGACACAACATTTGATATTAATTTTGATGCTCTTGAAGTTGAACCGGATGATTATCAAGGTAGTATTTTCATTGACTTGAAAGAGATGGAGTATACCTGTCGAATTCCTATAAGTTACAAAATTAAAAAACTAAATATCAGCAAACCAGAAAAATTAGAGTTGGGAGTTCTTTCACATGGTAGGTATTCCTTTCCAAGAACATTAATAATTACTTGCGAGTCTTCTGGCGGAAGACTTAAGGGAATTGCTTCAACTAAGATGAATGAAATAGAAATAATACAGCATAGTTCGCAGGGAAAATTATTAGAATTTTCGTTAAGTATAGATACCACTAATCTAGAGGCTGGCCACTATAATACTGAAATAAGTATAAAAACAAATACTGGCGAATTTGAAGTACCCATTTACTTCAAAAAATCTTTAAATTGGGACATAATAACCGCATTAACTGCTAGGATTTGTATCCCTGTAGGATTAGTCATGTTTTTAATCCGCCGCATTTTGGGAAACTATTTATCAGTTGGTTTAGATGATAATTGGGTTTTGTCATACCCCCCTGAAGTCACTGGAGCTTCTTATTTACCAGAATTTTTTCCTTTTTTGCATCTGAGTATATTTGGGATACCAGAGGTGCAGATTATATGTTCGATTTTTGGTAGTTTAGTATTCTTTATTTGTGCATTTATATTTCGTGATTGTTTAAATTTATTAAAGGAAAAATTAAAATCAAAAGTAGAAATGTTTTACAATTCGATAAATCAAGTAAGAGAAAACTATAACAATCGATCTAGTTGGAGTAACCAATGGGTTTATAACCTGCGATATTCTCCAAGTAAAGGAATGATTATTATAGGTTGGCTAATCAAAACAACATTTTTATTATTAATACTTTTATGGCTAATTATATTTATCATTAATTGGATACAGCATTTACGGCTGTTATGAGGTACAGTAGCAGCAACTAGCAAACCAGTTTCTTAAATGTTGAGGATTTATTAAATTGAGTGCAACTGA
>NZ_JBALDU010000021.1:0-269191 GCF_036917235.1 Nostoc sp.
CGTCGAAATGGTCATCCTTCCATCACAATTGCTCAAAGATTTCTCTCTAATGATATTGACAAACTTCTTGCCCTTGTGGAATGAATCAGCCCTGCTTTAAAAAGGGGGGCAAAAGCTCTTCAAAGTCCCCCTTTTTAAGGGGAGCCACTGCGGTCTTGGGGTCTCCCCAAGTGGAGCAAGTGGCGTGGATTTAGGGGGATCTTCAACGATTTTGGTTTTATACAAAGATGTGTATACACCGTAGCTTTCTTGACAAGAGGCAGAGCCTCTCGGAACTTCGTTCCCAGCCTGGAGGCTGGGAACGAGGATACAATAAGTCTTTGGGCTTTTCTTAGTGCCATTCGACTCAGAACTCGACTCTTTTACCTCTTACTTTATGCCCCATAACAATTTAGGAAAAGTTATCCTGCATAAGGATTACCGATTCTATCCACAGAGACGTTAGAAGAGAATGGCAAACGACCTGGATTTAAGCGTGGTTCGGCTGCATAGCCAACAGGAACTAAAACTGCGATCGCTAAATCTGGATTATCTCCTGCACCAATCACTTCTTTTACCTGATTCTCAATCCAACCATTCATAAAACAAGTGGATAAACCCAGACTTTCAGCTGCTAATACTAAATGGGTAGCAGCGATAATTGCATCTTTGATCGCATACTCCCGTTGTTTGTCTCCGAGTGTCTCTTGAAATTGCGGAATAGCAGTTTTAAAATAATTAGCTGTGCTTTCATTCCATGCCCCAGTTGCAAGAGCCTGTTCAATTATCGGGTTCAAGTTTTTTTCAGATGCACTAGCATCGGCAGCAAACACAAAAGTAACTGGTGCTTGAACAATTTGCTGTTGATTAAAAGATGCTGCTGACAACGCTGCCTTTTGCGCTTCATCTTGCACAAGAATAATTTGCCAGTCCTGGATATTATAGCTGCTGGGTGCAGCCACGGTTAACTCTACTAGTTGCTTAAGCAGTTCCGGGGTGATGGGGTCTGTTTTAAAAGTTTTGATAGAACGACGTTGAGCGATCGCACTGGGTACATCTAAAGGTTGGGTTTGGATGATGGAACTCATGAGATTCTCCTGATAGTTGGATTATGACCAAATAATTCGTAACTAGCATACAAGCGAATTTATTTATTCATGAAACAAAAACAAAAATTATTCGCAAGGGAAAATTACGAATTACGTTAGCGTAGCGGTAGCGAGTCCGCGTTCGCTTTTAGCGTCTGTCTTCGACACGCTGCGCGAACGTAGAGAGCGTCATTACGCATTAACTACTGCTTCACTAGCAGGCGACCAAAATGGATAGTCTGTATATCCCTTTTCATCACCGCCGTAAAAGCTTCCTTGATTTGGTTCATTTAGTGGTGCATTCAAAGCCAAGCGTCGGGGTAAATCGGGATTTGATATAAATAATGTGCCAAAGGCAACTAAATCTGCTGCTTTATTTGCCAGTACTGCATCGCCTTTTTCACGGGTATAACCACCATTGACGATCAGTGTACCTGTAAAGCGATCGCGTATATGGCTAGTGGGTACTATTATCCCGCCATGTCTAATATCTGCCTCTGTTGCCTCATAAATATGCAGATATGCCAAATTAAACTGGTTCAACGCTTGAGCTGCATAACCGAATGTCTCCAGAGGATTGGAGTCACCTATATCGTTAAAAGTCCCACTGGGAGAAAAACGTACCCCAACTCGGTTAGAATCCCACACACTAGTTACCGCCTCTGTCACCTCCAACAGGAATCGGGCGCGATTCTCAATGGAACCCCCATATTTATCTGTACGTTGATTGGTGCGATCGCGCAGAAATTGATCTATTAAATAACCATTAGCCGCGTGAATTTCCACGCCATCAAACCCAGCCGCTAGGGCATTTGCCGCTCCCTGACGGTACTGTTCGACTATCTGTGGTATTTCCGAAGTTTCTAAAGCACGGGGAGTAACAAAGGGTTTTGGCCCCTCATAAGTTGAGGCATCACCTTTAGGAGTAATGGCAGAAGGTGCCACAGGTAAAACTCCATTCGGTTGTAAATCAGGGTGAGAAATCCTGCCTACGTGCCATAGTTGCAGAAAAATTCTACCTCCGTGCTGATGTACGGCATCGGTTACTAACTTCCATCCTTCCACCTGTTCTGGCGAATGAATTCCTGGTGTCGCGGGATAGCCCTGTCCTTCAGGAGTTACCTGTGTTGCTTCAGAAATAATTAGTCCTGCGGAAGCGCGTTGGACGTAGTAGGTAGCATTCAGTTGGTGTGGCACGTTTCCCTCACCTGCCCGGTTTCGGGTTAAGGGTGCCATCACTATCCGGTTAGGTAGTTCCAGATTTCCTAATTGGTAAGGAGAAAATAAGTTGATATCAGTAGTCATGTCGTTTTACTCAAATTCAAAATGACGTTCTCTACGTTCGCGCAGCGTGTCGAAGACAGGCGCTAAAAGCGTAGCTTGCAACTCTTACAGAGTACGCGGACTCGCTTGCCGCTGGCGCTAACAAAATTTGGAACCCTGCATCTGCGAAATCGGGAGAATAAGGAAAGAGTTTTCCCCATACCCAATTTTGCGTGCAGCGCATTACAGCTATTTCAAGTAAATAGACTATGCGGTTGTGGTTCAAATACTAAACAATCGACCGAATAACGCCACCATCTACCCGCAAAGCTGCACCATTAGTTGCCGATGCTACGGGACTAGAAAGATAAACTACGATCGCTGCTACTTCTTCATTACTTGCAAAGCGTTTGATTAGGGAACTTGGACGCACATTTTCAAAAAACTCCGCCTCAACTCGATCGGGACTAATACCACGTTCCTGTGCCAAGTTGGTGATAAACTCTTCAACTCCTTCGGAACGAGTTGGCCCTGGGAGAACGGAGTTTACTGTAACTCCAGTCCCCACAGTCATTTCTGCTAGACCTCTGGCAATAGCTAGCTGCGCCGTCTTAGTTGTGCCATAGTGAATCATTTCCACTGGGATCTGAATAGCAGATTCGCTGGAGATAAAAATTATCCGCCCCCAGTTTTGCTCTAGCTGCTTTTGCAGATATTGCCGACTCAAACGGACTCCACTGAGGACGTTAACCTCAAATATCTTTAACCAGTCTTCATCAGTAATATCAAAAAAGGTTTTTGGCTCATAAATACCCACATTGTTTATGAGTATATCAACGTGAGGAACCTCTTGAATGAGTTTCTTTAACCCTGATGCAGTGCCAGCGTCAGCAACAACACCAGAAACTTTCGCGTCGGGTGTAGAATCCTTAATTTTAGCGATCGCTTGAGCTACTCTTTCTTCAGACCTACCGTTGACAATCACTGATGCACCCTCTTGAGCTAGCCCAAGAGCAACGGCCAAACCAATACCTGCGGTTGAGCCACTCACTAGTGCGGATTTACCATGCAATTTCAAGTCCATTTCGCTCTTTCCCCATTAGTTGAAACAGAATTCAGAATTCAGAATTCAGGAGTCAAGAGTCAGGAGTCTTATGTATTTTGACTCCTGGCTCCCTCTAGAGAAGACTGCAAACTAAATGCATCTCACAATAGTACCTAGATTAAAGGGCGTTGCTGAATTAAGGGATGATTCTTGTAGGGTGGGCATCCTGCCCGCCCGGAAATACAAGGGACGCTCATGTTGCCCATCCCACAAAAATAGTAAAATCATCCCGCAAATATGCAACCCCGATTAAAGATGCTGTGCTAAGGTCTTATTCAAGGTAGTTTTTGGAACCGCTCCTACGACAGTATCGACCTGGCGACCTCCTTTAAAAACCATCAATGTCGGAATGCTGCGAATTCCATAGTGGCTAGCGACAGTAGGATTTTGATCTGTGTTCAACTTCACAAATTTCACCTGTCCTTCGTATTCAGCAGCAACTTCATCGACGACTGGCCCGACCATCCGGCAAGGGCCGCACCACGGGGCCCAAAAGTCCACTAATACCGGAATTTCACTTTCCAAGACTTCTTGCTTGAATGTGGCTTCTGTGACGTTTGTAATGGATGACATAAATTGCCTTCCTAATTAATTCTATAATTCGATAATATCGAATAACAAAAATATATGCCACCTGATGAGATAATGCAACTATGAAATTCCTTTATCATCCAGATAGAAAAAATATTTCTTTACCGGGCGTGTTGTATGCATTGGGCGATCCGGTGCGGCTAGAGATTGTGCGGCTGTTGGCGACTGAAGGGGAACAATGCTGTGCGAGGTTTGATTTTGCGATCGCTAAGTCTACGATGTCCAATCATTTTAAGATTTTGCGGGAGTCGGGGATAGTCTTTACACGCAAAGAAGGCACACACCATATTAATATCCTGCGGCGTGAAGATTTAGAGATGCTGTTTCCAGGGTTGTTGGATGCGGTATTGAAAGCTGCTCAACCATTGCCTGTTGACCCCGCCAGTACTAAACAAACAGCTTCAAGGATTTAGGGGTATTGGGCATGACCTGTTTAAGAATCTTCTCGTTTTTTAATTTGTGTTTCTAAATCAGCAAAGACATCATGTTGTTCTCGAAAAGTCCTTGGAGTGTAAGATAAACCTAAATCCATAGAGAGTAAATCAAAACCGTCAATAATTTTAGGTATCTGAGCTTGATCAACTTGCAGACCCAGAAAGCATTTCTCCCTGTAATCTGGTCTTCCTTGAAAGAGTGCGATCGCTCTTTTCAAAGGGCGCATAACCTCATAGGCTTTCTCAGCCTTTTCAATTGATGGTTGAGGGATTGGAGATTGCAGCCTGAGAATTGCTAAATCAATTAAATCTCTTGCCTCAACGCTGTCATCTGCGTAACGGTCAGAATTTGACAGCAGTTTAGAGGTAAAACAGTCATTGAGGCTTAAGCAAGGAACGAGTGACCAGTTTAGATATCTTGGTGGGTCTAGTTGAAAACGAGTTTCGGCAATAATTTCCGTTTTAATCGGCACATCATCTACAAAAACTATCATCCGAATTCCATATTGGTCAGTTATGCTACGTCCAACTTGGATTTTACTTAAATCGCGAAATAATGCTTCATGCCCACCCTCAAATACCACTGTCCGCAGATATTTGTAACCTTCTGTACCAACAGAAGCGATAAAATCAACGTCCTTACTCCAGCAATATTCTTCAAACTCAAATGCAAGAAGGGTTCCGCCACCGAAGTAAGCAGAACCCTTGCTAAGTATTTCAGAATCTAAGGATTCAAGAACTGTGAGAATTTGATTATGGTGTTCTAACCGAAAGGTCATAAAGAAACTTGTAACCAGGATTTATAGCGTCTGGCAAGTTCCTTAAGGAAATTGAGTTCTTCACCCTCAAGATTATTGAATAGGTCGTGATATTGCCAGCCACGTTCGTAGCGACTCAGCATTTGTTCTGAAGTAAAGCGATATACATCGGCAGTTTGCCAACAAATTGACTCCAGAAAAGGCAGCTTTTTGGGTACAGTAACAGGATTAATTGTTGGTGTTGCGGTTGTCATAACTCTTTTAATCAACCACTTTAGACTTACTTTAATTTTAGATTAGCACTACCGATTTTGAAATTCAATTTTATTCTAACTATAAATTATCTGGGTTGGGATAAACTCTTCCTTTCCAAGCGCCGCCGCGCCCTTGCCAGTGTCGTAGTGCTGAGTCTAAAGTCATTAAAGTATAGAGAAAAGCGATCGCAGGTAAGCTCAATGCGAACCAGGGAGAACATTTATAAAAGCGGATCGTCGGGTAGTAAGCGAAAGTCATCAATAGCCATCCTAATATACCTGTAAGTGCGATCGCCCAATTGCTCCAAACTGCACCCAGAATCACACACACCGGTGGAACTAGATAAATCACAGGCATTCCTACCAAAGTTCCCAATAGTAGTAATGGCGAATAATTCAATTGGGTATAAGCACTACGAGCAACCATATCCCAAATCGTCGCCAGCGAGTCATAAGGGCGCAAACTTCGAGTTAAGCTACTCAATCCTAGCCAGATACGCCCTTGCCTGGGCATTCGGGATGAGGCGTGGTTATTTTCCTTGTATCCCTTGCTCCTCTGCTCCTCTGCTCCTCTGCTCCTCTGCTCCCCTGCTCCCCTGCTCTTCTTAACCGCCATCGCCAAGGCGCAATCGTCAATTAAAGCTTGGCGAATGACTTGAATACCCCCGATTCGTTCTAAAGCTTCTCGGCTAATCAGAATAGATCCCCCAGCTGCGGCGGCTGTGGGATTGTTGGGATTATTCACCCAGCGGAAGGGATAGAGTTTTTGGAAGAAAAAGACGAAAGCTGGAATCAAAAATTTTTCCCAAAAGCTTTCACATCTGAGTCGCACCATTACCGAAACCATATCTAAATCTTCCTGCACAGCTTTCGCAACGAGTCGGCGAAGATTACCAGGATCGTGTTCGATATCTGCGTCAGTCAGCAAAAAATAATCGGGTGCAAATTTACTAGCGCTGTTTATACCTTGCTCAACTGCCCAAAGTTTACCAGACCAACCAGGAGGTAGTGAAACGCCAGAGATAATATGCAATTGTTGGGGTTTACCGACAGCGTGTGCAACCCCTTCAGCAAAATTTGCTGTCCGATCTGTGCTGCGATCGTCTACCAAAAACACGTTGAAAGAACCAGGATAATCTTGGAGTAGGAGCGATCGCAAACTAGTTGGTATTAACTCAGCTTCGTTACGCGCTGGAACGACCGCACAAACCACAGGTAAAGATTCTAGCTGAGTTTCTGTAACCTCTAATTGCTCGTCTGTCCGCCAAAACTGTCCCCAAAAGCACAGTAATCCTAACCAAATTGTCAAGGATAAGAGCATCAATCCTAATACAATTACATCCATGACCTATTGCAAATTTTCAGTGACTCAGACACAATACTATGTCTACTGAATAGAGGAAAAAAAATTTTCACTGTAGTGCCGCGTTCATAACTAGGTTGGGTGTTGAGGTTAAATAGTATTTGATGCAAACACAAGACAGGGTAAAAGTCAATCAAGTCGCAACAGCGATCGCAGCTAGCCAAGAATATCTGCTTTCAATTCAAAACCCAGCAGGTTATTGGTGGGCAGAGTTAGAATCTAATGTCACCATCACTGCTGAAGTTGTTCTCCTGCATAAAATTTTGGGAACAGACCAAACCAGTTTACACAAAGTTGAAGCATATTTGCGTCAAGAGCAACGGCAGCATGGCGGCTGGGAACTTTTCCACGGTGATGGCGGAGAAATTAGCACTTCAGTTGAAGCCTACATGGCTCTAAGATTGCTAGGCGTACCAGCAACCGATCCAGCAATGATTCGGGCGCAAGCTTTTATTCTCCAACGAGGTGGTATCAGCAAAACTCGGATTTTTACCAAGTTGCACTTAGCTTTGATTGGCTGCTACAACTGGCGCGGTATTCCCTCGCTACCACCTTGGATAATGCTGTTGCCAAAAGCTTTCCCTGTCAATATCTACGAGATGTCTAGCTGGGCACGTTCCAGTACAGTGCCGTTGCTGATTGTATGCGATCGCAAACCTGTTTTTCTCACCGACTCAGCTATCAACCTAGATGAGCTATACGCTGAAGGTATCGATCGAGTCCAGTGGGAATTACCCGAAAGTGGCGATTGGACAGATTTATTCCTCACCCTTGATCGCGGTTTCAAGTTGGCAGAAAGCCTAAATTTAGTCCCTTTCCGTGAAGAAGGCATCAAAGTCGCCGAAAAATGGATTTTAGAGCGCCAAGAAGCTACAGGCGACTGGGGCGGCATTATTCCGGCGATGTTAAATTCAATGCTAGCTTTGCGCTGTCTGGATTATGACCGAAACGATCCCATTGTGGAACGAGGTTTGCAAGCAATTAATAACTTTGCCATTGAAACCGAGGATAGCTACCGGATACAGCCTTGTATTTCACCCGTTTGGGATACAGCTTGGGCGATGCGTGCGTTAGTAGAATCTGGCTTTGCACCAGATCGTCCAGCTGTAGTCAAGGCTGGAGAATGGTTGCTGCAAAAACAAATTTTAGATTACGGTGATTGGGCTGTCAAAAATCGCCAGGGAAAACCAGGGGCTTGGGCGTTTGAGTTTGAGAATTGCTTTTATCCCGATGTAGACGATTCGGCGGTGGTGGTGATGGCGCTACATTTGGCGAAACTCCCGAATGAAAAAATTAAGCAAGCTGCGATCGCTCGTGCGTTAAACTGGATTGCATCTATGCAATGTAAACCCGGCGGATGGGCTGCTTTTGATTTAGATAACGATCAAGATTGGCTTAACTCAATTCCCTATGGCGACTTGAAAGCCATGATCGATCCAAACACCGCAGATGTTACGGCTAGAGTACTAGAAATGCTGGGTGCTTGCGATTTGTCAATTGATAGTGATAATTTGGAGCGATCGCTTACTTATCTTTTGCGCGAACAAGAAACCGAAGGCTGTTGGTTTGGTCGTTGGGGTGTAAATTATATCTACGGCACCAGTGGCGTTTTATCAGCCTTGGCGTTAATCGATCCTCAAAGACATAAAAAAAGTATAGAAAGGGGAGCAGCTTGGTTAGTTGGATGCCAAAATCCAGATGGTGGTTGGGGCGAGACTTGCCGCAGCTACGACGATCCTAGTCTCAAAGGCAAAGGAAATAGTACTGCATCTCAAACTGCTTGGGCTTTAATTGGGTTGATAGCAGCAGGTGAAGCAACAGGTAAATTAGTTCTTGGTGCGATTGAGCGGGGAATTGACTATTTGGTGGCAACTCAACAGCCCGATGGTACTTGGTTTGAGGCGGACTTTACAGGTACTGGCTTCCCTTGCCATTTTTATCTCAAGTATCATCTGTATCAACAATACTTTCCTTTAATTGCGCTAGGTCGCTATCAAGCAGCGATTAAAGAAGGTTAATATTAATTTTCAGTAAGGTAGCACACCTATGCTACCTTATCGTGTATTCCATTTATACGAAAACAGCTATTACATAAGCGATCGCATCAATTATATATACTCAAGTAAAGAAAGTTTATTCTCTTAATATTTAACGTCCTGAATAAACGTATTTCTATTCTCTAGCAATGACAATATCGTTAGATTTAATAACTGCATAAGCTTCTTTCCCCTCAGATAATTCCAACTCTTCTGCGGAAGCTCTGGTGATAATCGAAGTTAATTCTACTTTGTGAATAATTTCCAAAGTAACCTCACTATTAACTGCTCCATAAACAACTCGTTTAACCACACCTTTAAGAATATTACGAGAGCTAACTTTTAGTGATTTCTTTTGAATACTACTTTCTATGTCAGGCTTTTGAGTGTAATAGATATCTTCCTGTTTTTCTTGCTGAGTTGCTGGTGATATTGGTGTTGAAGACTGCTGAGTGAGACTACGCACGAGTTCCCGCAGAATCTCAGTCTTGGTGCGTTGAGACTGTTCGCAGAACTCCTCTAGAATCTTCCGCTCGTCCTCTGAAGTTTGAAATGTAACCCATCCTTGTTCTTTTCTTGGCATAATAATATGATCAATTTTGGTTATTTTGGTAAAATTCTACCAAGTGTCAATTCGATACGTCGTTTTAGTAATAACATTTTTTGTCGGTATTTTCGGCATTTTTATCGCAAACTAATCAACTATTCTCATATAGTTAACTACATATATATTTATTTTTTTGTAGATGCGAAATATTTTGTTACTTGAAATTGTCTAAATCGTCACTAAAATGATACCAACTAAGATGGTATAACATTGGTCTATGGTATTTGTTGGGATAGCTACGCTTACGCAAGGATAATCTAACAGAAAATTCCACTGGCGTAGGCGTAGCCCGTCGCAGACATCGCGTGAGTGCCGTAGGATTATTTAACGTGAGTTCACAGCCGGGGGATGAAACACCTAAAATCACGTTCTCAAGACCTGCGGAGTTTATTTGAGAACAATATCACCATTGAATACGTGGCAGAACCCCTGAAAGCTATGCCAGCTGATGCGGAGGCGAAAGAAGTGCTGCATTGGATGCAAGCACAAAATTTTGATGTTATCGGCGTTGAGACGGGAGATATTATTAGTGGTTATGTAGAACGCTCTAGTTTGATCCCAGGCAAAAAAGGTAAATGTAGCGACTATCAACGGGTGTTTCATCCCAAAGAATTAATTGCCATTTCCACCCCACTGATAAAGTTGCTACCCATTTTGCAACAAACTCCGCGATTGTTTGTCTTGGATTGCAATCAAGTAAGTGGTATTGTTACCTGTGGTGATTTGCAGAAAGCACCCGTGCGAATGCTACTGTTTGGCTTAGTAACGCTGCTAGAAATGAATTTGCTGCGGCTGGTGCGGATTTACTATCCTCAAGATTCTTGGCAAAAAATCCTTAAACCTGAGCGCTTAGAAGTTGCTCAAAGACTATGGCGAGAGAGTCAGGAAAGAAACGAAGCCACCGATTTGTTAGATTATCTACAATTCTGTGATAAGCGAGAGTTGATTTTAAATCAACCAGAACTTCTCCAGCAATTAGGACTAAAATCAAAACGTTTTGGCGAACGTTTCCTCAAGTCTGCTGAACAGTTGCGAAACCGATTAGCTCACGCCCAAAGTTTAGTTAGTGGTTCCTCTTGGACAGAGTTGATTTCTCTAGCAGAAGCGATGGAAAAGCTGTTAATTCATTGCGAGGAAGTTGAGTAAGAGTGTTCCAAAAAATAAATGATCCAAAATCCGTCATTGCGTTCGCCCTTGGCGTTCCTGAAGGGTACGAAGCGAAGCAATCGCAAAGACTGGGATTGCTTCGCTTCGCTCTCTACGAGACGCTACGCGAACGCAATGACAATTGGGCATTTTTTTACTTGGAGTACTCTTAGAGGATGTTTGAAAAGTTCTGTTGTCGATATCAAAAGTTTTAGCTCCCTCCACTGTTTAAAAGGGGATATTTGATTCCAGCTAGCCCCTTTTTAAGGCGGGTGAGAGGGGATCTAAAAGTATCTAACGTCACAGCAAAACACTTTTCAAACAACCTCTGAAATCATCTAATTGAGTCAGAGACAATACTTCAATATGCGATGTATACGACGGGCAACTCTTGGAGACACACTTGCGTTTGCCTACATAATTTTACAGCAACTATTGCAAGCTTATTTTTGAGTGAACTTATAACTGTTTTTCTGTCAACTTGTAAATTAGCAAGCACCGCTCTTATTTGACACAACTTTTAAAGTTTTCAAGATGAGACTAATATCATAAACGATAGACCATTTACGTTGGTAGTCTAAGTCCATGTGAACAATATCTTCAAAGTCTTTAATACTGGAGCGACCATGAGCTTGCCATTCACCAGTCATACCCGGCTTGACATTCAACCTTTCCCAGTGATGCTTTGAGTAGTGTGTCACTTCATTAGGAGTGGGAGGGCGGGTACCGACTAGACTCATTTCCCCCAGCAGCACGTTCCAAAACTGAGGAAGTTCATCTAAGCTAGTGCGGCGGAGAAACTTTCCTACACAGGTAATGCGGGGGTCATTCTCATTTTTGAATATCCGATCGCTTTGAGCTTCATTCTTAACTAGATGCTTAAGTTGGTCAGCTCCGACTGACATCGAACGGAATTTCCAAATTCGGAAGTGACGCCCATTCAAACCACAGCGAATTTGACTGTAAAATATAGAACCTGGGCTATCTAACTTAATAGCGATCGCAATAGGAATTGCTAAGAATACTGTAATCAATAGCCCAATAACAGCACCCAAGATGTCAATCATTCGCTTGGCTTTACTGATGACAGAGGGATGAACTGGAACTTTAACTTTAGGAAGAGTATGGGTATTATCTAGAACTTGCATATCAAAACGATGGGGAGTAAAGGTATTAGACATGAGTAATTACAGTTTAATTAGGTAATTTTATGAACTCGATCGTCTGTACATTTACTTATTTTAGTAACCTGTAAAAGCGGGAATGAGACTTTCTAATAGGTTAAGCAAGTAAATATGTCACCAGTCAATCTGTTCTTTAAGATATTTGCAATGACGGTAGCGATCAATACTTCATGTTTAAGCATTCAACATCGTTACAACGGCGTCATAATTCTCATAAATTTCAAACACTGAATCCATCTGAGTCAGTTGCAAGATCGTCCGAACAGGTGCTTGCAAATTGCAAATTAACGAACGACAGGCATTTGAACGTATAGACTAAACCTCCTTAAGTAAAGCGGTTAAGCCTGAACTATCTATAAAATCTACTTTGACTAGATGAATCACCCAAAAAGTAGTGTTACAAGCAACTTCTAATCAGTCTTGGTGATGAATTAAAAGTTCAAATCGTTTTCAAATCCAGACTTATTTCGTGCAGCTAATGTGATTTGGCTACTTTGTTCTTCACTTTGGCGTCGAGCAAAGGCGTAGGTTAGTACTAAACGTAAAAAGATAAAGTTGCCTAGAAGATAGCGCTGCCAAAGTCGAGTCGGTTCCATTGCCAGTCGCCACAGCCACTCCATACCAACAGAGCGAATTGGATAGGGGGCACGGGCCACACGTTCAGCCATAAAATCGAACAGACCACCCACACCCATACAAGTGATACGAGGCAATTGGCTAGCGTATTGGTTAATCCAAATTTCCTGTAGGGGTACGCCCATCGCCACTAACAGCAGGTGCGGGCGGGCTATCCGAATAGCCTCTAATACTTGCTGCGTTTGCGATTCAGGAAAATAGCCGTCCTGAGTTCCGGCAATTATCAATCCAGAATATGCTTTCTTGAGATTAGCTGCCGCTTCTTCAGCGACACCCGGCTTACCACCTAGAAAATAGACTGATAAACCTTTTGCTGCCCCTTCTTTGCACAAAGCCGGAACTAAATCAGTGCCATTGAGATTATGCACCAATGGCGTACCCAATAAAGCACTACCCCAACGAACTCCGCTCCCATCTGCCAACAACAAATCACTCTGCTCTAACGCCTTTGCCAATGCTGGGTTTTTGGCAGCAGTTACCATAGTGTGGGCGTTAGCATAATATACTCGACCACCCTGCCGCTTCAGCAACTGCGCCATTAATAGTTCAATTGCCTCGTATAAAGGCATACGATCAAAATCAGTATCGAGAAAAGTAACTCGGTCTGCCATATAATTTAATGCTCGCCATCTGGAGTTGCAAAATAGTAGAATTCAGAGCATTGCCCATATTTTCTGCTCACCGGAAATTTACTGACAGTGTTATAAATTAATCGACACAAAAAATTATGGCTGCTGGTAAGTGAGCATTACCTGCAACAAAACTGAAATCTTTGATCTGTCAGGGCTTTTGAGATACTTAACTTTTTAATGTGTAAGTACCAATAAAAGATTTGATTCAAATTGAGAATTTATTCACAAGGTTGAGTAAAAACCTAGTGAAGCCTACGTATACTTTCGTACGCAAATACCGATATAAAATACTATCTGATGGCTACTTAAATTATTTTTTATACAGTATCCTAATGAGGAATAAAATTATCCAGCTAACTATCCGTTTGGCTGTAGCGTACAGATAGTCTAAATTTCATAATAAAGTAATTAAGCACGATAAAACAAACGTATGTTTAATTTTTTCAAACCTGTACAATAAGCAATCTATAAGCTATTCAGTAAATTTACATTTCTTCACATAGCTTTGTTTTTCAACGCCGATTGACTGACTACACCACATAAAAAACCAAAAAAAATCAGAGATTTTGACAACTACGGAAATTCAGATAACAAACAATTATTGCCACGCAGAATTGGTGTTGAACAGATGATATGTTGAGTGAAAATATTTCAATTAAGTAGCGAGTGAGAAGTTTTGTTTATCTCGTCATTTCTCTAGTCAGATAATAATGCCTGTCTGTGGACTTGTCAGATTGCAATTTAATTGGTTATGCTCTTTATCTGTCAATGACTTGAGCCTGCCTGGGAAAAAATCAATCTTTATTCTTTCTATCTTTCCGCTCTTAACTGATGAATTAGCTCAACTTATTCGCCCAAAGCCTTATTGTTACGTACATTCAAGGCGGTTACGCCATCGCACTTCCTTTGCGATCGCTAAAACCATTTTCTAGTAGGAATTTCCCATTTGGAGATAAGTCTAAAGATATGAAAAGACTATGAAAAGACACCGAATTATGGTTGTTGGTAGCAATGTTATGACCGTGCAGCGCGTCAGCAGTCATTGCCTAAAACAAAATGCAGAAGTTTTTCCATATTATTCTATTCCTACGCCAGAAGAGATCGCTTTGTTTGAACCTCATATATTGGTGCTATGTCTACCCATACCTGAGCAATTCCAGCATCAACTACTTCAGCCTTACATTTTGTGGTCAGAACAACTTGTCAATGACATCTCACCACTGGCTAGCACTTTGACAGAATTATCTGACTGTTTACATAAATTCCTATAAGCTTAAATCAATCCTTGGCGTACGGCTAAAGCTGCTGCTTGAACGCGATCGTCAACGCTAAGTTTGTTGAGAACCATACGTACATAAGACTTGACGGTTCCAAGTGAGAGGTAGAGTTGGTTTGCAATCTGCTGGTTTGAGCGTCCTTGTGCAATAAGTTTAAGAATCTCGCGTTCGCGATTACTGAGAATAGGTTGCGCTATTACCTGAGATACAGGAACATCGGGAGCGACAGCGGTTGACCTAAGCATCCGAGCAACTTTTTGAGCGATTAGAGGATCTAAGTAAGCACCACCTTGAAGTATCAATTGAATAACAGCGATGAGCTGTTCCCATTCAATGGTTTTAAGACAGTAACCATCAGCACCAGCTGCAAGCATCCCCATGACCTGGATATCGTCGTCGAAGGCACTTAAGGCTAGAACACAAGTAGTCAAGCAGTTACTTTTTATGTGCTGGGTGGCTGTAATCCCATCCATAACTGGTAGATCGATATCCATTAAAACTACATCTGGTTGGAGTTGACTAGCTAATTCAACAGCCTCTCCACCGTCCAATGCCTCTCCAACTATACTAAAACCAGGTTCTAGGCTAAATTGCCCTTTCATCCCTCGGCGGATTAAAGCGTGATCGTCAACTAATAGAACCCGCACAGTTTTCTCTTTGTCAATATTAGGTATCATTATTACTACATCTGGTTATATTCTGTTCATCGTTGCAATCAAGTGTATTTATGGCACTTGGGAGAGTAAACCAGAAAGTACTTCCCTTTCCAAGAGAACTTTCTACACCAATGTTTCCTCCGTGAGCCTCAATAATTTGACGACATAAGTACAGACCAAGCCCACTTCTGCCACGATGCCCCCGTCCTTGAATAAAGCGGTGGAATAGCTTATCCTGAGCTTGCGGTGCAATTCCTGGACCGTAATCACGCACCGAAATCCGCACTTGCTCTTCTCCATCAGGCGTTATCTCAATCAGAATTTCCCCGTTAGGCTTACTTACCCGCACAGCGTTATCAAGTAAGTTTTGTAGAACCCTTTGAATTTCTAGTTCATCACCATAGACACTTGGCAGCAATTGAGAAGTTTTACAAATGAAGGCTAACTCACGTGTAGATGTTGCTTTTATCTGACTAATTACTTTAATTAAAATTTTTTCCCAATTCAGGCGATCGCACATTAAACTAGCGTTGCGGGCTTCATAACGGGAGATATCTAAGAGAAGTTCCACAAGCTTAAGCAGATCATCATTAGCTTCATGGTACTCTTGAAAAACTTCCTTCCAAGTGTCATTTACTGAACCAAAAGCTCCTTTGAGCATACAATCTAAAGTGTTACGAGTGGCAAGTAAAGGAATACGTAGGTCGTGGGAAAGTGCAGATATCATGTCTTCAAGTTGTTGGTTACGCACCTCAATACTTTGTTGACGGTGACGAGTCTTATCAGCGATCGCATTAAGAACTCCAGCTAGTTGCCCGATCTCATCTTTAGAAGAATGGGAGAGTTGCACTTCCATTTGTCCCGCTTGCCAAAGTTTACAAACTTGTGTCAATTTGCTTAATGGAAGTTTGACTCGCCAATGCAATAACTGGAGATTTAAGATTGCTCCTAACAAAATGATTAATGTGCTAAAAATATTGATCGCAGTGTTAATATTATTTAAATGCTGTAC
This sequence comes from Nostoc sp., assembly GCF_036917235.1. GTDB lineage: Bacteria > Cyanobacteriota > Cyanobacteriia > Cyanobacteriales > Nostocaceae > Nostoc. The sequence continues at coordinate 16,022 of NZ_JBALDU010000021.1, forward strand.
ACGATCTTTGCGAACCCTCAAAAGCATCTCTTCGTGCTGAATGAGTTTCCCAATCTCGTTGTGCAAGGAATCAAATAAAGTGCTTTTTGCCAGAGCAGAGTTGCTCACAGAACCAGAAAGCGTTTTTTGCTTCAACTCCCTTTGCCACTGGTTATAGATATATCTAATTTTATCGAGTTGTTTTATTTGATCGGGGTTGTCTTGTACGAGATTGTACAGATGGTTGAAGCTGTTGTGGAAGCTGGGCCTCTTATGACGATAATTTATAGGATTAGTTTGTCCCTGAGTGGAATTTTCTAGAAAACCTTTTTCTTGATTATCTATCACAGCATTGAGTAAACGTTCTCCTTCTCGCCCTACGATTAAAGCATGAGTTACGCGCTCACATACTTCATGATTTAGGTGTGCTATCAAAAGGTTGAAGACTTGCTGTCCGAATAAACACAACACTAGTAGTAAAATACTAGTATGCAGAGGGTTCAAAAAATTACCTTTCCTAGATGAATGAATTAAGAAAGGTATCAAGCTAATAGCTATCACTATTTAATATCTCTACCACCTTAATTAAAGTTACCTAGAATACTACTTAAAACCCGTATACTACAGCATTACAAAAGCTTTGCTGATGTTAAGCTGTCATTTGATAAGCGTTAACTATACATATACTACATATCAATATACCTCGTATTAACAATCTAATTGTATTAAATAACGTTGCAAAAATCATACTACTATGTTTTTTACAAAAATTAACATAGAGTACAAAAATTAATAATCTTTTAGCTTTGTGGTTTTCATACAACTGATGTCAGTTGTACAAATAATGGTGATTTTTTTTAGGGACTACCTCGATATATTCCTCTACCGTTAGTCCCAATAAAGACTAGTCCGAATTTCTGCCAGCTAGCCTCCATTACATTAGGCTCATTGCCCATAGGTTGGTGTAAAAAGGCGATATTTATCCATGTTTTTCCTTTGTCGAGAGAGCGAAATACTCCTTCGCCTATGCCAGCAATTTCCCCATACAAATACAGTGCAGGAATTTTGCTTCCCTTTTGTGCCTTACCAAGAGCGAATAAATAAGCTTTCTTCACTTTAGGAATCTGAGCAAAGTTCACACCGCCATTTGTTGAGCGATAAAGTCCGTGAGAATTAAGACTGAGCCAGACTTCGCCTTTAACCCCCGGAACTGTTTTGAGCATAGACCAACTTTCTGAAGGCAATAATGAGTTTACAATCCTAAAGGATGCGCCTCCATTCTTACTGCGGTATAACTTGCCACCACTGTAATAGTAAAAAGTGTTGCCATCTAATTTGTCAGCTACTAATGGTTGACCCCAGTACCACGGGCCTTTGGGGCCTTTGGGTAATCCTGATACTTTGCTCCAAGAACATCCGCCATTGGTTGTGCGAATAGGCTGTCCTTGATTAATAATTGCGACAAATAGATTTGGATTTGTAGCTGACATGGCTACACGCAACGGTATTATGTTCTTTGGAAACGAGGAAAATTTTTTCCATGTCAGTCCCCCATCTCCCGAAGTTGCTCCCGTATAAGTATTGTTCCATCGATTACCACCAACACGTACCATTCGTGAAGGATTGCTTTCGCTATAAGCAAGGCCATAGGTATCCTGAAAGCGAGGACTATTTTTGCCGCCAATTTGCGTAGATGGGTAGACATCTAGCCCATTGCTGTGGTTAAACCCATCCGTATCAGCAACACCGCTCAACAATTTAGAGCCACTTCGAGGCGAGGCTAGGGCGAAGCTAACTATCTGCTCATGTCCTTTTTCATAGTTCGACCAAACAGATGACTCTGCGTTGATGTTGTCTGTCCGCCATGTTCCATACCAATCTGTTAACCATAACCGTCCAGGAGTTTTTGGGTCAAACTCAATAGCTGAGGTTGAGGAGGCAAAATACCACTCAGGCCACCAGGGCACTTGAGGTTTCAAGGTACGCTGTTTCTGTTGCCATGTAGCTCCACCATCAGTAGATTGAAATATTACACGATCGTTTGTTGTGGAAACATACTGGTCATAAACAATTAAAAGGTGATTGGGATTGTTTGGATCTACAGCAATGGCATTAAATGTAGTTTTCGCGTTACTTGGTGTGATATCGCTCCAAATACTGTTTGCATATTTGCTGACACCTGACGTATGCGTGACATACAGAACTTTGTCCTTTGCCAGAGCCATTCGATTCACGTGTGATGGGCTTCCTGGTATTTTGCTCCAGGTAACACCTGCATCAGTGGATTTATATATGCCATCTCCATAGGCATTGGCATAGACTAGTCCAGATACATTTTTGCTAAATACAATACCTGCAATTCCAATCTTTGCTTCCGACTTTTCGGGAAAGGAGCTAACCTTGCCCCATGTTGTACCACCATCTGAAGACTTCCATAGCCCATTCAATCGCGAGGCAAATAAAATAACATTGGAATTAAAGGGATTCACGGCTAGCCTCTCTCCTAGCCAACGTTTAGTTTCATTGCCGCCCATTGGCAAGTCTATTTTCAGCTTATTCCAGGTTTGACCGCGATCGCTCGATTTAAAAATTGTTCCTAATCCACCCCAACCAGTAGTATATTTACCTGCTGCGATGTATACAATATCTGGGTTATTTGGGTCAAGTGCTAAGGCTTCTCCCCCGTAGTAATTGCTGTGTTGCAAGCTAAATATATCTGTTAGCGGAATCCATTTGTAGTCTTTTGAATTCCAACGATAAAAGCCACCCATATCAGTTCTGATGTAGGCTAAATTTCGCTCTTGTGGATGCAAATAAATGCCTGTAACATAACCACCTCCTCCGATAGATACATTAGCCCAGTGATAGCCTGATGTAGTACTCCAACTAGATTTAAGAGGTGTAAATGTGACGACAATAGCCAACGCAAGTATAGCAATACAAATTGTTTGCGCTAGCAGCCTCCAGAAACGGCGATCGCTCATTGCTATTTTCATAAGATTTGCAAGTATTTAGTTTAAGTTACTTTACAAGAAGTAAATTAAACTAAAGTAAATCAGGTACAGCTAGCTGGATATCTAGGTGGATAATTTTATTGAACCCTAGAGGATGCTGTCTGCATTAAGACAATATTGACCATCAGGCAGTTTTCTCATTACTGTTTAAGAAGGAAAATTTAATAAGAATTATTAATAAATTTTGAAGCAACCATGTAGTACGATCCTGTAAGTTTACTTAGGCGAATCGCAAAACCCCACCTAGATTTTGTAATTCCGCAGCCAGTTCCCGACTTTAGAGGATTTTTAATGGCCAATCATACAGAAATCTCTGCGGGTTACCCTAGCAGTTTGAGAAAATTAGTAACGAAACAAAGATATTGGCAGCGTTACTTACTTATAGGTCTAGCTACTAACATAGCATTTTGGACTTCAACTTTTCTTTATTTAAAGCTTACACCACCGACCTATACTAGTTCTTCAGCTATTAATCTGCCAGGAGCATGGTCAAATGCCAATATTAATTTACCAGACATTGGCTATGCTAATTATGAAAATGTGTCTCCATACGCTGCTCTTTCTTCTCAAGATCCCAGAGAAATTTATAAATTTATTGCTGAAAGCGACCCTATATTAAAAGCGGCAGCAGATCAACTTAATATGTCTTTAGAAGAGTTTGGCAAACCTCGGCTCAAGCTAATAATTAATACTTCCATGATGAGCGTTGACTTTGAAGGCGCGAGTCCCCAGGAAGCTCGAAATAAATCTTTAGCTTTTTACAAAGCCTTGCAAGCAAGACTCAATATGCTACGAAATCAAGAAGCTGTTCAAAGAGATATAGGTTATCAAACGTCCCTGATTTCTTCGCAAAAAAAATTAGCAGATGCTCATAAGCGGCTTTCCGATTACAAAGCACGTTCCGGTTTGAACTCTGAAGATCAAATTAAGGATCTGACAACCAACATTGAACAGCTACGTAGACAACGAGCTGAAATAATCGGTCAACAGCAACAGGCTACTACTCGTCTAGCAGAATTATCGAATAATTTAAAACTATCTGCTGGACAAGCTACAGATGCTTTTACCCTTCAAACAGACCAGATATTTCAACAGAACTTAAAAAATTATAGTGATGCTAGCGCTTCTGTGATTGTTTTAGAATCAAAATTTCTGCCTAGCCATCCGACATTAATTGCAGAGCAAGCGAAAAGAGACGCTGCTGAACAGGCCCTGCTAGTTCGAGGTCAGTCTCTTTTAGGGCGAAAATTCACTTTAGCAGTTTTAAAGCAGTTAAGCCTTAGTAGCAATAACTCTGGTAACAACGCTCCTCGAGACGCTCTTTCCCAAGAACTAGTTATAGTTCAATCAAACCAAAAGGGATTCACTGCTCAAGCTCAAGCAATAGAACAACAGATTAACCAGCTTGAGAGTAGGCTCAAGAATTTAACACAGTTGGAAAGCACCTTGGATTCGCTGAAGCGAAATGCGCAAATTGCTGGAGCGGTATTTTCCTCCAATTTGACCAGACTGGATATTGGCAAGTCCAATACTTTTGGATCTTATCCACTGATTCAACTTGTTATACAGCCTACATTACCTGAGAAACCGACTTCACCAAAAGATAAATTGGTTTTACTAGGTTCAACTTTAGGCTCCGTTTTCGTATCCCTTGGACTGGTGTTACTTTGGTGGCGCGAACGTAAAAATTTAATATCTGATAAGACTGGAAGTACAGAGAGGAAGAGAATGGAACAATGAAACCTCAAAACTTTGAAGAAAGTCTTGTTTGGTATTGGATAATTAGTACCTATATATTTTATTTTATTGGTATTTTATATCCTGTAAATTTCGTATTAGCCTGGATACTGTTTTTTTACCTATGTAAGCGGCTTTGGAACCAAACAGCGCATACTAGGATTGAAAAAAGAATCAAAGTTTATTGGATACATTGGGTTTGGATTGTCTCTATTCTGGTCATAGCGATCGCTACAATTGTAGGCTGTATAAATTATAATGTAGGTACAAATCAAACTCTTAGGTCGTTAATTAACTGGTTTACAGATTGGGCTTTGCTAGCACTATTTCCATTAAGCGGCTGTCTCAATATTCGACCACAATTAATCTATAGAGCCGTCTGTATATTATGCCTTCAAAGTTTGATTTTAATTCCCTTCTTTTATCTAGCTTGGATATTAAAGTTGCCTGCACTACTATATTCTTCTCCAATTGAAAGATTAATACAGAATGGTGAGCTTTTTTACAATGTAAATTTCTATGGTAGTGATTATGGTACGAATAATGTCCGTCTATTTCTATTTGCACCTTGGGCACCTGCGCTAGGTCTTATTGGAAACATCTACTTCTTCCTTGCTCTTGAAGAACGTAATAATAAGTGGCGCTTCATTGGTATAGTCGGCTCTTTAGCAATGAGTGTAGTATCTGTTTCTCGCTTATCTTTTATAGCTTTACCGATAGTTTTCATATTAGTTTTATTGCTGACAAAGATTACTAAACCTACTACGCAAATTGCGATCGGGTTTATTAGCTTTTTAGCAGGTATTTTTAGCACGACACTTCTTAGTACTATTAAGGATGCTAAAGAAGCATTTGATAATGCTAGACCAGACTCTTCACGAGTGCATGAAGCTTTAGGTGTAATTGCCTTAGATAAATGGAAAGAAGCTCCTATCTGGGGTCATGGTTTTCGAGAAGCACCAGGGCCTAAAGCATTAGCAGAGATGCCTATCGGCTCTCACCATACTTGGTTTGGTCTCTTGTTTGTTAAAGGGATAGTTGGCTTCATTGCTTTTTTAGTACCAATTTTATTGAGTTTTATAGTTTTGCTGATTAAAGCACAGAAAAGTACAACTGCCAGGGTAGCATTGTATTTTCTTGTCACTCTATTACTTTTTACATTTAATGATAGCCAAGAGGCTTTAGGTTACTTATACTATCCCGGTTTAATCATCATGGGAATTGCATTCAAAGAAGAAGTGCAGCTTCCTAAAGCTTCTCTTAATAAGAAGCCTGAAGCTGCTTATACTTAAATTTTAAATTGATAAAAAATATCTAGTTGTCTCTTAAGGATGCCCTCATGTTAATCAAAAAGCTAAGGCAAAAAGTATCTAGTCAATATGTGCGTAATATTGGTTGGATGGGGGGGGCGGAGTTAGTAAATCGTGTTTTCAGATTAGGAACAACAATTACTTTATCTCATCTGTTAAATCCCTACGATTATGGATTGATAGCAATCGTTTTGACTACCAATGAATTTGCAACTGTTTTTACCTTAAGAGCTGGAATTGGCTCTAAGATTATTCAGGCATCAGAGAAGGATCTGAAAATTATTTGTCAGACATCTTACTGGCTTAATTGGATACTATGTGGAGTAATGTTTATTCTTCAGTGTTTTGCCGCTTTACCGATTGCTTTGTTTTATAGTAATAACCAAGTTATCTTACCTATCTGCATTATGGCATTAGTCTACTTAATGCTGCCCATCTTTGCAGTTCAGTCTGCCTTAATCCAGCGAGAGAACCGTCTGAAAATTACAGCATTATGCAATGCCACGCAGTCGATCCTAATCAATATTCTCACTATAGCTTTAGCTCTATTAGGGATGGGAATGTGGGCTGTTGTTATACCTATTGTTATTACGACTCCAGTATGGATTGTTATCAATCTGATGAATCATCCTTGGCGTCCTACCATGTCGTTTAGTTTTAATAAGTGGCAGGAAGTTGTTAGTTATGCTAGAAATATTCTTGGAGTTGAGTTACTAAATAAGCTAAGAGGTAATCTTGATTACCTGATCATTGGACGTTTTTTAGGAGTCCAGGTACTAGGAATTTACTATTTCGCTTTCAATGCTGGGTTAGGAATCAGCATGAATGTCATAAATACAATGACTTGGTCTTTATACCCTCATCTTTGTGCCGCTAGGGGAAACGTTAAGGAGTTTCAAGAACGTTATTTTAGTAGCCTAAAAACATTTGCCTTAATTGTATTTCCATTAGTTTTGCTACAGTCAAGTCTAGCTCCATTTTATGTCCCAATTGTTTTTGGGCAAAAGTGGGTAACAGCAATTCCAATATTGATAGTTATCTGTTTGTCAGCGCTACCACGCCCATTTGCTGATGGCGCTTCTATGTTACTTAACTCTGTAGATAAAAGTCACGTTAATCTTTACTGGAACCTAATTTTTACTGTGATTTTTACAATTTCATTACTAGTAGCTGTAAAGTGGGGAATTTTTTGGGTGGCTGTTGCAGTGCTCATTACTCATCTATTAGCATTACCTCTTTACAGCATTTGGGCTAGCAAATATGTTTTAGATAAAACGCAATCTTTATCAATTGCAAAATAAAAATTAAATAGCTCTCAGGATTTAATTAAAGCTAAGTAAGAATTTGGCTTTTTATAGAAATAGCTTCTTCTAGCTACACTCATTCATTGAGAAATAACGAATAACAACGAGGAACTAAAATTCATGGCTACCTCCCAACCGGAACAGCTGAAAGAAGTTCTGCATAAATCACTAGGAAAATTAGAGACATTTCAAGAGTGTGCATTACTAGACTATCCCGACTATCCTAATATTGGCGATCACCTGATCGGGTTAGGTACTGTACTTTATTTAATCAATGTGCAAAAAACAAAAATTAAATATACTGCCAGTCCTAATAACTTTTCTAGCAAAGTAATGGAAGAAAAAATTGGAAAATCTACTATTTTCCTGCAAGGAGGAGGGAATTTAGGCGATCTTTGGACTGCTCATCAAAAATTTCGCGAACAAATTATTTCCAAATACCGGGATCGACCAATAATTATCCTACCACAAAGTATTTATTTTGTTGAACAAACCAATTTAATGGAAGCAGCAAATGTATTCAACTCACATCCTAATTTGACTTTATTTGTCCGTGATGACTACAGCTATGAACTTGCTCTAAAATATTTCTACAATTGTCAGGTAATTAAAGCACCTGATATGGCTTTTCAAATGGTCAACTTACATGGTTTTTTATCGAGAGATAACGGCAGCAACTCTATTTTGTATCATTATAGAAATGACAAAGAGTTGAATCAAAGTAATTCTCAGACTTCTATCGATCTCCCTAATTTAGTTGTAGAAGATTGGACTTCTTTCAAATATGACACAGCTGAACGCATGGAACGAATTCGGGAAGGTTTGCAAAAAGGTACAGTGATTCCTGGTGAGTGGATATACCGACATCTCTGGAAATACTTCCATCATTATTCTTTTGGATTCAATAGCTTATATAACTCCTCAATGCATCTTAAATCCTTAAGTTATATGCATCATGGAATGTATCAATTCAAGCAGCATCGTCTAATTATTACAAACCGCTTGCATGGACATATTCTCTGCATTCTTATGGGTATTCCTCATGTCTTTCTACCTAATGCTTACCATAAAAATGAGGCATTTTATCAAGCTTGGACTTACTCAATTCCCTTTTGCAGATTTGTAAAAGAACCTTCACAAATTCAGGTGGCTGCACAAGAACTCTTGGAACTATTCCCAAACTAACTAGTTTATGCTCTCCCTACACTAGGACTTACAAAAATCCTTCTATTTTCCATCTGGTTAAACTCTATGACAACTATATCCGTTATTATTCCCGCTTACAATGCTGAACGCACTATTTTAGAAACGATAAAATCCGTTCTTCAACAAACCTTTTCTGATTTTGAGCTAATTGTTATTAATGATGGCTCAACCGATCGGACTTTAGAACTATTGAAGACTATTGAAGATTCTCGTCTCAATATTTTTTCATACAGCAATGCTGGTCTATCAGTAGCTCGTAATCGTGGTATTTCTCATGCCACTGGAGAGTTTATGGCATTTCTCGATGCCGATGACTTATGGACACCTGATAAATTAGAGCTACAACTAGCAGCATTGCAAAAACATCCAGAGGCAGGACTTGCTTATAGCTGGACTCTGAACATGAGTGAAACAGCAGAGATTTTTCACCCTGGTCATAATGTAGTCTATGAAGGTAATGTGTATGACAAATTATTACTCAGTAACTTTATTTCCAATGGTTCTAATCCTTTAATTCGTAAACAAGCAATTGAATCTGCTGGAGAATTCGACCCAACACTTTCTTCTGTGGAAGATTGGGATTATTGGTTTCGTGTAGCACAGCGCTGGGATTTTGCAGTAGTTCCCAAACCTCAAATTCTCTATCGTCACTCTTCAAAATCTATGTCAACTAAAGTTGAGAAGATGGAGAAATATTTGCTTATTGTCTTAGAGAGAGGCTTTCAAGCAGCACCGCCAGAGTTACAAAATCTTAAAAATCAAAGCCTAGCAAATATCTATCAATATTTAACGGGCATGGAACTGGCTCATGTGACTAATAGAGAACAAGTCAACCAAGCTGGTCGTAAATTGTGGAAGACAGTTTCTTTATATCCTCAGATTTTGCGAGAAAGAGTAACTCAGCGTTATTTAATGAAATGGCTGGTAATGCAAGTCCTTTCTCCTCGAATTGCTAAGTACTTGACTCGACCTTTTTCTTTGGCTAGGTCTGTTGCGGTTCCAAAGCTGCAATAGAGTCTTTTATTAGAAAGCAACCTTTTGATACTAATTAGCTAGTAGAATTTAGCAACTTATTGAAATCACATGCCAACTATATCTGTCATTATTCCCGCTTATAATTCTGAGCGCACAATTGTCGATACAATTGTCTCAGTACAACAACAAACTTTTTCTGATTTTGAGATAATCGTTATCAATGATGGTTCAACAGACGGAACTCTGAAGCTACTGGATGAGTTGAAAGATAGTCGTATAAAAGTCTTTTCCTATGAAAATGGGGGTTTATCAGTAGCTCGTAACCGTGGTATTTCTCATGCCAAAGGAGATTTTATAGCCTTTCTTGATGCTGACGATTTATGGACAGCCGATAAGCTACAACTTCAGTTAGAAGCTTTGCAGAAAAATCCAGAGGCAGGTTTAGCTTATAGCTGGACTTATTTTATGGATGAACAAACTGGAAATTGCCATATGGATCGGCCGATCTTTTTCCAAGGTAAGGTTTTGGCGAATTTATTAACCTGGAACTTTATTGCTAGTGGTTCAAATCCCTTAATCCGTAAGCAAGCGATTGAATCTGTCGGAGAGTTTGAACCTTCAGTATCAGGAGCAGCAGATTGGGATTATTGGCTACGTTTAGCTGCAAAATGGTCGTTTGTTGTAGTTACTAAACCGCAGATTTTTTATCGTCAATCTTCAAATTCAATGTCATCTAAAGTTGAATTTATGGAAGACTGTCAGTTCCAAGTATTAGAGCGAGCTTTTCAATCAGGAGCGCCAGAAATTCAAATCTTGAAAAATCATAGTTTAGCTTATGTTTACCGATATTCTTGTAGGCTGTGCCTAACAAGAATTACAGGTGATGAAGGAGTTGAAAAAGCAAGTAAAAAATTGGGGAAGGCAATTCAGCTATATCCAAAAATTCTCCTGGAAAAGGAAACTCAAAAGCTAATTATTAAATTGTTGTTGAAAAAAATACTTGTAGAAAATATTTCTGCATACTTACTCAAGATTATTAGTAAAATTCGCGTTACTCATGTTCAAAAATTAAATATTCATGAAAAAAGAATCGGTTGAGGTAAGTTGTAGTACTTGCCGCTTGGTAACTCAATGGGATAGTTACTCAGTCTTATTCTGGATAATGGTAATGGTGGAGCGATCGCTTGCTAAGAATTTCAATCAGACTATCCACACGCAGTATGGAATGTACTATTAAATACAGTATTTGTTTGAACAACTAATACTAGAAGTAAATATCTTAGATTATCCAGTGAAAAGTTAGGAAGTGGGATTCGTCCTCTGACTAGATGGATAGCCAGGTGGATAAATATCTCACTTTTTTAGATGCTATCACTAGAAGGTGCGATCGTATCCATCAGATAGTATTCTAATTGCCATATCAAAGATTACTGTACTACCAGTAAAACCTGAGAGCAAACTGAAACTAAAATTCGGTCTGGAAAATGAAAAAAGTTTCTGTAATTATTCCGGTTTATGGAGTCGAGAAATATATAGCTGCTACTGTACAATCCGTTCTTGAGCAAACCTATACAAATTTCGAGCTGCTAATTATCGATGATGCTTCTTTGGACAGAAGTATAAATATCTGTCAGCAATTTACTGACCCCAGAATTAAAATTATTCGTCAGGCAAACCGAGGAGTATCTGGAGCTAGGAATACTGGTATTCGCCATGCTCAAGGAGAATATTTAGCTTTTTTAGATGGAGATGACCTTTGGTTGCCAGAAAAGTTAGAAAAACAAATTGCTCACTTAGAAAATTCACCAGCAGTCGGTGTTAGCTTCAGTCGTTCTGCTTTTATTGATGAAGCTGGACAAGCTTTAGGTACGTATCAGATGCCCAAGCTTAAAGAAATCACGCCATCCTATTTACTCAGTTGTAATCCGGTTGGTAATGGCTCGGCTGCGGTAATGCGCAGAGAAGTTCTGGAAGCGATTAAATTTCAAGATAATCTTTACGGTACTAATGAAAATTGTTATTTTGATGAACGCTTACTCCAATCAGAAGATAACGAATTTTGGATTCGTATTTCCATTAAAAGCAATTGGCAAATAGAGGGCATTCCAGAACCCTTGACCTTGTATCGGGTTAATTCAAAAGGGCTTTCAGCAAATATGCTCAAGCAGTTAGATTTTTGGGAAAAGCTAATTGAAAAGACACGCTCCTACGCTCCAGAAATATTTACTCAAGGGGAAACACTAGCTAGAGCTTACCAGTTGCAGTATTTAGCTCGTAATGCCGTAAGACTACGAGAAGGTTCAATGGCTGTAAAATTAATTAATCGAGCCTTAATAACTGACTGGCATATTCTTCTTGAAAATCCCAGAAGTACACTTTTGACAATGGTAGCAGCCTATTTACTTTTAGTGTTACCTCAAAATGTTTACAATAAATTTGAAGCTCTGGTTTCAAATAATATAGTAGGAGCTAACCAAAAACGTCGTATTCTTCAAGAAGATATCTAGAAATAATTAAGAACTTTCTATGCCTAAAACGTAATTATAATTCTTGCATAGTGCATAGTAAATTTAATTAGATATTAATTAAATAAAATCAATAGGAATAGTTAACAATGAAGAAAGTTTCTATCATTATTCCGGTTTACAAAGCAGAAAAATATATAGCTGCTACACTGCAATCGGCTCTTGAACAAACTTACGAAAACTTCGAGATTTTAATTATTGATGATGGTACTCCTGATAGGAGTATAGAAATTTGTCAGCAATTTACAGACCCTAGAATTAAAATTATTCGTCAAAAGAATCGGGGTCTACCTGGGGCAAGAAACACTGGTATTCGTCATTCACAAGGAGAATATTTAACTCTTTTAGATGCTGATGACTTATGGTTGCCAGAAAAATTAGAAAAACACGTTAAGCATTTAGATAATTCGCCTAATGTCGGGGTAAGCTTTAGCCGCTCTGCTTTTATTGATGATAATGGCAACCCTTTAGGTATTTATCAAATGCCTCAGATGCAGGGAATAACTCCAGCGATTATTCTTTGCCGCAATCCAGTTAGCAATGGTTCGGTAGCAGTAATTAAAAGAGAAGTTTTTGAAGCTATTGAATTTCAAGACGATCTTTACGGTACAGTTGAAAATTTTTATTTCGATGAGCGATCGCGTCATACTAATGGTGACTCAACAGATGTTGAATGTTGGTTTCGGATGTCTGTTAAGAGCGATCTGGAAATAGAGGGTATTCCTGAAGCTTTGACCTTATATAGGGTAAATTCAGGGGGACTATCAGCAAACTTGCTCAAGCAGTTAGATTCGTGGGAATTGGCAATCTCTAGGGCACGTTTATACGCCCCAGAAATAGTTAATCAATGGGAAACATTGGCTAGAGCTTACCAGTTGCGGTACTTAGCGCGTAGGGCAGTCAGTCTGCAAGACGGTGCAATGGCTGTGAAGTTGGTGAATCGAGCATTAGCAACCAACTGGCATATTCTTTCTAAAGAACCACGCCGTACACTTTTGACTCTGGGAGCTGCCTATTTCCTTCGGCTTTTGCCCCAGTTCCTTTACAGTCGAATTGAGACTGTTGCTTTAAAGACTACAGGATATACTCAAAGACAGCGTATTTCACAAGGCTTAGGGGGGAGCAACGCGATTTCGTGACCTCGGTCAAAGGACGTGCATAAATGAGCTTTAACGCGGCTTTTGGATCGAATCACTCACTTTAGTCCCTGTATAATTGGGAACCCAACCTTCTGCAATTGCAAAATAGCGTACTCCTTTGAAATTCAACGATGCAGTTGGGGCGCACCAATGCTCGACGCCGGCGGGGATATAAAGATAGTCTTGTGCCTGAACTAAAAGCTGTACCTGACTGCCATCAAGTCGCACGAAACCATAAATCATTTCTCCTGACAACACATAGAGGGGTTCAGGCGCAGGATGAGTATGGTAACGACCGTAGGTGGCGATCAGGTGGTGAAGATTGAACGAACCTGGATGCACATTTAATAAGTCACACCAGAGAGCGCCATTTTCTTGCTGAACAAATTCAAAGACGCTGTTATGGAGTTCTACGCAATAACGTTTCTCGGACTCAGTTAAAACATCCTGGTCTAGCAGATTAGGGAAGAGTAGCGATGTTCCTGGGTCGTAGTGTTTGAGTTGAATGCCAAGAGGCGCAAGTTCGCGAGCTATTTCGTCTAAATCGCTCTCAATCGTACCGTCGTCAAGTAGTAGGCTAGCCATGACAAAAAGACTAATTAACTGTTAAGAAGAGTATACTCAATTTTGAGATGAAAAGCCACTATCCCGATTGAGAAACCGGGGTTTAGTTTACTGTTGATATCCTGCGATCGCAATTTTCATGTAAATTCGTAAGGATCGCAAAAGAATAAATTTATCGCCAGAATGATGCTTATTGGTACCACTAACATCTAAGCTAGTACGGGTGAACTATATCCAGCATGGAATGTCTGACTTAATTCTGTTTTGGCATCGGCGCGATTTACGCATTTCTGACAATACGGGACTGGCTGCGGCAAAACGGCAAAGTCCGAAGGTAGTGGGCGTGTTTTGCCTCGATCCGCATATTCTGGAACGGGATGATGTTGCTCCTGTGAGAGTAACTTATATGATTGGCTGTTTGCAGAAACTCCAAGAGCGATATGCTGAAGTTGGTAGCCAGTTGTTAATACTACACGCCGATCCTGTACAAGCGATACCAGCTTTAGCCGAAGCAATAAATGCCAAAGCTGTTTTTTGGAATTGGGATGTAGAACCTTATTCGCAAGAACGCGATCGCACCATTATAAATACCCTCAAAGAAAAAGGCATTGAGTTTGTTAACCAAAACTGGGATCAAATCCTCAACTCTCCAGAGGAGTTACGCACGGGTAGTAACAATCCTTACACGGTTTACACACCCTTCTGGAAAAATTGGATTACCAAACCGAAGGCTCAACCAGTAGAAACACTGCAAAATGTTGAGGGATTAACAGAAGCTGAACAGAAAATCGCCAAACTTGCAGGAGCGATCGCACTACCTTCAGCAAAAGATTTAGGATTCATCTGGGATGAACAATTGATTCTTTCACCAGGAGAGGCGGCGGCACAAGAACGATTAGAAGAATTTACTAATAAAGCTATTACTGAATATCAAGAACAGCGCAATTTCCCCGCAGTAGATGGTACATCACAACTGAGTGCAGCTTTAAAATTTGGGGTAATTGGCATTCGCACCGTTTGGCAAGCCACCATAGAAGCAATGGAAAACAGCCGCAGTGAAGAAACAGCAGTTAATATCCGCACATGGCAACAGGAATTAGCTTGGCGGGAGTTTTATCAACACGCAATGTATAACTTCCCCGAATTAGCTGATGGTGCTTTCCGTGACACCTTTAAGAACTTTCCTTGGGAAACTAACGAAGAACACTTCCAAGCTTGGTGTGAGGGAAGAACAGGCTACCCCATTGTGGATGCAGCAATGCGCCAGTTAAACGAAAGCGGCTGGATGCATAACCGCTGTCGGATGATTGTTGCTAGTTTTCTCACCAAAGACTTGCTAATTAATCCCCAATTGGGAGAAAAATACTTTATGCAGAAGTTGATTGATGGAGATTTGTCTGCTAATAATGGCGGTTGGCAATGGAGTGCTTCTAGCGGTATGGACCCCAAACCTGTGCGGATTTTCAACCCAGCTAGTCAAACACAAAAATTCGATCCAGATGGGGAATATATTCGGCAATGGGTATCAGAATTGCGGTCTGTAGATACAGAATATTTAGTTACTGGGAAAATTCCACCTTTAGAACGTCATGCTGTTGGCTATCCCGATCCAATCGTGGATCATAAAATACAGCAACAGCAATTTAAACTGCGTTATCAACAGCAAAAAATTCTTAGTAGTGGTCAGTAAAATTGTGAATTTTTTAATGTTAATTTAGAGTTGATATTGTATTATAGGCGTTGCTGAATTCAGGTATAAAAATGATTTTGCGTGATTTCAAAACCCTTGTAGAGACGTTGCATTGCAACGTCTCTACACCAAGATTCATACATCTAATCAGCAACGCCGTATCATAATAAGAATCTTGCTATAGAGCGATCGCATATAAATAAGTAGTCAGACAGAATTAATTACACAATGTCATTGCGATCGCTCGCAATGACTGTAAATATTTTTGTCCGACTACTTATTGACGAGAGACGTAACACTGCTACGTCTCTCTTACGCATTGACAAATGAGATAATAAATGAATTAGTAAAACAACTGGAATCAAACAGATAAGGAACACCAATTTATGACCTCAACCACAACTTACACTTACGATGTCGATGGCAAAGTGATATCTGAGAGGACAGACAACAACAGTGATGGGATAATAGACTCAGTTATTACCTACCGCTATGACCTGACATCCGAGAGCTATGACAACAACGGCGACGGCAAAGTTGATTCTGTCAAAACCTATACTTATGATGCTAAGGGCAAGTTGACATCCGATAGCGATGACATCATCAACGGCGACGGCAAAATTGATTATGTCCTAACCGATATTTATGATGCCAAGGGCAACCGGACATACTTTAGCCGTGACGACAACGGCGACGGCAAACTTGATTATGTCCTAACCTATACTTATGATGCCAAGGGCAAGTTGACATCCGAGAGCGATGACAACAACGGCGACGGCAAACTTAATTCTGTCCTAACCTATATTTATGATGCCAAGGGTAAGTTGACATACTTTAGCCGTGACGACAACGGCGACGGCAAACTTGATTCTGTCGAAACCTCTACTTATGATGCCAAGGGCAAGTTGACATCCACCAGCGATGACGACAACGGCGACGGCAAACTTGATTCTGTCGAAACCTCTACTTATGATGCCAAGGGCAACCTGACATCCACCAGCGATGACAACAACGGCGACGGCAAAGTTGATTCTGTCGTAACCTATACTTATGATGCCAAGAGCAAGTTGGCATCCACCAGCTATGACAACAACGGCGACGGCAAACTTGATTCTGTCGTAACTTATACTTATGATGCCAAGAGCAAGTTGACATCCACCAGCTATGACTTCAACGGCGACGGCAAAGTTGATTCTGTCCAAATCTCTACTTATGATGCCAAGGGCAACCTGACATCCACCAGCGATGACAACAACGGCGACGGCAAAGTTGATTCTGTCGTAACTTATACTTATGATGCCAAGAGCAACCTGACATCCACCAGCGATGACTCCAACGGCGACGGCAAAGTTGATTCTGTCGAAACCTCTACTTATGATGCCAAGGGCAAGTTGACATCCACCAGCGATGACTTCAACG
Source organism: Nostoc sp. (assembly GCF_036917235.1). Classification (GTDB taxonomy): domain Bacteria; phylum Cyanobacteriota; class Cyanobacteriia; order Cyanobacteriales; family Nostocaceae; genus Nostoc. The sequence goes on from NZ_JBALDU010000021.1 coordinate 32,884, forward strand.
GCGACGGCAAACTTGATTCTGTCAAAATCTATGATGCCAAGGGCAACCTGACATTCACCAGCGATGACATCAACGGCGACGGCAAACTTGATTATGTCCAAATCTCTACTTATGATGCCAAAGGCAACCTGACATCCACCAGCACTGACCTCAAGGGCGACGGTAAAGTTGATGATGTCGAAACCTATACTTATGATGCCAAGGGCAACCAGATATCTTATAGCCGTGACCTCAAGGGCGACGGCAAAGTTGATGATGTCATAATCTCTACTTATGGACGCGCATCCGCCAGCTATGACTTCAACAATGATGGTGTAATTGATGCAGTTGGCATCTACAGCTACGATTTGAGTGGCAACTTGAAATCACAAAAAATTGACAATAATAATGATGGCATCTTTGATGAAGTCACCGCTTATAGTTACGACGCTAACGGCAAACTCGCTGCACAGGTAGCTGACAAAAATAATGATGGCATCCCTGATGAGATTACCACTTTCAACTACGATCGCAATGGCAAACTAATTTCCGCAGATATTGACAAGAACAGTGATGGCATTACTGATGCAGTTGCCACTTATGTGTATGATACCAGTGGTCAATTAATTAGCAAAACCACCACAGACCCAAATGTGCCAAAGATTACTTTAAACGGTGGTAAGGGTGCAGATCAACTCAGTGGTGGGGCTGGTAACGATCAAATTTCCGGCAAAAACGGCAACGATCAACTCTTTGGATTAGCCGGAAATGACAAACTAGTTGGTGGTAATGGTAATGACATCCTCAATGGTGGCGCTGGGCGTGATATCCTCACAGGCGGTTGTAGCGCTGATAAATTTGTGTTCAGTAGTCTGAGTGATTCGCTGCTGTCTAGCTTTGATAAAATAACTGACTTGAACATTTCTCAAGATAAAATTGATGGGCTGTATGCAGTTAGCGCTGCTAATTTAGTTCAACTTGGCACTGTTGCGAGTCTAAATCTTTTCGATGTACAACAGATATTGACTGCAACTGCTTTTGTAGCTAAAGGTGCAGCAACTTTTACCCTTGGTACAGGCAATAAGGGGCAGACTTTTCTGGCACTCAATGATAACACTAATGGATTCTCTGCCCTCACGGATGCTGTAATTGAGATTAGTGGCTACAAAGGCAGCTTGAATAATTTAGCAGTTGTCTAACTTCATGCTGCTGACCAAAACTAGAGCGTCGGTTCGTACCCTTTGCCTAAATTTGAATTTATTATCCCCGTGCGTAAGTCCTAATCATATTACTTACGTCTTGACAGGTAAATGAGTAATTGTCCATAAGATGAGCAGGAAAATTAAGTAAATTGTGCCAACTAATCCAAACTCAATCAGAGGAATATAAGTTACTTCGTAAATTCTGCCCAAGCCGCGTTCAGTCAGGGCATAAACGGCCAGGACACTCACTAAAAAGGCTCCGTAGATAGTACGTTTAGTCCAGATACTCACAGGTAAACCGTGAAGTTGAGTAAGTACAAAAATGCCAAAAAAACCAAAGAGAAATGTGGGCCACTTGCTTTGTCCTAGTATTAATGACACGATTACACTATGTAAAAGCACTGAAGCCTCCAAAGTAAATGTCCACCAACGGTTTACATGGGTGCGGTTAAAAATCAAGGAAGATTGGAGCAGAAGCAAGAACATATAGAGAAAACCAATTAAGTGCCCCCAAGTGGCTTCCATTGGGTGATACCAGAAGGTGTAGATAGCGGCGAAGGAGAAAAAATGGCCGTGGTACAGCTTGATAATTTGCAAAAACTGTTGATGGAATGGAACAGAATTGCCAAAAAATAAACCGCGTCGAGGTGTTTCTAAAATTAGTACGAACACTAATAAAAGGACAACTGCACCTTGAGAAGCCCAAATTGAAGTATCTTGAGCTAGAGCATCGTACCAAATATATGTTTGCAGAAAGTGTAAAGCAATGAATACACCATTAATGGCAAGCATGAGGTAATTTATCGGATGCAACGCCGATTTGTATTTCAACTGCGATCGCTGCGCCCACAAGATACACGCCCAGATGCTAAACTGATGCCCAAGGTACATACCCCAAGCCGTTGCTCGACTCCAAAAGGTTGGTTGGGGAAGCTTCCAGTAGTACCAGTTTAATCCTTGATCGGGAAGTTTGATGATGCTTGCAGGAATGCTCCCACCGAGCCAAATTGCGTAGGTGAGGAGGATGCTTACAAAGATGCCTAAAAATAATACTCGGCGACCTGTCATAATACTCTCGATTAGTTGGCGTGGTAATATCTGCTATGTACGCGTGAGCAGTGGCAATATTCCCTGACATAATCCCGGCAAGACTACGAGCAATAAACAAAATCCATTCAAGGAATGCTTGATTCTAAAGAGCTATTGATTACAAATAGGAATCAGTACAAACAAAATGTTTGAATTTCAGTGTGGTTGAGCAAAATAGCATGGAACAAACCCATGATAAAAATCAAGCCAATAATACTACTAATTAAAGCAACTATAATTTCGTGCTTCCGTATGGCTTTTTGTATCTTAGCGTCTATGATATTTTCTAATTCTTTGTATAACATTGACTTAAATTTGGTTAAAGACAAGAATTGTCTGGAACTTACGTTACGTACTTACATAAGTTAGAGGATGTCCGAAATCTCTAACTTATTAAATGAAAACTATTTCAATGCAGTGCGAGTGTCAAGAACTTTTACGTCGTTTCAAAATACCACCTGAAATACCAAAAGCTAATATCGCTAAGGTATAAGTTGGTTCGGGGGTTGCAAGAATGCTTACCTGATTAATAGCCAAGCCGTATTGTGGAGCAGAACTGCTAAAAACAAGCCGTGAGATGTTTGGAGTGTCACTACGAATCCCTAAGAATACCGCCGAATTATCTAATGCTAAGGACGAAATATTTGGAACTGAGAAAGTACCCAATAGGTTATTGGCGTTATCAAAAGCGGCGATCGAATTTTCAATTTTCAATTTACTAGTGTCTACAGCTATCTGAGTTCCAGCGCCAAAAACTGGCTGGGCAAAACTAATCGAAAAAGGCCCGCCGTTCCCCTTAGTTCCAGGATCGGGAGTACCAGGAGGAAGAGGGATAAAACCTGTTGGATCTATACCTCCGAAGAGAATAAAATCACCTAGACCGAAGTTACTCCGAATGCCGGGTGAAGGTAAAGTTTGAAAGACAAATGGTGGAGTAATTTGAGGCTTATTAGTTGGAGTTATATTTATATCCAAACCTAAACCACGTTGCGATGTCGCTGAAAAAGAGTTAGGTAGAAAAGCAGAGAAATCAGGAGCGGACGGATTAAAGACTTTACCTAAACTTTCCCAATTAACTTGATCGTTGCCTCCTAAACCAGCGCGCTCAGTTACTAAAAATGTAGCGGCTTTAACTGGTAATGGGAGAGCCATAATAATGGCTGTGATTGCTGAAAAATATTTTACAGATGACTTAAATAATTGATTGATCGTAACTCCCACAAGGTTTTCTCCTTAATTTTTTAAGATAATATCATCAAAATGCAACAATTAAATATTCACGATGAGACAATGCCTTGCTCAGATCGAAAGAGTTAAAGAAACTGCTGCGATCGCACCAACTCACCTGAGATTTTTCATTACCGCCATTATCAGCCTGTCTTCTCCACCATCAATTAGGTTATTCCAGACTGGCGGAGATATTGTTATTGCCTCCACAAGCACAAATCCGGTCGTCATTACTAGTACCCAGCAATAAGTTGTTGTTAGGAGTACCAACAATAATAGATGTAAAATATTTATTGATAGTTTTATATGTCAAATGTAGTTAACATTCGTAATGCGCACCCGAACTCAACTCTTAGCGCACTGTGTTAGGCAGGCAATGCCCGACTGGTTCGCTCTTAGCGTTCCCGCAATGAAAGCAAGTGGCGTAATATCATGTCCGCTTAATTACTTATTAAACCCGAAGAACCCCACCCCGCCAAAGCTATGCTTTGTCTCCGCTCCCGAAGAGCGGGGAGGGGTTGGGCGTGGGGTGCAATGACTGTGGGAATCATAACTATTTATCCGGACATGATATAAGGGTTGAGTTCAGGTATACTTCCAACAAATAGATTATGCAATATTGTGGGGTATTTTTTTTATTTGTCAGTCCCTATGGCAATTTATAGCTACCAACACGTAGATTTAACTGACCTTGGCGCGGGTTATGGCTGAATATAAATGCGCCTTCTTCGCTTTCCCCACTAGATAAAAAGTCAATCTGTTGCTCTCCTGTTTCTGTAACTTTGCCGTCAATCAGTAACTCAGCCATAATCTGAACTGACTCAGCTGTATCTCCTCCACTATTCACAACTTCAAAAGGAACATAAAACTGGCCATTAATTTCTCGAATTGTTTGTTTTTTAGTGACAGAAAGGATGGGAGGTTGATTTTTTTCGTTCAGCCAAGTGTAGCCTACTAGACTCACAATGATTGCTAAGATGAATGAGGCGATGCTGAATGTTATCCACTCAGCTATTGAGCGCTTTGGTTGTTGTTCTGTTTTAGTCATATTGCTAACCTTCCGGCTGCACCACCAATAGTTGCAGGTAAACCCAGTATCAATGTGCAATCTAACCACATTGTCCAGGGGTCGCTAAAAGTTAATTTTTGAAAGAACCACAGCATAAAAGCGCCAGCTAGCAATGATACTAGATAGGACATAATGGTTTCGCTCGATGGTCGTTGAAAAATTCCCTTTTGCTCTTTACGTTTTTGCTGGTTAGAAAAACCTGCCTGAAATACAATGGCATAAGAAATCAGCAAAGATGCGGCGATCATTGCCAACTCCCAAGGTGGAGAGGTTGCGGCTGCAAGCATAGGAATTTCATCTGTGGGAGCGATGTTAAATGCAATTATGGTTGCACCAATCAGGGTTCCACCCACATCAGTAAAGGTAGCGTGTAACTCATCACCTTTGTTCTTGGTTGTGTTATTTTCCCTAACGCTTCCTTGTCCTTTACCATTGCTGTTTTCAGTATCTCCCAACAACTGATTCGCTAATGCTACACCAAGAGCAAAAGGCACACTTTCAAAGATGATTTTACCTAAAGATTCCTTTAGGGAGGTTTCTGGTGTCAATTCTCGCAATAGTAACAGCACAAAGGTAGAACAAGCTATGCCGATCGCGATCGCTTCGACGGTATCGATTGCGGCTTGAGCAGCTAGCCAGCTATATCTGCGTTTCCGAAAACCTTCTATCTGATTGAGCAAGTAAACCACAATAAACATTAATGCGATCGCCATCATGATAAATTGCGCTTTTGCCAGCGATCCAATCCACCAAACCTCCATTGTGTACAGTAAAGGTATGCCAAATAAAAAACCTCCACAAGCACCTCGAATGATGTCATTAATCTCATTCTTCCAGACATTTTTTTGACGTTTTGTTGTCACTCCTTTACTTTCCTTTTGTTGAAAATTTGCTTTGACTTATACTAATTCTCTATGAAGGTGCATATAGCAGCCCTAAATTCTTCGTGAAAAGTTAGATCCCCGGCTGCTTTGAGAAGTCGGGAATCTGGAAACCGCAAATTTATAATATTTTCAGATTTTTCAAGGAGGGTGTTTTGTCGCACCCCGTATCTATCTTAAGATACATAATCTAAAAAATTCTTCTCTCGGTTGATGGAAGTCACAAATAATACACTATTGTTAGTTTATGTAATAGGTCAATCAACTACAAGCTGGAAATAAAAACCATGAGTGCCGAAAAAAGAGTAGAAGCTACTGCAAAAAATATTGAAGGGAAAATTCAAGAGGTTGTGGGTGAAATAACCGGTAATCCACAAGATAAAGCTGAAGGACAAGCGAAGCAAGCTGAAGCCCAAGTTACTCACACTGTAGAAAACATTAAAGATGAACTTAAGAAAGCTTTAGATTAATTTACGTTTTTAGGCTGAAAAGAAAAATACTAGATTAGCGATGATTCGTTAATCATAGTTTAACATTAACTACTCCACTTACTTTGAGAAAGTGGAGTTTTTGTATTGTTAGTGTAATATTTGAAAGGGGAAATTACTAAAAAATTAGTTTTAGATTGGAAGTCTTGGCTATACGGGTACATACGCGCTAGCGGGTTCCTTTGAAATACGTTTAAGATGGGAAAATATCAATAATCATTGGGAGGAATCAATCGTCATGACTGTTATTGTTGCTAAATGGACGATTGACGAGTATCACCGGATGATTGATGCTGGCATTTTGAGCGATCGCAAAGTTGAACTACTTAAGGGGGAAATTGTCGAAATGTCGCCGGAAGGGGAACCCTATGCTTATTGTAGTCATGAATCGGCAGAGTATCTAGCGGATTTGTTAGGTAAGGGTGCCACAATTCGCCAAGCCAAGCCTATCACCTTACCCAACGACTCGGAACCAGAACCAGATATTGCCATTGTCCAACGTTTAGGACGCAAGTATCGAGAGCATCATCCCTATCCAGAAAATATTTTTTGGTTGATTGAGTATGCTAACTCCAGTTTAGAAAAAGATTTAGAGAGAAAAAGCAAAATTTACGCAGAAGCAGGTATTTTAGAGTATTGGGTTGTCAATCTCAAAAAGCTTCATTTAGTGGTGTTTAGAGAAATATTAGATGGAGAGTATGCCACGAAACTGACATTGACTGCGGGAACAATTCAACCTCCGGCGTTTCCAGATATTTCTGTTGTTGTGGAACGGATTATTAACAGTTAATACCAATTTTTTATGAAGCTGCATAGAATTCGATCCCCCCTAGCCCCCCTTAATAAGGGGGGAACTGAAAAAACATATATCAAAGTCCCCCTTTTTAAGGGGGATTTAGGGGGATCAAGATATGTGCAACTTCACATTAAATTGGTATTACTTAATTGTGCATGAATTAGCTCATCTTTTAGAAAGTAATCACACCCCTAGATTTTGGAATATAGTCGCCGTTCAAGTTCCTAACTATCAAGTCGCAAAAAACTGGTTACGCTATAACGGAAATACCTTAGAAGTAGATTTTGTAGATAAAAACTTAAATTAAGCCTTGGCGAATGGAATTCGCAGCTACACAGGCAAAGTCCGCCTCCGCAGACTAAGGTTAAATCAAAGTTTTGAAACCCACGGAAGTGGGTTTTGTTTGTGTAGACGCGGTTTCTAACCGCCCATTTCGAGTTAAGTTGACTGAAAACATCAAATTCCATGACTTTTGCCAATTACCCAATTACGCCGGAAAAATCGGGCTAAAGCTGATTCTTCTAAAGATAGATAAATTGGCCGTCCGTGGGGACAGGTGCGAGGGTTGCGAGTGCGTTGCCAATTATCTAAAAGCGTCTGCATTTCTTGTTGGTTCATGGGTGTACCATTACGAATGGCACTACGACAGGCGACAGCTACTTGAGCAGTTTGTAAATCGCCTCCCCAACTAAGCTCTAAAATTGCTTCTGCACAGTCGTCTCGCTGTTGCAAAGGTGCAGGGATGTTTCGCACTGCCCAAAGTTGTTCGCCAAAGGGTTCTATGTCTAAACCGATGCGTTGTAATTGCAATACTTGCGCTGGCGATAATTGATAAAGAATGATTGGCGGTTCAACGGGGACAAGTTGCCAATCATCACACAATTGCTCATATAAAACTCGCTCATGGGCAATGTGCTGTTCCACTAACCACATTCCACTTGGATGTTCCGCCACAATATAGGTGTTACTAACTTGAGCGACAGCTTTTAAAGAGTTAGGAGTTTTGGGATTTTCGTTGGTATTTTGAGGATTGAAATTGTAGCCGCCTTTGGCTTCTGCGGCTTTGAGTAATTTACTAACTCGTGTTGTATGGACAGCTTCTTTGAGATTGTTAGAAGAAATGCTGAGTGCTTGGTTAATTGCTTGGGTAATTTGTTCTTGCCAATAAATGATTTCGTTGAGGTAAATTTCTGTTTTTGCTGGATTACGATTCCAGTTAATTTGGTCGGGAGAAATTGCCAGATGTAAGAAACAAATTGGATAACGATCGCGTGGTAATGTTCTATGAAATGCTGATAATATCGTTTGCTCTAGTTCCGGTGTCTTAACCATCCGTCCATTAATGGCTACACGTACCCAATCTGGACGATGACGATGAGTGCGATCGGGTAATCCTACCACTAAATTTAGTAAGGAGTGAGGAGAGACGCGATTAATCGCGTCTGTACAAGAGTCTGTAGAGACGCGATTCATCGCGTCTTCTGTATAGGAGTTTAATGGGTTGGGTATTTCCAGTTTCACTTCTTGCAAGTCACCTTGTCGCACTTGCGGTAAAATCTGCGGTAATAGTTGCCCCGTTGTGGCGGCGGGAGAGATGGTGAACCATTGACGATCATTTTGCCAAATCTGCCAAGTAACATGGGGATGACACAGGGCGATTTGGTAAATTGTCGCTTGCACGGCTTTCATTTGCTGTGCAACTGGGGGTAATCCCTGACGACGAGATGAGCAATTACCGAAAAGATGGGAAACTATCACCACTGTACCAGGTGCGATCGCAGTTGCTTCAACTTGTACAACTTTCCCGCCATCGCCATAAATTATCCGCCATCCTAAATTTCCCCCCAGAGGACGACTCAAAATTTCCAAATCTGCCAGAGTCGTCAAACTGTGCAACGCCTCACCACGAAACCCTAAACTGTTAATTTTCCACAAATCGGCACTAGAGCGAATTTTACTAGTGCTGTGGGCTGTGGCTGCTTGTTGCAAATCATCTAAGTTCATTCCACAACCATTATCTGCCACCCGAATTCGCCATTGCTGCGGCCACAGAGAAACCACAATTCGCGTTGCACCTGCGTCTAGGGAATTTTCTACCAATTCCCGCACCACAGAAGCTAAAGAGTCGATTACCTCACCAGCTGTAATGAGATATACGACTTCTGTTGGTAGAGCTTGAATAGTAGATGCCATAAATTATAGTTTATAGCTTCTGGGTGCTGGTACTATAACTATCACCGGTGGTACAGGCAGGTTCAGCGGTGCTACAGGCATATTAAACTTTAATGAAATTGAGTCACTCGATCAAGCTCCAACTGCTCCCTTGAAAGGTCAAGCTTTTTTGAGTGGTTCCTTCCAGACACCGCAGAAAACTCCAGAACCAAGAACTAACACAACACTATTCGGGATGTGTGTAATTGGGATTGGTTGGAGCTTACGTCGGCGTTACCTTTAAGCTACTGGGTGAATTATGGCATTCACAAAAAATATTAACAAAATATTATGCGTGGGATAGATTCAGCAAAAATCAGAATCAGCGAAAAGCAAACCACAGATAAACACTGATAAATTATCTGCGTATATCTGTGGTTTAATCCCTAAAAAATTGGCTTTTTCAAGATATCTACTGTGCATTACAGCTTTCTCTTGAGCATGAAAAAAACACACTGATTGCAACATTAATTAACATTAAATCATCTTACTTTCTGCTTACCTCTAGATGGTGGTTAATTACTATCCCTTGTTGCCAAAACTTTAGGTGGTTCAGGTTTCAGTAACCCGTTCAACAGAGATGCGGGACGTTGACTGTAAGGCCAAGCAAAAGCATGGCGGAAAGCTGCATCCTGACAAGCTTGTAGTTGTGCAAAACTGATAATGTTGTAAGTCAAGAGATTCTCATACTCAAACGGTAGACGCACATTGTGCAATCCAGCATTATCAGTACAGATAGCGATATCGACCCCAGCTTCAAAACAACGGTCAAAAACTAATTTGAGTTGACGTATATCTTGCAAAGTACCAGTTTTCAGGTAAGTTGTCGGACAAACCTCTAAACACTGTCCGCGTTTAGCTACATCATTAAGTAGCTCTGGATATAGTAGGGGAATTTGAATGCCGTGACCAATCCGCATCAGATATGGTAATAGTTCTGGGTAACAACCAGCAGTGGTTTCATATAAATGTCCGGTGGTCTTAACGCCCTGCGATCGCGCATAATCATATAAGCTAATCCATTCTTCTAAGCGATCGGCGTAATAACTATCACCTCCTGCTACATCGACTGCACAGACATACTGTTTATTTTGCGCCGCCAAATCCACAATCGCCTTGTTCACCTCATAAGGTAGGCGTGTGTGCATACAAAGAATTTGGCTAGTAACAATCGGATATTCTGGCTGATGGCTGGCAAGTCCTACTACTCTCACAATTTCTGCCATCTTGTCAATTCTTTCCGATTGACTCAGATGTTCAGGTGTCCGCAAATAAGGAGTGTAACGCAGTTCCAGATAAGCCAAATTTTCAAATATGTAAGCACCACGCACCAAGCGATAGATAAAGTAAGGCAAAGTTTCCACAGTTTGCACGCTTTCTACCAAGGTGTGTAATTCTAGATACTCATCTAGAGTGTTACGTGGGCGGGTATAAAAATCTTCAAAATCTGAATAGTCAGCAAAGCGGGAAATTAACTCCGAAGAATGCCGCTCGAAATATCGCCATAAAACTCGTGGTACGACCGAGCCGCCTAGATGTCTATGTAATTCAGCATATAAAGCCATAGTGGTATTTTTAGGTAAAAATTTCAATGATTGTAACAAAAACATTGAGAGAAAAATCTTCCATCAAAAAAATTTAGCTCCAATTTCTTTAAAGGAGAGGTTTCCCTCCATCTAAATTTCAACAAATACTCCGACCGAGAAACGGCGCAAACGATTTGGTGGCTTGGAATTAGATAGGGTTGAGAGCAACAGATAAATTTCTGCCTCCTACCTCCTGCACTAGTATTTGCAGTATGAATAAACTTGACATTACCAAGATTAAATTGATAGCATTGATATCCTTAATTTTTGTGCTACACTAAAATAACATTGCTAATTGTCAAACGAGTGAGATATAGCAATATATTTTTCCTTTAACAAAGCAAATTCCTGGCAAGGTTGGTATTAATTGAAAATTCAAGCGTTGGAAGTCAAGGCTGGCGATCGGATTATTGCTTACTGCAACAATAAAATGCAAACCTGCAAGGTAAAACGCATTTTAGATCCAGGTCAAGCTAATATCACACTATCAGTATTCACCTCTGAGAATTATCGCGGTTGCTCAGTTTCATCTATAGTTCGCTTTCAAAGCAACGCCTTAGTTGATTTGGTAAGTTAAAAACCAAGTAAATATTCAAACTCAAAAATATTTCTAGCTATTGTCCAGCCTCAAACTGGACAAAATTTTTGTCAAAGGTGTGATGCCTACGCACATACAAATCTGTTAATTATGGCTGGATGATTTTCGCAACCTTATACTACCTAGTGGCTTGTCCCATTAAATATAATGAGTTTCTAGTCAGCAGAGCAGTTCAGTGCTTAAAAATCCAGGACTAAGAGGATGTTTTAAAAGTAGTTAGCTGTGACTTTAACCGAATTATTACCCCCCTTATAAAGGTGGGAAACAAGAAAATCCGGTTCTCTCCCCTTTATAAAGATGGGAAACAAGAAAATCCGGTTCCCTCCCCTTTATAAGGGGAGGGTTAGGGTGGGGTAAAGAAATATTTGATACATCAATCATGACTTTTAAAACATCCTCTAAAGTCCTTACTACAAAGTCATTCACCCATCATAACTAATAGAACAGACCACTAGCATAGAGAACAGTAATTGATAAAATTCTGAGATAAAAATCTTGCTTTATGGCTTTTGTTAGTTCTTTTTCACATCACGAGCCATGTTTAGGTAGTAGTCGTCAAGTTTGGCATTAGAACGACGGCGGTTAGTGGCAGGAATTTTAGCAATGTTATCCCGATTCGTTTCAATTGGCTGTTTAGCTGAAGCTTGTTTTACGTCTTGCGCCCGATCGGATTCCAAGAAATAACCAGACTGAGAGAATCCGAAAAGCTTGCCAAAAAAACCAAATAAATTTCCGAAAAAATTAGAAATACTTTGGAATAAAACACCAAACAAGCCTTCAAAACGAAGGAACAAGTTCCGAATAATTTGGGTTAGACGAAGCATAACAGCACCTTTAATGATTGCCTATTATTATTGTGACGCAATTCAGATTCGGGAATTGAGGATATGGCAAAAATCTACCAGTGGGTAGGTATAATTCCCACAGCCCTACTTTTCCTGAACCAGCAAAACTGACTTCACAGGACGCTTGATAGAATTTCCCTCCAAATCAACCTTCCCGTAAAAGGTTTTCCCATTGTAATAAAGCGAAGATGAACTTCCCCCATCCAGATTCATCGCTTGATCGGCACCAAGAGTTTTCATAAAATTGGCTAATGCTGGCAACGACACCCCAGAGTTTGCGGGAGCCGAGGGTTTTTGAGCCACCATAACTAAAATAACGCTGCCATCACGAGTGATACCTACAGCAGTTCTGGCATTGGGTTGATTGCTGCCAAGGGCATCTCGTTTATTAGCCTTGTCCACAAAACCCTCTTTTTCCAAGGTGAGTTCTGGTAATAGGCGTGGGCCAGCACCTATAGCATCAACTAACTGACAACCTGCTGGTGGTGACTGACTGTGTAGGGCAATGGAATAGCGGATAGTTTGCCCGCATAAGTAGCGGCGGAATTCTGTGCGATTGAATATTTGACCCAAATAAGATTTTAAGTTGGGATTGTTCACCAGCCGCTCGTTTTCCTTGGGATCGGCTATTAACTTTCCTTGTCGGACAACATAAGATGTAGTTTTTTGGTTGGCTGGGTCAAAAAAACCTGCGTTCAAAATAGCTACGGCTTGATGCTTTTGGGCAAATTCCTCTACAGTGGCTACCTTCTGTGATAGTGCAGGAGTCACCAAAAACTTGCTATTAACTGGAATCGACACGACGTGAGCGATGCTTTGGGGCAAAGTGCGATGGAAGTAGCGGATAGTTTTTGGTGGTGAAGCCGCAATAGTGGGTATTGACGGTATTGAAAAACGCAAATTAAACCACAACACCATTGCCAAACTAATTAATATCAAGGCCAGTAGTTTGATTTTTCTCACTTTTAAACTCACTTGCAGTTAGCTCAAAAAAGTTGATTTAATTAAAATACTTTAAGCTGAAAAATAAGCAATTAACTTTAATTATTCCCGGTTCGCCCATTTTTTAGAGATTTAGGAAAAGTAGATAGTCAAAAGTATACCAAATGGCATATTCCCAAAAAGACTAAATTAGGTATATGTTCGCAATTATGCAACGCTTAAAATCGCTTTTTACGCCAATTTAACTTTAAAATAACTAAATTATCTAGATTCAACAGAATATGAGTACAGTTATTTTCAAAAAACATCAAGGAATAAAATATGTGCGCTATTTAATTGCAAATTAGCAAACCAGTATCTTGCAATTGTCCACAGAGGTATCTGCGGCTTTGATAGTTGCTTAAGTTCGGATAAATTGAAATTGTTAACTACTTATGCGTCCTCGTCAAAAAATTATCGAGATGTTCTCAACCTTCGTTGAGTTGGAAGGAGATAGATTCAGCAAATGGTTGATTGATATCAAACTGCATCGAAATATTCAAAATTGCTTGGAGTCTTCACCATTCGTCCCTAACTCAGAAAATTTTTGGGCATTACATTGGCACAAGTGCTGGCGAGAGAAATCTAATAGCCTTGCTAGAATGCATTTATCTGCTTATTTACAGGAACCAAATTATTGGGCTGCTAAAAAAACAATTGCCAAATTTACAAATAGTCAACATAGCCTAGCAGATTATTTTCAAATGGCGAATGCTGAAATTGAAACAATTCTCAAAAATTTTAATCTAGAAAAATGCTCTAGTTTAAAAGCCTATGCTACTATGGCAGTTCCCAGTCGGCTAAAAGATATTTTACGCCAACGCAAAGAAGCTGATATTTGCACAAATTGGGCATTGTTACGCAAAGTAAGCAAAAAGCAGTTATTAGAAGCTCTTGCTCAAGCTGGATTATCACCTATTCTAATTGCCCAATATCGACTAGCTTGGACTTGTTTCAAAGAACTGTATGTTCAAAACCAATCAGGTGGCACAAAGTCGCTACCAGAACCAGAACCTCAACTTTGGGAAGCTATTGTCAACCTCTACAACCGCGAACGCCAAAATCAGTTAACTCAACCTACTCCAGAATCCACGAGAGAGAAAATTGAACAGTGGCTAACCCAAGCAGCTATCTACGTGCGTGGTTATCTATATCCACCTGTTAGTTCTTTAAATTTAGCAATATCAGAAGATGATTCCACAACAACTTTTGATTTGCCAGATCGATCTTCTGACTCATTAATCACTGAGATGATAGCCGAAGAGGATGCCCAAAACCAACAAAAACAACAATTTCAGATTCAAGATGTCTTGTTAAAAGCTTTACAAAATCTTGAGGTGAAAACCCAAGAAATACTTAAACTTTACTACCAACAGGGGTTGACTCAGCCACAGATTGTACAACGCCTACAAATGAGTCAGCCTACCGTTTCTCGTCGGCTATTCAAAGCTAGAGAATCAATGCTGGCAGCGTTGATCCAATGGAGCCAAGACACACTTAATATTTCTGTGACTTCCAACCTAGTTAATGATATGAGTACCGCTTTGGAAGAATGGTTGAAAATTAAGTATGGGGAATCTAGCTGACGTTATGAAAAATGAGGTAGTAAAAATGACTTCGGCTTTTACGGAACCGCAGGAACTATTGTTAGAAATACCGCCATCATTACAGACAAGTTCTTGGCAAGAAAGCCAAGTTTACGCCACACCTAGCAGTCGCTGGCGTGCTTACATGAATCAAATCTGCCTTCATGGGTTTTTGAATTGGGTAAAAGCTGAATATGTTCCAGAAGCAAGTATCTGGTACAGTTCCCCTGGTATTCCGGCTTTTTGGGAATTTGTCAATGGCACAGCAATTTTGTTAAAGGAAAAGCGAGTCGTTTTAATTCCTAGCGAGGCAATTGATGATAGTGAGTTAGAAGTTCCTCAAGAATGGGTAGACATTCCCACTTGGGCAGCAGACTATTATTTAGCAGTGCAATTTACAGCAGATGGTGAGTGGGTAAGAATTTGGGGCTACATAACCCATCAAGAACTTAAATCATTATCACACTATGACCAAGTAGATAGAACTTATTGTATAGATGCACAGCACTTAATTAAAGACCTTAATGCTTTTTGGATGACCTACCAATTTTGTGGAACAGAGGAGATGAAAGGTGCGATCGCTCCACTACCAGAATTATCGAATATTCAAGCAGAAAATCTTGTGCAACGGTTAGGTAATTCCTCTGTAACATTTCCGAGACTTGCAGTGCCATTTACAACCTGGGGAGTGCTACTAGAAAATGAGCAGTGGCGGCAGCGTTTGTACCAAGAAAGACTGCAATCTGCGCCTACACAATTTTCACAAGTACAAGTGAGTCTCAGTCGTTGGCTGGAGCAGATTTACGATGCTTCTTGGCAAGCTATAGAGACTTTTTTTGAGCCAAACTCCAGTAGCCTAGCTTTTAATTTCCGCACTTCTTCCGGGTTAAATGCTGCCGCGATCAAACGCGCCAAGCTGATTGACTTAGGAATGCAAATTGAGGCTCAAAAAGTTGTTTTATTAGTTGCCTTAATACCAGAATCTAACCAACAAGTTAGTATTCGGGTGCAGCTACATCCAGCTTGTAATCAACCTTACCTACCTGCTAATATCAAGCTAATTTTACTTTCAGATCGAGGGGAAATACTTCAACAAGTACAAGCAAGAATTCAAGATAGTTATGTGCAGTTGAAACTCTTTGATGGGGAAGTAAGAGAATGTTTCAGCATCCAGGTTGGTCTTGATAATTATCAAATAACAGAAAATTTCATAATTTAGTTATTAGGAGCCAGCAGTGTCAAATTGGTGTTGATTGTGAGCATCCTACTTATACAAAAATATCAAATAGTGAGTTGACCATTGAGATATACACAATGTAATTGTAGCATGGAAGTAACATTGAATGGATGCCACTGCAAGGCGAATACATCTTGTCAATAAAAGCAACTCATTATCAATAAATTAATACCTTTGGTGATGTATTTTTATACAAGATTGATGCGATCTCTTTTGCGGCGGCTTGTAAATGTTGTTTTTGCTCGAAGGTCATAGGTTTAGCCCAAATTTGTCTTGTGTAGTCCTTATACTGCACTTTTATTTGGTATTTTTGCATAAGTAGAATGCTTCCTGTTGATTAGTCATTAGTTAATCACGAATGGCAAAGTCTACCTAACTTATGAGTAAGCTAGTTGTCTTCAGCTTCTTGGGAGGGGATTTAAATCAAGGATTTCCTGTTGTCACGGCTCAACTTTGGTGTGATAACCAATTTGTACCCGTGAAATTAACAGGGAGTCTACCGCCAGCACCAGAACTAAGCGAACTCTATCGCAGATGGCAGTTACTCTACGCAGCAGTTCATCAACGCCTGGGTAAGAATCAACGGATAAAAGTACATTCGCAAGACATAACCAATATTTCTGTCAATGACTTCGATGAAATGTGTCAACAGCTACAAGCCAATATCAATGCTTGGTTAAAATTTGAGTCATTTCAGAATATTGATCGGCAGTTGCGAACTCTACTTAGTCGTAATGATGAAATTAGAGTCATTATTGAAACAAATATAGTTCTACTGCATCGCTTGCCTTGGCATCTATGGCATTTTTTTGAAGATTACCCGAAAGCGGAATTAGCTTTAAGCAATCATGAGTATGAATCTCCTCAGCTATTACAAAAATCTCCTACAGGTAAAGTCAAAATTTTGGCAATTCTAGGCAATAGAGTTGGTATTGATATTGATAAAGACGCCTCTTTGTTACAAAAATTAACAGATACCAAAACCACCTTTCTTATAGAACCAACACGCCAAACACTTGACGAGTATCTATGGAATCATGATTGGGATATTCTATTTTTCGCTGGACATAGCACTAGTCTTGCTGACGGAGAAATTGGAGAAATTTGCATCAATCAAACAGAAAGTTTAACAATTTCGCAGTTGAAAAATGGACTTAAGGCAGCAATTAGACGCGGTTTGCAACTGGCAATTTTCAATTCTTGTGACGGAATTGGTTTAGGACGAAATTTAGCTGATTTAAACATTCCCCAAATGATTGTAATGCGGGAAGGAGTGCCAGATTTAATAGCACAAGAATTTTTAAAAAACTTTCTTACCGCCTTTGCAAATAGCAAACCATTTTACTTGGCTGTGCGAGAAGCGCGAGAAAGACTTCAAGGGCTGGAAAATGAATTTCCTTGTGCCAGTTGGTTGCCAGTTATCTGTCAAAATCCCACAACTGTTCCTACTACGTGGCAAGAAATGTGCGGTAATTTTGCTGATAGTAAATTTGTAGGTGAAGTTTCGACAAAAGGTAAAATTGCGACACCAAAACTCAAACTTTGGACTGTACTACTTAGTACTTTGATTGTGGCTTTTTCAACATTAGGTTTGAGATACTTGGGAATCTTTGAGAAAATCGAACTGCAAAGTTTCGATCGAATGCTACGGTTGCGACCTCAAGAAGAGCCAGATCCAAGGTTGATAATTGTAGAAATTACTGAAAAAGATATTCAATCACGACAAGAGATGACCAAAGGACTGAAATCCATTTCGGATAGGACGTTAGCTAAATTGCTCAACAAATTACAAAAGTATCAACCGCGAGTTCTTGGACTGGATATTTATAGAGACTTCGCTGACCCCCTAAATAAATCAAATATAATACAACTTCCGACTGAACTTAATAAAGATAATGTTGTTGTTGTCTGCAAAAGCAGCGATAGTAAATATGACCCCCAAGGTGTTAAACCTCCGAAAGACGTACCTGTAGGACGTCAGGGTTTTACTGATGCAATTCAAGACTCAGATGGTATCGTCCGTCGGCAAATTTTGATGATGGCACAAGAGGCTTCTTCGACTTGTACAACGCCTTATTCGCTCTCGTTGCAATTAGTTGCTCGTTACTTATCTTACGAAAATATTAAACCTAAATTTAATGAAGATTATGTACAGTTTGGCTCTAAAGTATTTAAACGCTTAAAACCTAGTCGCAGTGGTGCCTATCAACAAGGAGTTGATTTAGGCGGAAATCAAATACTTGTCAATTACCGTAATACAGATTATCAGAGAGTTTCCCTTGATGATGTATTGAGTAATAAATTCGATCGTAAATCATTTAAAGATAAGGTAGTTATCATTGGAGTGACAGCTAATACAGTCAGCGATACTTGGTCAACTCCCTACAGTACTGCACAACAAGATTACCAAGAAATATCAGGGGTATTTATACAAGCACAAATGGTTAGCCAAGTTTTGAGTGCAGTTTTAGACCAACGTCCAATTCTTTGGGTTTTGCCTTACTGGGGCGATATTCTCTGGATATGCGGTTGGTCTGTAGTTGGGAGTCTGATTATTTGGCGGGTGCGATCGCTCTCGCATAAGGGATGCACAATCTTTGCAACAGTTGTCACTTTATATGGAGTTTGTGCGATCGCTCTTTTAAAACAAGGGTTATGGTTGCCATTTATTCCTTCTGCCTTTGCCGTGGTTGCAAACGGTGTTGTTGTAGTGTTGATTCAACGCCGTCAGGAATTTTTCACGATTTCACAACCCTTAGTTGAATAAAATTTTCCTTTATAACTGAAAAATAACGTCAATTTGGCGATTGACGATCTCAAAAATCCGTCATTAATTTTGCTTTGCGGAGCACAAATTGCAATACAGTTTCTTCGCGGGTAATAATATCAACTCTGCCATCCATACCCAATTGAACTTGACATTTCTTTGTACTGCGACCTAAAGCAAGTTTCTCTGGTTCAATTGTGACTTCGTAAAAAGCACCTACAGCAGTTGCTTTTGGGGTAGAGTTCGTATTAGCATCTGCATCGTTTTTTTGCGAACTAACAGCATCTGGGGAAATCGCTTTGACAACGCCATTGAGAGTACCGTAATCAGGATAAGGACAAGCACTAACTCGCATTTGCACCTTTTGACCGACTTTTATCTTACCTTTTTCCTCAGAACCAACAGCTGCTTTGATAACTAAAGGTGCATGACTAGGAACAATTTGGACAACTTCCTCCCCAGCCCGGAGAGTTTGACCGGGGTTTCTCAAATTGAGCTTGGAAATAATCCCGTCTGCTGTAGCGGTAATAGTAGTTTGCTTCAGGTCAATTTCAGCTTGCTTGAATTCGCTAGTATCGCGCTCTAATTGTTTTTCCGTTTCAATTTTCTGCTTAAGAAGTACTTGAAGTTCTCTTTCTAAGGATGCTTTATTTACTTCCCCAGAGGCTTTTTCTTGAGCAATGCGTTCAGTCGCCATTGCTACCTCTGCATTGCTTGGGTTGAGGCCAACTTGAGTGCGATCGCGTTTAGCAATAGCCCCATTCACAGCTTGTTTTAGCCGTTCATTTGTTTTTTCTTGGGCTTTATAAGTGGCTTTTTGTGCCTGTACAGCTTGTTCCTGCTGTTTCACAGCCAGTTGTACTTCTTCTAATTGATCGCGAGATAATGCCCCTTGTTTAGCAACACTTTCATATCGGTTCTGTTTTGATGTCGCTGCTCCTAAAGCCGCCTCAGTTGCGTGGAGATTAGCTAATGCTGATTGTAACTGTGCTTGCCCTGCATATAATTCTTCTTGAGCCATTTTGACATTGGCTGATGCTTCTTGAAGTTCAGTGATACTGGTAATTTTTTTGTCTTGATAATCGCGATCGCGTCCTTGCAATTCAGCTTTAGCAGAGGCGATAGTCCGATTAGTGCGATCGCTTTCGGCTCGAATTTGACTATCGATTGCATTTATTTGGGGAACGGTTTGAATTAGTTGTAACCTAGCTTGTTGAATATTGGTTTGCAGCTGGTTTTTTTTGGTTTGCAATCGAGAGTCATCAATAGTAGCAATTTTATCTCCTTTTTGCAGCGTTTGATTTTCTTTGACGTAAATCTGCATTACCTGTCCTTCTGTCGCCGCCTGCACAATTGGCAATTCACCCGCAGGACGGACAACCGCTTGCCCAATGACCGTAACTTTATATTTAACAACCGCAGCCACAGGAACAGCTAACGACAAGGCAAACACGATAAATAGTCCGCCAAATGTAGTCCAACGACTAATTGGTGGGAGAAACTCATTGTCTTGAACTAAGGGTAAAAAACTTTTTTGAGAGTTACTAACCATAAGTGCTGAGTATATCTAAAATGCCTAATAATTATTAACTAATTCCGAATAACTAAAGAAGATTTAAAACCATTTCTTGAAGGGTTAATTTCATCAATAAAGCTTAAATGCTCTCCAGCAATATGACGTAATTCTTCAGGAGTGCCTTGAGTTTTTAAGCGCCCATCTTCAAGCAACACAATCCAATCAGCCCGTTTGATAACTTGAGGACGGTGGCTAATCATAATTGTAGTTTTGCCTTGACGTTGATTAAGTAATCTATCCAAAACTTGAGTTTCACTTACTGGGTCAAGAGCGCCTGTAGATTCATCTAGAATTAACACAGTTGGGTCAGTCACAATTGCTCTAGCTATAGCTAATCTCTGCCTTTGTCCACCAGAAATATTTGCACCAAATTCGCCTAAAACAGTTTGATATTTATCGGGTAATTTACTAATAAATTCATCTGCACCAGCAATTTGACAAGCAAGGACTATCTCCTCAAAACTAATGTTGGGATAACTGAAGCGAAAATTTTCCACAATCGAACGACTCCAAAAATGAGGTTCTTGGGGAACTAATACTACTTGCTGTCGCAAACATTCTAAAGATAAGTCTTGCTGGTTGTATATGCCATAGCGAATGTTACCAGATTGGACTTGATATAAGCCAGTAATTAATTTGCCAAGGGAACTTTTACCACAGCCCGATTGACCGATTAAAGCTATTACTTTACCACCAGGAATAGTTAAAGAAAAATTTTCTAACAGGTCAGTTCTACCAGGATGGTGGAAGTTAACTTGAGAACAACTAATATCTGCATTCCCAGGAATTTCTGCCCAAGGCTTTTTAAAGTCATTTTCATCTTCTGGGGTAGAATCTATCACTTCTGTCAAGCGTTGAACGACAATTTGAGCAGTGATAAATTCATCAATTAGCCCGACTGCTGACTCTAAAAAGCCAAGAAAGCTACCACTCATACCACTGTATGCCAGCAGTTGACCGATAGATAATGTCTGATTAATCACCAAGCTAGAACCTAACCAGAGTATGCCAATACTCGTCAACTTGGAAAGAATACTAGTGACTGTGCCACTGTAAAGCTCCAACTTCATCGTAGTCCAGTCTAAGTTAGCAAGGCGACCAAAATTTGTCTGATATTCTTGCCAAGCTTGCTCTGTAGCTTGGGTGGTTTTGAGGACTTGAACACCGCGAAAGGTTTCGACTAAAAAGCCTTGATTTTCTGTACCTTTAACGATGAGGCTGCGGGTTTTCTGGCGCAAGGCGGGAAGAAAAAGCAGGTTAACAAAAGTGACGATCGCAAAGGCGGCAACGGAAGCTAGAGTCAGTTGCCAACTATAGAAGAGCATGAAACCCAAGGAAACCAGAGCCACAAAAAATTGACTAGGTAAACCAAGGACAATTTGGGAAACTAGATTATTGATGGTATGAACATCAGCAATCCGGCTAACGACTTCCCCACTGCGACGTGCTTCAAAATATGATAGGGGTAAGCGCAACAGTTTTCGGCCGTATTCTAGAATTAGCCCGTATTGCAACCTTTGAGCAAAATGACCAATCAGGTGAGATTGTACCAAACCAATAGCACTTTGAATTAGGTTCATGGCAATGACGCCAATTGCCACCGTTGTTAGCAGTTGGGTATCTCCCCGCACTAGCACGTCATCGGTGAGGAGTTGCATCATTAGAGGGGAAGCAAGGGACAATAGCCCGATCGCAAAGTTGATAGCGATCGCCTGAACCAAAAGATTGCGATATGGCAAGACGCGGGCAATAAAGCGCCCAAAACCGCCAATTTTATCTTCCCCTTGCTCATAGAAGCGGCTATCGTCTGGCATCAGCAGCAGCATAACACCATCACTCCAACCCGCGATTAACTCCTTGGACGTGAGGTACAAGATACCAAAGGCAGGGTCAGAGATAACATATTTTTTCCCCTTTTTCCCGTATAATACTACCCAGTGGTAGCCTTTCCAGTGAACGATCGCTGGTAAAGGTACTTCATTTAATTTCTCAAGCAGTTCTGGGGTAGCTTGAACTTGACGGGCATGGAATCCCAGGGTTTCTGCTCCCCGCCTTAAACCTAATAGTGTAGTTCCTCGCTCTCCCGTGCCCACTGCTTCTCGCACGCGATTGAGGGCAAAGGTGCGTCCGTAGTATTTAGCGATCGTGGCTAGGCTTGCTGCACCACAATCTTCTTCACTGTGTTGCAATATACTGTGGTATTTCATTGTTTAAAAAATCAGTACGAGCCGTAGCGAACAGTACCAGCCGCAGCGAACAAGGGGTGGAGGAGTCCGTTTCCTACCTGATAACTGATAACTGTTTACAGCGTTGACGTTTATTTGTGCTATTTTGATATGAATAAAAAAGTAGGAACGAAAACGACCTCGCCCCTACGAACTGCAAGAGAAGAATGTTACTCAGCTAAAAGCTTATGTGAGAGCATTCTTTTCTCTTTGAGGTTTTGAAGGATTCGAGTACACGGTATGAAATAGACCAGAGTTAATTATGCAGGTTTGACAGACGCGATGTCGTTGTTAAGTAGGACTAGGCACGGGCATGGCAGACGCGATGTTGTTGTCAAAAGGACCAGTTAAGTTACCTTTTGTACCTGCTTTCAGACGCCTTATTCTACCTGTGAAATTCACACCAGTGTAGACAATCCAATCTGTTTTACCCGTCACCTCGTACCAAGATGCTCTATTGTTAAATCTGCTGCCTAAACTCCTAAAACTGCCTCTAAGATTATTTAGCCGCGCTCCTTTACCATCCTTCTTGTCGGAAAAGTCTAAGGCACCACCACTAATAGTGGCAGCGGCTTCATGGGAAAGGTCTTGCACATCGATGCTGTAGAGGTCTTTGATTTGCTTGTTGTTCATATTTACTCCGTGCTTATTGATGTTAGACATTGTTTTCTTCCTGAGTTTTAGATTGGTGTTTGAACTGAAGGTAAGCTTGTTTTCTTCCTTCTGATTGTTAATTGGTAGCAGTGATATTGATTTATTCACGGCTGGGAATCAGAGTTTTTTTTAGCTTTGCCTTCTGATTGTTAATCGGATGATGGGTGCAAAAACTCTTACTCCACCTGTGGCATCTCTGTTGCAAATTGGAGAGGGTATGAGGGAAGTTTTAACAGAGGCATGAAATAGTAAAATAGCCTCAGAAATGGATAAATATTCCGAGGCTATTTTACTATTTAAGCAAAGTTCCTAAAACGGACGCACAGAAGTCAAATCTATGATATGCGTTTGATAGAAGTAATTGAATCGTTTACTCCTTGAGCAACACTACGGTATCGTCCTGGTCCTAAAGTTACAGACGGACCTTTAAAGTTTGCATTTTTATAAAACCTCCATCTTTGATTCCCTGTAATAATAATAGATGAGGTTGCGTCGTTGAAATTGTTATTAGCTAGGTTGGCATCACTGCCAGATAACGTTATACCTCCTCCTTTAAAATTCTTATCCCGGAATAGACTTACATTACCTCCACTACAAGTAGCAGCAACCTCATCGCTAAGTTCCTTCACTGCGCTGAAGCTCAATTCTGCTAAAGTTTTATCGTTCATATCTACTCCGTAGTTGTTGATGCTAGACATTGTTTCTCTCCGAAATTTAAAATTTGAGTTGAACTGAAGGCGATCGCTGGTTTGGCTTTACCTTCTGATTCTTAATTGGTAGCAGTGACATGATTCTATTCACTGTTGAGAATCAGAGGTTTTGGCTTTACCTTCTGATTCTTAATTGGTAGCAGTGACATGATTATATTCACTGTTGAGAATCAGAAGTTTTTTAGCTTTGCCTTCTGATTCTTAATTGGTAGCAGTGACAGGATTTTATTCACTGTTGGGAATCAGAAGTTTTTTAGCTTTGCCTTCTGATTCTTAATTGGTAGCAGTGACAGGATTCTATTCACCAGGGCAAACGCACGTAATTTGTAAAACCCTTGTTGCATAAGGATATTGATGAAAAAATCACCTCAATTATTAAACGCTCAAACCCCTGCTCTGGTTTATTCACTTGATTCAGCAGTGTCAATTTGCTAATATCCTCTGTTGTGTACAAGTTCATTGTCCTGACACTTACAGGACTAGCCTTTCAAAGTGACTCGTTAAATATCTTGTTTTTCTTTAGCGCTCTCTGTGCCTCTGTGGTTTATAAGTAATTTATTTAACTACTATAGATACAGAAAACACAGAGTAAAGAGCTTAAAAAGTAATTTCTTGATTAAACTTTTTACCTACCTTGAAAGAGCTAGTCCTAACACTTTCTATTCAAGATTGAGGCTGACAACCTAAATTTCCTTTTCTATAAGAGAGTGCAATGTCTTTTAAAACTGCGCCAAACTGGTTACAAGGTCTACTAGGAGTTGCCATTGTCAGTGCAGTTACCTTATATGCAAATATCTCAGTTGCCCAAATCACCCCAGACGGCACTCTGCCCTC
Source organism: Nostoc sp. (assembly GCF_036917235.1). GTDB lineage: Bacteria > Cyanobacteriota > Cyanobacteriia > Cyanobacteriales > Nostocaceae > Nostoc. Next base: position 57,425 of record NZ_JBALDU010000021.1, read on the forward strand.
TAATTCCAATGTGAAATTAGAGGGAAATACCAGGATTATTGAGGGTGGAACCATCAGAGGGGGTAATCTGTTCCACAGCTTTGAGGAGTTCTCTGTTCTCAATGGCAGTACTGCTTTGTTCAATAATTCACTGGATATTCAGAACATCCTGACACGAGTAACAGGTAAGTCAATTTCTAATATAGATGGCTTAATTCGTGCTAACGGTAAAGTAAACTTATTCCTGCTCAATCCTAATGGGATTATTTTTGGTAAAAATGCTAGTTTAAATATCGGCGGTTCGTTTGTTGCCACAACAGCGAATGCCATAGGGTTTGGCAATTTGGGATTTTTCAGCGCTTCAAATCCAGAAGCACCTTCACCCTTGTTAACAGTAAATCCAAATGCTTTATTATTTAATCAAATTGCAGCTGCACCGATTCAAAATAGTTCGACTGCACCAGCAGAAGCTACTCCTGGTGGCGAGGATGCATTTGGTCTACGTGTCGCAGATGGTCGGAGTTTGCTGCTAGTAGGCGGTGATGTCAACATAGATGGTGGAGGGGTGAATGCTTTTGGTGGACGAGTCTCCTTAGGTGGGTTAGCTGGTGCGGGAACAGTCGGGTTGAATGGAGATGGTAATAATCTAAGTTTGAGTTTTCCCGATAGTGTAGAACGAAGCGATGTTTTCCTTAGCAATGGCGCTCTTGTAAATGTGATTGCTGGCGATGGTGGTAGTATCGCGGTTAATGCCCGGAATTTAGAGATGACAGGACAAAGTGCCCTGTTTGCAGGGATAGAGAGTGGACTGGGTTCTGATAATAGTAGGGCGGGAAATATTACGGTTAATGCCACGGTCGCAATAAATCTTAACAATGGGAGTCTAATTGCTAATCAGGTAGAACCAAAAGCAAATGGACAGGCAGGTGATATCAATATAAGTGCTAGTAGGTTACAAATTTCGGGTGGCGCACAGGTGAGTGCTCGTACAGGCGGTGCGGGCAATGGGGGCTCTTTGAGGGTTAATGCCCAAGATGTGCAAATCATTGGTAGAAGCGCTAATAATCGATTTGCCAGTAGCTTGGGTGCTTCTGCACAGCCAAACTCAACAGGGGATGCGGGTAATTTGACGATCAAAACTAATACTTTGCTAGTACGAGATGGAGCACAGGTAGCATCTAGTACATTTGGTGCGGGTAAGGCGGGTTCTTTGAGCGTTGATGCCCAAGATGTGCAAATCATTGGTACAAGCGTTGATGGTCAGTATCGCAGTGGCTTGTTTGCTTCTGCACAGCCAAACTCAACAGGGGATGCGGGTGATTTGACGGTTAAAACTAATACTTTGGTAGTGCGAAATGGAGCCGTGGTAAGTACTTCTACATTTACTAAGGGCAAGGGGGGTTCTTTAAGCGTTGATGCCCAAGATGTGCAAATCATTGGTACAAGCGCTGATGGTCAGTCTCCCAGTGGCTTGAATACTTTTGCACAGGTAAACTCAACAGGGGATGCGGGCGATCTCACGGTCAAAACTAATACCTTGCTAGTACGAGATGGGGCACAGGTATTTACTGGTACTTCCGGTGTGGGCAAGGGGGGTAGTTTGAGGGTTGATGCCCAAGATGTGCAAATCATTGGTACAAGCGCTGATGGTCAGTTTCTCAGTGGCTTAGGTGCTTATGCAGAGCAAAACTCAACAGGGAATGCGGGTGATTTTACGCTAATAACTAATACTTTGCTAGTGCAAGATGAGGCAAAAGTAAGCGTGGAAAGTCTCGGAACAGGAACCGCAGGCAACATGACATTAAAAGCTCGCTCTATCCGTTTAAACAACAATGCCTCACTCAGCGCCACTACACGCAGCCCTAAAGTTGACCCAAATAGAGAACAGGCGACAATTAACATTGACTCACGAGATTTAATAATAGGTCGTAATAGCAATATCAGAACTGATGCCCAAGGAGAAAACGTCATTGGTGGTAACATCAATATCAATGCCGATGTCTTGGCTGCTTTTGAAAATAGCGATATTACTGCTGACTCGGATGACTTTCGTGGCGGGAATGTCAGAATCAATACTAAAGGTATCTTTGGTCTTCAGTTTCGGGATATACTTTCCCCAAACACAAGCGACATCACCGCCACCGGGGCAACTCGCGAGTTGAGCGGTAATGTGCAAATCACTACACCTGATATTGACCCCACTCGCGGCTTAGTTGAACTCCCAGTTAATCTAGTTGATGCTTCTAGGCAAATTTCCACCGCCTGCACACCTGGAACTCGGCAATTCCAAAACACATTTATCGCAACAGGACGCGGTGGACTACCCATGAGTCCCACTGAACCATTACAAGATACAAGTACTGTATCTGCGTGGGTAAAATTAAGACCAAAATCAGAAAACTTGGCAAACACAACGGCTGTACCACAACCAACAGCAGTTTCAACTACTCCCATTCCTGCTACAATTCCAATTGTGGAAGTTTCTGGCTGGGTAATTAATCCCAATGGCAACATAGAATTAGTAACACAAGTTCCTCAACTCAACCCCCACAGTCCTTGGCAAACACCTGCTTCCTGTCCTGTATCTCAGGGAGGTGTGAAATATGGCAAAATTTCAGCTGCCAAAGCGAGTAATTAGATTTGCGATAACTCCCGTACTCCTATTTACCCTTGCTATTTTCCTGACTATTATCCCTAGCACATTCGCTAAACAACAAAAAACAAATTCACCAGACAGATTTCACATCCAAACCAATAAACCCCCAGCCACAACACCACAGCCACTTCTTGAGCAAGGAGAAGCACTTTACCAAGCTGGACGCTTTACTGAAGCGGTAAATGTTCTACAACAAGCTGTCCGTACCTATCAACGAGAAAGCAATAACCTCGCACAAGCCGCAGCGCTGACTAACCTCTCTCTTGTATACCAACAACTCGGCTCGTGGAAAGAAGCTCATGCAACTATTAACAATAGCTTAAATTTGCTTGGCTGGGATGAGATAAATCAAAAGTTAAATGTCAACAATCCCAAATCTGAATTGTTAGAAATTCTTGCACAAACTCTAAATATTCAGGGCGAATTGCAATTAGCAGACGGACAAACTGATGCATCTGTAAAAACATCACAACAAGCAGAGCAAATCTGGAAGAAATTAGCTGACAAGGCTGGAGTAACGCGCAGCCGGATTAACCTAGCACAAGCTCTACGAGTTGCTGGTTTCTACCGCCGTAGCTTAGATATATTAAATGAAGTATCCCAACAATTATTTTCCCAACCTGACTCACCTGTAAAAGTAACAGCTTTGCGATCGCTTGGCAATGTCTTACAACAATTAGGCGAACTAGAGTCATCCCAGAAAAACTTACAACAAAGCTTAGAAATCGCTCAACGTCTGCAATTGCCTCTAGAAATTAGTTTGACAGAATTTAGCCTCGGTAATACTGCTAGGTCGTTAAGTAACATTAAAGATGCGATCGCTCATTATGAAAATGCTGCCAAAATTGCACCAAACCCTCTGGCCAAAGTTCAAGCCCTGATTAATCAACTGAGTTTGCTGGTCGAAAACGAACGCATCACAGAAGCAAAGTTATTAATACCTACAATCCAATCTCAACTTCCGAATCTGCCTACCAATCAAGCTGGTATTTATGCACGAATCAATTTTGCTCAGACTTTAACCACAATTAGTAACAAAAAAGATATTGCAGAGATGTTGGCAAGTAGCGTTCAGCAAGCCAAAATCATCGGCGATGAACGTGCTGAATCTTATGCGCTGGGCAGCTTGGGAGAAGTTTACGAGCAAAACCAACAATTGCAAGAAGCACAGGATTTGACGCAGCAAGGGTTGTTTCTGGCTCAAAAAATCGATGCCTCAGATATAGCTTATCGCCTTGAGTGGCAGTTAGGACGCTTACTCAAAGCACAGGGAAATATGCCAGCAGCCATATCTGCTTATGATGCTGCTGTAACAACTCTTCAGTCTCTTCGCAGCGATTTAGTTGCGGTTAATCGAGAGGTACAGTTCAATTTTCGCGATCGCATAGAACCTCTTTATCGGCAGTCTGTAGAGTTGATTTTACAAGAGAAAGGACAAGGAAAACCAGATTTAGATAAAGCACGTCAGCGAATAGAAGCCTTGCAAGTTGCAGAACTCGACAATTTTTTTCGAGAAGCTTGCTTGAGCAATCAATTTGTGGTGCTAGACAAAGTAGTAGACCGCGACAACCTGAATACTGCTATTTTCTACCCGATTATCCTAGATAATTATTTAGAAATTATTATCAAACTTCCCAATCAAACATTGATGCATAAAACTTCTAAAGTCAAACGTCAGGAAGTAGAGCAAGTTATTACAAAAATACGAAAGACAATAGTCGAACCTGATGCTAATCTGCAATTTAAAGCAGTTTCTCAACAACTTTATAACTGGTTAATTAAACCAGTTGAAACAGACCTTAAAAATAGTAAAGTTAATACTCTAGTCTTTATTCCAGATGGATTGTTGCGGAATATCCCGATGTCTGCATTATATGATGGCAGAGAATATTTAGTCCAAAAATACTCTGTAGTTATTAGCCCCGGATTGCAACTATTTACTCCCAAACCTCTAGGACAGAAAAAATTAAATGCCCTTGCTGGAGGACTATCGCAACCACCCAAAAATGAAAAGTTTGCACCACTTCCCAACGTTAAGGTTGAACTGAAATTAATTCAGGAATCAGGCGTATCGACAACTACATTATTGGATAAAAATTTTACCAGTACGACTTTAGGAAAAACCATCAACGCTCAACCTTTTAAAGTTGTTCACTTGGCAACTCACGGGCAATTTAGCTCTAAAGCAAAAGACACTTTTATCCTAGCAGCTGATGGACGCATCAATGTGAGTGAATTAGATAGTTTGCTTAAAAGTAGAGAGCAAAAACGAACAGAACCAGTTGAATTACTTGTTTTGAGTGCTTGCGAAACAGCAGCAGGAGATAACCGAGCTGCATTGGGATTAGCAGGAGTTGCTCTTCGTGCTGGTGCGCGGAGTACTTTAGCCTCCCTATGGCAAATCGGCGATAACTCTACAGCTTTATTTATTGGGGAATTTTACCGCCAGTTAGTGACTGGTAAAACTACGGCAGAAGCTTTACGCTTTGCTCAATTAAAATTACTTGAAGCTCCTGAATATAACCGTCCGATGTACTGGGCACCCTACGTTATAGTTGGTAATTGGTTGTAGAAATTTAGGCTTATAGATACTTTCCTGGATATGAAATTATTAACGGCTTGGTAATTTTATTACAGGCATCATAGTAAGATTATCTAGATTGATGGATTGCAATAAACTTTGCCAATCTTTTTTAAGAGATGCATCATTAGGATTAGAAATGCGTATTTGTATGAGCATATTTAAAGCATCAAACCAAATCCCTTTTTCAGCATAGATTATAATCTTTTGTCTAGGCTGATTTGCGGCTGCTAATTGTTGCATAACACGCTCATCTAAATTGATTCTTTTAATGTCCCCTTCTACATATACAGGAATGCTTGCTGTCTCTTGATTACAACGTACTTTTAAATACCAGCGATATGTTTTATCTACTTCTAATGAAGCAGTACTAGGGAGAGAAATACCAATTACACTTGGCTTTGAAGGTAGAGCGATCGCATTTCTATAAACATCATTTTCGGCGCTATCCTGTAAGCTAAATTCAGCGCTTGAGTTAGACAAATCCTTAGTGTAGGGGATGTAAAACCAAAACGTAGGTCGTTCTAAAGTGGTTAGTCCCTCTACAGTCCCGACAATTGACTTGTTTGTCTGTTTGCCAACCTTTTGTTCTTCTTGAAATGGTACTAAAGCAGTGAGCGGGGTTGAAACCGCAGGGCAATTATCTCGACTACCCATTCCTGCTCTACGCCCAGATACAGGACTTAATAGAGCAGGTGCTTTTGGTAAAATAAAAACTGGTCGAGAAGTAGGTTGTTGAGGTGAAGCAGGTGTTTTAACTGGTTGTGCAGGCTGTTTATTAGTAACTGGTTGTTTAGTTTGATCTATTACTTGTGCTGAATATTGGGTAGTGCTGCTCAAAATCAGAGCAGTTGTTAAGATCCATTTCATTGACTTAACAGGTACGATTTTTGCTTGTTGCTATCGTCATCATAAAGGTTGTAGGTATATTTAGCCATCTTTTATAGCGGTTCTCGTTTGGGTGCAGTACAGTTTTGACCTCTCTCCTAAGAGGAGCTACGGTGTACACACATCTTTGCGTAAAACCAAAATCGTTGAAGATCCCCCTAAATCCCCCTTAAAAAGGGGGACTTTGAAGGGCTTTTGCCCCCCTTTTTAAGGCAGGGCCGTTTCATTCGATCTCTTAAGGATTTTGTCAAGAGTATGAGTCAGAAATTTGCTTGAGTGGGAGAAATAAAAACTACCACCTCAACCAGTAAATTTAAGTGTTAACGCCATTTTCTTGCCCAATCAAATTTTTTAATCACTTGATTTTTTTGCTTGAAACGCTTGTAAATCAGCGCCTTTTAGGGAATGAAACAGCCCTGCTTTTTAAGGGGGGTTGGGGGGATCAAAACCTTGTGGGGCAATGTTAAAAGACTTGTGTGTACACCGTAGCCTAAGAGGAGAGAGGCTTTAAATCTTACTCCCATTCCCTTGCAGGGAAGGGGTTGACGGTTAGGTCTGTATTAGACTCAACTGCAAACCGCTATATAACTGATTCCAATTGTTGAGATAGCGAATGTGTGTCTCTAAATGTTGAGGCAGGCAAGTACACTGTAAATTGAGTACCTCTGCCTACTTGACTGTAAACATTGACAAAACCACCGTGATTCTTAATAATACCCAAGGCTGTAGAAAGTCCTAAACCTGTACCTTTGCCTACCTCTTTGGTGGTGAAAAATGGTTCAAAAATCCTTTGCTGGACTTCTGACGACATCCCCATACCAGTATCTGTCACCACGATCGCAATATAAGAACCCACTTTCGCATCTATATTTATCTGGGCAGAATGTTCGCCAATCACTAGATTTTCCGCTGCAATTCTTAAAATGCCGCCATTGGGCATAGCGTCGCGGGCGTTGATTACCAAGTTTATCAATACCTGATGTAGTTGAGTGATGTCTCCACGAACGTACCAGAGATTTTTAGGGATATCTATCTGGCAACTAATGGATTTGGGGAATGTTTGAGCGATAATTTGCTCAATCTCTGCCATCAAAGGCTGAATTTCCACAATTGTCCGTTTGCTTTCGATACCCCGTGCAAAAGATAACACTTGTTTAAGCAAATTAGCGCCGCGTTTGACATTATTTTCTAAAGTTTGCAGTATTTGCTGACTCTGGGAATCGGGCAATTTCTTTTGCAACAGTTGAACTGACATTAAAATTGGCGATAGTATGTTGTTGAGGTCGTGAGCGATACCGCCAGCTAGAGTGCCGATACTCTCCAAACGTTGCGATCGCAGAAGTTGAGCTTCTAGTTTTTTCTGTTGCGTAATCTCAGTGTTCACACTCAAAATAGATTTGGGTTGTTTATTATCATCTCGGATCAGTGTCCACCGACTTTCAACGATAATTACTTTGCCTTCCCTTGTCATTTGATGCAACTCACCCCGCCACTCACCCGTATTCATCACTCTCAAGTAAGCATCTTCTAGCTGTGGTGAATCTTTATACAAAAGTTGTAAAACATTCTTCCCCACAACTTCCTCAGCCTTCCACCCGTATAGACGTTCAGCACCTTTATTCCAAAATAAGATTTGGTGGTGGATATTTCGCACCAAAATCGCATCAGTTGATACATCCAGTAGCGCTGCTTGTTCGCGGATTTTGTGTTCTGCCTGTTTTTGCTGGGTTATATCTCGCGTCAGCGCCAAATGCATGAACGTGCCATCAGATTCGTTACGCAGGGGTACGGCATGAGTTTCTATGTAGCGACGAGTGCCTTTAAATCCCACGATTTCAAACTCCAAAGTCCCCTTATTACCTTGGCAGACACTTTCATGCAAGTCGGCAAAGGCTGCTTTATACTCTGGTAAAATTACAATATCAACTGGTTTACCAATCAAGATATCAGCACTTTCCACTTCCATCATTGCTAGCCCTTCTGCATTAATTTCTAAAAGGGTGCCATCCCTGGCAATTAACTGGATGCATTCTGGTTCTGCATCGATTGTGGCTCGTAAACGATTTTCGCTTTGACGTAGAGCCAGTTCCGTTTGCTGAAGTTGCCTGATATAACGCCACAACAAATCATACAGCAGCGCCACTAGCACCAAATCTACAATAGCAGCGATAAAAAATGTAACTATCGCTTTTTGGGAATTTGCTTGTGACTGCTGCATTTCCTGCTGTAATAAATTTTGCTCTGCCTTCAAAGAGTCGTTAATCAGTTGTTGAATCTCTTTGCCAATTTTTTTGTCATTATCAGATAATATTTGCTGCCGAACTGCTTCTAATCCCTGGTTTTTTCTGAGGTAAATTTCTTGTTGTAAAATTTTGAGTCTGTTGGTAATTTTCGGCTCTAGTAAAGAAATCCACTGCTGCTTTTGATGGTTCTTAGCAGTTAACTTGCTGAGAATCTGAATATTGCTATTAGTTTGTTTATAAGCTGCAAGATAAGTTTGTAAATCATCTGTATCTGCTGTAATTAAATAACTACGCTGTGCAGTTTCAGTATCTTTGAGTTTAGATTGGATACTTTCAATTTGGGTAATAACTTTATATGAGTCTGTCACCCATTGCTGGTTGTGAATCAGCTTCACAGTGTTGCTATATGAGACTACAGCATTAGTAAATACAACTGCCAACGCTAGGACGAATATTGCTTTCAGCTTTTGGACTCGATACCATTTTTTGATCGTGCGATCGCCCTTTATGCCGCAGATGCCTTTCATCAGTTAAGATTAATTATTAAAAACAAACACTGAGAATATTCTAAGGATTTTGATAACACGGGTAGCAAAATACAATCTCTTAAAGTTGTAAATATCTGGATTTTTTGGGATGATGATTTATACATAATAGTTACAAATAAATCCGCTAGTTTTTAATATAAATTCATTTTTACAGTAATATGGGCAATGCAGTTTAGATGGGATATAGCCATTTTCAATTCAGTGAGCTACAGGTATGCAAGGCAATAATACCAAAAATGACTAATGACCAAACCACCACGTTGCATTGTCTGCAAGACAACTTTTTTACAGGGTCATAGTTTTTACACTGGACTCTGTGTTGAGTGTGGAAATCTTAACTTCAGCAAGCGTCAACAAACTGCTGATTTACGGGGTACAATTGCCATTGTCACAGGAGGCAGGGTAAAGATTGGTCATGGGGTAGCATTGAGACTGTTGCGAAATGGTGCGACTGTGATAACAACAAGCCGTTTTCCTCATGATGCGGCGAAAAGGTACGCAACAGAGCCAGATTTTCTAGAATGGCAACATCGTTTGCAAATTTACGGACTCGATTTGCGCCATTCCACAGTGTTGAGCAATTTACCCAACACGTTTGCAAATTTTATCCGCGACTCGACATTATTATCAATAATGCAGCACAAACAGTGCGTCATCCGCCTGCGTTTTATCGTCATTTAATTGAGTTTGAATCACTACCTTTCGGGGAACTACCGCCAGAAATACAGGTGTTAGTAAGTCATAATCATGCGGTAAACGCTGAAAATCCAGCACTATTAGGTAATACAGAAGAAAAACAAGCCACATTTACCGAAAATTCTGCTTTCCTCTCCCAAATTCCTTTGATTCCCCAAGACAGCGTAGATAATTCGGCTTTTTTCCCTTTAGGAGGGTATACGGCTGATAGACAACAACTTGACTTGCGTCCCTTTAATAGCTGGCTGATGAAGGATGATGAAGTCAGTATTTTAGAATTATTGGAAGTGCATATAATTAATGCGATCGCTCCATTTATCATTAACAGCAGACTCAAGCCATTAATGAGCAACTACGAAGAGACTAATAAATATATCATTAATGTCTCTTCAATGGAAGGGCGATTTAACAATGTTGAGAAACCCTGGCGACATCCCCACACCAATATGGCAAAGGCTGCTCTCAATCAAATGACCCGTACCTGTGCCAAAGAATACGCTAAACATCGTATTTTTATGAATGCAGTAGACCCTGGATGGATTAGCTTTCAACACCCCTATAATCAAGCAAAATCTATGCAAGAACGTGGCGTTTACCCTCCCTTTGATATCAATGATGCAGCTGCACGCATTTGTGACCCAATTTATCTAGGAATTAACCAAGGTAAAACACCTTTTGCTAAATTATTTAAAGACTATACAGAAACAGATTGGTAATTTCTGGCAGTGTAGCTTAATGGTAGAGCGTCCGCCTGTTCAAGGCGAAAGACAGCCGTTCGATTCGGTTCGCTGCCCCAGCAACGTAGTTCAAACATTAGAATTCCTTGGAGCACACCAGGAGATACGGGTGCAATTCCCGTCGTTGCTAATCAAAAATCTAAAATTGGTATGGCCCCGCAAAACCCAATCCGCTTCAAGATATTCCGATCGATTGACAACTAAGGTTTTTCGAGAGTGTCTTTAAAGGATGTTTGAAAAGTTCTCTTGTCGGTAGCAAAACGTTATATATCCCTAAGTACCTCGATAAATTGGATATTTTTATTATTGACACGACCCAAACAATGTGTTAATAATAATAGTTTGTGGAAACTTTACTTCTTAATATAAGCTCTTGGCTAACGTCATTGTCATAGGTGCCCAATGGGGCGATGAAGGAAAAGGTAAAATAACTGACTTACTCAGCCGTTCCGCAGATGTTGTGGTGCGTTACCAAGGGGGTGTCAATGCTGGACACACGATTGTAGTAAAAGGTCAGACCTTTAAACTGCACCTGATACCCTCTGGGATTTTGTATCCAAATACCGATTGCATTATCGGCTGTGGAACAGTGATCGATCCACAGATTTTGATCGCAGAACTCGACCAATTAAAAGAATTAAATATTTCCACTGACCACCTGCTGATATCTGAGACAGCCCACGTAACAATGCCTTATCATCGATTGATTGACCAGGCATCTGAAGAACGACGGGGAAGCTATAAGATCGGCACAACAGGTCGGGGCATTGGGCCGACTTATGCTGACAAATCTGAACGTACAGGCATTCGGGTTTTAGACTTGATGAACCCTGATGCGTTGCGCGAGCAGCTGGAGTGGACGATTAATTATAAAAACGTCATTTTAGAAAAGCTTTACAACTTGCCGCCTCTAGATCCACAAGAGGTGATTGAACAGTATTTGGGTTATGCAGAACGCTTGCGGCCTTACGTTATTGATACATCGTTAAAAATATACGATGCAATTCAGCGGCGGCGCAATATTTTGTTTGAAGGCGCACAAGGTACGCTCCTAGACTTAGATCATGGAACTTACCCTTATGTCACCTCCTCTAACCCGGTAGCGGGTGGGGCTTGCGTTGGTGCAGGGGTAGGGCCGACAATGATTGACCGGGTAATTGGGGTGTCAAAAGCCTATACAACCCGTGTCGGAGAGGGGCCATTTCCGACTGAATTGGATGGCGAGTTGGGAGAATTGTTGTGCGATCGCGGTGCCGAATTTGGCACAACCACCGGACGCAAACGGCGCTGTGGCTGGTTTGATGCCGTCATTGGTCGCTATGCCGTGCGGATTAACGGCATGGATTGTATGGCCCTGACCAAACTAGATGTTCTAGATGAATTAGAGTCAATCCAAGTTTGTGTCGCTTATGACATAGATGGCCAACGCAGCGAACACTTCCCCACAAGTTCTCGTCAATTTGCGAGATGTCGCCCCATCTACAAAACCTTGCCAGGGTGGAAAGTGTCAACAACTCACTGCCGCACCCTAGAAGACTTGCCACAAGCAGCATTGGATTATCTCAAATTCTTAGCCGAATTGATGGAAGTCCCGATCGCGATCGTTTCATTAGGAGCCAGCCGCGATCAAACCATAATCGTAGAAGACCCCATCCACGGGCCCAAACGCGCTTTATTGCACCCCGACGGTACACCTGCTACCCTACTTAGTGCTTAGTGCTTAGTGCTTAGTGAGTGCTGAGTGCTGAGTACTAGGATTTAATGACAAAGGACAACTGACAAAGGACAACTTTTATGGCTATTACAGTCGAATCTCAAAAACGTCCAGAAGGCAGCAAGCCAAGAGCTTTGCGCCGCGCTGGATTGATACCTGCCAATTTGTATGGTCATAAGGGTACAGAATCTATTTCTTTGACCATTGAGGCCAAAACTGTTGAGCGTTTGCTCAAAAGAGCTTCCGTCAACAACACCTTGATTGAGTTGAATGTTGCTGATGCACCTTGGCGTGGCAAAACCTTGCTGCGAGAACTTCAGATCCATCCAGCCAAAGGTACGCCTTACCACCTCAGCTTTTTCGCGGTTGCTGGCCACGGTGACACCACTGTAGAAGTACGTCTGCGTTTTGTGGGAGCTGCTATTGGTGTTAAACAAGAGGGTGGTGTATTAGACACCGTAGTCACTGAATTGCAAGTGACTTGTGCGCCAGAAAACATCCCAGATGTAATTGAAATCGATGTCTCTAACCTGCAAATAGGAGACAGCTTGAGTATTAGTGATATACCCTTTCCTGAAGGTGTTACACCTCTAGCGGAATCAGAGCGACTTGTTGTCAGTGTTTTGCCACCACAAATTAGTGCTGAAGATGCTGGGATAGAAACTGAAACTGAAGCAGCTTCTTAAGCTAGGTAAACTGTGTAATAATTTTTGATGACACCAGGGGGGAACTCCTGGTTTTTTTTGTATATGAACCGCAGAGGCGCAGAGAGCGCAGAGGACAGAGATGACAGAAGCGACTCTTCCAGCTTTAATTCAGCAAATGTTGCAGCCGGGATTTTATCCCCATCCGGTAACAGAACCCATTCAACTAATTCAAACTCACATTTCTTATGTGCTGTTAACTGGGGATTACGCTTATAAGCTGAAAAAACCTGTGAATTTTGGCTTTTTGGACTTTTCCACCTTAGATAAGCGGCAGCATTTTTGTCAGGAAGAGTTACGGTTAAATCAGCGGGGTGCTGGTGAACTGTATTTAGAAGTTTTGCCCATAACTCTGGTAGGGGAGCAATACCAGTTAGGGGGAGCGAGCGAGGCTGTAGAATATGTGCTGAAAATGCGCCAGTTTCCTCAAGAGTCGCTATTAAGCACACTTTTTGAAGAAGGTAAGTTAAATGAGACGCGTCTAGATGAATTGGGACGGGTGGTGGCTCAATATCATGCCCAAGCACAGACGAATGATTACATTCGCACTTTTGGGGAAGTGCCAAATGTTCGAGCTGCCTTTGATGAGAATTATCAGCAAACTGAGAAGTATATTGGTGGCCCCCAGACTCAGGCGCAATTTACAGAAACACAGCAATATACAGATAAATTTTTTGCCGAACATCCAGAATTATTTGCTAGCAGAATTCACAACGATTATATTCGTGAATGTCACGGAGACTTACACCTGAGAAATATTGCCCTGTGGCACGATAAAATCTTGTTGTTCGATTGCATTGAATTTAATGAGCCGTTTCGCTTTGTCGATGTGATGTACGATGTGGCGTTCACGGTGATGGATTTGGAAGCGCGCCAGCGCAAAGACTTGGGTAATGCGTTTTTGAATGCCTATATAGAGCAAACTGGAGACTGGGAAGGTTTACAGGTGTTGCCCTTATATTTAAGTCGTCAGGCTTATGTCCGGGCTAAGGTGACATCCTTTTTGTTAGACGATCCAAGCGTACCCGCGACGGTGAAGGAAGAAGCGACAAAAACCGCTGCTGATTATTACAAACAGGCTTGGGAATACACTAAACCAAACCAGGGAGAACTAATTTTGATGTCGGGGTTGTCGGGTTCTGGTAAAAGTACCACAGCAAAGTCTTTAGCCCGTCAACAGGGAGCGATTCACCTGCGTTCGGATGCGGTGCGGAAGCATTTAGGGGGAATTCCGTTGTGGGAACGGGGTGGCGATGATTTGTATACACCGGAGATGACCGAGAAAACTTACACACGGCTGTTAGAATTGGGAATTATCCTGGCTAAACAAGGTTTTTCGGTGATTTTGGATGCCAAGTATGATAAACAACAGTTACGGCAAGAAGCGATCGCACAAGCTACAAAACATCAACTTCCTCTTCAGATTATCCAATGCACAGCACCGCTGGAAGTTCTAAAGGAGCGTTTGAACAATCGCACTGGTGATATTGCTGATGCTACCGCCGATTTATTAGCCTCACAAATCAAACAAGCTGAACCTTTCACTGAAGAGGAACAACCTTATGTAAAGATTTGGGATACAACTCAGCCACAGCACGCACAATTAAAATAATTCGTAATTCGTAATTCGTAATTGAGTTGAAAATTACGAATTACGAATTAGTAATTAGTTAAATAAGCTTTTTATTTTATGGCAGACAAAAAGAACGATCTTTTCAGTATTTCTCCCAGCTTCTTGTCTCAACTATTATTTGGGGCATTTTTAACATTTATATTAATAATGACTGGCTCCGCACCAGCCCTGAGCATCTTCTTAGGAATCATGGGCGGTTTCATCTTAAGCTGGATCGCAAATTTAACCGATAATAGCCCCCAAACTCCAGCTGTCGCCTCATCTGATGGTGTCGATACAGGATTGAAATACTGGCTATTTTTCATGCTGGGTTTTGTATATTTAGGCTATCCAGCACCCATGAGTATCTTGCTAGGTGGATTAGGCGCTTTAGCTGGAGGCTGGATTACTGCTTGGTGGGGAAGTAAGGAAGAAACTAGAACTCAGTTGCAAGTTGAAGAATCAGAAGACACAGAAGTTGAACCAACGAATGAAAGGATCAACAAACGGCAAATCAGAAAAGCCGGTCGCCGTTACCGTCGCGCTCCTGGAAGTAGTTTCAATTTCAAGTTTTGGGAAAGGTAATAATTTGGGAATAGGCATAAGAGACAGAGGTGCAAAGGGGCAGAGGGGAAAGATTTACTTGCTACTTCTCCCCTGCTCCCCTGCTTACTGAGCGTAGTCGAAGTATGCTCCCCTGCTTCCCTGCCCCACGCCCTAATAATATGTTTTTATATCTATCCAAATTACTGCCGCTATTTTTTTTATCCATTAGGATTAGCCTGTGTAAGCTTGGTAGTAGCATTAGTCACTTTGTGGAGACGACCGCGGACTGCTGCGATCGCAATTGCTTTTGCATTAACTTTATTGCTATTTTGTAGCAATGCTTGGATTGCTAAATCATTAGTGCGATCGCTAGAATGGCAAAATCTTCCATTCGCCCAAATACCTAATGCAGATGTAATTGTGGTTTTGGGTGGCGCAACTAAATCAGCTTTTCCTCCCAGACCTACAGTCGATTTAAGTGAAGCAGGCGATGCCTACGGCGGGCTACGCCTACGCTTCATCTACGCGGCACAACTCTATCGGCAAAAAAAAGCGCCTATAATCAATCATTCTGAGCGGGGGACGCATTGATTGGCGTGGAAGTGGTTCGCCAGAATCGGCAGATATGGCCACAATACTCACATCTATTGGTATTCCCGCTGAGGCGATTATCCAAGAACCTGACTCTCTCAATACTTATCACAATGCTGTAAATGTCCGCAAAATTTTGTTATCTCATGGGATAAATCAAGTATTATTAGTTACTTCGGCAATGCATATGCCGCGATCGCTTCAGATTTTCCAGCGTCAAGGAATCAATGTTATTCCTGCACCGACTGACTTTCTAGTTAGTGAGGGCGAACTGCAAGAACTCGGCAGCACTCCCAAAGCCGCTATACTGAATTTATTACCTGATACCGACAACTTGCACCAATTTACCACAGCTTTAAAAGAGTACATTGGTTATTTAGTTTATCGCTTACGCGGTTGGCTCTAATTGTAATTGCCTGAATTCCAAATTCTTAATGACTAATAATTAATGACTAATAGCTAACTCAATTAATTTTATGTCTAAAAATTTACCTTATATTATGCCATCCCCTCAACCCCAAGTTGAGGAAGCT
Organism: Nostoc sp.; assembly: GCF_036917235.1. Classification (GTDB taxonomy): domain Bacteria; phylum Cyanobacteriota; class Cyanobacteriia; order Cyanobacteriales; family Nostocaceae; genus Nostoc. Next base: position 73,453 of record NZ_JBALDU010000021.1, read on the forward strand.
TTTGCTGCTTACCAAACAACTCACCAGTTCTACCACGAAGTTCGGTCACGGTCAGAGTTTCAGGATTATTGTGATTGGTATTATACAACAGCAGAACAAAATCGCCAAGAGCTTAAAAGAATGCGCGGCGAACTGAATATTTTTCAGTGGTTTCGCCGCCGATAAGCGATCTAGATGATTTCTAACTCATTTTCACGTAAATGCGCTTTAAACTTTTTACTAAACTGAACTACAATCGGCAGATTAGCGCTAACGGGTCTGTCTCGCCATTGGGTGGCAATAGCTACTACATCGCCTTCTGTACCTTTGATGTCAAAAGGCTGATTCCGATGTTCAGGATGATGATACATCACTACCGAATCTTTAACGCGGACGCGATCGCCAACTTTCATAACAACATTTACACCTAGCATTTTCTTTTCCACAAGTATCTGCTACAAAATATATGATTAAATCGCTTAGAATTTGATTTAATCAGCTATTTCTTGACGCTTCATCGGGGTGCAACGGCTTAACCCTCTGCGTCCAGGCACGTCTTAGCAATCCGCGCGTACTTTTTTCAGTTTTTTGCCACGTTAATAAGTATCGCCCATAGCCTTTCTCTTTAACCCAAAAGCAGGGAAATGAAAGAAAATCAGGCGATATCGGATGTGCTTAGTACTTTGACAAGATATCCAACCCTTTTATCTTGACTCTAGGATGTTCCCCAGGTCAACTCTCTTAGGAATTTTAGTGTATGGCAGATGCGATCGCTCGTTTGAAAGCAACCGCGATGCCTGCGGCGGCAAGTTAACCAATGCTAAAAAAAGTTTTTTAAGTATAATTAACTACTATACTAATAAGTCAAACAACTTATGTTTGAGACAACTTGATGCTGGAATTTGGGAAAAGCCTTCTTGCTTATAAACAATTTATTCCCCACGGTCATTGCTATCTCTGGAAACCAGAATTAGTGGGGTTGCATGTTGTATCCGATAGTTTGATTGCGCTTGCTTATTATTCCATTCCCATCACACTACTTTGTTTTGTCCGCAAGCGCCAAGATTTTCCCTTCAAGTGGGTGTTTGTCCTATTTGCAATATTTATTGTTACTTGTGGTACTACCCACGTCATGGACATTTTGACGCTCTGGTATCCAACTTATTGGTTGAGCGGTTTAATCAAAGCTATTACAGCCATAGTTTCACTGTACACAGCTTGTGAACTTATACCTTTGATGCCAAAAGCACTTGCTTTACCCAGTTCTGCACAACTGGAGGCAGGTAATCGAGAACTGGAGCGGGAAATTAGCGAACGCAAACAGGCAGAACTCGGATTACAAGAGCGTGAAGCTATGTTGCGGAGAATTGGCGATCATCTTCATAATGGGGCAATTTATAAGGTAATCCGCGAATTTGATGGCAGCGATCGCTTTGAGTACATCAGCGCGGGGATTGAAAGACTGATGGAAGTCAGGGCAGAAGATGCACTCAAAGATTCAAGTTTGCTCTATCGCCAGTTTATTCCAGAGGATGTACCACTTTTCCAGGCAGCAGTTGATGAATCACGGCGGAATCTCTCGGTGTTTGATATACAAGCGCGAATCTAAACGCCCGGCGGTCTGCTTAAATGGCTCCATTTTCGTTCCACGCCACGCCAATTCGAGGATGGAAGGGTGGTTTGGGATGGGTTGGTGGTGGATGTCACCGACCTCAAACGCGCTGAAGAAACACTACGCAAGCGTGAAGCCTTATTAGAAGAATCTCAGCGAGTTGCTCGTCTGGGTAATTGGGAACTTGATATTGCCAGTGAAAGAGTTACCTGGTCAAAGCAGCTTTTCGCCCTCTTCAATCGAGATCCCGCACTTCTTGAGCCTAGCTACCAGGAAACTGTGCAGAAGTACTGGGCAGAAGACGCAGGAAAATTAGTCCGAGCGATTGAGCGGGCAATATCAACTGGTGAATCTTACAAACTCATTCTGCGAGCATCTCAAACTGACGGGTCTACTATTTATATTGAGGCGATTGGACATGCACAATTTAACGCGGATGGAGAAGTAATTCGTCTCTATGGAACTGCCCAAGATGTTACAGAACGGGAAGCCGCACTCAACAAACGCAAACAAGCCGAGGAAGAACTCCGACGCAGTGAAACGCTGCTAGCTACTGCTCAAAAAGTTGCCCATACGGGCAGTTGGGAATGGTACTTAGAGTCTCAGAAACAAATTTGGTCAGCCGAAACCTTCCGCATTTTTGGTCTAAATCCTACTGAATTAGTACCGACACAGGCTGCATTTCTCCAGACGGTTCACCCAGAAGACCGGCCATTGTTGCAGAGGCAGCTACTACACGCGATCGCCAAGGGAAACCCTTTCAATCTTGAATATCGCATTGTCCGACCTGATGGCTCATTGCGCTACCTAGAGTTAAGAGTAGAGGTAGCTTATGATACTCCAGGTAAAACGATTAGACTGTATGGAGCTATTCTAGATATTACAGAACGCAAAGAAAGCGAGTTAGAAATCACCAAGAGCCGTGACTTGCTAGAAGCTGTCTTTAACGAATCTGCTGATGCGCTCTTTTTGGTAGATATAGAAACGTTACTGACCATTGACTGTAATAATCGCGCAGTAGAACTATTTGCAGCCTCAAGTAAAGCTGAACTCATTGGTATTCAAGGTCTAACTCTACAAAAAGAGCAGTTTACTTCTGAAGAACTAACCACCATCGGCGAAGAAATTAGCCAGCAAGGGTTGTGGAGTTGCGAAATTGAATATCTTAGCAGGGCAATTCCTTTTGGGGAAACATGGCAATCAAACAAATCAGGGTTGCTGACCAAGTGGTGAATTTGGTACGAGTTACGGATATTACCCCCAAAAAGCGGATCGAAGAAGAACGCAAGCAAGCAGAAATTGCTCTCAAACAAAGCGAGATTCGTTACCGTGCCATTGTCGAAGATCAGACTGAACTCATTGCCCGATATTTACCAGACGGTACACTGACGTTTGTCAACCAAGCTTATGCAGTTTATTTTGGGCGATCGCCAGAGGAACTGATTGGCAGCACCTATCAACCGATTATCTTTGAGGCAGATCGAGAGCGAGTTGTTCAATTAATACCTTCAATGAGTGTCGATAATCCTGTAATCACCATTGAAAATCGGGTGGTTGTGGCAGACGGGGTGCGTTGGACTCAGTGGCATAAGCGGATGCTGTTTGACGAGCGCTGATGCCGCTTGCTACACTGCGAAAAACCGGGGGCGCAATCGGGTGTACGTTGCTCAAGCTGACGATCAGGAGCGATTGCAACAGCGTGGACAGATGCAGTGGGTTAGCCGCATTTCTCAAGCTTTGGAAAGTGATTGGTTTTGTCTCTATGTTCAAAGGATTGCCGCGTTAGCGAAGCTCACCGTTGGCGTAGCCTCTCGTAGAGAAGATATCGCCCCAATACCTGAAAACGGCGACCATTATGAGGTGCTGGTGCGGCTCCGGGATGAGCAGGGAAATTTAGTGCAGCCGATGGCGTTTATTCCAGCAGCAGAACGCTACAACTTGATGCACCTGATCGATCGCTGGGTGATTAGTACTCTGTTCAGGAATTGGACAAGGGTCGTTGGTGATGAACAAAGCATCTATGCCATTAACCTTTCTGGCTCTAGCATCAATGACGATCAGTTCATTGACTTCCTGTATGAGCAGTTTACCTTATACCCCATCTCACCCCAACGCATTTGCTTTGAGATTACCGAGACTGTAGCGATCGCTAACCTGCTCAAAGCCAAGCAGTTTATTCAGTCACTTCAACGGATGGGCTGTCGCTTTGCGCTGGACGATTTTGGGGTGGGGATGTCGTCGTTTGCTTACCTCAAGTCTCTCCCTGTGGATTACCTCAAAATTGACGGCAGCTTTATTCGTAACATTGTCGATGATCCTGTGGATAATGCGATCGTCATAGCAATCACGCAGATTGGCAGTGTCATGGGTATTCAGACGATCGCTGAGTTTGTGGAGAATGACGCGATTTTAGAGCGGATTACCGCACTAGGAATTGATTACGCACAGGGATATTGCATTGCAGTACCTTGCCCATTGGGCTAGCTCTTCTGTAGGTGCAAGATGGTATGTAGAGTTATATGTGGTGCGATCGCTAACCTATATTAGCTCACTAGCGATCGCCACTTTTTTCTCCGTCACTCTCAATGTACAAGTAGTTCTTGTCAACATTGCAACATTCCTCATCAACATTACAATCTCCATAAGGAACATTGTAATATTTCTCATCAACATTACAATATTCCTTATCAAGGCTGGAATATTTCTCATCAACATTACAACATCTATAAGGAACATTGTAATATTCTTCATCAACATTACAATATTCCTTGCGATCGCTTCATCTGTTAAATGCGTATTTTTATACTAAAACTGGGTATTACAAATAAGTACTTTTGATCGAATAGGTTTTCAAAGATGATTTTAAGTTTTAGAAATACTAGTGCTGTATGTGCCGTATTTTTATTAGTCAGTGTCAGCAGCTTTCACAAGTCAGCCATAGCCAATATAAATAACCAGTCCCAATTGATAGCGCAGCAGAGTAAAACTCAGGTAAACCCAGTTTTTAAATCTATTCTGCCTAAATTAAAGCAAAAGACTCAGATTAAGATTTTATTACCGAAGTTTATTCCTGAGTCAGATGGGGAAAATCCAATTTACGCAACTATAGAAGCTGCTACGCAAAAAAAGTATGATATTTTACTGGCTTATAGTCCAGACTGTAATGGTGCTTCTGCCTGTCGTTTAGGCGTTGTTTCTGCTGAAGCCATAACCCGCAAAACACCCAGCCTGACTGGGAAACGTGTATCCTTAGCTAAAGGCATTACTGGCTATTTTGTAGATTTTACTTGTGGTGCTGGTTGCTCAGATGCTACCTTGACTTGGAGACAACAGGGTGTGCAATATGTTTTTGGATTAAAAGCAGGCGATCGCACTTCTTTAGTAAAAATGGCTAATTCTGCGATTAATCCCTAGCTCACGTCATTTGATTGTACTTCCCAACGAAACAGCCGCGGCAATTGAGATACATCTATCGCGTAGTTAACAATCCACATCACCAATTCAAAAATCAATAAATATCGTACCCACTGCAACTCACTTGTGGAATCCAAAAGTGTCAAACCCTCATACAACTGCCAGAAGCGGTAAGGGAGATATATATAAGGAACCATCACCCAGACGACATTTTGCAACTGCCTAAGCGTCACACTTTCAGAGATGATTTGCAGCCCTAAGACGATAAAATACCAAGCAAGCACAGTTAACACCGTGCGATCGCCCCACCATACACCCCACAATAGCATGACCACTAATGGCGGCACTACTGCTAGCAGTTGCACCGAGCCAAACCAGATTTTATACCAACCGGGAAATGGTAAAGGTAGAGTATAAGGCTTTGCGTTTTTCCATCCCCAGTTCACAACCAGAATGAAAAGTGTGGCAATAAGGAAAAAGAGGAGATTTTCTAGGAACAGATAGAGGTTGATGTTTAAGGAAGTCACGTCGCTTCTCTTCGAGACGCCAAGGGCGAACGCTCCGAATTCAAAATTCAAAATTCCCATAAATAAATTTAGTTGCTCTGTATCATGAGTGTTTGTCGCTCACGAAGGTACGATCAAGCTCTGATGTTTATGGCTTCAGTAAATCAATATACTTGTCTCTACAATAAAACATCTACTAAGGAGCTACAAAAAATATTTCAACTTTTGTTAGCTCTATTTTCTTGTACCAAATGAATAATCGATGGTACTAAAGAAATAACTATAATTAATCCAATAATCGGTAACAAATACTTATCTACCTGTTCAGGTGGCAGAGATTTTCCTAAGAAAAACCCTAACAGGGTAATGCCGAATGTCCAAAGAAAACCACCAATTAAGTTGTAAGACATAAATGTGCGATAATGCATTGCACCAATCCCGGCCACAATGGGCGCGAAAGTCCGTACAATCGGTAAAAAGCGTGCTAAAACAACCGTTTTTTTACCATGCTGGTGATAAAAGTTTTGAGTTTTTACAAGATGTTTTTTATGGAACAGCCATGAATCTTCCTTGTTAAATAGTCTTCTGCCAAATTTATGCCCAGTCACATAGCCCACATTGTCACCTAAGACCGCACAAATAAAAGCACCAATTATCAGAACCCAAATGTTCAATAAATTCTGAGATGCAACAAATCCAGCGGTGAACAATAAGCTATCCCCAGGCAGAAAAAAACCAATTAACAAGCCAGATTCAGCAAATACAATCGCCCAGACCCCAAAATAGCCGAGTGATTTAATCAGTTGTGGTAAATCCAGATGCATAGAATTTTTACTTTTCAACAATAGATCCACAACATCTTAACGTTCAGCAATTTTATTGAATAAAAAGTAATATTAAAATTATATAAATTTCTTATGTAATCTTAAGAAATGTAATGACAGATGACAGGTTTTGCGTTACTAGTGCAAGAGACAAAGATATTTGAAGCAGACCATTTCAGTCCCCAACGCCAAGAACAAAAAAAATATCCTTTTAGTTTAGTTGGTTTGGGTGGCGGGCCACGCATCTGTATTGGTATAACCTTTGCCAAAATGGAAATGAAGATTGTTGCTACTCATCTTCTACGCAATTATCATTGGGAGATATTACCCAATCAAAGTTTAGAAACCATGTTTTTTCCCAGCAATCGCTCTAAAGATGGATTGCGGGTTAGATTTCAACCTCGGTGAAATGTTTTATGACATCCCAAATAGACGTAAATTTACCTAATGGAGTTTTACAACGCTGGCAAAATGTGAAAGATTTTGTGGGTGAAAATGTTAACTCTCTAAGTAACTCAGCACAACAAGCTGGTGAGTCTTTGAAGACAACAGCCACTACAACGACTGATAAAGCAATTGATACAGTTACGACAAGCTTAGAACAAACTTGGCAAACTGCTGATAAATTTAAGAGTACAACATCGGGCGCAGTTAAAGATGCGATCGCATCTTCTGCGAGTGATTGGCTGACACAACACCCAATATTTTTTAAGTTAGTTCAAATACTAGGTTGGGCGACTAATCACCCAATTATTAGTGTAGTAATTTTGCTGTTTGCACTTGCTCTCATTTGGAGCATCATCAAAGCAATTGTCCGCTTAATTGAAACAGCTAGTTGGTCAATACTGCAAGTTCCGTTCAAATTGCTTCAGGCTTTGATTCAAGTTAGTTTTCAATCCTTAACTAAAGTTGGCAGTTTTGTTGTTCAACAAATCACAGGTGCTAAAAAAACTGATAATCTACTAGATGTACTACCTGAAAGTTTTCAACCAAATAAACAACAACGATTGGCAGAAATTTCTAGTCGCTTGGAAGCAATTCAAAAAGAACAGCATGAGCTTTTAAAAGAAGCAGCAGACTTGATTGCTTCTGATACTATTGATATAGATATCTCCAAAATTAAACAGCTAAAAAACGCTGAATCACATCTTGGCTGAGTTCGGTTGTGGAACCGGAGGCGACAATACCACCTTTTTGCATAGCGTAATAGTAATCAGCTTGACGGACAAAGTGCAAATGTTGCTCTACCAATAAAACCGAAATGCCTGTGGTTTCGACGATGCGACGGACTGCGGCTTCAATTTCTAGGATGATGGAGGGTTGAATACCTTCGGTGGGTTCATCTAAGACGAGTAATTGAGGTTCTCCCATTAAAGCACGTGCGATCGCTAATTGTTGCTGCTGTCCTCCACTTAAATCACCACCCATCCGCAAAAGCATAGTTTTTAACACCGGAAATAAACTAAAAACTTCTTCTGAAATTTCTGCTTTTTTTACTGGTTTGCGTCTAGCTTCTAACCCCAGGAGTAGATTTTCTTTAACTGTCAACCGAGGGATAATCTCGCGTCCTTGGGGGACATAACCAATTCCCAACTTTGCCCTTTGGTCTGGAGATTTGGAATTGATTAATTCTTCAGCTAAATTAATAGTACCGCTACGGGGTTTGAGTAAACCCATGATAGTTTTGAGTAGGGTCGTTTTTCCAACACCATTACGTCCAATTAGGCAAACCATTTGCCCCGATGGTACGTTCAAATCTACATTGCGGAGAATGTGGCTTTCGCCGTAATAAACGTTAAGGTTAGAAATTTTGAGCATAAAAGAATTTTTAACTGTTTAGTTTTGGGGGTTGCATATTTACGGGATGATTTTACTATTTTTGTGGGATGGGCAACATGAGCGTCCCTTGTATTTCCGGGCGGGCAGGATGCCCACCCCACAAGAATCATCCCTTAATTCAGCAACGCCTAGTTTTGATATCAAGCAATCACAAAATTATTTACACTGAGTGACAATCCAGTAGATAGTTGGGCAAATTTTACCTGAGTAGACCCAGACGCACTGCCATCAAGGTCAAAGAACAATCCACCTGTAGCACTGTTATAGATAAATCGTTGATTGCTTGTCGTTGCAGATGTTCCGAGGGTAAACTGATTTGTCTTAAGTGAACCTGCTGATAAACCACCGCCAAAGCCAGCAGCCGATACCTGAATCAGTTCATTAGTCGCGTTGAAGTCATAAATACTATCAACACCTTTATTGTAAGTATTGAAAACAAAGGTATCAGTACCAGTGCCTCCATAGAGGGTATCATTACCAAAACCACCTATCAGGATATCATTCCCACTGCCACCATAGATTGTGTTTTTACCAAAGGCGCTAGAGGCGGAGATATAATCATTGCCAGCGCCACCATCCAGTAAGTTATCACCTTTTGAATTACTAGCATTCAAGTTATCATCCCCATTGCCACCGTTAAGAGTGTTTTTTCCAGACGAGCGAGACTCGTATGTGATGGAGACATCGCGGGGTGAGTAGGGGTCGCTGGGAATATAGCTGTAGTTGCCAGAAATGGAGAGATAATCATTGCCATCACCCCCAGAGAGCAAATTATCGCCTGTTGAACCGCCAGCACTCAAGGTATCCTTACCTGCACCGCCGTTGAGGGTGTTTTTACCAGACGAGCGAGAGTCGTCGGCTCCGTAGTTACCTCCGTCGTAGTAGCCAGAGATGGAGAGAGAATCATTCCCATCGTCCCCAGAGAGCAAATTATTGCCTGTTGAACCGCTAGCACTCAAGTTATCGTCACCAGCGCCACCGTTGAGGGTGTTCTTACCAGACGAGCGAGAGTTGTAGTCGTAGTCTGGGTAGCTAAAGCTCTCGTAGCCAGAGATGGAGAGATAATCATTGCCATCGCCCCCAGAAAGCAGATTATTGCCAGCAAGGGAGTCATTCCCCGTACCGCCAATGAGGGAGTCATTTCCCGCACCACCAATGAGGGTATCATCACCCGCACCACCTCGCAGTAAATCGTTTCCACTCAAGCCATCGATTTTGTCATTACCGCCTTGACCATTAACTACATCATTTGAGTCCTTTAACCCCGTAATGTTATTGTTGAGGTCATTGAGGAAAGTTACTGTGTTCTTGATGCCCAGGCTAGTATCAGTAGAGTTGGAATCGAGGACATTAAAGCTGTCGGTGATGCTATTTTGCCCGTCAAACAGGATATTACCAATTGCTGGTTTGGCTCCAGAAGCTTTCAGATTCTCTAAGTTTTCTAGTTTGAAGTTTTCCAGGATAACTAGGGTATTAGCATTCCCTGCAAAGGAGATTTCTAGATTATTGCCATTCTGAAACAGCAGTAAATTTTGAGCAGTTAATCCTGTTCCCTGGAATTTGATGGTGTCTACTTCAGCAATAACTGCTGCTGTCGGGTTAGTTCCTTTACCGATGCCACCGAAATCAGTGATTGTATCAGTGCCGTCACCCAAGTTGTAAACAAATTTATCCTTGCCACCGCCACCAGTTAAAGAATCATTCCCAGTACCACCAATGAGAGTATCATTCCCAGTACCACCCTGTAGTATGTCGTAGCCGCTGGTTCCAATGATATTTGCCATAATTTTTACCTACCTGATTCCATTTTTTCAGTAATTTCAGTTCTCAACCTTGAATTTGGTACTGTTTTTGGGCACAAAATACTTACCGAAGTTGACGTATACCTTAAGAATTAGGAACAGTAATATTCATCAAAGATTTACCGTATGAAAAGGCTTTTCAGTAGTACTGATTTTTTCTCAAACTATCTAAGTGAATGGCACTGTACAAATTAATCAGGGTGTAAATTCAAGCCAGTAGTTAATTACTGGCAAATAATGAGATTTTTATACCCTCATCTTGAGAAATTCTGCGTGCATATCTACCTTGAAAATACAGAATATCTAAATAACCTAACACTAACCATATACTACCGTATTTACTTAGATGTCTTTGTTTAAAAACACATCTAAAGCATATTCTTCACATTATTCAATAGACCTCTTGCAAAAGTCCCTAACACCCCTCCCCGCTCTTCGGGAGGGGAGACAAAGCGTAGCTTTGGCGGGGTGGGGTTCTTTCTTATTTTTGATTTATGCAAGAGGTCTACTGTTCTGTCACTCTGGCAAAATAAAAATAAGAGCCAAATTTTCAACTGTGTATAAAACGGGCATTGAATTCGGACAACCCACAATAATTTACATAAAGCCATTCAATATATTTGTGATAAATAAATCAATTTATACTGAATAATGCGGGTGTCAAGTAACCCTAATTCTGTTTATCCTAGTGCTGTACAGTTAAAATGTTGGGTTTCGTTCCTCAACCCAACCTACACAACTACACAACTTAAGGTTTTTGGCGCTAACCCAATTCAATTTAGTATTTGTTCGGATATGAGTATGATTTCATTTAGACCTTTGATTTTGATTATAGGCACAAGTATTGGTTTACTGCCTCTGTTGTCCAACTGGTGCGTCCAAGCACAAAATCAATCACAAAAAATTGAGCTAAAAGTTTATAGTGAAAACGAGCAAAAACAAAGCTGTCCAGACAAGGTAATTGTTACTGAAAAACCCCGTCCTTATCAAGAAGGCAGTTTTGCAACAGATGGCTCTATTAACCTGAGTGCTTATGCCAGTAATATCTCTGTTCAAGGCAGTAATAGCTTTAGCGTTACATGGGTTGGGACACTCAAGCCAAAATATGCTAAATGCTTTGCTTCTGCTGGAATGGCTAAGGTTGATGGGCAAGACTACTCTGGAAAGATTAATTATTTACGGATGCACTTTGTTAAAGGTAGAGTTTACTTCATCTTAGATTTGGCTGGTGGCTCTGATGCTAATGATTATCCCCTAGTAGTGCTAAAAAATAGTTTAAAGAATGGCAATCCTAACTGGACTTGGGGTGGAACTGACTAGTACCGCAAGGCGGAAGTCAAAAGTCAAAAGTTTTATGGAATAAGCTTTTTAGGGATTTGAAATACTTGCTCTATTTACGCCCTGGCGTACTAGTACAACACGGCGTAAATCTCCAAATCCACGAAACTCTTGCGCTGTATTCATTTTGAATTTTGAATTTTGAATTCCGCCTTGCGGTACTAGTAGTTTGTCAAATTCATTTTGATGGTTAGAGAGACGCGATAAATTGCCGTCTCTACAAGGAATTTATCCGTCAATTAGTTCTTGACAGACTACTAGCAGGTAATACTGGAGTCCGGCGATGGTTGTTGAGCAAATGCCAAGTCACTTTCAATTAACTTGGCATTTGTTAGGTTAGCCCCACTCAAATTGCACAAGTGAAAATTTGCTCCTCTTAGGTCTGCTAGTGACAGATTAGCTCCTGTTAAATCTGCACCAGTGAGGTTGACTTCACTTAAGTTAGCATTACTTAGGTTAGCCCCCTGGAGTGAAGCTTGTTGCAAATCTGCCTCGCTTAGGTTTGCCCTCATTAGGTATGCTTTACTCAAGTCGGCTCTACTTAAATTCGCTTGAGTTAGGTCTGCTGCTGTAAAATCAGCTTTACTTAAATTGGCTTGACTTAAGTCCGCCCAACTCAAGGAGGCATAACTTAAGTTAATTTCACTCAGCTTCACTGATGCAAGTACTGCACACCTCAAATTAGCATTAACAAAATTTCTTTCTCCGATTGCATAACGGTGTAAAATTTCATTCGTTGTTACTCTGTATAAAACAGCTTTTGATGCGCCCTGATAACACCATCTAGCTTGTAATAGTTTGGCAGCAGTGTCAACAGCTACCTCATCACTAGAAGCCACAATTACACCATTGCAGCCATCCCATTGACCGTTAAGCATCAGGGCAATCTCATTAGCGGCAGCAATTGAGTCAAATAGTAAAACAGATTCTTTATGGCGTTTTAACCAGTTATTCCAACCAATCGAGATAATATTTTTCATTTCTATAAATTTTGGTCTTCTTAGACAATTACGGCTCTAACTATCTATTCTGGCTAATAACAATCAGACTGGTGTGTGTAACAACCGACCATTATTGTGCGTGTTTAACGAACGCTTGCAAAAAGTTCTCTCTTGAGAGACGCTGGGCGGGTATGTCATCATACTTAAATATGTTCTTGTTGGGTGCGTAAGCTGTTAATCGTTGCGGTTAAAACTAGAACAATTGCCAAAACAAATACGGTATTTCTGAGCATTGAGTTATCAAAATGCTTGAGTGCGATCGCTACCAATGCCCAAAGTGTTACTCCTGTATAAGCCATGTCTCGACGCTGGATAACTATAACTGCTGCAACTGCTGTTGCTATCAATACCACGATCAGAGTCCAGATTACAGCAGAAATCCCCCAACCGTTCCACCTGTGAAAATCCAAGGCACACGCTACATTGACAATGGTCGCCACACTAATCCAGCCTAGATAAATACTAATTGGAAAGTGAATACACCATTTTTTCAGCCGAGGTACACGCAATTTGCCAATTTCTAACTGCACATAAACAGCAATCAGGGGCAACAGAATCAAGAGCATTGCAATTATAGAAAGAGCAAAAAGCCGAGACAAAAATAGATATACCCAGATGCTTTGAGCAATACAGGCGATCGCCAACAGATAACCTGTCTTACGTAAATCAGGCTCATGTCGTTGGTTAGGTAAAGCTTGGTATACCCCAAAAGCAAACAACCCAAGGTAAATCAGCCCCCAGATCGCAAAGGCGTAATTGGCAGGGATAATCAGGACATTTTTAAACAAAGTATTGGAAATTTCCCCAATGCTAAGTCCATTGAGCGGAAAAATGTTCGATACTACGTTGATAACAAAAGCACCAAAGATTGCAGCCAAAGTAACAAGCTGCCGCCAAAGATCCTGGTAATAGTTTCTTGTAGACTGCTGCATAGGATGTTAACTCATAATCTTTTGTGCTTTTAGCTTACATCTGAAAAAGAGTGATGCATATCAGCCACAGTCATATCTAGCAAGTTAATCAAGAGTTAAACTAATTATTGACCTCACTGCTTTTAAGCTACTGTCCATGCAGCTACTTCAAACTACCGACAAAGATTTTTCTGTCAAATTCAAAACTCTTGTAAGCGATCGCCGGGAAGTTACAGTTGATGTTAGTGGGACAGTACGCGAGATTCTAGCTGATGTCAAAGTGCGTGGTGATGCCGCAGTCAAGGAGTATACTAGCCGCTTCGATCGCAATAATCTCCAGTCTTTGCATCTTAGCGAAACCTTTATTGCCGAACACGCGGCACAATGCCCTGCCGATGTCTTGGCGGCGCTAGAATTTGCTGCTGAGAGGATTGTGGCTTTCCATCAAAAACAACTACCGCAAGATATTGGCTACACCGATGCAGTGGGGGTAAAACTGGGATTGAATTGGGTAGCGCTGTCGCAAGTGGGAATTTATGTACCAGGGGGACGGGCTAGCTATCCAAGTTCTTTGTTGATGAATGCCTTACCAGCGAAAATTGCTGGTGTTGAAAGAATTGTTATGACAGTACCGATGCCTGGTGGTGAGATTAATCCTGCCGTATTGGCTGCTGCTCAAGTTGCTGGTGTTACAGAAATATATGGCATTGGTGGGGCGCAAGCGATCGCAACATTAGCTTATGGTACAGAAAGCATTGCCCCAGTAGATAAAATTGTTGGCCCTGGTAATGCTTATGTTGCTGAAGCCAAGCGCCAAGTCTTTGGCACTGTTGGCATTGATAGCATCGCTGGCCCTTCAGAAATTTTAGTGGTAGCCGACAGCCAGAACAACCCAGATTGGATTGCCTGGGATTTACTATCGCAAGCAGAACACGATCCTAATGCCCAATCAATCTTAATTACTGATTCCGAAATCTTCGCGCAACAAGTAATCAAGGCTGTTGAGAAAATTCTCACCGATTTACTCACCAGAGAAGTTGCCAGTGCAAGTTGGCAAAATTATGCAGCTGTAATTCTGGTTAACGATTTAGCCGAGAGTATACCACTGCTCAATCAACTAGCCCCAGAACACGTGGAATTGTGTGTGGACAACCCGCAACTCCTGGCCAATCAAATTAAGTGTGCCGGCAGCGTGTTTTTAGGACGCTATACGCCAGAAGCGATTGGCGATTATTTAGGAGGCCCCAACCATGTACTGCCAACTGCCCGTTCTGCCCGCTTTGCTTCTGGTTTGAGTGTCTACGACTTTCTCAAACGAATTACTTTTTTAGAATGTGATAAACAATCATTACAGACAATAGGTAAAGCAGCTGTCACCTTAGCAGAGGCAGAAGGTTTGCCAGCCCATGCAGGTAGTGTATCTGTACGCTTGCAATAATCATAAATCATCACCAAGATGCAATAAATCGCCGTCAAGACAAAAGACTAATTATTGTCTTGACGGCGATTCATCACGTCTCTTGCCTTAACCAAACAGTATTGAAAGTTAAGCTAAAAGCAGGAGGGAGCGTCTATGCTTGACAAAGAATCCTTCACTGCCCCGCTCCATTAGTAATATAGTCGGACTATCAATTGCTGATTCACAATTAGCTGCTAGGAACAGATAAGCTTGGCTTAACGCGTTTAACGAAAGTTAGCGGCATTACTCCCAACCATTTCTCTCGAATTATACCTTCCTCTAACAATACAGCAGTGGGAAAAGCATCGGTTAAGCGTCCCACTACCGTAGGACTCATTGCCACTACCGGAAAGTTGATATTATTAGATTGAACAAATTCTTCAACTTGTTCTGATGTTTGGGGAACTCCCGCCACGACATCAGGTAAATCAGTTCTTTGGTGAACGACTTTTAGCACTTTGAGCCAGTTTTTGCACGTTGGACAACCAGGCATTAAAAACACAAATAGTTTTTCTCCTGTTGTTAAGCTTTCAGCATATTCTTTTAGCCATTGGGGTTGCCAAGAACTATTAACTTTAAGCGGATCTAAGTCTAGGATAGGTTTCTTATTCTTCCAGAAATACATATATGAAACAGCAGTTAATAGACAACTTGTTGTTAAAGAAATCAATAATGCTGTCACTTGTTGTGAAAAAGTTAAAATATCGGCAACCGGATAAAACCAAGCCAACCCCATCAAAGTAATGTAGAGAGCATTGAGGAGTAAACTTTGTTTGGGACTGATATCAATTAGACCGTTATAGCAACCACAATCATCTGTGCGTTTGGTCGAAGTACTCCAATAAGTTAAGCTCGATAGGAGTAATAGTAAAACAATTGTACCGGGAAACACCCACTGGGGAAACAGCCGCAAAATCACGGCTACTCCAAGAAAGCACTCTAAAATTGTAAAAGCGATCGCTGCACCTATATTCGCTTTTTGCGGCAATAACCGCAATTGACTGATGTGGATAATAAATCTTGTGGGTGCAAGTGCTTTGACAACACCAGTCACCAGAAATACAGTGCCAGCCACTAAAGAACTTATAACAGAAATTGAATACATAATGCTTGCGATCGCCATTTAATCGTAATAGTCAATAGAGCGCAAATGGTTACGCATTTACACAAGTATTCCCAAAAGCTGGGTTAAGTAGACCAATCACACTTATACTATTGCCACAAACGTTAACGGGTACATGAACAGGTACTTGAACTAGGTTCCCCGAAAGAACTCCAGGACTACCAATAGCAACATCAGCATCAATTCCACCAACTAGAGTCAATAAATCAGCATCATCTAGTTCTTCAAATAATTCTAGTTCTTCAAACCTTTCCCCATTTTCTTGAGTAAGTGTAGGTGCTTGTTTTGTTGCTTCTTTCTTTGTTTGAAATATTTTTAACATACGGGTTTCCTCTTCTCGGTTGTGTTAAACCTGTCTAACTAAGTTTTAGACCTCTTGCATAAATCAAAAATAAGAACCCCACCCCACCAAAAGCTACGTTTTGTCTCCCCTCCCCGCTTGCGGGGAGGAGTTGGGGTGTTAGGGAATTTTACAAGAGGTATTTTAAGATGGCATAAGGTTCTCTTTAAATTTCTTCTGCCTGAGAACCACTTATTAAAAACTAACAGATTATTTAACAGCTTTCAACAGTTTCTAATGAATATCCTACCTTTCCTACTTTTCCTACCTTTCTTAGATGAACCCCTTAATCTCCTCCCCGATGCTTTGGAGAAGAGAGACAAAGTTTAGTTTTCTATCCAGTTTTCCCATTCTTATCTGATGCTTGTTCAGCAATATTTTTTAAGCGGCTCGATCTCATTTTACGGAGGCGATCGCTATTGCGAACACCACCCGCCATTTCATATTCAGCGCTATCTTTGCCGTACTTGATAGCAACCACCATTAACATTTTCTCAGAAAACTGCCTCAAGTTTTTTTCCATCTCTTCAACTTCTGTTAAAGAAGAGTCAACTATAGCCAAAGCGCTATTATGAACATCAAGTTTGTTACGCAACTGTTCGATTGACTCAATCAGTTTTCCTAAAGTATAATCTTCATCAAATTTAATGCTTGGAAGAATCGATTTCATCCCAGATGCTCTTAATTCAGCTTTTTCTAAAACGCGGGATGTACGTTTTTGACGAGACATAAATTTGCTCTTTTAAGATACTTCTAGAGCTAGCTTGCCTCAATTAAACCCGATTTCGGTTCAGCATAAATCGCAATTTCTGCTCGTAAAATTTTTAGCTTATCTCAGTAATATCTCGGCATATAATTACTCATATAGTAAGGTAAGAGGTAAGAAACACGAGAGTAGTCGCTACAGACTTGGGAGTAGTCGCTACAGACTTGGGAGTAGTCGCTACAGACTTGAGAGTAGTCACTACAGACTTGAGAGTAGTCGCTACAGACTTGGCAGTAGTCACTACAGGATTGGCAGTAGTCGCTACAGACTTGGCAGTAGTCACTACAGACTTGGCAGTAGTCGCTACAGACTTGGCAGTAGTCGCTACAGACTTGGCAGTAGTCGCTACAGATTTACATTTAGTTCGTAGAGGGCAGCACTTCGGCTCCTTTCGATTTTGCATCAGCTTGGCAACATTCTATTAAAGGTTGTTTAGCTAAATTCTCTAAATCTACGGATTTAAGCAAATTCATCCACTCCACCGCTAGAGTTGGATCTTCAGGTTTGCTAAGACGTAATTCAGCCAAAGTAGTCAAGGCATCGTACCAAATACCATTCTCGGCATAAAGGTTTAACCGTTGCAGAGGAGTTGCTTGCTTCAAGCTATCTACTAATTTAGGATTTGGATTAACTCGTTGCACCCATCCTTCCACATACTCTCGTTCTGGAGGTTGTTGTGGATTGCAAATGACTTTTATCTTAAAAAACCAGTGATACATCTTGTCTACTTGCAATGGGGAAGTATTTGCGTTTAGGGGAATGCTAATAATTCCTGGTACTTTTGGTATTGTTACTACTGTTCGGTAAAGAGTTTGACTTTGTTTACTTGACTCATCTTTGATAACAAACTCAATGGAATCAATTAGAGATTTTTGATAGGGGACAAAAAACCAAAAAGTTGGATATTCCTCATTCGTCAAACCCCAAACTTTAGTAACAGCAACAGCTTCTGTTTGTCCTTGATTTACTGTCTCTTTGTATACAGGTACAAGTCCAATAACAGACTGATTACTAACATTACAACCACGACTTGCAGCCCCGCCGCGATCGCCTGCTGCACCCCTGTCTGGAGGAGGCGGAGGAGGCGAAAATTTCTTAGGAGTGGCCGCAACTGGTGTCATCCAAATCATGGGAGAATAGCCGATACTTCCCCATAAAGTCATTCCCACTACCGCGATTAATTGGATTTTTTGCCAATAGCTTTTCATAAAAGCTCCTAACTTCTGCTTGCTAAACGGCGATTTTCATGCTTCAATTGGCGTTATTATTAATTTTTAAATTTCATGTTTAAGTAAGTTGTAGATATTAAACTATTACCTACTAAAGCCAACATAGCAGGAATCAGGGGAACCCAACAACTATATACAATTAAAAATATAAAACAGCTAACGTATAAACTGATAATTGCTATTCCTCCTGCCAAGCTTAAGTAAATGAATCGGTGCAGATAAGCAGTAAACAAACCGCCTAAAAAAGACCAACCCCAAACCCAAATTACCTCACCCCAAAGCGGCCAAGTCCACAACAGAGGTTGTCCGTCCAAAGCAGCCCTGAGCAGTTGACTGACCATCTGGGCTTGTAAAAATACTCCTGGTATTGCCTGTAATTTTCCTTGAGGAGTGATGTAGGGAGTTAACCAGTAATCACCAAAAGTTTCTGCTGTTGTGCCAATAATGACTATTTTGCCTTTGACTGCATTGGCATTTAGCTGACCTGTTAGCACTTGTTGTAAGGTCATACTTGGTGCGATCGCTTCTGGTGAAGGAGAAGAACGATAATTTAATAAAGTTTGGTGTCCAAAAGCGTCAACTCCTTGATAACCTCCGGTATGAGCTTCTATTGGTTTAAATGTCAGTTTCCCTAATTGCCAAGCGCCATCAGGGTTAAATTGCAACTGAATTCCTTTCGTATACAGGTAACGCAGCGCAAGTTGAACATTCAGGGCATAGGGCGCAGTACAAGGAGATGAGGGTGAGGGAGTTAACACTAACAGATGGCGACGCACGACATTATCTGAATCTATAGCAATATCGCTAAAACCTAGATTCTGTGAAGAAAGTTCTGGGGGTGGTTTCACACCTGGTTTTCCGGCTTGAGAATCGCTGAGTTGACACACACCCACAAAGCGATCGCTTTTTCGCATCCTTGCTGCCAATGCTGGATAATCCTTACCCACTGGATAATCTCGGTATATATCCAAACCAATAACTTGTGCTTGATATGCCTCTAATTTTTCTAACAGTTGGGCAAGTGATTTGTCTGACAACGAACCTTGAGGTTTTTCCGATTTTTGCGCCTGGACATCTTCTTCAGTCACAGTCACAATCAATAGGCGTGAATCTGGTTTTTCAGGAGGGCGCAAGCGTACCAGTTGGTCAAATGCACTTAACTCTAATGGTTGCAGCACACCCAAATACCTTACCCCAATTAATATTCCAGTTACTACCATGCTCGCCAGTAAGATCGATAAGAAGCCAAGCCGATTTGTGGTTTCTCTAACAGGCGTGGTTTGAGACAAAGATGCAGGGAGATTGGGTGTATTTCTAAACAATTCCCCCCAATTCAACGGCATCTCAGCCGGATTTTGAAAGATGACAGGCAACCATGTAGCGCAGGGAAATTGGTTTTCTAGTCCCTGTAACCTTTCTCGTGCTTCCCTGACGGCTAAATACAACGAGTCTTCCCGTGCGAAGGCTTCTAAAAAATACTTTAAAAACTGTTGCGCCACGCGATCGGGTACAGGCTCTCGCATCACGATAATTTGAGGAATATGTAAATCTGCAAACTCCCATGCCAATCCCAAGCCATCACAGGAATTGAAAATCGCTAGTTTTAGACCTCGTTCTACTGCCTTTTTTAAGGCATACTTTAACTGGCTAATTGTGAGACTTTCAGTTTGATTAATGTAGATTTTTCCTGTTTGATTCGTTTCCTGAGTAGAACTATGTCCGGCAAAAAATAGAATCTGCCAATTCTGTTCCCATAGCTGATCGGTAAGGTCAAGGCATTGCGGTTCAACTAAAAAAGTTATATCTGTATTGGGTAATAAATTAAGTAGCGCCTGGTCTGCTTTGGTATCAATACCTTGACTGTTACCCAAAATCGCTAAGATTTTTACTTTGTCGGATGTAGTTGCTATGCGGTTAAGGTTGACTTGTTCGTAGCCAGGAGCGCTCAGGGCTATTTCCGCCTGGGGATAGCGTTCTATCAAATCCCAAAGATGCCAGGGAAATTTCTGTAATCGCAAGTCTTTGGTTTGTAAAAGCATCCGAATATTATCCGCAAGCATGAGTTTTTCTAACAATTTCTCGCGGATAGAACGAAAGGAATCGGAAGCAAGCCAAGCATTAAAACTGACTTTAAATTCCTCACTCACCTGCTGGCAATATTCTAAGCTGGGGGCTTGGTTAAGTTCTTTAGCTAAACCAATCGGACGAGATGGCAACTTTAAATTCCGATAAATAGATTGCCAACGGTGATAATCGCGGAGAATTTCTGGGTTGGGGGGAAGTTCGCCTGTGATTTCCAAAGTAGGGCGGACATTTTCATCGCCAATCTGTAGAGTCACGGTAAACCCTTGTTCAAAGTTTCCCTCCCCTAACTTTAAGATGATTAACTTGTCCACAGCTAGTTCTCCCTAGATGACTTAAGCCGAAAACTTTATCGGACAGGCGTTTTGCAAATCCCTCACGCCCTCATCCCCTAACCCCTTCTCCCAAGGGAGAAGGGGAATTGCTCCCCTCTCCCTTGGGGAGAGGGGCTGGGGGTGAGGGCAAAACGTTGTCACCAAGTGGGTTTCAAGTTAAATTGACACCAATGGGCACTGCTATGCCCTTACACCCTGCTATATATATCTTGGTTGCTAAACGAATTGGTTGCTGTGTGTAGTAAAATTCAGTTTAAGAGTAAATAATAGAGGCTAAACGTGAAGATTTTTGAAGGTAATACTTAAAACCGCAAAATCTCTCGCTCATAGTCTTCAGGTGTCGGTTCTATTTCCCAAACCAATCCTTCTCCTAGTTCCAAAATTACTTCCAAATACAACATATCTACAGCAGTTGTTGCCGTATCTTGATTATTTTCAAAAGCTTGTAAATCTTCCGTTAGCAGTCGGAGCTTAAACCCAGCCGGAATTTGACTATCAAGAGTTGTACTTTGCAATTCAAAGCGCCAAACATAGTCCTCAGAAACGCTTTTTGGGAAAATGCGTAACTCGTATGTTTGCTCTGCAACTTTTATTTGCCGAGACAAGCCTAGAACTGGTTCTGCACTCCGCATTCCGGCAGGTACCACAACGAATTCTCTTTTTTCCCATCCCCACTGTTGAGCTAAATTGGCTATTCCTGTCTGCAACCATTGCGGAATCGATCGCTGTATAAGTAAACCCTGACGCAGTTCATACAACTTTTTTCGCCAACCGCTATGTGCCAAGAGCGCACCCCAGAGTGAAAATGGAACTGCTAAACGCGGGAATTTCACATCGCGATCGCCTAATCTTTCTAAGAGGTTTTCCGCCTGGGTTTTGGCAATAGAATCTAAAGGTGCAATCTCGGCACGTAAGGTTTCTAGCTGATTAAGTTGGCGTGTAACCCACAGCACATTAATATCTGGAATTAAATCTTCACTTTCCAAGCTATAAGTGCGATCGCCAGCATCATAAACCCCTTTTGTTTTCAGAATTTGATGGGTTGTATAGCCAAAAATCTTCATCCAGCCATCATCGGGATTAACTTGTACTGCTACGTAATAGTCAGCAACCCACTCTGGTATATCTACCCATTCCTGCGGTACGCGTAACTCATCGTCATCCATCGCGAGGGTGGGAATTAAGACAAGGCGATCGCGATCGAAAGTAATAGCTGTGCCATTAACTACTTCCCAAAAACTCGGCAATGCCGCACTATTAGGGTAAACCCTGGCGGTAGGAGCAATTTCTTCCTGGAACCAAGGCAAAAATGCTTGCAAGCATTTTTGATTTATCCACCCACGTTGACAAGCACCAGCTGTTGAGTATGGTTGTTCTTGCACCTCTGGAAATTCAGTAATTTCCAAGTATAAATGCTGTGAGTCAATAGTGAATGGGGCAGGTGGGTTCAACATAAATAATTCTAGAATGGCTCCATATAAAGACCATATTAGGGAGAGGGAAGAGACAAAATTATTTCTTGTCTGCTCATTGAGTCTGGGTATGGCTATATTGGACTTTGAGCCATTCCTCTAAACTTGTGTTTATGGCATCTACTACGTCGGATTTAGGGGAAATATGCAAGGTGTTTTGACTCCATTGCGTGAGAGTTAGGAGCAATGACTTTTTAATGCTGCTCAGGCGACGAGAAACAGTATATTGCTTAATTTC
This sequence comes from Nostoc sp., assembly GCF_036917235.1. Classification (GTDB taxonomy): domain Bacteria; phylum Cyanobacteriota; class Cyanobacteriia; order Cyanobacteriales; family Nostocaceae; genus Nostoc. The sequence continues at coordinate 95,723 of NZ_JBALDU010000021.1, forward strand.
TAACTGGGCAGCAATTTCTTGTTGAGTCAGTTGTTGAACGTAGTAAGCTTCTAGTACTTTTTGGGACTCAGCATCGAGTGCAGCGATCGCTTGGGACAAAACTTGGTTTAACTGAGCTTGCTGCGATCGCATATTCACAGCTTCTTCCTGCTCAATAATTTCCGTTAGTAAAGATGTTTGCAAATCTACAGGCAATATATCTAATAGATTACCCTCATCTTCTTTGAGGGGAGCGTCTGCGGAAACAAACTTAGGATAGAGGAAAGTACGGGCAGCTTTAGCAGCAGATAATACCCAGGTTTCTATGGTTTGCTGGTTGATTGCGGCAGTGGGTGAACTCAATCGGCCCAAACGTTCTGCATTATAAAGATTACTAATAGCCTCCCAAGTCAGAGCATCTGGTTTGGGAAGCTGACGAATTTTTGTATTGTCACCTGTGTAGAGTTCCTTAAAGCATTCCCAGGCTAAAACATAACTCTCGATGTTTTCGGCGTTAAATCCGGCATTTTGTAATGACTGCACTAGTCGTTTACGGCTGAGTTTATGCAATAATGCCCAGTCTGAGCAAATGTCTGCTTCCCGCTGTAAGCGCACTGCATCTTTGATAATCGATTCAAAAGTTAATTGTGCATAGGCTTTTAAATGCGAGCTATATTGAGGATTGAAATTTTTGAGAATTTTGTTACTATTAGCGATCGCTATCTGAAAACAGTCTGCTACAGACGACTGCGTGGGAAAGTTGAGGGCGAATTTTCTGGCAGTCCAATAGCAAACCTCTTGTAAATAAGCAGAAATATGTGCAAGTGCCACAGCACTAGATTGAGTCTGCCAAGCTTTATACCAGTAAAGTGCCCAAAAGGTATCTGATTTCTCAGTTGACGACTCCAGGCAAACTTTCATACTGCGTCGCAGTTTGGCATCTGTTGCCCAACCACTAAATTGATCTAGATCAAATTGCACAAAGGTAGAAAAGATTTCAACAATGCCCTGTCGGGGTTGCATGGAATACTTGCCGCTGTTTGAAACATAGCTGATTACAATTATACAGCCATAGGGACAAAAGCTAATTCCTTGCTGCGTAAGGACTTTGGGACTTGCAAATAACAAAATATCCAACTATTTCTTGTGGGGTGGGCGTCTCGCCCGCCCATGATTAGGGGCGCTCATGTTGCCCACCCCACAAAATTGAATAATTTATTTCTTGGAAATCCCTTTACAGATTTTTCAAAATTTTTCCGATCTCAGTGCATAAAGACTAAAAGTCATCGTAGAGAGTGATATGCAGAGAAGTTCATTTAAAAAGATGCTTTCTTTGGGGACTAGCGCAATCATTGAATAAGTTCGTTAAATACAGAACAAAATTTCGATGGTTACAGCCACAAATATGCAACTTCTTAAAAGTTACCTAATTATCTCTGCATCACCTAATTAACAAAGAGAGAAAAATCATGTTAACTAATCAAAGCTGCCTAGAATCTTTTGGTTTAATTGAAGAACTTGACGAACAAGCTGCTGAAACAATTAGTGGCGGTTACGAAGTTTTTGAAGTTAAAAACAAAACGGGATACAATATTCCCTACACTGTCGATGGTACAACAACAGGCGATCCATCACCTGGCTCCGATCGGATATGGACTGCGTACAGTGGAGGAATCATTGAATTTGACACTGATGGTCGAAGTGGCTACGAGCAATACAAAAAATACAATTTGGCCGATGGAGGAGTGTATGAGTTTCAAGACAACACAACAACTACTGGCAATCCATATGATATCGAACTCTATCGGGTAGACTAATCTGCAATTCTCAAGTTGATTTAATGATTTGAATTTTCGAGATTAGATTGTCCTATCTCGGTTCAGATTAAAGATGCAACTACTCAAAAATCTGGGCTAAAAAACTGAATACAATATAACGTCGGGGCAAGTGCCCCGATTTTTTTATGCATAAGGATTTGCCAGATTTTTCAAAATAGTTCTGCTCCAAGTGCATAAAAACTCAAAGTAGTCGTAAACAGTGATATGCAAAGAGATTGAACAACCATGTTAACTAATCAAAGCTGCCTAGAATCTTTTGGTTTGATTGAAGAACTTGACGAACAAGCTACTGAAACAATTAGTGGCGGTTACGGATTTTTTGAAATTGAAAACAAAACGGTATGTAATATCCCCTACGCTATTGATGGTAGAACAGGCACGCTAGCACCTGCCTCTGCTAATATATGGACTACGTACAGTGGAGATGAATTAAACATTGAATTTGATACTGACGTTAGAATTGACTACATAAAATTCAAAAAATACAATTTGGCTGATGGAGGAGTATATGAGTTTCAAAACAACTTAAATACTGACAATCCATATGATATCGATCTCTATTCCGTAGAACCTATCCCACTATTCTAAAAATCCCTACTTCTTTTTGTAAAATGTGCCTGAAAACCTTGATTTTTCGTTTTCAAGCTAATGTGCAATTTGAAAAAAATATTTACAAAATCACTGCCTAAACTCCAAATGATGGGTGGTGGATATTTGAATCGAATTCTTCAGCGCAAATGCTGAAATAAACAAGCTGTCACAAATCTGGGCTGACAAGCTAAACACTCCCATAAGTCTGATTTAAAAGCCCCGACCTTCTTTCTTGGCTACCAAAAAGCTTGAATATGAAATACCAAATAGTCCTCCAACACACTGAAGAAGACTGCGGTGCTGCAAGTCTTGCAACTATTGCCAAACACTACGGACGCACATTTACCCTCAACCGCGTCCGAGAAGCCGTAGGCACAGGTTCCAGAGGAACATCCTTGCTGGGATTGAAGCGGGGTGCAGAAGTACTAGGATTCAACGCCCGCCAAGTTAAAGCTAGTCCCCAACTAATTGACCAATTAGATCAAGCTCCTCTACCAGCAATTATCCACTGGAAAGGCTACCATTGGGTCGTATTATACGGGCAAAAAGGCAAAAAATACGTTATCGCCGACCCTGGTGTTGGTATCCGTCATCTTACCCGTCAAGAGTTAATGGCGGGTTGGAATAATGGCGTCATGTTACTGCTGACGCCAGACGACAGTCGTTTTTATCAACAAGAATCAGATAAAATTGGCGGACTGGGAAGATATCTGCAACGGGTTTGGCCTTATCGTTCTATTCTCGCTCAAGCGATCGCCATTAACATCGCTATTGGACTACTTTCTTTGGCATCTCCTTTCATGATGCAACTCCTCACCGATGATGTCTTAGTACGAGGTGATACCCAACTACTAACTACTGTGGCAATTGGCGTTATCGCCATGAACTTAATTAGAAGCGCCATTAGTTTAGTCCAATCTCACCTTATCGGTCACTTCGGTCAAAGATTACAATTAGGACTAATTCTAGAATACGGACGCAAACTTTTACATTTACCCCTATCTTACTTTGAAGGACGACGCAGCGGGGAAGTTGTCAGCCGCATTGCCGATGTCAAAGCCATCAATAACTTAGTTTCCCAAATTGTCCTCGGATTGCCCAGTCAATTCTTTATTGCTGTAATTTCCTTGGGTTTTATGCTCTTTTACAGTTGGGAACTAACTCTCGCTTCCATAGTTGCATTTATAGTTGTCACGAGTGTTAACCTGCTTTTCTTACCCGCAATGCGCCAGAAAACCCGAAATCTGATTATTTCTGGTACAGAAAACCAAGGCTTTTTGGTAGAAACATTTCGCGGTGTGCAAGTCTTAAAAACTACCCAAGCCACTCCTCAAGCGTGGTCAGAATACCAAGGGAACTATGGTCGCCTCGCCAACTTGGGCTGGAGTATGATGAAACTGGGACTGTATAGCAGTACAGTTACTGGCATTCTTTCTACCTTCATTAGTATTGGCATCCTTTGGATGGGTAGCTATTTAGTCATTAATCGCACCTTAACAATCGGTCAATTAATGGCATATAACGGCATGAGTGGCAACTTTCTCGGATTCTTAGGTGCTGCGATCGGCTTAGTAGATGAGTTTATCACAGCCCAGATAGTCCTTCAACGCATGACAGAAGTTATTGACGCTACCCCAGAATCCGAAAATGACTTTAAAAAGCCTTGGGCACAAATTCCTGGAAATGCAGATATAACTTGCACTGAACTTAACTTTCATCACGCAGGTAGAGTTGACCTCCTACAAGATTTTTCCTTAACTATTCCTGGCGGTAAAGTTATTGCTTTAATTGGCAAATCTGGCTGTGGTAAAAGTACCCTGGCAAAATTGCTGACTGGCTTATATAAAGTCGAGTCTGGGAATATTCGTTATGGTTTATATAATCAGCAAGATTTATCTTTAGAATGTTTGCGTCAACAAGTGGTATTAGTTCCTCAAGAACCCCACTTTTGGAGTCGTTCGATTATTGATAACTTCAACTTTAGCTATCCCCATATTAGTTTTGAAGAAATTGTCAAAGCTTGTCAAATTGCAGGTGCAGATGAATTTATTAGCAAACTCCCTGATAAATATCAAACTGTTTTAGGAGAATTTGGGGCAAATCTTTCTGGTGGACAACGCCAAAGATTAGCCATAGCCAGAGCCATAGTTACTCAGCCAGCAGTCTTAATTTTAGATGAATCCACAGGCGCACTCGACCCAGTAAGCGAAAGACAAGTATTAGATAGACTTTTATCCCATCGTCACAATCAAACGACTATTTTAATTAGTCACCGTCCCAAGGTAATACAGAGAGCAGATTTAATTGTATTTTTAGAACAAGGACGCTTAAAAATTCAAGGTACACCAGAAGAATTGCGCTCTTTACCTGGCGAACATTTAGATTTATTAGATGATATTTTTCCCTCTCATCATGGGTTGGCGCTGATATCTTCCCCGGCTCATCATAACGGGAAGACTGCCACTATTTATTAAGATAATTCGTAATTCGTAAGAGGATATTTTAAAATTCCTCTTGTTGGTAGCAAAATGTTTTAGATCCCCCTAAATCCCCATTTTTAAGGGGGACTTGAAGAAGTTTTTCCCCCTTAAAAAGGGGGGCTAGGGGGGATCAATAAGTGCTTAAAATCATAGCCAACCACTTTTCAAACAACCTCTAAGACATCATGGTTAGCAACACAAATTTTCTCCCCCCAATTCAAACAAACGAATTTCTCCCACCAATTACTCGTTGGACAACATGGGGCGGAATGTTTATTCTCTGCGTTCTCGGATTAGCTGGGCCACTTGCTGCTATTAGTAAATATAAGGTTACAGTCCAAGCACAGGCGGTTGTGCGTCCGGCGGGTGAATTGCGAATTGTGCAAGCGGCGACTGAAGGTCAGGTTATGCACATTTATGTCAAAGAAAATCAGATTATCAAAAAAGGAGATGCGATCGCAACTATCGATGACTCCCGTCTGCAAACCAAAAAAAGTCAATTGCAAACTAGTATTCAACAATCTCAGTTACAACTAGTGCAAATTAATGCCCAGATTAGTTCCCTTAATAGCCAGATTCAAGCCGAAACTGACCGCCTTAACCGGATTATTACTGGTGCCCAAGCCGAATTGAGCGGTCGCCGTCGGGAATATCAAGATAAAAATCTGACTACTGTTTCCGAACTCCAAGAAGCTGATGCTAACGTCAAAATTGCTGAGAAAGAATTGCTGGCTGGGGAAGCACAGTTAAAAACAACACAAGCAAATCTCCATGCTGCTGAAGCTGCTTTGGGTGTAGCCCAGTCAAAACAGAAGCGATATGAGAGTGTAGCCAACCAAGGGGCGCTATCTCAGGATCAATTGGAAGAAGCACAATTATCTGCCAGACAGCAAGAGCAAGCGGTAAAGGCGCAACAAGCAGCAGTGGAGGCGCAAAAACAGACAATTGAACGGTTGCAACAAGCGGTATCTGCTGTGATTGCCAGAAGACAACGCGCCCAAGTTGCCGTAAATCCAAGTAATGCAGCAGTAACTGTTGCTACTGAGCGAATTGCTCAAGAAAAAGCCGGAGGGGAAAGCAACAAAGCAACAATAGAAAAGGAACGCCAAGCCTTAGTTAAGCAACGGATTGAAATTGAAAAGCAGTTAGAGCGTGATACTAGCGAACTCAAACAAGCCAAAATAGATTTAGCTCAAACTGCGATCGCAGCTACCGCCGATGGTATCATCTCCCAACTAAATCTGCGAAACCCAGGTCAAACTGTGCGGGCTGGCGAGGAAGTATTGCAAATTGTCCCCACTGATGCACCTCAAGTTTTGAAAGCTGCCGTGGCATCTGATGAGCAAAGTAAGTTAAAAATTGGTCAAAAAGTCCAAATGCGGGTCAGCGCTTGCCCCTACCCAGATTATGGTACTCTGAATGGTCAAGTACAAGCGATTTCTCCAGATGCGATCGCTCCTCAAAAGAATGGCACAAATACATCGATGAATGGGACTACTAGCCCAAAAGCTACTGCACCTGGTGCTTTCTATGAAGTCACAATTGAACCGGAAACTCTGGTTTTAGGGAAAGGAAAAAACCAGTGTCATATTCAATTGGGCATGGAGGGTAGGGTTGATATTATTTCCCGCGAAGAAACTGTGCTGCAATTTTTCCTCCGTAAGGCGAGGTTGATTAGTGATTTGTAACTTTTTCTTTTGGGAACTATTACCTAAACTTTAAGTTTTCAAAACTTTCCTCTCATCGGATTAAAATATCTGCTGAAATTAATTGTAGATAAATTTCTCAATAAATTGATTGCATATTCACAGATAAGAAATAAGCAAGTGAGGCTGGTTATGATATGGCAATCTGTGGAAATAGGAATTGGCTCTCAGGTTTATTAGAAGTTTTTAGTATTACTGGAGTGCTTGCTCATGTCATATTTTGTTCTGAAAATCACGCCTTAGCCCAGATTACCCCTGATGCAACATTGGGTAATAACTCTTCAACGAGAACCCCCAATGTCAATATTAAAGGACTTCCGGCTGACCGCATTGATGGTGGAGCAACTCGCGGTGCAAACCTGTTCCATAGTTTTCGTGAATTCAATGTCGAAAAATCTCAGCGAGTTTATTTTGCCAATCCCACAGGAATTAAAAATATTCTCACACGGGTGACAGGAAGTAATATCTCCAATATTCTCGGCACATTGGGGGTAGATGGTGGTGCAAATTTGTTTTTTCTCAATCCCAATGGCATTTTATTTGGGAACAATGCACGGTTGGATGTGGCGGGTTCCTTTGTAGCAAGTACGGCGAATTCTTTTGTGTTTGGCAATGGGTTGGAATTTAGTGCAACAAATCCTCAGACTCCTTCCCCATTACTAACAGTTAATCCTTCAGCGTTGTTATTCAATCAAATTACTACTGCACCGATTCAAAACAACTCAGTCGCACCAGCAGGATTCAGTAAGTCCGGCTTTAATGCCTTTGGTTTACGTGTAGCCGATGGTCAAAGTTTGCTGCTAGTGGGTGGCAACATCAGCATGGATGGTGGAGGATTAAATGCTTTTGGTGGGCGAGTGGAGTTGGGAGGATTGGCAAGTCCAGGAACAGTTGGGCTGAATGTTGATGGCAATAACTTAAGTTTGAGTTTTCCTCAAGGGCTACAACGAGCAGATGTATCACTGATTAATGATGCTCAAATAAATGTTCGTACAGATAATGGTGGCAGTATTGGAATCAACGCTCGGAATTTGGAGCTTTTAGAAGGAAGCAGTCTGCGAGCAGGAATAGGATTGAGGTTGGGTTCGACTGATAGCAAGGCGGGAAACATTGAGGTCAATGCAACAGGAGCAGTTAATCTTAAGGATGGTAGCCTGATTTCTAACGCTATGCTAGGCGCAGCTGGAAAGGGAGGAGATGTTAACATAACGGCAGAATCATTTGCGCTTACAAATGGAGCTACTGTGCTAACCAGTACCTTTGGGCAGGGAGATGCTGGAAATGTAACGCTTCAAGCTCAAGATGGAATTGCATTCATCAATGGCTCCTACATAGGTACCAGTGGTTTAGGACAGGGAAATGCGGGGAATGTGACGATTTCAACCGAAGGTGCCATTGTTTTTGATGCTCTCGACAGCCCTGAGCCTAATATTACGGGTGTATTTAGCAATGTAGAGCCGGAGAGTGTCGGTAATGCAGGTAATATCTACATCAAGGCAGCGTCAGTTTCTTTACTCAACGGAGCGAATATAACAAATCAAAACTTAGGAAATCTTGGTAATGCAGGCAATGTGATTATCCAAGCTCTTGGTGGCGTTTCCTTTGATGGGGTAAGTATAGATAAAAGCTCTACCAGCGGCGTTTTCAGTTTTTTGGGAGCGAATACTGTGGGTAGGGGAGGAAACATCAATATCACTACAGGGTTCCTTTCACTTACTAATGGCGCTGAAGTAGCCAGTAGCACTTATGGGGAGGGTGATGCAGGTAATATCACAATTGATGCTAGCAATACCGTTTCCTTTGATAACAGCGCGATATTTAGCAGGGTGGAAGAAAAAGGCAGAGGACAGGGAGGAGATATCCGCATTAGTGCCAAATCACTCTCTCTCAGTAATAATGCTCAACTGCTTGCTAGTACCTTTGGACAGGGAAGTGCAGGAAGTATCATAATTGATGCAACAGAGGCTGTGTTCTTAGATGGTAATAAAAGTCGTGCCTTGAGTACGTTAGAAAAAACAGGCGAAGGAAGGGGTGGAGACATCCGCATCACTACAAAAACGCTCTCCCTTAGCAATGGCGCTCAACTAGCTAGTAGTAGTGACGGTAATGGTAATGCAGGTAATATCATAATTAATGCCCAACAAACCGTTTCCTTGAGTGGAGATGATACTATTGCCTTCAGTACTTTAGATGATGATGGCAAAGGTCGGGGTGGAGACATTAACATCACTACAGCATCCCTTTCGCTTACTAATGGCGCTCAACTGGCTGCCAGCACTTTTGGGAAGGGGAATGCGGGCAATATTAATATTGATGCCCAGGACACCGTTACCTTTGCTGGTGTAGGTCGTAATGGCTTGTTTAGCGGTGCTTTTAGTAGTGTAGAACCTGGGGCAGTTGGTGACGGGGGTAACATCAATATCACAGCTGGCTCCCTTTCTTTAAATAGTGGTTTTCTGAGTGCCAGTTCATCAGGGGAAGGAAAGGCAGGCAACGTAAAAGTCGAGGCAGACTCTATCCGTCTCAATCAAGGTGGTATCGCATCTTTAACTACATCTGGTGACGGAGGAGATATCGTCATATCAGCAAAAGATATCTTCCTGCTGCGCCGTGAAAGTCTGATTTCAACCACCGCAGGCATTGCCCAGGCTGGTGGCAATGGTGGCAACATTACGATTAACACTCCTTTCCTCGTCGCCGTTCCCAATGAAAATAGCAACATCACCGCCAATGCCTTCAAAGGCTCTGGTGGCAAAGTCACAATTAACGCTACTAGTATTTTTGGTATGACAGTGCTGAGTCGAGAAGACTTGGTGCGACTGTTGGGAACTAACGACCTAGCTCAACTCGACCTTCAACAGCTTCCAAGTAGCATCACGGCAATTTCCCAGACAAGTCCTACTTTAAACGGTCAGGTAACTATCAACACTCCAGATACTGATCCTAGTCGCGGCTTAATTCAACTACCTTCCAACCTCGTGGATGCATCCCGACAAATTGCCCAAGGCTGCACTCCCAGAGGAAGACAAAACGCTAATAGTTTTATCGCTACAGGACGCGGTGGATTACCCCAAAGCCCTAATGAACCTTTGCGAGGACGAGCAGTGATTACTAGTTGGGTAGATTTGCCCGCACAAGTAACACACACATTCATCAATAAATCATCTACTGCATCTATGACCAAATCTACCGATCGCATTGTCGAGGCTCAAGGATGGATTGTCGATGCTAATGGTAATATTATGCTTGTGGCTCAATCTCCTCAAAGTTTTTCTATTCCCTCTGCTATGTCCTGCAGTCAATAATTCGTTACTCCAATCGGGCGAGGAATTACGATGAAACCCAAGAGCGATCAAAATAATCAGATGCGTTACCTAATTTTAAGTTTTAAAAAGTTTACTCCGATCTAGTTAAAATATCTGCTGAAATTAATTGTAGAAAAATTGATCGGGACGGCTAGCTGAAAACCCTTGAAGATGTGGCTCAAAGCTGTGGCGTAAGAAAATTGCATATTCACAGGTAGGAAATGAGCAAGCGAGGCTGGTTCTGATATGACAACCTGTAAAGATAGGAATTGGCACTCAGATCTATTAGAAGTTTTTGGCATTATTGGAGTGCTTGCTCAGGGCATATTTTGTTCTGAAAATCACGCCTTAGCCCAGATTACGCCTGATAGAACATTGGGTAATAACTCTTCAATAATCACTCCCAATGTCAATATTAAAGGTAGTGCTGCTGACCGCATTGATGGTGGAGCAACTCGCGGTACTAACCTGTTCCATAGTTTCCAGGAATTCAATGTGGGTGAGTTGCAGCGTGTTTATTTTGCCAATCCCACAGGAATTAAAAATATTCTCACACGGGTGACGGGAAGTAATATCTCCAATATTCTCGGCACTTTAGGGGTAGATGGTGGCGCAAATTTGTTTTTTCTCAATCCCAATGGAATTTTATTTGGGAACAATGCACGGCTGGATGTAGCGGGTTCCTTTGTAGCGAGTACGGCAAATTCTTTTGGGTTTGGCAATGGCTTGGAATTTAGTGCAACTAATCCTCAGACTCCTTCTTCATTACTAACAGTTAATCCTTCCGCTTTACTATTCAATCAACTTCAGGCTGGCAGAATTGAAAACAGGTCAATTGCACCAGTAGAAGATAATATCTTTGGTCTACGAGTGCCAGATGATCGGAGTTTACTATTAGTGGGTGGAGAAATTGCCATCAACGAAGGTAAATTGAATGCTCCGGGTGGGCGAGTGGAATTGGCAGGAATTGCAGGTGAGGGGACAGTCGGACTGAATGTGGATGGTAATAATTTGAGTTTGATTGTTCCTGATAGTGTAGCTAAAGCCGATATTTCACTCAGTAATCAAGCCTTGGTTAGTACCAGTGGTGAAAGTGGCGGCGCTATTCAGGTGTGGGGTAAAGAAGTTACAGTCAATGGAGGTTCCCAGATTGAAGCCAGCACTTTAGGAGCATTACCTGGAAAAGGATTGAGTGTAAATGCTTCCGAATCAGTGCAAGTTGTTGGAGAATCACCTACTGGAATTCGTAGCGGTTTATTTGCTGAAAGTACTGGGACAGGAGATGCAGGAGACCTGACAATTAACACCAGACAGTTACAAATCTTAGCAGGAGGAAAGATTTCATCTAGTACAACAAATGCAGGTGTGGCAGGAAACTTGACCGTGAATGCCTCAGAATCAGTTCAAATAATCGGTATTCCAGATAATCCCAATTTAGGCTCTACTGGTATATTTGCTGCATCTAATGGAGTGGGAGACGCCGGAGACATCACAATTAACACTAGACAGTTACTCATCCAAAACGGAGCCGGAATCATAACCGATAACGAAGGTAAAGGGGTTGGAGGGAGTATAACAGTAAATGCCGAATCAGTGCAGCTAGTCGGTACTGCGATTCTGCCGCAGTTTCCTAATAGATGGTATCCTAGCAAAATAAGTTCTAACGCTTATAGCACAGGGCCCGCAGGAAAGATTACGATTAATACCAATCAATTGTTAATCCAAGATGGAGCAGCGATTTCAGCTCGAACTAACGGTAGTGGGGCTGGAGGAAGTTTGACGGTAAATGCCTCCCAATCAGTTAAACTGATAGGATTTGCTACTAATAGTAATAGTCTATTTCCCTTTCCTAGCAGCTTGTTGACTCAAACACAAAGTACAGGAACAGCGGGAGATTTGGTAATTAATACCAATCAGTTGATTGTCCGAGAAGGACAGTTATCTGCCAGTACTTTTGGACAAGGGAATGCTGGCAATATAAACATTGAAACTGTCACGATGAATATCATTGATAGTCAAGTGGGAAGCAGTGTTTACCGTAAAGGGTTTGCAGGAAATTTGACTATTCACGCTGCGGAGTCAGTGGAAATCAGTGGAAAAATCAAATCGTTTACATCTAATATTGAAAATCCTGCTGGCTTATTCGCTCAGGTAAACCCTAGAGGTGAGGGTCGCGGTGGCAACTTGACTATTGAGACAAAACGCTTGAGTGTCAGTCATGGAGGCAAAGTGCAAGTCGCTACTTTTGGTCAAGGCGACGCTGGTAATCTCACAATTCGGGCTTCTGAAGTAGAGGTATTGGATACACCTGTTGATAACCTCTTTGCTACAGGGATTAATGCAGGTATTGAACTAGACGCAGATGAAACAGTTATTCCACCCAGAGGCAATGGTGGCGATTTAACAATTGAAACCGATCGCTTGAGTGTGAGAGGTGGTGCAATAATATCGGTTGGCACTGCTGGAGTGGGCAATGCAGGTAGATTGCGAATTCATGCGTCGAAATCTGTGGAAGTCGTTGGAAAATCACCAAATGGTAACTTTAACAGCCAAATCAGCGCTGCGGTGACGCCAGAAGGTACTGGTAGGGGGGGAAGTTTAAAGATTGAAACTGAGCAGATGAGTGTTCGGGATGGAGGTGAAGTCACTGTCAGTAGTACCGGAGCGGGGACGGCAGGCGACCTAGAGATCCAAGCTCGTTCTCTGAGCCTGGATAACCAAGGAGCGATCGCCGCAATAACCAGAGCGGGGAATGGTGGTAATATTACCCTGAAGTTGCAAGACTTATTATTACTACGCAATCATAGTCAAATTTCTACCACTGCCGGCAGTAGCGAATTCGGTGGCGATGGCGGTAATCTCATCATTAATAGCCCTTTCATTGTCGCTGTTCCTAAAGAAAATAGCGATATCAGCGCTAACGCCTTCACTGGAACTGGTGGTAGAGTTAACATTACAACAAACGGTATTTTCGGTATTCTGCCGCAAAAACGCTTAACCGAAAACAGTGATATTACAGCGAGTTCGGAATTGGGAGTGAGTGGGGAAGTAACTATCAACAGTCCAGATACTGACCCTAGTCGCGGATTAACTCAACTACCCTCCAACCTCGTGGATGCATCCCGACAAATTGCTCAAGGTTGCACTCCCAGAAGACAACAAACCGCTAATCGTTTTATCGCTACCGGACGCGGTGGATTACCCCAAAGTCCTAATGAACCATTGCGAGGACGAGCAGTGATTACTGGTTGGGTAGATTTGCCCGCACAAGCAACAGCCATCACGGAGAAATCATCTACTGCATCTATGACCAAATCTACCGAGCCGATTGTGGAGGCTCAAAGATGGATCGTTGATGGTAACGGTAATATTATGCTTGTGGCTCAATCTGTGCAAAGTTCTTTTATTCCCTCTGCCATGTCTTGTAGTCAATAATTCGTTACTCCAAGATTCAAGGGAGGAATTCCGAACTCAGGAATACTCTTAAACAAGCACTCATATATTTTAGTTACCTCGGCAGATTTATTCTCCGTATTTACTTGTCTTCACATAGTTCAGTTTTTATGCATACTTGTACCAATTCAATTAATGATTGCAACACATCCTTGGGTAAAGTAAAGACGCGACGCCAGTCGCTACAACGGGGGGAACCCCCGCAACGCGCTGGCTCATGAATCGCGTCTCTACAAATGGTCTATTTGTCGCATTCTTTTTTCAAATTGGTATTACTTACGCTGTCAAGGGAGGCAGAGACAATACTGGCATCACCGTGCCAACAACTTCTGCGGTGGTTTGGGAAAAGGGTTTTTTCTTATACCATTTCCCTACTTGTGCAAGAAGTCTATCGACCGATAATACAAAATTTCTGCTTGGGGTGCATAAAAAATAAAACTCATTGTATATGAGTTCAGCAGGGAGATTCACTTAGCTCAACTTTTACTACTCAGAGGAATAATTAAAATGCCAACCTATAGTGGAACTAACGGAAATGACAATATTATCGGTAGTATTTTTACTGATAGTATCTTTGGGTTCGGAGGAAACGATACCCTTAATCCTGGATCTGGAGTTAATGATTATATAGATGGCGGCACGGGGATTGATTTACTCGTAGCTGACTACTCTAATGTCAGCAGTGCCTACAGCTTTTCCTTCAATAATATCGAAAAAATTTCCTTCAAAGGCGGTAACGGAGTTGATAATTTTACCTTCAACAATACCACTGATACCCTATACGGTAATGGTGGCAACGATATCTTGGATGCTGGGGCTTTCGATGATTATCTTGACGGAGGTAGTGGGAGTGACTCTCTCTACGGAGGCGATGGTAACGATACCCTTAATCCTGGATCTGGAGTTAATGACTATATAGATGGCGGCACGGGGATTGATTTACTCGTAGTCGATTACTCTAATGTCAGCAGTGCCTACAGCTTTTCCTTCAATAACATCGAAAAAGTTTCCTTCAACGGCAGTAACGGAGTTGATAATTTTACCTTCAACAATACCACTGACACCCTATACGGTAATGGTGGCAATGATATCTTGAATGCTGGGGCTTTCGATGACTATCTTAATGGCGGCAGTGGCAATGACTCTCTCTACGGAGGCGACGGCAATGATATTTTAAATGGTCGTGCAGACAACGATTACCTTGTGGGAGGAAGTGGAGCCGATAAATTTGTCTTCGACTCTCTGTCTGATGGAATTGATTACATTGCAGACTTTAAGTACTTTGAAGGAGATAAAATTCAAATTTCTCAATTTGGATTTGGTGCCAGTTCTACCAGTCAGTTTAGTTATAACAACAGCACAGGTGCTTTGTCTTTTGATAAATCTCCGTTTGATGCCATCGCATCGGTTCAATTTGCCTCTCTCCAAAGCAATTTAGGGAGCGGATTTATTCCTAGTCTTGACATCGTTTTGGTTTAAAACAGGACTTGTATCAATCCGGTTTTATTTTTGAACAAAATTAAGATTTGTAGGGTGCGTTTCGCGAAACGCTAACGCAACGCCAGTACTCTGCTCAAACAGGAAATCCATGCTACTGGCTCCCCTACGTATCTTTTCAAAAATCCAAAAATCAGATATTAGTGTCAAATCTTAGGTTTTTTCTATATCAAAGTAGATTAGTGTTCGCGTAGCGTGTCCTTTAGGACAAGGTATTAGTAGCAATATTACGTTTGTTGCTCTAAGTTTATAAAATTTAACTCCCATCTAGAGGATAATCTATGATGAAATTAAATTAACCGTGGCTCAATCTGTGGAAAGTTCTTTTATTCCCTCTGCCATGTCTTGTGGTCAATAATTCGTTACTCCAAGATTTAAGGGAGGAATTCCGATGAAACCCAAGATTCATAAAAACAATCAGTGGCAACGGATATGTGACGGATTTAATATATGGTTGATTCATCTCTTTAAAATCCATAAGTTGCCTGTTTTCGTACTCTTGGTTGTGGTGACAGCTTTTTTGTGCGTTACTGCTTTTCCTGTTGCTGCAACTATAGAGACACAAAATATCGTAACTCTTGGAGTGTTAATCAAAAATCCTCCTGCACAAACACAAGACTTGCTACAACAGGGGAAAGTGCTGTATGAGGCAGGAAAATTTGCAGAAGCGGTTAAAGTTTTGCAACAAGCAGTTAAAAGTTTTGGCAGCCAAGGCAATGAATTGCAGCAAGCTGTGGCATTAAGTAATTTGGCGTTGGCATATCAAAAACTCGGTAATTTGCCACCAGCGCAACAGGCAATTACAGATAGCTTGAAGTTGCTCGAAAAATCCTCTCCTGCCCAAAATCTTCAGGTTTTGGCTCCAATTTTAGATATTCAAGGTAGTATTCAACTAGACTTGGGACAAGCTGAACAGGCACTTAACACCTGGCAACGTGCGGAAGCCAGCTATAAGCAATTAGGCGATCGCAATGGCATTATCCGCGATCGCATCAATCAAGCACAAGCATGGCAAGTTTTGGGATTTTACCGTCGGGGTTTGACAATCTTGACTCAATTGCAGCAGGAGTTACAATCAAAACCTAATTCAGTTAGTAAAGCAGTAGAATTACGGTCTTTTGGCAATGCTCTGCAATTAGCCGGAGATTTGAATCAATCTCGTCAGGTATTACAGCAAAGTTTGTCAATTGCCCAAAAATTGGATTCTCCCCAGGATGTGAGCGCGGCTTTATTCAGTTTAGGCAACACGGCACAAGTACAGCAAGATTTTAAGGGTGCAATACAGTTTTATCAGCAAGCTGCTGCGATCGCTCCTAACCCGATTAGCAAAGTTCAGGCTCAAGTTAATCAGTTGAACTTGCTAGTGAACACGGGACAAACAGCCGCCGTGCAGACATTATTGCCGCAAATCCAAACTCAACTGACACAACTACCTGCTTCTGTGACAACTATTTATGCGCAGATTAATCTAGCTCAAAGCTTGATGAAATTCGGAACTACACCCGAAGCGATCGCTCAAATCTGCGCGAGGGCCCTGCAACAAGCTCAAGATTTGGCAGATAAACGAGCCGAGAGCTTTGCTCTTGGGACTCTAGGCAGTGTATACGAACAAACTAAACAATGGTCAATAGCCCAGAACCTCACCCAACAGGCACTGAACATAGCCCAAACAATCAATGCCCCAGATATCGCTTATCGTTGGCATTGGCAGTTAGGACGCTTGTTAAAACAGCAAAAAGAGATTGAGGGCGCTATTGCCAGCTATGATACTGCGATCGGTGAGTTACAGACTCTCCGTAGTGACTTAGTAGTTGTGAATCGAGATGTCCAGTTTTCCTTTAAAGAAAGCGTAGAACCTGTATATCGAGAGTCCGTAGAATTATTGTTGCAGTTTCAGCAAACTCATCCCAGCGAACCAATCCTAGACAAAGCTAGACAGAGGATTGAAGCACTGCAACTAGCGGAATTAGACGACTTTTTTCGGGAAGCTTGCATTAATGCCAAAACTGTTTTGCTTGACACAGTGGTAGATAAAGATAATCCCACAGCCGCAATTATTTATCCAATTATTCTGCCCGATCAACTGCAAGTGATTGTCAAAATTCCTAAACAACCACTGCGTAATTATACAGTAAATAAGTCCCAAAATGAGGTAGAAGGTACTATAAAACAACTCAGAGAGTATCTATTAGAACCCGATCGGACTGAGGAAGTGCAAGCGTTATCACAGGAAGTCTATAGGTGGTTAATCAAAGAAATTGAGTCAGATTTAAAAGATAGTGGAGTCAAAACCCTTGTATTTGTACTGGATGGAATATTGCGAAATGTGCCAATGGCTATATTGTATGACGGTCAGCAATATCTGGTAGAAAAATACTCTGTAGCACTCAGCTTAGGACTCCAGTTACTCGCACTCAAACCCTTGACACAAACAAAACTCAATGTACTAGCTGCCGGGTTAGTGCAACCACCACAAGGCTTTAAACAGCGATTTCCACCATTACCAGAAATTAAATCAGAATTCAATTCTATTTCCCAAGCGATCGCCTCTACCACCCAGTTACTAGATCGAGACTTCAACAGCAAAAACCTAGAGAGTAAGGTAAATACTGTACCATTTAATGTCTTACATCTGGCAACTCACGGTCAATTTAGCTCCAATGTTGAGAATACTTTTATACTTGCAGATGATGGGCCAATCAACGTTACGCAATTTGATAGCCTGTTGCGCCGTCGAGATCAAACTCGCTCAGAAGCCTTGGAAATGCTGGTGTTAAGTGCTTGCCAAACCGCTACTGGTGACAATCGCGCCACGCTAGGGCTGGCAGGAGCATCCGTGAAAGCCGGTGCCCGTAGTACCTTGGCTTCACTATGGCATATCAGTGATAAATCTACTGCGATCTTAATTGGTGAATTTTACCGTGAGTTAGTTAAAAATCAGGTGACAAAGGGTGAAGCCTTGCGTCGTGCCCAAGTAAAGTTGTTAAAAGATTATCCCAATTACAGTCGTCCTGGTTACTGGGCACCTTATGTTTTAGTTGGTAACTGGCTTTGACAAATTCTTATCCACTGAATAATCAAGTTTTGATAATAGGATATAGGATAATCAGTAGGTAGGCATAATTAAATATAAAATAAACTCCTAGTTTGTAGTAAGCGATTTATCGATCAGAGCAAGGATTATAAGGACTTTAGTCCTTACTACAAACAAGAAATTTATTTATGCCTAGATATTTACGGTTCAGTTAAGGCTAAAAACTAAAACTGGCTTTGTTGGGTTTCGTTCCTCAACCCAACCTACTATTCTTCTTAACTAGAAGTATCTTAAAAGAGCAAATTTATGTCTCGTCAAAAACGTACATCCCGCGTTTTAGAAAAAGTGGTAGTCTGTATAGGGTAAGAAGGCAAAGCAAATGACTCAAAGGACGAAAACCCAAAAACTGCTGACCTTTGAGGAGTATCTTACCTATGACGATGGTACAGACACGCGCTATGAGTTGGTGGATGGAGAACTAGTCGAGATGCCGCCAGAAAGTCAGGAGAATAGCAATCTGGCAAGATTTCTATTTGTTGAACTACTAAAACATTTCGCATTTTATTTAGTTGCTCACAAGGATACAGAAATTGAGGTGGCGGGGCGACGGGCGAGATGTCGTTTACCTGACTTAATGGTTCACACAGAAGAATCTTATGCTGCCCTTATCGGTGCTACTCGTGCTACCCTCACCCGTGATATGCCGCTGCCTGTGCTAGTGATAGAAATTGTTTCTTCGGGAACAGCAAACAGTGTTCGTGATTATCGCTATAAGCGGACGGAGTATGCTGCTAGGGAAATATTAGAGTATTGGATTGTTGACCCACAGATACAACAAATTACAATTTGCCAGTGGGTGGAGGGACAGTATGAGGATAAGGTATTTACAGGTGCTACTTGTATGGAATCAGTAGTAATTGCTGATTGGACCCTAACAGTAGAGTAGGTGTTTAACAGCGCAAACCGACCATAATTACTAGGGAAATAGGAAATGCGATCGCGCAGCTTAACGTACCCCTACATCCCCCATAATTTGAAAATTCCCTAGCGACTTACTTACTTATTTTGTGCTAGGGCAGTAATTACTTGAGACTGCCCTAGTTTATACTTATTAACAATTGAATTTTCATCGGACTCTATTTGCCAATTAAGCCCCAATTCCTTGAGTGCCATAAGTAAACCAATTGCACTAGCTCGATTAGTAGCATAAGGAATTTGATGAACATCGCATAAACGCGTAAGTGCTTCAATATCTGCCGCGTGGGCATGGGAACTTAGCGGGTCTTTGAAAAAGAAAATTGCACTAATTCTATTCTCTGAAATCATACCTCCAATCGCCTGATCGCCTCCTAGTGGACCACTAGCAACGAGCCTTTCTACAGGTATCCCTAATCGCTGTTCCAAAGATTTTCCTGTACTTCCGGTTGTCACCAAGGGAACTTGTGAAAAGAAGTCATGTTGTTCTTCTACAAATTTCAGCAAAACACTCTTCATCTCATTGTGGGCAACTAGCGAAACAAAACGTGTACTTTCGTCTACAGGGATTGGATCTACTTTGTGATACGTGACCTTTTTTTTGGCAACCTGACTGATTTGAAGCATCTTATCCTCAAATTCTTTCAGGTCAATTTCACCATCACCAGATTCATCAAAATGGTCGAAAATTAATCTACTATCTTGTTCAGACCATGCTGATATGCCTAATGTTGACAAAAAGAGCATGAATTCATCGCATGTAATATGTCCATCCCCATTTTCGTCAGCAGCACTAAAAACTCTTTCGGGAGATAACCAACGACTTTCTAATAAATCATGAAGGCGTAAGAGAGACAGCTCTAGCTCTTTATTTTGGTTTGACATTGCAATGTTATACCTAAGATAACTATGTATTTTGAATGGCTTTACTTGTGACAAGTGAGACTAAATCAATAGCAAAAGTGCTATGTCTTTTATAAGGAGACATTTTCTTAGAATTATGGCGAAGATGCAAGGACAGTTAATACAGTTAAGAAAGTTAAGCAAACATTTAATAAATGCTTAATAATTAATTGGTTTTTAAACTCTTGAATTTTTTGAGTTGTCTGGGACTATCTTTGACCATCCTTGACAGGTTAGGAAAAAGTATATTTTGTCAATCAACTATTTAGATTCCAGTTTTGGGACAATGGAAGAATCTGTTATTTGGGAAAAAGATGAAGTTGTTGAGCGGGTATAAAAATGCGTATTGCTAATCGTTTCATTCTTCCTGTTTTCCCAAATATACTTCAATCACACGAGAGTCATTTTGCACTTCTTCAAAATTACCTTCACACAATACCGAACCTTCGTGTAATACTGTTACTTTCTTGGCAATTTGACGCACAAATTCCATATCATGTTCAATTACTAAAATTGAATGACTCTGCGCTAGTGCTAAAAGTAATTCGCCGATGTTGTATGTTTCTTCATCTGTTAAACCAGCAACAGGTTCATCAACAAGTAATAAATCTGGAGACTGTGCTACTAACATCCCAATTTCTAAACGTTGCTTTTCTCCGTGAGAAAGTAAAGCTGCTCTGATATCTGCCTTTGGCGTTAAACCAATAGTTTCTAATAATCCTTTAATATTATTTTTTTCAATAGCATTAGAATGTTCAAACAAAGTAGAAAAGACATTTTTCTTCTTGTTACTGGTAATTTCTAAATTTTCACGGGGTGTTAAGTTCAGGTAAATTCGGGGTGTTTGAAACTTGCGCCCAATTCCTAATCGGGCAATTTTATATTCAGGTAAAGAACGCAGATTTCTTCCTTTGAATAAAACTCGCCCCACCGTTGGCTGAACTTTCCCCGTAATCACATCCAGAAAGGTTGTCTTTCCCGCACCATTGGGGCCAATTACTACTCGTAATTCACCCACATCCATACTAAAGTTAAGCTGGTTTAAAGCCTTAAAACCGTCAAAACTAACAGTTACATTTTCAGTTTCCAATATTTTCGCGTTCATGTTGCACTTCCGGGTCTTCTTCCAAGGTGGGATATGTAGAAATTTCTTGACGGCGGTTGAAAACAGAAATATTCTGACTACGCAACCATCCCACGATGCCGTCGGGAAGGACTGTGACGACTATCAAAAATAATGCGCCTTGGAAAAATAGCCAGATTTCGGCAAATTGTTCGCTTAGAAAAGTGCGGGCATAATTTACTAACAAAGTTCCGACAATCGCCCCAATTAAAGTAGCGCGTCCGCCTACAGCTACCCAAATCACCATTTCAATGGAAAAGGCAATATCCATTGCTCTGGGTGATACTGAACCACTCTGAATGGTGTAGAATGCTCCTGCTATACCTGCGATCGCACCTGAAACTGCGAACACTAACACCTTAAAATCTGTAGGGTCATAGCCAGAAAATCTTACCCGACTTTCATCATCCCGAATCGCTATCAACAACCTCCCAAAGCGTCCAGTTGTCAACCAGCGACAAATTCCGTAGGTGATTGCGAGAAACACTACCGTCAGCGTATAGAAAATAAACTGTGTTTTGGCATCGCTGACCGTTGCGCCAAACAAAGTTGTAAAATCTATCAGTCCATTCGTACCGTTGAAAAATTGTTGTTGACCATTAAAGAAGTTGAAAAATACAATAGTTCCGGCTTGAGTCAAGATGGAAAAATAAACACCCTTGAGGCGATTTCGGAAAACTAAATATCCCAACAATCCCGCCAATAACCCTGGAATTAGTACCACCAAAGCTATTGTCAAAGGAAAAGAATAAAAAGGTTGCCAAAAGGCGGGAAGTTCAGTAACCCCATAAAGTCCCATGAAATCAGGCAATTCTCCAGTCGGGACTTGGAGTTTCAGGTACATTGCGATCGCATATCCACCCAAACCAAAGAAAATACCATGTCCCAAACTTAGTAAACCAGTATAACCCCAAATCAGATCGATACCCAAAGCTGCGATCGCCAGCGATAAAAATCGCCCCAACAAATTCAGGCGAAACTCCGACAGTACCAGTGGCATAATAATTATAAGGAAAAGTGCGATCGCGATCGCCACCCCCACCTCAATTAATAACCCTCCTCCCTTCTTCCTCATTCTTTCTTCGCGTCCTTTGCGTCTTTGCGGTTCGTTTTAAACATCAACAGTACGTCCCTTCTGCGGAAAAATCCCCCCAGGCTTCCACTGCAAAAACACAATAATTAGCGCAAACACCATCACCTTAGCCATACTTGTCGTGGCAAAAAAAGTAAACAAATCTGCCAAAGGTTTAACAGGAGTCAACAACAAAGCCAGAGTTCCAGAACCAATTAAAAAATTAGCTGTACCAATACCTAAAGCAGCCACAATCGTCCCGGCTAAATTGCCCACACCTCCAACGACAACCACCATAAAAGTATCAATAATATAGTTTTGTCCCGTATTTGGCCCTACAGAACCAAGCAAACTAATCGCACATCCAGCCACACCAGCTAAACCAGAACCAAGTGCAAAAGTAATCGCATCAACCTTTTGAGTTGGGATACCTAAACAAGCACTCATACTCCGATTTTGCGTCACAGCCCGAATTCTTAAACCCCAGCTAGAACGTTGTAAAAATAAGTAAATTCCTGCCACACAGATTATTGTTAAAGCAATAATAAATAATCTGGCAAAGGGCAATTGCACACCACCTAAAGATATCCCTGCTTGTAACCAACTCGGTGCTGTAACATCCACATTTTGAGCGCCAAACCAAGGTTGAGTTACTGCTAACTGATAAGTTTGACTCAATAAATTGCCTGTTGTAATTGTCACCCCCAGCGATAATAAAAATATCACCGCCACAATCCAGTTACGAACCCTTCCCAAATCTGTGCGAGAATTTAAAATCCATAAACCTCCAAAAAACAGCAGAGAAAATAAGCCGATACCAATTATCAATACCCAATTCACACTGCGAACAAACTGCTGAAAAATTAAACTTACCCCCCAAGTTGCCAATAGAGTTTCTAATGGGCGTCCATAGAGATAACGAATCACGCCTTTTTCTAGAATTAATCCCACACCAGCCGTGAATATAAACGCGATAATCAAAGCCAAAAATATATAGACTTCAAACCACACCCCACCCAATTGTTTGCAGACATTTTGCACAACATAAGTTGTATAAGCGCCGAACATCATCAATTCACCATGCGCCATGTTTATAACGCCCATCAATCCAAATATAATGGCTAGTCCCAACGCGGCAATCAATAATACAGCGCCAATACTAATACCATTAAATACAGCTTCTAAGAATCCTGCTAACACTTATTTCTCCACATACTAATTCGTAATTAGGTATAAACTGTGTTACAGCGCAAGTCACTAAACATAGTGACAATAAACATTTTTGTCGTAACGCACCGAGATAAATGGTGCGTTGCACTTCGCCATAACACACCATACAAAGTTAAGATTGACTAATTCGTAATTGGTAATTAATTACGAATTACGTTAGCGTAGCGGGGCGAAGCCCATTACAAATTACGAATTATTTAGGTTTTCTTGTACTTACCACCCTTAGCAGGGTCACTCCAATCACAAGCAAATCCTTTAGTTTCTTTCACAAATTGATTCCAAGGAACTGGCTCAACTGCTGTTGGAGTAGCATAGACAATATCAAATAAACCATCTTGTCTAACTTGACCAATCCGCACAATTTTGGATATGTGATGATTGGCATCCATTGTCACTTTACCTTCAGGCGCATCTAGAGTTTGACCATAAGCCGCAGCACTTACCTTAGCTATATCTGTAGTACCAGCTTTTTGGACTGCTTGTTTCCACAAATAAACTGCAATGTATGCTGCTTCCATTGGGTCATTTGTCACCCGATTTTCACCGTATTCTTTTTTGAAAGCTGCTACAAACTTCTTATTAGCAGGTGTGTCTACTGTTTGGAAATAGTTCCAAGCTGCATAATGACCTTTGAGATACTCTACACCAATTGCTTTAACTTCTTCTTCGGCAATACTTACAGACATAGAGGGATATTTATCTGGTGTCAATCCAGCCCCTTTCAATTGTTTGAAGAAAGCAACATTACTATCACCATTTAAGGTGTTGTAAATCACGCCACCATTAGGCAAAGCTTGCTTTATTTTAGTGATAATTGGTGTAACTTCTGTGTTACCAAGAGGTAAATAATCTTCACCAACTGTTTTTCCGCCTAAAGCTTCTAGTTGAGCTTTAATGATGGTATTAGCTGTTCGGGGAAAAACGTAGTCAGAGCCAACTAAGAAGAATTCTTTGCCCTTATTTTTTAACAGCCAATCAACAGATGGTTCAATTTGTTGATTTGGCGCCGCGCCAGTGTAGAAAATATTTTTAGAACACTCTTGACCTTCGTATTGCACAGGATACCAGAGCATGTGATTTTTGCTCTCGAATACTGGCTTAACATTCTTGCGGCTAGCAGAAGTCCAACAACCAAAGACTACAGCTACTTTATCTTGGTCAATTAGCTTAGTTGCCTTTTCTCTAAAAGTATCCCAGTTAGAAGCACCATCTTCAGTAATTGCTTCAATTTGTTTACCTAAGACACCACCAGCAGCGTTAATTTCTTTGATTGCTAATTTTTCAGCATCGACAACGCTTTTTTCACTAATAGACATCGTACCACTCAGAGAGTGCAAAATACCTACTTTGATGGTGCCACCAGCAGTAGCCGCCGCTGGGGAAGCAGCTGGAGGCGCGGCTGGACTTTCTGTAGCAGTTGGAGGATTATTCGCGCAAGCCTTCAAAAAAAAGCTGCTTCCAAAAGTTAAAGAACCGTAGATTATAAACTTGCGTCGGTTAAATTGTCTTCTCATCTTTTTATGAATTTTCCTCTTGATGAATCAGCTAACTGATTGGAAGCTGACAATATCAATCTTTAAAGTGTGATATTAGTGCGATAGTTTACTAGTAAAAAGTGACGCCTTATACAAAAAAGTTTGTTTTCGTAATAAAAAACAAACTTTTTAATATTAAAGTTTGTTAACTTTATAAAGATTCTCATATCTATGCAATACGTTATGGAGAAGAAAAATTTTTCTCATCCACGAACATCTGATATTGTAAAATGTTAAAAACAGTTATATTTTTTCAAAATCTAGTCGGCGCTGAACAGATAGCTGGTTAATACAACAATAGTTTTAAATATTAAGTCAGGTCATGCTACTACTCAGATATTCCTGGCTCAATCCGTGCTCCAAGTTGAAGAACCCGTCCAAGATCGTCAGCGTTTCGCCAGGTTTCGACGATCTTACCATCAACAATATAATGAATGAACGTAGCGGTGAATGTCTGCTGACGACCGCGACCAGGTATGCCAAGAAAACTCTCTTGGATGCAGGTATTAGTCGCACGCACAACAACTTTATCACCTTCAGCGATTACGTCTTCAATTGTCCATTTCTGATCGATAGGGCCAAATGAACCAAAGAGTTTACGTACCCCTTCAGGACCAAGGGGAAGTCCTGGTAAACCACCATGCATTTTCCAAGTGGGCGCAGTTATCTGGCAAATATCTTCAATCTTATGCTCGCTAATAAATTCAAACCACTGTTGAGCAATTATTTTATTGTCCTCAATGGAAGACATTGCTGTTGTTCCTTTACTGAAAATTAGGCGAACTCTAATTATTTATTTAGACAGACAAGATGCACAATTGTCAATTAACCAAGTATGAGATTGAATTAAAATCAGCGCACCACATATCCCTCTCCTGTCACTTTCCGAATATTATAAATAAAAGAATCAAAAGATGAAACTCTACAAGGTAAGTAGGGCAATGGATGTAGAATTACAAATCCTGAGACATTTGGCAAGAGATGCCTACCCAACAGTTGCGCTCGTAGATGGATATTGTGCAGAGTATAAAGACTTATTCAAAGAAGTAAGAAATTATGATTTTAATTTTCTGTATAGTTTATTTTCTGGAAGTCCCTTAGCGCATCTTTTGCTCAAGGAACTCTAGAAAGACCTTGACTTTCGTGGGAATATATTTTCGGCTAGGATAAAGTGCGTTAATTGGGACTGGAGCCAGTGACCATTGAGGCAAGACGTTTACTATATCCCCACCCTGTAACTCCTGCTGAAACAGAAATTCCGGCAGCAGCCCAATTCCTACTCCAGCAACGATTGCTTGATAAATGGGGGCAACGTCATTGCTGAGTAGTCGTGGACGAAAGGAGAGCGTTACTGTTTCCTGCTGTTCATTGTGCAATGTCCAGGTCACATTGTTCTGACGATGAGCCATACAAAGCAGCGCATGACTGGTCAAATCAGCAATTGCTGTTGGTTCGCCAGCGGTTTTGAGATAGGTCGCGCTGGCAAAGAGTTTCATGCGATCTGTGCTAATCCGCCGCACGATCAGGGATGAATCGTGCAATTCCCCAATCCGAATCGCTAGATCATACCCTTCTTTCACAATATCTTTGTATTCAGTCGTGGCATGGAGAATCACTTGAATATCGGGGTAGGTCAGCAGAAACTCCGGCAAATTGGGTGCGAGAAAAGACTGCACAAACAACACGGTGGCTGTCACTCGCATAATACCCTGCGGATGCTCCTGTAAGCTAGCGATCGCATCATCACCGTCATGTAACGCATCGAGAATGGGTAAACAGTTTTCGTAATACAGCCGTCCTTCTTCAGTTAGAGAAACCCGCCGCGTGGTGCGATGAAATAATCGGACTTTTAGCCGTTGCTCGAGCTCATTGACCTTCACACTGACGGTAGATTTAGGCAAGTCCAGCGATCGTGCTGCTGCGACAAATCCTCCTAGTTCCGCGACTTTGAGAAATACTAAAACAGCATTCAAATCGTCCATAACCTGCACTCACTGCGATGAGAGTATCTGCACTCTGCTATTGTCCAATATTACAAACAATCAATTCATAAAAACCCCCTTTATCTATACAGGTTGATTAATCATACTAAAAGATGTCAAGTACAGAGAAAACTTTAAATCGAAGCGATCGCACGTTATGAAATCAAGCCTTGAATGAAAAATACTACGGTGGGTTCACATTGTTTTGAGCATCCCAGCGGACACTCAGTCGCCACCGAAATGAAAGCCCGTTTGAAAAACACCTTCCGTGTTACCCTTTGGACCTCCGATTCGATCGGAGTTTACAAGCAAGCTAAATAGAGGTTTTATATGCAATATCTTGTTATCTTCACGCCCAAACAGAAATTCGGAAGCGATGAAATGCCCTCTGACTTCCCGCAACTGTTACTTGAGGAAGAGGCGCGAGCGAAACATCTCTACATGCAGGGACTTCTGCGGCAATCGTGGGTGCTGGGCAAGAGGGATCATGGCGCAGCCGTTCTCTTTGAAGCGGAGTCACCGAAGCATATGCAAGAGATAATCGACAGCTTTCCACTGATCGAGGCTGACTACTCTAACACCCAGGTCTTCCCTCTCGCCCCAGATCCTGCATTTGCAGAGAAGTCTTGATCGAGACCGCATTTCTATGACCGAAAAATCCACTAAGCGTTACATAGGAGAGTTAAAACATGAAAGTCTTAGTCATAGGAGCCGCTGGCAAGACCGGTAGAGCTGTAGTCGAACAGGCTGTGGTCGCTGGTCATCAGGTCACGGCCTTCGTTCACAAAGCTGACGAATACGAGGTCTCGAACGTTCGCATCATCGAAGGTGACGCCACCGACAGTACCACGATGGACGCAGCAGTCCTTGGTCAAGACGCTGTTCTTGACACGATTGGCGGCAAAAAGCCTTACAAGGCAACTACGCTCGAATCGAGCGCCGCCAACACAATCATCGCTTCCATGCAGCGAAACGGTGTGCGCCGTCTGGTGGTAACTTCGATGATTGGCGAAGGGGAGAGTGAAGCGAATGCCACTCTGTATGAGCGTTTACTGATTGCGACCTTTTTGCGCGGCGCGGACAAGGACAAAGCGGCAATGGAGTCTGCTGTCAAGTCGAGCGGTCTGGAGTGGGCGATTCTTCGCCCAACCATCCTCAGCGACGACCCCGCCAAGGGGAACGTTCGAGTCTTCGATCCCGAAACGGGTGAGAAGGCGCATAAGATTACCCGTGCCGACTTGGCTGACTTCATGCTTGCCCAGCTTGACAGTAACGAATACCTTCATCAAGCCGTGACGATCGCAAATAGCTAAGAACTCTTCGGCTTACGCTCTCTTTTTGGGGCCGGCAGCGTGTTTGTTGAGTATCCAGGACAGTTCTGGACAAACAGATGGAAATTAAAGAGTTGAGGCAACACAACCCTTCGTAATGCCCGTTCACTAGAGCCGATGGCGACGATTTGGGTACAGTTCGCTGGTGTTACAAGGCTATTTCCCCAGGTGGCACTCAAGGTGCTGCGCTCCTAAGCGGTAGTTCTTGAATACAAATCATTAGTGAGAACAATCATTATGTCTACAACAGAAACCAGTGCAAAGGATGAAGCGGTAATCAAAGCAATGATGACAACGTTTGCCGAGGCGTGGAACGCTAAAGATGCGGAGCACTTGGCGACGTTGTTTGCCGAGGATGGCGATTTCGTGGACGTCATAGGTCGTTGGTTTAAAGGGCGAACCGAGATCAAACAAGCACACGCGCAGGCGTTGGCGTCGTTCTTAAGCGATAGCCAGATGACTATTACTGACACCCAAATTAAATTCCTCACCCCGAATGTGGCAGTCGCACATACCACTTGGAAAACTACTGGACAGAAGAGTCCTGATGAAGTACATCGAATAGAAAATACAGGTGTCTGGACAGCCGTAACAACCCGCAAGGAGAACACCTGGCAGATTACCGCTTTCCACAACACAGGGACTGTGCCAATTTCTGAATGAAGTTTTTACAACCAAGTAAGCTAAATAGAGGTTTTATATGCAATATCTTGTTATCTTCACACCCAAACAGAAATTCGAGACTGATGGAATGCCCTCTGACTTCCAGGAACGGGAACTCGAAGAGCAGGCGCAAGCGCAAGTCCTTTACGCACAGGGAGGTCTGCGTCAAGTGTGGGCACTGGACACGAAAAATCGCGGCGCAGCCGTTCTCTTTGAAGCGGAGTCACCGGAGCATCTGCAAAAGATGATCGACACCTTTCCGCTGATCAAGGTTGATTACGCTGACTACCAGATTTTGCCGCTCGCGCCGTATCCAGCATTTGCGAAGAAGTCCGTCTAATCGCACCGCCGGAAGCAGTGCGCTCCAGCGAACGGAGGCTGGCGCTTGGGCTTTCTCTGCTTGTCGGCTCTTGTGTTGCCAGTCGCCGTCTCAGAGCCTCGGTTTGGGCGGCTGCGGGCCAGGGCAAACGCACCACACTTAAACAGAATTGTTCGAGACGAAACAATAGCATGAATGATACGAAACTTGAAATTGCCTTCGGGGAATACGACCGGACTCGCATTTTGGCGGATGGCACTGTCAAAATTGATGGAGTGGATGCCATTTTTCACAGCAACCCCATCGTCACCGAAGTTTTTGAAGGCATGATCCGAAAGCGTGCCTTTGACGTGTCAGAACTTGGAATGACGTATTTTCTACGTACGATGGATTTTGAAGAACCGCCTTTCATCGCCATTCCTGTATTCCTGAATCGCTGTTTCCGGCACTCGGCGATTTACATCAACAAGGCGAGCGGCATCAAAACACCGAATGATCTTGTGGGCAAAACCATCGGCGAGTTTGCGGTCTACGGTCACGACGCGGGTGTGTGGTCCAAGGGGATATTGTCGGACGACTATGGCGTGACGCCCGACCAGTGCCGTTGGATCGTTGGCACGCTTGACTGGCCCTTGAAGCCGGTTGACTTCATTCCGCACCCGCACCCTGCGAACGTTGAAGTTGAACAGGCTCCCGAAGAAACGGATTTGGGAGAAATGCTCAAAGAGGGAGAAATTGATGCGCTGATTGCTGCGGATGTACCCAAGTGCGTGCTGGAAAAGTCGCCGAAGGTCGCCCATCTGTTTGAAGACTATGAGGCGATCGAGCGTGCCTATTACCAGCGCACGGGTATTTTTCCAATCATGCACGTGGTCGTCGTTCGCAAGGAACTGGCCTCGGAGCGGCCCGAAATTGTGAAGGCAGTTTACAAAGGCTTCTGCGATGCTAAAGATGCCGTCCGGGAGCAGTATAAAAAGGGCATGATTTTCAACAACATGGCGACCATGATGCCTTGGTTCAGCAAACTTGTGGACGAGGATCGCACCTTGCTGGGTGACGACTGGTGGCCCTACGGCCTGGAGGCGAACCGCAAGGCTGTTGACACTTTCCTGCGATATCATTTTGAGCAGGGCTTGTCAAAGCGGCGGCTCACTTGCGAGGACATTTTCGTACCCGAGCTTCTCGGGACATGACGCTGGTGATGATCTCAAGAAAATCAGAAGCATCACTTCACTAACTATTAGCCGATCTCTGGGGGTGTGGGGGTGGGGCAATCAAAGTTCTGCGTTCCCTCGCGAATCCCCCGCCTAACGACGCGCTCTAGCGAACAGAGGCTAGCGGTGAGCTTTCTCGCGTATTACCACGCTTGACGCCAGCCTCTGTCACTGAGCTTGGGTTCGTTAGCCCGTCTTTACTGGCAACTTAGCACAAACTGCCAAGCGGTGCCCGAACGAATTGTTACCAAGCAATGGAGAAAAAAGATGCAGTCCAACAATGAGAAGCTTGAACACAGCAATGCTTATGCAGCCGAGATCCACCATCCGCTTGCCGAAAAGGATGGTGAAGCCATCGCTGCGATGCGGACGGAGGTTCCTCCCTCCAAAGGCAAGCTGAGTGGATCGGCTGCTCGCGGTGCCTTCGACGAAATCCAGGAGAAAACCCCGGACGCGCCGGGTGTAAGCTACGAACAAGGTGTAGTCGGGGGTGTCGCAGGCGTTTGGTGCCACCCGCAGAACTCACATCCGGGCGTCGCTATCCTTCATCTTCACGGAGGAGCCTATGTGCTAGGTTCGGCGCACGCGTATCGGCATCTCGCCGGTCAGGTTGCCGCGCACACGAGCGCATCCGCGTTCGTCGCAGACTACAGGCTCGCGCCGGAACACCCCTTCCCAGCCGCCTTGGACGATGCGAAGGCGGCTTACCGCGGACTCGTCGAACAGGGTGCTCAGAAAATCGCGATCGTCGGAGACTCAGCCGGTGGCGGTCTTGCTCTCGTCCTGTTGTCAGTCGCACAATCCGATGCTCTTGCACGCGGTGGCGTCGCCCCATCCGCTGCCGTTGTAATGTCACCCTGGACGGATCTGGCCTTGACAGGACTGAGTTTACAGGATCGTGCAGACGACGATCCACTGTTGACGAGGGAGGTGCTGTCAATGGCTGGCGCGAGCTATCTGCAAGGGCACGATCCACACGATCCGCTGGTCTCGCCGCTTTACAGCAGCTTCACTGGCCTGCCCCCGATTCAAATTCACGTCGGAACGAGCGAGGTGCTTCTCGATGACACGCGCCGCTATGCCAAGCGTGCCCATGCCGAGGGGGTTGATGTGACGGTTCATGTGTGGGAGGGAATGACGCACGTCTTTCCGGGGAACGTCGGAACGCTGAATGCAGCGGAGGCGGCTTTGGGCATGATAGCTGCCTTCCTGAAGGGTAAGCTAGGTACCTGCTGAACAAGCACCACATAGTGGAGACGGGTTAATGACTGGAGTTTAGACTAGATTAGTATTTTTGTAATAATTTCATCTTCCTGACTAGTTGCAAAATTAGCAAAGCGCTTCGCCAAAGGTGGTATAAGTACTAAGGGATTACTAAACCCAGAGAAAATATGAACGCCTTCCAATCCTGGAATAGCACCAATCAAGGGAAGTTGATTGCTACTAAATGCTACTAAGCAGTGATACCAAGTCCCTGGTAAATTACCCAATGCTGGCAAAACTTGACCAACACTTCTTCGCAACCATTTTTCGCTTACGTCTGAGTTTACCTTGGCATGAGGATCTGCGATCGCACGGCTAATTTGACCAATGCGGATACTACCATCTTGAAACTGAATTGCACCCACATCTAAAATCGGTGGTACTAACTCATTACCAAGTTCATCCCATAATTCATCAACTTGAGTAGATTCAGCTTCTAGTTGAAACCGTTGCTGATTCGCTGGCATAACTAAGGTGCGTAACTTGACATCAACGGCTGGGGTTTCAATAATTTCTGCGTGGGTAAAATACAGCTTGATGGAAACACCAGCAGACTTGAGAAGCTGGCGGCTGAGTCCACCCGCGCAAACGACAACGTTAGCGCTGTGGAAAGTTGCAGTGGTGGTTTTTACACCATGTTGCAATACTTGCAATACTTCGGTAATCTGCATTTCACCCCCAGCCCGTTCAAAAGCTTGGATGTAAGCAAGTGATGTTTTTTCTGGATGAATATGACCGTGTTTGACAGTTAACGCACCAGATATCGCCTCTCGATTTAGCTGCGGTTCCAACTCACAAGCTTCTTGAATACTGAGTAAACGGGGTGTAATGGCACAATCATTATATGATGCCGCAGTTGTTTCTGGGTCGCTATGGGCTGAAATAGTCAGTAATAAATCTAATTCCCGAAATTGGATATCAGCGTCTAACTCTTGAGATAAGATATGGTAACGTGCGATCGCTTCTTTGCACAATAGCCGAGTTAGTGGTGTAGTACCCGACCAATAGGCAAGCCCACCATAACTATAGCGAGTTGCATTCTCTGGTCTACTGTATTGCTCCAACAAAAGTACAGAAAACCCACTTTTAACCAGTTCATAAGCGAGTGCAGCACCCGTAATTCCGCCGCCAACCACAATCCAGTCGTAGGTTTTCATATTAAATGTCTTTCTTAATTACGTTAGCGTAGCGGTAGCGAGTCCGCGTTCGCTTTTAGCGTCTGTCTTCGACACGCTGCGCGAACGTAGAGAGCGTCATTACGAATTACCATAAGTTGCTTGTAAACGGCTTAAAAGATATTCTCCCGCCAGGATAGGGGGATAAATAGGCGATCGCCCGGCGCTATGGCTGCTACACTATGTTCAATTACTGCTATTAGTTCCTTAGCATTCAAAGTTAATAAAGTCAAGCTATTGTTACCAATGAAGTCCTTGCGCCCCTACTTAACCTGGTGGGACTGCTTCTTCAAAGGGACGGATAATCGCCGGGGCTGGTGTAACTTCTGGTTTAAAGATTCCCTGCAATGCTTGTTCTAAGGTTTGTGCCATGACAATCCGGTTTTCGTAAGCAACTACTACCCGTACCAAAGTTGGCAGACTATTCTGTGTGGCTTCTAGATAGATTGGCTCGACATACAGCAGTGATTGCTCAATGGGAATTACTAGTAGATTGCCTTGAATCGCTCTCGAACCCTGGCGATTCCATAAGGAAATTTGCTGAGAAATTACTGGATCTTGGTTAATCCGCGCCTCGATTTGCTCTGTTCCGTAAATCAGGCGTTCTTTAGGAAAGACATATAGCACCAGCTTACCGTAGTTTTTGCCATCCGATCGCGCCGCTAACCAAGCGATTAAATTAGTCCGCTGTCTGGGAGTATAGGGTAAAAACAGAAGAAATTCTTCAGAGTCTACGGTGGGTAAACTAGTAATCAAATAATATGGCTCTACCGGACGGGGTTCACTGCCATAGATTTCATTAGGAATCTGCCACTGGTCTTCCCGGTTGTAAAATACTTGGGCGTCGGTCATGTGGTAGGTCATCAACCGCTCAGATTGAATTTTGAAGAAGTCCACTGGATACCGGATATGACTGCGGAGAGTCACTGGCATAGTACTGAGCGGTTTGAAGGTGTTGGGAAATATCCTTGACCAAGTGGCAATGATTGGATCGTTGGGATCGGCAATATAAAAATTAACGCTGCCGTTGTAAGCATCAATCACTACCTTGATCGAGTTACGAATGTAGTTGATCCCATCGCTACCAGTGTCTGAGTAAGGATAGCGATCGCTCGTTGTGTAGGCATCAACAATCCAGTAAAGATAACTGGGATTACTGGGGAAATCTTGATTAGCGTTAGTAGCAACTAAATAGGGGTCGCTGTCAAATTTTAGGAAGGGTGCGATCGCTTGAATTCTTTCCTTGACATTTCGCCGCAATAGCACCCTTGTCTCTGGCAAAAAGTCCCGCGTCAGCACCATCTGCCAATCTTTCAAATACGTGGCAAATAGCCAGCGTCGCCATGCTGAACCGATTTCAACACCACCCAGACCATCGTAAGAGTTGTAAACATTGTCACTACCGCTAGGATAGTCTAACTCTCTAACTCTTGTGCCAGTCATTACATAGGCATTGGCGATTTCACCGTAATAAATTCGTGGTTGCCCAATCGGAATACTTTCACGAATGGCTTTACTAGAAGTTGTCAGAGCGCTACTATCACCGCTAATATCTTTGACAAAATATTCTGGTAGACCACCCGCCCCAACTGTATTAACTGGACTAACAGTAAACCCAAAACCGTGGGTATAAATTAAATGGCGGTTAACCCATGTTTGAGCTTCCTGTGGTACGCCAGTATAGTCTAATTCCCGTGCGGCAATCAGTACCTGCCGCCGTTCTGTTGATTCAACTGCTTCCTGCTTAGGTTCTGGTAGCTTTCGTGGGGTAGAGGGTCGGCGTGAAGTTGCATCTGTTTTCAGAGTATATCGATCGATATCGGCATCGGGGAAGCGATAATATGGTCGAATTTGTTGCAGTTGACGGTTAGTTTCTAAGAGTGGTCGTTCATCCCATAGGCGAATATTGCGAATTGTCGAGTCGTTCTTTTGGATGTCAGCTTCAGTCAGTGTTCCTTGCGGGTTGAAGGTTCTAACATCGATCGCCTCTAAATCGAATGCTTGACGAGTTAAGGCAATAGTCCGCTGAATGTAGGGTTGCTCTCGTTGCAACTCATTAGGTTGAACAATTAAATATTGCACCACAGTAGGTAAAACAACATTAGCAGCTACAACTAATACTAAATAAACCCCTAACCCGTAAAAGACAAAGCGACGATACCGAGATTTGGGTTTCCAGAAAAACGTTCGCCAAAGGAGGTAAAAGGCGATCGCTACTGCCACAATGCACAAAACGGTATAAGCTGGCAACTGGGCTGTCACATCGGTATAGCTAGCACCATAACTCACTCCCCGGCTAGAATACACGAGTTCGTAGCGACTCAGCCCATAACTCAAAGCCACTACCAGCATCAACAAGCCACCCATACCGAATAAATGACGCTGCTGCTGGGGCGAAAAACCAGGGAAAATTCCTTGACTCAAACTATCCCCCGACAAGAGATAAGTGAGAGTAACGGCGACGAAGCCATACAAACATAATCCCATCAGCCAGAGTTCTAGCAGTTCCCAAAAGGGTAAGGAAAATACGTAAAAGCTGATATCTCGACCAAATAAAGGCTCAGTGCTGTTGAAAAGGGTAGGGTGCAAATATTGCAGCACCTTGGGCCAGTGTCGGAATATGATGAAGGCAAAAATGGGACTAGAGAGAATTGCGATCGCAGTGAGTAAAAATTGGGGATAGATTAAGATGGCGATCGCTACTCCCCCAATTAAACCGAGATACCAGACTTGAGAGACAATCTGCCTCAAAAGTTGCCAGATTGTCTCCGGTCGAAATAGAGCGGGAATGGGTAGAATAGCCTGATTAACTGGAGAATGCCAATAGAAAAGAGCAATTTGACCATAGTGAGCCAGCATTAACCCAATCAATATAGCGGTTATCAGAGTTAAGGGTAATAACCAGTGCAATTTTAATGCTTGAAAGGTTTGTGGCGCAAGTATCTGGGTTTCGTTGCGTCTTGGATAATTAGGACTGAGAAAATTTGTTAATTCACTATTGAGTTCTGCTTGCTCAATCTTTAGAGACTGGGAATATTTTAGCCGTTGTGCTAAAGCCAGGTTTAACAGTAGATAGGCAGCAGTTATTCCAGCCACGACTACCCACAAAATACCACGAGTCAGCAGCCTCAACAAAAATACTTGCAGATAGCCGACTTCCCGAAACCAAAAAATTTCTGCTCCCAGACGGGAACCCAGATCCAGAAGTAGCCACAGCCCCAAAAATCCGATTAATAGCCTAAAGCCCCATTTCCAATACATTGATATGTAATTTAAGAAGAACGCCAATTCTCTATTTGCAAGCTGCTTACTCTTTGAAATTCTCGAATATTAGATGTTACAACAATATGATTGTGAGTTAGTACTGTTGCTGCGATCAATACATCATAAGAACCGATAGGAGTACCCGCTGTTATGAACTATCCCACAGTTGGCTTGACTTCGTGACGCTCCGCGAACGCCTGAACTGCGGGTTTCTACATCCCTCAGTTCATTACATACCTTATGGTTTTTCAGCTAGTTCGATTTTGCCGTTTTTATAAATTCCTTCAATGGTTCGTAGCATTGTTTTTACCTCCTATCGAAATTCTAGTAGTATTTATTACCGAACTGGTGGTTCATGATGCCTTATCAAACTCAATATAGAGGTGCTTCAGTGTCCGCATGAGTACGTTCGGTAAATATTGGTATCCTTCTTGTGCCAAGCGAATGTCCTTCAACCGTAGCAGCAAACGCTGATATGCGATCTGCATTTCCTTACGAGCAAGCATAGCGCCCAAACAAAAATGAATCCCATGACCAAAAGATAGGTGGTTGCTGGCATTCTGGCGGCGCACATCGAAACGCTCACCCTCAATAAATTTTAGCGAGTCGCGGTTAGCAGCATCGAAGCGGAGCATCACTAAAGACCCAGCTTTGAGATCAACGTCTTGGAGCTTTGTATCTTCCGTCACAACTCGCCACATTCCTGCTGTCGGACTTTGCATTCGTAAAACTTCTTCAACAAAGTTCTCTACCAGAGAAATATCTGTTTGTACCAACTTCGTCTGCTCTTTGTTGTTTGTCAGCAACAACATCCCACCTGCGATCGCACTGGTGACAGTCTCATTTCCTGCCACTAATATTTGCTGAATTATACTCAGCAGTTCAGCAGTGTCAAGCGATCGCTCTCCATCCACTTTTGCTTGTACCAAGTCAGTGATCAAATCATCTTGAGGCTGTTTTTGGCGTGACTCTATGACATCATGAAAATAATGCTGGAAAGCGACAACATCTTTAGCACACTCGATCTCCTGCTCTCTAGAAAGTAAGTTACCTAAACGTGCAATAAAAGAATCAGACCATTGCTTGAACTTTGGCAAATCTGCTTGCGGCACACCTAACTGTTGAGCAATAACTTTGAGCGGTAAGGGTACAGCAAACTCACTGACGAATTCACACTTGCCGCGATCGATAAAGCTGTCAATCAGTTCATCAACAATCTGCTCAATCAAGTCACGCATTTTGTTGATACGCGATGAAGTGAATGCCTTATTCACCAGCGAGCGAAATCGCTCATGTTCTGGTGGATCTGCTGTCAGTAAGGTGTTCATCTGAGGCCAACCTTGAGCAGCAATTTTCTGCAACTCCCCATCATGTTGTTCTTTGCCAGCTAGTAAAGTCGAGAAATTGCTAGAGAATACTCTTGTATCCTTAAGAATTTCGATCGCTAAGTCATAGCGAGTAACGAGAAAGAGTTTTGCTTCTGTTGTGGGACTTGGTAGCTCCATAATTGGTGCTTGCTCCTGTGCCAGCTTGTAGAATTCATAAGGGCACACAAGCACTTCTGGATCGAAGAAGTTGTAGTCTGACAGATGCTTCATGCTTCTAATGGTGGTCAGTGATGGTTTGCTTTGACTCAAAATGAATCAACATCATCTTAACAAGTTACTCACCGTCGGCTCATTGGCGATCGCAGTTTAGGTGCAACGAAAACTGCAACGGTCATCAATGCAAATTCTGATGCAGTCGTAGCGCGATGCCTGCGGCGGGCGCAGCGATCGCAACTCCTAACTTCCAACTCCTAACTTCCACCAACTAGCTGGTGAAGTTGTAAATTGAAGTCGGAAGTTACTGCAACGCTTTCTCGCAGCTAAGAGCCATCTTAGATCGATCGCCTATTCATGTTGAACACAATTTTTTTGAAGCCATTCGGCTATTGATTCTTGAGTTTCTTTACCAGTTGCAAGTCGTTCCATCATTAAGACAACTTCCGTCTCTGGAATATTCAGTGAATATCCATTTAATTCAAGAAAGGTAGCCATCGTTACGAAAGCTACCCGTTTATTACCGTCCACAAATGCATGGTTTTTAGCAAACCCATAGCCATAAGCAGCAGCTAAATCAACTATCGTGGGTGTTGGCTCACCAAAGATGAGCAAATTCTTCGGTCTATCTAAACTAGCTAAAAACAAATTGTTATCTCTTATACCAGTAAGACCGCCGTGCTGTGCTAATTGGTCTTCATGCATAGCTCTAACAATTGTTTCATCTAGCCAGAAAGGCTCGTTCACTTCGCTAACTCATGAAGTGCATTCCTGTATTTAGTACTCACTTTTCTGTAAGCTTCCATCGCCTTTTCAAAATCAGGGTTACAGGCACTTAGGTGAACACCAGAGGGAGTTTCAGTGACAAACACGTTGTCCCCTTCTTTAACTCTAAGTTTTTGTAGAGCTTCTTTAGGTAGTGTTACACCCAAGGAGTTTCCAACTCTACGAATTTTTAAGGTGTACATAAATCAATAGGCTCTTTAAAGGAGTAATACTTTTGTAATAACACATTTTTGTAAACAGTTTACAGAAATTTTCTAATATCCTTACAAAATCAAAAATCATTGCAGCGCGTCCCTTTAGGTGAGAGACTTTCGTTAAAAAGAATCAATTACCGACAAGTGTTCTGTTGTGTGGGGATTCTAGCCAGTTGCCCTCGCCTGACAAGCGTGCTATACCAATCTTGTAGCCACTACAGCACTCTCATAACTGGCCCACGCCAGGACAATGGAACGACGATGAATTCACTTGGATCTCAGTCGAGGGTTGAACTACAAGATCGAGGGATGTCTCCTTTGAACAACCCCAAGGATTGGTCATGGCCATTCTGGGCTGCTGTCCCACTTTACCCCTACGGCACACGGCGGACACTTCGTCAGGAAATAGTTAAGGATACTATCTGGACATTCGATCAGCTTCACGGCATTCTCTACACCATCGTGCCGATTCGCATGACTATCGTCAAACTCGCTGCTGGAGGACTTCTGGTCTATGCACCTGTTGCTCCAACAACTGAGTGTGTCCGCTTGGTTAATGAGTTGGTAGCAAAGCACGGTGAAGTTAAGTACATATTACTGCCAACCAGTTCTGGTTTGGAGCATAAAGTCTTCGTTGGCCCTTTTGCTCGTCGCTTTCCTCAAGCACAAGTCTTTGTTGCCCCGCACCAGTGGAGTTTCCCGTTCAACCTGCCGCTTAGTTGGCTAGGCTTTCCCCAAAAACGAACTCAAGAACTCCCAGAAGACTCAAGCCTTGCTCCCTTCGCTCTGGAGTTTGACTATGCAATATTGGACATCAACTTGGGACGAGGATCTTTTGCAGAAGTTGCATTGTTTCACAAGCGATCGCGCACTCTGCTTGTAACTGATTCTATCCTTTCCGTGCCAGTTGACCCACCAGAAATCCTCCAATTAGATCCTTATCCCTTACTGTTTCATGCCAGGGACAATGCCTGGGAGACTATCGAGGACAATGAAGACAACCGCCGCAAGGGATGGCAACGCATTTCACTATTTGCACTTTACTTCCGTCCAAGTGCCTTAGAAGTTGCTTTAATCGGACAGATGTTTCGTGATGCTCTCAAAGCACCACAGCGATCGCTAAAAACGTACTTTGGTTTATTTCCTTTTCGCTGGCAAGAAACCTGGAAGCACGCATTCGATGCTCTACGAGGTCAGGGACGACCATTTGTCGCACCGATTTTGCAAATCCTCATTCTTCCTCAAGCTCCAAAACAAGTCCTCAAATGGGCTGATACAGTTGCAAGTTGGGATTTTCAGCAGATTATTCCCTGTCATTTTGACTCACTAATTAAAGCAAATCCGCGTCAATTCCGGCAAGCATTTGCTTTTCTGGAAAAAAATCTTTGTTCTAGCGAAAGCCAGCTTTTATTGGAGGAAGACTTAAAATTCATAAAGGAACTAGAAGCGGATCTAGTTAAACGCGGTATCGCAACGCCAGCTAAAGAGAAGTTGTAATCAACTAGCTGAATTATTTAAAACCTCAGCGATCGCCTGGGAAATCGGTAAGCCAGGACAGCGTTCCAGCCAGAAGAACTCACCAACTGGGTTAACTACCAGAGTTACTTAAATTAGCCTGGAGTTGGAGTGCGATCGGAAACTTATCAGTATCAAGACGAAATGGCTGTGCGCCTAGTTTTGATACTGCTTCTGCAACTCTATCTATTGTAAAGTAATCACCACTATGGGTGATTAATAAAACTACATCACGATTGAGGTGCATAAAATATTTTTATTAGTTTTTGCATTTTCAGTATTGTCAACTCTTGAGAAAGCAAAATATTAAAAAATTGACATCCTCACCGACCTAAAGGCGCGGTGATTCTGGAGTAATGAGTAATGAGTAATAAGTAATGAGTAAATACCCATTTTTCATCCACTCATTACTCCTTACTCATTACTTTAAAGCATTGCGTGAAGCACGGGGCTTCAGACCCAATTCTTTGGTGAAATTAATTTTAATGGGAAGCCAACCCCTAAATGAAGTTGGCACTAAATGTATTTTTATTCTGACAATAGTTCTAAAACCGCATCTCTGGTGTAGTCAAAAGTATGCAGCTATGAAGGTCAAGACGGCGAACTGTCATCACCATCTCAAGGATACTTCTGAGTAACAGCGTAGTCATCATACAGCGGATTGGTTCCTGTAGTGCCATCTTCTTGATCGGATGGAAACTTCAGAGTTTGGACAAGTTCATCATTATTCTTGTTTGTGGCATTATTGCATCCACCGATAATCGCTTTTGATTGTTCATCAGAAAGGTCTTCAAGGCTTTGCTCTTCCAAGAATCGAGCAAAGAATGGTACTGCTTGTGAATTCAACTTTTCTGGTTTTTTTTCAGACACAATCTTCCTCCTATAACAAGTGAATCTAAATTTATACTGTACCTGTATGATATGACATAATACTTACCAATATCTTTGCCAAAATAAGAGTTTATACATCAACTCACCCTCGGAAAGTGGCAAAGATATTGACTTACCAAAACAAGTATTAATTCATCCTTTATAAATATTTACTTTTGCGGGATTATGCTTGTATAAAGTTAAAAATATAATAATTTTTCTTAAGCAAGTATGTACGGGGCGATCTTTAAAAGCGCGATATTTCCAAGAATTATTCACTTCAAAATAATTCAAAATATTCTCTTTGCTCCCAGTTAGTCACCTGTTTTAAATAGTCTTCTGGTGGCTGATCGGCGACGGACTGCAAAAAGCGATTGATTTCACTCTGTTTCATCTTAATGATGAAGTTGATGAACTGCTGCCCCATTTTTTGAGCAAAAAGTTCGCTTTGGCTCAAATATGAAATCGCCTCTGGCAAACTTTTGGGTAAGGTGGGACTTTCTGTAGCGTAAGGTGACTCTGTTGGGGAGCCAGGGTCAAGTTTACGATCTACACCATCTAGCCCAGAAATCAATTGCGATGCCATATACAAATAAGGATTGGCTGCTGGTTCTCCAACTCGGTTTTCAATGTGGGTGGTGGGGTCATCATAACCGCCTTGTAATCTAATCATTGCCCCTCGATTTTCCAATCCCCATCCGGCACGGTCAGGAGCTAGAGAATAAGGCCTAAATCTTTTG
Source organism: Nostoc sp. (assembly GCF_036917235.1). Taxonomy (GTDB): domain Bacteria; phylum Cyanobacteriota; class Cyanobacteriia; order Cyanobacteriales; family Nostocaceae; genus Nostoc. Next base: position 137,301 of record NZ_JBALDU010000021.1, read on the forward strand.
TAGCCGTTAATTGTTGGGGTTGTGAACACAGAAGCAGGATTGGCGTGTTTAAGAAGACCACCAACGAAATGTTTACCTAAATCTGACATTAGGGTTTTAGAAGTTGCAGACATGAAAGCGTTCTCGCCTGTGCTTCGGTTTACCAGGGATTGGTGCAAATGCCAGCCATTGGAAGAAGAACCTTGTAATCCTGGACGACACATAAATGATGCGATGTAACCTTGTTGACGGCAGATTTGCTTGGTCGCCATTCGGAATATCATCATTGTATCCGCAGCTTGCAACGCCGGAATCGGGTCAAAGGTAAATTCAAATTGACCGGCACCTCCTTCGTTTTCTACACTCCTTAAAGGCAATCCCATTTCAACTAAGTTTTCTGCCAGAATACGCAGCAAATCGTGAATCTCTGGATTGTGCGATTCTAAAAGATATTGGAAGCTATGCTCTACAGCGCTAACTTTGGCAGGTTCACCAGGTTTTCCAGAAGTACCAACATTAGCGATCGCTAACATCGGATCTTCCAACTTTGCCAGATACCACTCAACTTCTAAGCCGACAATATGCTCCAATCCTCTTTGATGTAACTCTACCAATGATTGGCGCAAAATACCGCGACTGGAAAAGGGCATCGCCTGACCATTTTGAAAGTACTCGTCACAGAGAATAAAGCCAGTACGTTTTGCCCAAGGCACAATTTTGAAGGTATTAGGGTCAGGAACAGCCACAAGATTTGGCGCACCTGTCATCAAAGGCATATCTAAACTACCGCCAGGAACAAACGGGTTAAATACTATTGCACCACCAGTATCAAACAGGAATGTCCCTGTGCTGATTTGCATACCGTTTTCTAAGGCACTGAAAAATGTCTGAGGTAAGAGCGATTTACTGCGAACAATCCCATGCTGGTCTGACCAAGCGGTACGAATTAATAATAGATCCCGCTCTTTGACAACAGCCTCGATCTTTTCAGATGCTTGTTTTTGGATTTCTGTCCACAGGTGATGACGCTCAATAAATCCAGGTCTTTTCATTTGGATTGCCTAATCATGTTCAACTGCTTGTGCGGTTAGTTTGAAATTAGCTTTCTTCAGGCGCTTCCATTCTTAGCGATAACCGCGAATTGCTAACTCATATCATGTCCGCTTGATTGCTTATTAAACCCGAAGAACCCCACCCCGCCAAAGCTACGCTTTGTCTCCCCTCTCGAAGAGCGGGGAGGGGTTGGGGTGGGGAGTAATGACTGTGGTTAGCATAACTAATTATGCGGACATGATATCATCTGTCACAGTCCCGGCGATCGTACCATCAACATCTACATGATGGCGATCGCTAATGCCAAACCCGCACATAATAGGAATCTCGTGAACGTATCCTGTGTTGGTTTCTGTATCAGTGATTGTGTAGTTGATACTACTCTCTAGCTAAGGGATTGTACCACTGATCCTTTGGCAAGAGCAGTCGATCTGACTCAGGTGGCCCCCATGTATTTGGTTCATACTCATAAACAGGTGTGACGTTATCGAGAATTGGCTGGACAATCCGCCATTCCTCTTCTACAGTATCTTCCCGTACAAACAAGGTGGGATCGCCCCGCATAGCATCAGCTAACAGGCGTTCATAGGGTTCCATCTCGTCGCCACCTCCATAAAAGGCCAGGAGTTCAACCCCAGAGCCGATCATATCTTCTCCAGGAATTTTAGTGCGAGCGCCCAATCCCACAATTACCTCTGGATCTAGTAAAAAACGAACATAATTAGCGTTTTCTTTTGCTCCCTCTTGGAACACATCTAAAGGTGGACACTTGAACTTGACCATCACCTCAGTACTTTTAACAGGCAATTTCTTCCCAGCCCGGATGTAGATGGGAACTCCTGACCACCGCCATGTATTAATAAATAACCGCACGGCAACAAAAGTTTCTACTTGGGAGTCAGGTGAAACACCTTCTTCGTTGCGGTAATCAGAAAATTGACCGCGAATAATATCATCGGGTTGCACTGAAGGTATAGCTTTGAGAATACGCTCTTTTTCATCCCGAATGGAATCGGTAGCAGTACTGGCGGGAGCATCCATGCACACTGAAGCCAATACTTGCAGCATATGGTTTTCCACCACATCTCGAATTGCACCAGTCTCCTCATAGAAGCGCCCCCTTCCTTGAATGCCAAAGTCCTCAGCCATCACAATCTGGATGCTTTCAACATAGTTGCGATTCCAGATGGGTTCGAGAAAAGAGTTGGCAAACCGAAAATAGAGTAAATTCAGCAGTGGTTCTTTGCCCAGGTAATGGTCGATGCGATAGATGGCTGATTCGGGAAAAACTGATGCCAGAATTTGATTTAACTCGCGTGCTGATTTCAAATCCCGTCCAAATGGTTTTTCAATTACCACCCGCGCATTTTTAGCACACCCTGATTCGCCCAATCCTGACACTACTTGTGCAAACAAGCTCGGTGGAATTGCCAAATAGTACAAGGGATGAGTGGCATCACCAAGGGCTTGACGTAATTTTTCGTAAGTTTCTGGTTTGTTGTAGTCACCAGCAACGTATTGGAGTAGTCCAGAAAGTTTCTCAAATGCGGCTTCATCTATACCACCATGATGTTCTAGGCTATCACGTGCCCTTTCTCTAAGTTGCTCCGTCGTCCAAGGTCGTCCGGCAACCCCAATCACTGGGACATTGAGATTGCCCCGTCGTCCCATTGCCTGAAGGCTGGGGAAGATTTTCTTGTAGGCCAAGTCACCTGTTGCCCCAAAAAATACCAGTGCGTCTGAATCAGGAGTTCCCATGACTAACCTCTTTAGGAATTAGCTTTTTTATGATACCCGCTAAACTGATAGCGTATGGCTGACAAAAGTTTGTTGGTCTGGAATGATTTTTTCCAAATCCGCGATTATTTAGCAAAATCATGGAGTTAAACTCAACATTACCAGATCCTCGTTTGCAACTAATTGCCACTGCTCGGTATTTTTACCAACAAGCTTGGATGATAGGAACTGCCGGCAACCTCTCGGCTCAATTAGCTGATGGTAGTTTTTGGACTACAGCTAGTGGTAAATCTAAGGGTGAGTTATTACTCAACGATTTTGTTCTGATTGCTCCAGATGGCAAAATTAGACGGGTCTTGATCTCGTCGATGCTTAGTGGGAATGGGGGCTGGCTGCCCATCACCTGCAAGGGCTGCGGTTTTTTCCAGGGATTCTCTCAATCGCTTTGCTGCGTAGATAGACATATCTCGTGGTACATTAATGCGATCGCGCAAATATCGGAGAGCGACATCAGATCCCGATGGAGGTACACAGTCTTCCCCTGTCATCATGTGTGTTAAAGCACAACGTAGCGCTCGATCGAACAATTTATCATCTAAGGGGTTGACTCGGATAATATTGATCCGGTGCTTGATAGTTCGTTTAAGAGCTTCCATGCGGGAGTTTTCGGGTTCTGGATAAGTAACATCTGGTAGCCCGAACCAGGGGCCGTTATCCACCCGCGCTTTATTGAGAAGCATCTGGGTTTCGCCGTTTTCCCAACAGCCTCCCATCTGGGGCGGCAAATCATGTGCGTGGGTGTGAAAGTCGCTTTGGGTACCGCAGTAGGTCGGTCGGCTTTCCATTGCCGCAAACCATGCGCTCAAACGAGGGTTTTCCTCCCGCAGTGAGTAGCCCTTGTAGTAGTAAAGGCTCGCATTCATCCGTTCGAGATATGGCGTAAAAATGACATCGACGATGCCGAAACTATCTAGAAAGTAAGGGCTTGGGGTGCTACCCAGAGCCAACTCTACCCTAGCCACCACTGTGATAAATTGTTCTCGGTTGCGTTGTTCTTGTTGAGAGGAATCGGTTCTAGAGCATAGCCAAGCGCACCAAGCTCTAAATAAAAGTCGTTCTAATTGACGTAAAGGAAGCACCGTGCGGTCTTCCATCCCTTGGTTCAATGGAGCAAATACCTTTTCCAAAGCGATCAAAATATCATCGCTTTCCTTAATAATCCGTCCATCTAGCTCGATCGCGGGGAGCATTCCTGATGGTACCTTACGTTTGTACCAACTTTCTTTCTCCCCATAGCAGAACATTGTCACTTTTTCGATGCGGTAGGGGATCTGTTTTTCCTCTAGCCATAACCAAACTTTTTGACAGTAAGGACACCAAGCGTGGTTATCGCGGTACAGCGTTACCCGCACATCAGATTCCGCCTGACCAAACAAGCGCAACCTGGCTCTAGCATTGGTGAGACCATTAACGGTATCTATTTGATAGTCCGTGAGGGTTTCTAGTTCTTCCCAGCTTAAGGGTGCGGTAGTCATAGAGGGAGTTGCGTAGGGCAATACTTAGGGCAATTCTATACTCTACAATATTTTCAATTACACCAAGGCTGAATTTAACCGATAGGTTCGCCCATCAATTATTTCCATTTCTCTTTTAAGAAAAAGTTGAAGTGACGATACCGCGTTCAAAGGTTTTGGCAATTTGGCATAACTTGTTTCTGAATTGCCGTTTAAATGAGATATCAACAGAACAGACGCAAATCGCCAGTTGTTGACCCAACGCTGTAGAAGAACTCAGCAGCCCACCCACAGCGCTCGGTCATCGCTTCTCTACAACTGGCTAGTAATGTACTAGAAAATACATACTGAATGTACAATGGCAATGCCTATGGCCATAAAGTACGCTCTTTTCCTACTTAAATTTGGCTGAATTTTTGAGAGTAAAGTTCATCAGACACTTTTTTTAGTTCTGGTTCAACTACTGTCAAATGTTGCTCCAAAATTGCCAAATTCCGAATGTTGGACTTATAGAACGCATCAAACAAATCACCCACTAAAGGCACAGTACCAACAACTGTTTCCAAACCTACATTAAAAATCATTTTGGCTAAGTCTTGACGCGGGATGCCAAACCGAGTAGCTAAAAATATTATGTAAGCTGAAAACGCTGTACTGATTAAATCACCAGCACCTGGAACTAGACCAATGATTGGGTCTATGCCAATGCGAAAACCTGTCAAAGGAATACGTATTGATGTATCCATCAGACGGCTGAGTTTGCGGATGCGATTTAGAGTAGCAAGGCGTTTGGCAGCGTCCATAATTGACCATATTTACACTACTTTTAAATTGCACCATTTTTAGTTCTTTGTCTTGTACCGTTAGAAATAACAAGTATGAATAAAAATCCTGAATACTACCTAAAAAAGCATTATAACTAATTAGCCAGACATGATATAGGACTAATACAGGAATCATATTTGATTTTTGAAAAAAACTAAGAGATAATACTTAGAGAGTTTACAAGTATAACGAAGAACAATAATAAGTCAGCACTTACAATATGCGATCGCTGAACTAGAGGAATTTATAGTTCAAAACCCAAATACCCGTGAGGTGAGAAAAGGATTAGCAGTAAAGCTGGTTTATCAAGGTTACTTATATGAGGAAATCCAGAGAATTCTTGGTGTTTCACTCGGTTCAATAACAGGTTGGAAACAAATCTATAAGGAAAATGGAAAATTAGAAATTTCTTAGATTGCTGGGATTCAATCAATTAATTAGTGAAATGAATCAATTTAAACCCTATTATACTTCAGGGAGTTTTACCAATAACCTGTGTAAAATCATCGTTCCAGCTAAAATGCTCTGACCAAAGCTGCTGACGAAGATGAAGTTTTTCGTCTTCTTTGCCCTCCCTGAACGCTTACGCCATTTGTCGTGCCATCAGATTAGCAAATAAGCCCTTTTGATTCACTAATTCTTCAAACTTACCTTGCTGAACAACTCGACCAGCTTCAATCACATAAATTCGGTCGGCGTTGCGAATAGTGCTGAGGCGATGGGCGATAATTATGCGTGTTACTCCTAACTGGTCTAAGCTGGTACTAACTATCGCTTGAGTACGATTATCTAAAGCACTGGTAGCTTCATCAAAAATTATAATTCTCGGTTTTAAGACTAAAGCACGAGCAATTAGCAGCCTTTGACGTTGCCCACCAGAGAGATTTGTACCCCCCTCCGAAATGACTGTGTGCATCTCCATTGGCATTGATTTAATATCATCGGCAAACCCAGCCATACGTACTGCTTCCCAGGCTTCTTCCATTGTCACCAATGCGCCACTAGAAATATTTTCAAAAATTGAGGCGCTATTGATGCGACCATTTTGCAGTACTACACCAATCTGTCTACGCACGGACGATATATCTAACCCTGATAAGTCCTGACCATCATAGTAAATTGTGCCATCTTTTGGCGTTTCAAATCCCAATAACAGCCTAATAATCGTTGATTTGCCGCTACCAGAAGGCCCTACCAAAGCAATCAACTCTCCTGGTTCTGCCTGAATTGTCAGATCGTCTAAATTCAGGGGGCCATCTTCGCGGTAGCGGAAAGTCACATGATCGACTTTTACTTTACCCGTTAACCGTCCTGGATCGCTTTTGCTCAAGTCGATTTCTGGTTGAGCCTGAAAGATGGGCTTGGCACGTTCCCAGAAAATGCTGATATCTAATATGCTGACTATGGTGTTACTCAGCTGAGTTGCCCCAGCGATAAATATGGCAAAGGCAGCATTAAATGCTAAAAATGTACCTGTAGATAATCCTATTCCGCTTTCAGATGGGGCTTGGGCGATTAATGTAACTGCTAGCCAAAAGATAATTATTGAGCTGACAGTTGGCATCGCAGTGTTAAATATCGCTAAAACATCTTCAATTACCTCTGTACTCAGCTTGAGTTGTAGCTGCTGACTATACTTTTTTGCCCAGTAGGCAAAAGCGCGGTCTTCTGCATTGGTGACTCGAAGTTTGGATACGCCAGCAACCATCTGTACAGTAAAACCAAAAATTTCTCCCTCTATTTCTTCTAAAGAACGCAACTTTTGGCGGCTAAGTAAACCTGAGATCGTAGTAAAGGCGATCGCTATCAACGCTACTGCTACTACAACTAAAGCTAGACTGGAACTGTAGATAAACAATAGTCCCAGATTTAGTAGAGAAAAAAAGCTGGTAAAAACAGTGCGTAGCACTGTGTCGTTAAGTTTCTGGCGGATTTGAGTGATTGCAGAAACACGAGATTGCAAATCCCCAATTGAATATTCACGAAAGAAAGATACCCGCAGATTAAACAATCTATCCCATAAGGCTGCTTGGGAGTCTAAACTAGCTTTACTTTCTAATCTCAGACCGGCAAAACCTTGGGCGATTTGAAAAATTATCGTCCCAAAGCTGGCGGCTATCAAACCCAAGCCGATTTGGACTAATAACCCTCTATCTGCATCGGGAATGACGGAATCGATGAGGATAGCAGTTGCTAAGGGGGTTAACATTCCCAACAATGCACCCACAACGCCAGTGAGGAAGATAACAATGAGTTCTCGAATTTTCCCCTTAAAGGCAAATAGAAGTAAGGCGATCGCACTTAAATTGTTTTCGGGTATGGGACGATAAAATACATAGGCAAAGGGAGCTAGTTGTTGAGCAGTACGATTGTTTACAGGTATGCGAACGTGCTTCTCTGGGTCAAAGATTTCGTACTTTCCTGACCCTGCTGGTAGCAGTGCAACAGGAAAATTATCTTGATTAGTATATGCTAATAAAGGACCGCTATCTTTTTGCCACCATCGGTCATTGAGCAATACCCGTCGGATGCGAATTCGGGATGCACGGGCGATCGCTTCTAATGGTTCTTTAATCCGCTTCATGTCTTCAGAACGCACAGGTGGCAGGATCTTAATTCCTAATGCCCTTCCAACTGCACCTGCGGCAATCAGCAACGGTGTACCTGACTGCATCAGTTCGGCTTGCTTAGGTTTGAGGACTGAGGCTAACTCTCCTAAAGCATTAACTTTTACCTGAGAGTTAAGTTGTTGCCGTGCTTGGAATTGAGTCCATTTTGCTGCCAAATCTTCCTGTTCTGTTTGAGTCAGAATTTCGCAAAAATCGCTGTGTAGTTTGCTCAGAGTAACTTGGATCTCGTTCCAGTTAGTAAGTTTTTCAGTGTTAGAAAAAACTGGCACAATAGAAGATTGATCGCCTACACAACTTTGAATATTTTTCTCCCAAGTCTGCACTAACTTAATAAAACTTTCTGCCTCGTCTTTTTCCTGACTTATCCATTGTTCGCATTCTTGTGCAGGTATTTGTAACAACACAGTATCTTCTATCGATACCGCCAAAAGTTTATGATTATCAGCAGATATCCCAAACAATGCTTCTCCCGCATTGACACTGAATAGATAACGGCGAGTCCCCTCAATACCTTCGTCAATCAGAATAGCAAAAATAGCGATCGCACCGGATTCAATTTGCCAAACTGTTAGGGGATTATCTAATACTAGGGATTGATTATCTGTGAGCAGTAACTTGGAATTACTCATCTGGAGTTAGAGGTGCAATGGTTCTTTGGCGGAGGCGTAGGGCATTAAATTGCCCTTCCACTTCAAGGGGAATGTTAGTAAAACGAATATAAAAACTATCTGGTTCTGCCGTTTTTTCTAAGACTTTAGCATAGATATCTTCACTAATTTTGGCATTACCCTGCATCAATAAGTTCAATTTCAGATTAGTAAAGGGCTGTAAAACCAGATAATTTACTCTAGAGTCATAACATACTTGCGCTCCCTTAGCTGAAAGCTTTACTAACTTTCCCTCAATCACAATGTCATTTACATCTTTTCCATCTAAAACTGTATATTTTAAGGGAATTGCTTCTGGCAGTTCCCAGAATACTTTATCTTCGTCTTCAGCAAGATATAAATTGTATTTTCCAGTAATTCCACCTACTTCATAAATTTTTATGGGTTGCTTCACCCCTTTTGCTTGTACTTCTTTGTGTCCAATAATTTTGACAATGGAACTAGTCTCATTAATCGTTGATTGCGAAGCAAAAATTTGTCCGCCGACTGTATACGATTCAATCCGATAGGTTAAATTAACTTGATCGCCGATAATTCCATATTTAGTCCGTTTTTCCGAACCAATATTACCGACAACTACTTCTGCTGTATTAATACCAATCCCCATTTCCAGCTTTGGAAATCCCATTTGCTGGAGTTTTTTGTTCACTGGTTCCATTGCTAGTTGCATTTCCACAGCACAAGCAATCGCTCTTGTAGAATCATCTTTTCTAGTGATGGGAGCGCCAAACAAAACTAAAATTCCATCACCCATAAATTCATCAATTGTGCCTTGATACTGAGTAATTACATCTGCCATATATCCTAAATAAAGGTTAATTATTTTAATTACTTCTTCAGCAGATAATCTCTCAGAAATAGCTGTAAAACCTCTTAAATCAGAAGTAAGAATAGTAATCTTTTTACGTTCACCACCAAGTTTTAAACCTTCTGCGTTTTCTAATAAATTAGCGACGACTTCATCGGTGAGATAACGACCAAAGGTTTTACGAATTGCTCCCGCAGTCCTGGCAATATAGGCAGTAACAGCAATTGCCGAACCAATTAATGTCAGTAATGGTGGGACAACAGGAATCCACCAACCTGCTATAAACGCTAGATAACTACTACCCACAACACAGCATCCAGCTAGCAAAATACTAATCAAAGGTAATAATGATTTTATTTTATAACTGCCGCTATATCTTTGTTGCCATATTAATATTGCACCAATCACTGACCAAACAAAAATCCACAACCATTCCTCTAATTTAGCCCATGTTCTGATTAACGGGCGGTCATCTAAAGTAGCACTTAAAATTTGACTGAGGGCATTAGCGTGAATAGTTACACCAGCCATTCGTTTAGGTGCTGTTAATATAGTACTGCTGTATGGTGTATAGAATAGGTCTTTGAGACTTTCGGCTGTGGGGCCAATCAACACAATGCGCCCTTTTACTAAGTCCTTGGGTATCCGCTTATCTAACACATCCATAATAGATATGTGTTGAAATTTTTCTTTAGAACTACGATAATTTATTAGTACTTGATAACCTTGGTCTTCAGCCCGAATATAACCACCATCATTACCTTGAAATAATGGGTAAACAACATTACCTGTTTTTACCAAATAATCTTTTGTTTGTCCGACATCAATTTGGCGATCGCTCAAATAAAGATAGGCAAGTTTAAAAGCAAAACTAAACACATTTTCGCCATTTTTATCTGCCAAATACATCAAACTGCGGCGAATTTTTCCATCCCCATCTAAGGGGAAATCATTTGCACCCACTCGATCGAGTTTTTTCAGCGCTGGTGGTGGTGCTACCGCCGAGCTATCTTCACTCTGGGCTACTTTTTGTACGCCAACTAAATTTGGTGTAGACTCAAACACCTTAACTAACGATTGATGTCCAAAACCTACTGGTAAATCTCGATATAAATCCAAACCAATAGCACTGGGTTTTTGTTGTTTTAAATTCTCTAAAACTTGTGTCAGCAAACCGTCAGGTAAAGGCCAATAACCGCGCTTACCAAGTTTTTGCACATCAGATTCATTAATTTCTACAATGACAATTCGCGTATCAACAGGTTCTGGAGAACGTAACAAAAACATTTGATCCAGCGCTGCCAATTCCAACATTTGCAATAACCCACTCAAGCGCAGGATAAACACTAATGCTGCCGCACTGGGAGCAGCAATGAAGATACCGCGATATTGCCAAAGTTGTTGCTTGATATGACTCCACATAAATTATTTAGTCTTGGGATTCAAGATATCTACTTAAAGGTTTGGAAACTAAATCTTTTAACCCCACTGACTCCAATAATTCTTGCCAATTAGCTATGACTGTGCGTTCGCTCGGATCGCTAAGACGTTGCTGTACTAATGTATGTAGCACTTCATACCAAATTCCAGATGCGGCATACACTTGGGAAAGTTGCTTAGGATTTGTTCTCGCTAGCTGCTTTGATAAATCAGTAGTAGGTTCGATTCGTTCTACCCAACCATCGACAGTGATTCCCTCTCCTACTTCCTCTGAACTGGAAGCGATTGAGAGATACCAGTGATATTTCTTACCTACTTTCAGACTTGGCGCTTTTGACGGGAGAGTAAAACCAATAATTCCTAATTGTTTAGGAAGTTTAAAAGTCGTCTCGTAAACTATATCGTCACCATCTAAAAGTGAAAAGCGAGCAGTTTCTACTGGTATCTGCGGTATAAACCAGTAAAATGTTGGACGTTCTGCAAGAGTTAAACCTGATTTATTTAGAGGCATTAAGGCAGTTAAAGTTTCTTTACCCTCTAAATAGTAAGAAGCGCCACGAGTTGCCCCACCAGAAGTAGTCTGTGGTGCATTTCGATTTGGTGGGATAAACTTCTGACTAATTTGCCAACTCTGGAATCTTGGGAATTTAAGTGCTACTGGTGATTCAGCTATCACGATTTTGGGCAAACTAGAGATTACCAATACTGTCATAGATATAGGAACTGCTGTCATGTTTATAAATTTTTGTATCCAACTCATATTAAGTCCTATTAATTTTCAAGTATCTAACAAAGATAAATATTTGTGATAGCACAAAGACGTGATATTTAGTTAAACTACCAATGATAAAATCTCTATTAACTTTTGTCTAAAAGTTTTGTTAAAGATTTTGCCAAAAAGAACGAACTAAGTATAACTTAGCACATTATTGTCTTAAATGAAGCGAAACAAGCTTCGCGCTCCTCTGCCCTCAACTCTGCGCCGCTACCCTATGGGAAGTCCTTTGCGTACCGTCTCGTAGAGAAGCGCCTATGGGTTTTTTCAATTTCAAACCTTAAATTGACTACGAATTTACGAACTTGTGTACTTAGTATAAGCAAGAAGTTAGTTGTCTGGTAATTCTAGCTTCTCATGCAATTCCATCCCTTTTCTAAAAAACCTTGTTTTTACTGACTTTTTACTACTTCTTTCACCTAGGTTTAAAACTTCCATAAAACTAACAATAAGCTGTGTTTTACTGCAACAAATGATTTAGTTCCACTCCTAATCAAGTTTAAATCCTATGCTTAGACAAATGCTGGTTAATACTCCTAATTTCGGTGACTTTAGGGAAACTGATATCGATTGGATGCTCAGTGTAGGCACATTTAGAGAGTATCGTCCTAATCAAGTTCTTATTCAAGAAGGTAAAGAAATTATTGATACAGTAGAAATTTTGTTAGAGGGAGCATTAAGCATTTGTGTCTCTCCCACAGGCGATATCAAAGATGTACAAGAAATCGATCGCGTATCGCCAGGGGAAATTGTAGAAACTTTATCTTTTATAGATAATCGTCCTTCATCTACTACTTTTATAGCTCTGGAATCCTCACGGGTATTAGCACTGCCGAGAGAATCATTACTCAATAAACTTGAGCAAGATACAGAATTTGCCGCGCATTTTTATCAAATAATGGCTATTTTGCTGTCACAGCAGTTGCGGGGACTCACTGATTTTCTTGCCAAGAACAAAGTAGTTCCAGGAGAATCACTGCGAAAAGTTTTGTTTGTGTTTGCTATTTTGAACGATAGCGATATTGATTGGATGATTTCCCAAGGAGTAAGAACTAAAGTTAATCCAGGTAAAGTAATAATTGAAGAAGGGAAACCTGTTGAAGCATTATATATATTGTTAGATGGAAAGTTAGGGATTTTTGTTTCCACCCCACAGAATCAAGTTGCCGAAAAAGAAATTGCCCAATCCGTCAAAGGCGAAATTTTAGGGGAAATGTCCTTTGTAGAAGCAACAACTGCCTCTGCCACAGTCAAGGCGATAGAATCTTCTATATTACTAGCTTTACCACAACAGAAACTAGCTAAACAATTAAAGCAAAATACAGGATTCACAGCCCGTTTTTATCGAGCGATCGCTGTAGTTTTAGTAGATCGGATTCGCGATCGCCTCTTCCGCCGTGGATTTGGGAAATTGGCTTATCAACTAGACCAACTCTTAGCAGAAGATATCGAAGTTGAAGATGAACTCAACTTCGATACATTAGACAACACCGCCCTAGCAGGTGCTAGATTTGACTGGATGATTAAACGTCTAAATCGGGAATCTTAAAGAAGACAGGAGAAGAGGACGCAAAGAGGAGACGCACTGAAAGAACTTTCTGTACGCCCCAATCCCCAGTCCCCAATCCCCAATCCCCAATCCCTAATCCGAATGGCTGAAGAGCAAGATAGTATATTTCGCAAAGAATCACTGGAGCGTTTATCTTCTCCAGAAAGATTGGATCAGTTAATGCAGGTAGTCAATCCCGTAGATTGGCTACCTTTGGCGACGCTGGGTACTTTTGTCTTATTGGGGTTAATTTGGAGTATTTTTGGACGTATTCCCGTCACAGTCACGGGAAAGGGAATACTTATTCAACCCAATCAAGTTGTCACTTTTGAGTCGCCAATCTCAGGACAGTTAAAAAATCTGAATGTGAAAACAGGACAATGTATAGATCGAGGATATGTCATAGCAACGATCGATCCGACGGATCTCAAACAGCAATTGCAACTGCAACGCTCAAAACTGGGGCAATTACAAACACAAGAACAAAATTCATCCCTGCTTCAGCGACAACGTACCGCTAAAGAAAAAGAGGCGATCGCTTCTTCTAAAGCTAGTTATATTCAACGTTTGCGGGATACTCAAACTCTCACGCCTGCGTTTTATGAAAAAGGTTTAAATGCCATTAGCGAACAGCGCCTTAGTTTGCAGCAACGGCTCAATGATGCTGTAACTGTCGTACCTATACTGAAAGATAGATTGGAAAAGCGCCAGCAACTCGTAGATGCGGGAGCCATTGCCAAAGATACATACTTACAAGCAGAGCAAGAATATAAACAGGCAACGCAAACCGTCTCTGATATCAAAGTGCAGCTCAAGCAATTAGATGTACAAGAAACAGAAGCCCAGCAGAGATACTTACAAAATTTGAGTTCTGTAGGCGAACTGCAAGCGCAGTTAAAAGACTTAGAGACTAAGAGCCAACGTATCGATCAAGAAAATGTAGAAACTCTGAATACCAAAATTAATCAGATTCAAGAAGTTAATCGAGCGATCGCTCAACTAGAAAAACAAATATTAGAAAATAGCCAAATCATTAGTCCTAGTAGCGGTTGTGTATTAGAAGTGACTGCTTTTGTGGGGCAAGTTACTAGTCCGAAAACTCCGCTTGTCACCTTAAACGTCGGTGACAAAAAGACTTCACTAATCGCCCTCTCCTACTTTCATGTCCAAGATGGTAAACAAATTCAACCAGGAATGATCGTGCAAATCACGCCCACTTCCGTCAAAAGAGAACGCTTTGGCGGTATTGTCGGCAAAGTTACCTCTGTTTCCCCCTTACCTGTGACTAAAGAAGGTGCAAAGTCTGTGATTGGCAACGCCGATTTAGTCACAAACATCTTGTCAACTGGCGGTGGAGACATAGAAGTGCGAACAGAAATGGAACTAGCTCCATCCAACTTTAGCGGTTATCGCTGGTCTTCTTCCCAAGGGCCAAAATTAAACATTTCTGCCGGTACAACTACCAGCGTTCGGGTTAAAGTATCAGAGCAAGCACCAATTACTTATGTCTTGCCTATTCTCAGAGAATTTACTGGCATTAACTAAAGTTTTAGGGGAATGCTCTTGTGCAATTGATTCAGCAGTTAATATCCTTAATTCAAAACCTTAATCCCTTACGCCAAAAAGCCCCATTATTAGATTTAGAAACGGCAGCAAGTCACATTAATTCTCGCGTCAAAACTCCCACTTTATTGCAAATGGAAGCAGTGGAATGTGGAGCCGCAGCTTTCGGGATTATTTTAGCCTACCATCGTAAAATTGTGCCTTTAGCAGAATTGCGGCAAAATTGCGGTGTTTCTCGTGATGGCAGCAAAGCCTCTAACATGATTAAAGCTGCGAGAAACTATGGAATGCAAGCCAAGGGTTTTAAAAAGCAATTGGTGCAATTACAACAACTTCCTCCGCCATACATTGTATTTTGGAATTTTAATCATTTTCTAGTAGTAGAGGGATTTAAAAAAGATTGGGTTTATCTCAATGACCCAGCTACCGGGCCGAGGCGAGTCTCCTTAAAAGAATTTGATGAAGCCTATACAGGGGTTGTTCTAGTAATGGAACCAGGCCCAGAATTCCAACGTGGGGGTCGCAAACCGAGCTTAATCGGCGCACTCTTTGACCGGTTGCGGGGTTCTTGGGGAGCCATTCTCTATTGTTTCCTAGCAGGATTTTTTCTAGTCATTCCAGGGCTAATTTTACCAGTCTTTAATCAAGTTTTTGTTGATAACATTTTGGTAGAAAATCGCACAGACTGGTTGCGTCCATTGCTTTTGGGAATGACAATCACAGTCATTATTCAGGTGTTACTGACATTACTACAAAGACGTTTTCTGAGAAAACTAAATATTAAATTATCGGTGGAAATGTCCGGGCAATTCATCCACCATATTCTTCGCTTGCCAGTGGCGTTTTATGCCCAAAGATTTGCCGGAGAAATTAGCAGTCGAATCAATATCAATACTAAAGTTGCCGAAGTGCTATCGGGACAATTAGCCAGAACTGTAATTGATACTGTCATGGTGGTATTTTATGCCTTAGTCATGTTTGCTTATGATGGAGTGCTGACTGCGATCGGTATCTGTTTTGCTGCGATTAATATTTTAACTTTGCAGTGGATTTCCCGACAGCGCACAGATATTTATATGCGAATCATCCAAGACCGGGGCAAAGTTGCAGGGACAGAAATTGCTGCCCTTCAGAGTATGGAAACTCTCAAAGCATCAGCGTTGGAATCTGATTTTTTCTCCCGTTGGTCAGGCTACTATACAAAATTTATTAACGGTCAGCAAGAGTTAGGTATTACTAATCAAGTACTAGGCGTTTTACCTGTTTTCTTAACTAGTTTAAGCTCCTTAGCAGTTTTAGTTATTGGTGGTCTACGAGTCATGGATGGGCATCTCAGCATTGGGATGTTGATTGCTTTCCAAAGTTTAATGACTAGCTTTTTGACTCCAGTCAACTCTCTAGTCAATTTCGGCAGTACCTTACAGGAACTAGAAGGAGACTTAAATCGCCTGGATGATGTGTTGCAAAACTCAACCGATGCAGAATTGGATAATCATAATTTACATACCTCACAATATGCTTCAGCCTGCAAACTTAAGGGATATGTCGAATTAAAAAATGTCACATTTGGCTACTCACGGACAGATGGGCCTCTAATTCAAGACCTGAGTTTTCAACTGAAACCAGGGCAGAGAGTAGCTCTAGTTGGTAGTAGTGGTTCTGGTAAATCAACAGTTGCCAAATTGGTAGCGGGGCTGTATCAACCTTGGTCGGGAGAAATTCTCTTTGATGGTATCCCCAGAGAGCAAATTACTAGGGCGATACTTTCTAATTCCTTGGGAATGGTAGAACAGGAAATTTTTCTGTTTGCTGGCAGTGTTCGAGATAATTTGACTTTGTGGGATGATACAGTGTCTAATTCTCAATTAGTCCGAGCTTGTAAAGATGCTGTTATTCATGAAGTGATTTTAGCTTTACCTGGAGGGTATGAAGGTAACTTACTTGAGGGTGCTGCTAATTTCAGTGGTGGACAGCGCCAGCGTTTAGAAATTGCGCGTGCATTAGTCAACGATCCGACAATTCTGATCATGGACGAAGCAACCAGTGCTTTAGATGCTGATACGGAAAAAATTATTGACAGAAATCTGCGCTATCGAGGCTGTTCTTGCATTATTGTGGCTCACCGTCTCAGTACCATCCGCGACTGTGATGAAATTATTGTTCTAGAAAAAGGTAAAGTAGTGCAACGCGGTACTCACAAAGAAATGTTGCAGCTTGATGGTTCCTATGCACGGTTGATTAAATCAGAACAGGCAAGTGTTTAGCATGGCTTCACGTCTTCTCAACTCTCGAATATTCTTGATCGGCTCAAGACCAAGATATTGCCCCCGAATTCTTAGGGAAAGGTAGTTTAAAGTGTCTCTGCGATCGCTTTCACTCCCCGACCATGAATCGCTTACAGCTTCTAGTTTATTTAACCATTCTAGATGATGCGATCGCGCTTCTGTCTCATCTTGCAGCAACAGCGATAGGGACTGAACATCAACCGAGGGGGCTGGAAAAAGTTTAGCCAATCGCTGATTATAAGCGTTGCGTCCCAAACGATAAGCAATTGACATAGCTGGTTCCAAGTACTCGATGTAGTGCCAGATCATCATCGGCATGAAAATAGTTTCACCAGGATAAAGTACCCCATCATAAGCGTTGGTATATCGGAGAAAATCCGTTTTCTCGGCTTCTAACATATTTTCCAGGAAGATGCCACTGGTACGGCAGAGATTAGGCTGAGCGATCGCATCTAGCTTTTGAGTTTCACGCGGGTGAATCAATACAAATCGCTTTGTGCCAAAAACTTGAAACAACAAAACATTACGTTGATCGGCATCATAGTGCAAATGAGCATAATTATTGCTGGCAGCGACAAACATATTGGAGTATAGATCGCTTTCATCATTTAAATGTTGATATAAATTCAGAGGCAATAACTGAAGTAACTTTTGGGGCGTAGGATACTCAACACAGATATCAAGAGTTGTGGGTTGTGCTTCTAGAAAATCAAGATATTCACCTAAATTCATCATGCGGGGAACATCAGCTGATGTCGAATTTAGCAGATCCGCGATGTAATTTGGACATATTTGAACTGGGATGTCAGTCAGCCCTGTTTTTACCTTTTCAAGGGTATCCATCGGGCGCAGTGGTGAATTTTCAAAGAGATTGGTAATAATCGCTGGACGCTGGGGCAGAATATACTCTCGGTAAAAGACATCTGCTGGAGGTGCTTCGATACGGTCGATGTTGTCGAGAACCACGTTTTTTGATTGCTAACATCCCGTAATGCTGCTTTAAGTGAGCTTCTATTGTCAACCTTTCTTTTCTTGATTTAACATCAGTGAACTGTGGTAAAAAACATTTCATGACCGACGAATTAACTTCAACTACACAATGTAGTAGTCAGGACTGGGAAAACGCGGATTGGGTGCAACTTAATGTGGGACTCGTCAGGGATGAGGGTAATGCACTATCGAGTGCCCGTGCCCTTTTTGCCCGACTCGAACCGTTAGTTACTCACTGGCGGAGTAACGATTTGTTGCGCTGTTTCTTCTTTATGAGAAAACCCCCAGATGTCCGGGCGCGCTTTTTTATCACAGTGGATCGGCAACAAGCGATCGCTGATATCTCCGATCTCATGTATGCACTTCGGCGTGAGAATTTGATTAATTTATTTTTCTTTAGTGACTACGAGCCTGAAACTGACCGATTTGGGGGGCTGGAAGCCATGAAGTTGGTTCATCAGCACTTTGACGCAGACACTTCATTGTGGCTCATGCTTGACTATCTCGATCGACATAACCTTGGTGTTGTCTCCAAAGACTTACTTGTGGCAACTGTGTTGCACGATCTATTTACCCGTACTCTGTCAGATCGGGCATCTATTCTCGCAACCTGGCACAGTTTAGCAGCTTTGATTTCCACACCTCCTGAAGCCACAATTCCAACAGTTGAACTACTTTCTCTCGAAACTTCGTATGAGTCTCCAGAAGCAGAGATATTGCAAAAATATGCCACAGCTAACGACATACTTGCAAAAGAATTACTTAATCTCCAGCATCTTGGTCAATTGACTCAGGATCTAGTTGACATATTGGCCGCAATTGCGATGTTCAATTTTCACCGCCACGGGTTTGATTCGCATCGTTCAGGAAGGCTAATTGAAGCGATAATCCGAACCCTTGAAGGAAAGAATGCAGAAGGTTAAAGATTTTTAGACGACGATTATGGAACATTATTCAAGCAGCACTAAATTGTCAATTTTAATATTAATTTTTGTATAACTTTATACAAAAACAATGTGATATTAGTTACAAAATTTCACCAAAACGATCTGGACACTAGAGCATTTTTCAAGCAATTATTGTATTGAACAATACTAAAATTTGGGTGATTGTTCTGTTCTTTTGCCTAGCGATTGGGGAACAATACTGTTGAAGTTAATCACCTGGTTTCAGATTTAGTTATCTATTCAAGGTAAAGGCTAAGTATCTTATCTTAAGGAGAGTTCAAAATGTCTCAGCAAAGTTTTGTCGAATACTATGAAAGTTTTTTAGCTCAACCAACCAATTCGCCGCTACGTGAAGCGTTGGATGCTACTGAAGCAGGTGAGTTTGCAAGAATTGCTGTTGAACAAGGCCAGACAAACGGTTTTGATTTTAACGCTGATGATGTGAAAGCCGTGATGGTTTCTGCTGAAAGAAAGGTTCTAGGTTTGTCAACTGCTTCTCCATCTGTGAATATCCGGTCTATTAATAGCGTTAACGGTATTAAAGCAAGACCAGCTAACCGAGAATTGTCAGAAGATGAGTTAGAAAGTGTAGCTGGTGGAATGGCTTCATCCACAGTTAAAGAGACAGTTATGTGTTGCTGGTAGCCTTGATTTAAGGCTTGCGGTATCTGTGAAGGGAAGGCGTTGCTAAATTGCAACGCCAATTTTTTACTGTAATGATTTTGATATCGCAATTTTCAAAGGCGTAACTATAATGTAATGTGTTGTGTGCTTAATACAACACATTAAAAAATATTTATATGCGCTCAAGCGGGAGTATTTATTGTTACTCTCATTAATAGTTGGAAAAAAATAAGCGAATGTGGCAAACTCTGAATGCTCCTAAGCTGAATCTTAATGGCACGTTTCGGACAGAAGAACCCAATTCTACTTGGGAGAAGCTAGAAGAACTTCTGACTGCTTTTGGCATCACGCGTGTTGCAGACATTACTGGTCTTGACTGCATTGGTATTCCTGTTGCTCAAGCGATTCGTCCCAACGGAAAAGCCTTTTCTGGTTCTCAAGGTAAGGGAATTTCACTTCTGCTAGCGATGATCTCGGCGGTGATGGAATCTGTGGAGTCTTATCATGCAGAAAACCTGCCAGAACCAGAGATGGTTGCCTCTTATGAGGAAGTCTGCCGACATCACCAGGCAATCGATCCTAGCGTTTTAGAGGCAGGTAAGCGATCGCAGTCTTATCATTCTGCTATACCGCTAGATTGGATTTGTGGAACCGATCTATTTACGAATGAACCTGTTTACGTACCACAGGCGTATCTTGATTTAGACACCACAACAGAAAAACGTGATACTTCTCTGTTCAGCACTTCTAGTAATGGACTAGCATCAGGAAACCATTTACTAGAGGCGATCGCTCATGGATTGTTTGAAGTCATTGAACGCGAGGCGGAGTGGCGTTGGTGGCGCTTACCTCTGGAGGAACGGATTAACTGTTTGGTTGATAGTCAAACTATCCAGTCTCCGCTTTTGCAATCTTTACTCTATCAAGTTGAACTTGCCGGGGCAACAGCCGTGATTACTGATTTAAGCTCGACTATAGGAATACCTACTTATAAATGCTTGATTAGCGATCGGGAAAACTGGCATGGACGACCGACAGCAGCAGGGTGGGGATGCCACAGTTCCAAAGAAATTGCCCTAGCACGAGCGATTACTGAAGCGGCTCAATCACGAGTAACGGTGATTGCAGGTAGCCGAGATGACATTCATCCAGAGAGTTATGCCCTTGGACGCATCAGGATGCCAGGTGGCCCAGCGATGAAGTCTAGCAGCAAAAGACCGATCGCTACCCTGATTGATTTTGAAACTCAGCCTGAGCTAGCCTTTACCCCAACGTTTGCAGAAGAAATTCAACAAATTCTCAGTTGTCTGAGTACTCAGGGATTTAAGCAAGCTGTCTTTGTCAATCATACGCGACCAGAGTATGGTATTCCAGTGGTGCATGTGATTGTACCGGGTATGCATCTCCCTTCGTCTTTGTAAAATTCAATATGCACTCGAATTCTTTGGAACCTAGTCAAATTCTCATCTTTCTTGGCCCCACCCTAGCCGTTACCCAAGCCAGTCAAATTTTACCGGCCCGTTACCTCGATCCTGTCCGTTGTGGTGATATTCTTGCCTGTCTGCGGTTACAGCCGCGTGTAATTGCCATTATTGACGGTTTTTTTGACCGCAGCGCTTCAGTTTGGCATAAAGAGATTCTCTGGGCATTAGAAGCAGGAGTGCGAGTATTTGGGGCAAGTAGTATGGGTGCGCTTCGAGCCGCTGAACTGGAAGCCTTTGGCATGGAGGGATTTGGAGCTATTTTTGCAGCCTACCGAGACAGACGGTACATCGGGGATGATGAAGTGGCAATATTGCATAGCAACCCTCAATTTCAATACCAACCCTTAACTGATGCTTTAGTAAACATCCGCGCTACAGTTCAGCTGGCGGTAGACAAAAATATTATCGATCGGGCGATCGCTAGTTTAATTATCAGTTGTGCCAAACGGCAGTTCTTCACTCAACGACATTTGAGCCAAGCAGTGGCTGATGCTGAGGAACAGGGGGGCGATCGCCATATGCTAGCCCAGTTTTTGGAATTTGTGCAAAATGGCGGGTATGTGGATCAGAAACAGTCAGATGCCATTGAACTGCTGAAACATCTGGCCGCTATGGTTGGAGAAAGTGGTAGTACTGCTGCCAATAACCAGATAAAGTTTCAACTCAACAAGTCCATTTTCATAGAAGAACTTCAAGCTAGAGTTGCTATCCGTCCATTACGGACAGCATATTCCTGGTTGCCTCTGACTGAAAAATTAAGCCAAGAAGCCCGATTTCTCGGCAGAGTTTACATTCAATTGCGTAATCTCGCTGGGCTAATTCGTTGGTGTGATGCTGTAGCCCAACAACAGAACCTGCCTCCTGCCTCCTTCAGGTTGCAGGAGGTAGTGGGTTCGAGTTCTGATGCTAATGAACTAGAGCTAGATATGGATGCATCAGCAATACCAGTCTTAGTTGAACGTTTGGGTCGTATTCAGGCATTGCTCAAACTTCATAGTGCAAACGATACCTTTGCCAAACAGGTTGAGCAATTACATCAATTTATCTTGATGGTTGTTGGTAAGGATATCTCCTCAGTTGAAGAAGAGACAACTAACGCAGATGCAGATATGATTACTGCATTAGCGAGTTGTGAACGTAGATTGTATCGTCAGGTTGCTATTCTCTGGGCTTTAGCCGAACAGACAAACAGCCAATCGGAAGCGAGTTTGAGAATTAGCATTACTCAAAAAATTACGCAACATTTTTTCCAAGAAAGGGGAGTTACTAGCGAGGCTGAATTTCCTGCTTGGCTATCAAGCAATTCTTTGACTCCAGGTGAATTTTCTCAGATGATGGAAGCGATCGCGCGGCTAGAGGGATTTGTCAATGTACCCCGATGGTGGGGGCGAGGCATGAGCAACTATTTCTCAGTCACTGACTGCTTTTTTCCCGATGCCTTAAGGCTGTCTGGATTTTATCCAATTTTAAGTAAAAGAGTTCAGTTCTCTGAACAAACACAAAGCTGGGAAACCGATCTGAGAAACTGGTGTCAGGTAAATGCCTTTCCCCAGGGATGTAACATTACCCAAGTGGCTTTTTGGCTAGATTTTAGCGAACCAGAAGAATTTGTGAAAGAACTAAGTATAAGGCAGAATTCAATTTAAAATTCAAAATTCAAAATTAAAGAAATTTTCATCCGTTTTCGAGGGAACTCCATAAATGTTTAGCACTAACTTTGATTTTGAGAAATTAATTCAGCCTATCGATACCGTAACTTTCTTCAAAGAATACTGGGAGCGGCAGTGCCTTGTTGTTTCACGAGGAGAACCAGATTACTATTCAGGTCTGTTTTCCATGAATGATGTTGACTCGCTCATTCGCTTTAGTGGCATTCGCTATTGTGACTTTAATGTATCGAAAGTGGCAGATGATTTGTCCAATCAAGCGAATAAATTAGGAGGGAAAGGCTCTATAGATCCCAATGCATCTCCTAGTATTTATCAATTTTATGATGCCTATAATCAAGGCAATACCTTATGTATATTTCATCTACAACAGCATTGGGAAGCGATCGCCACACTTTGCAGAAATCTGGAAAAATATCTCAATCATCCAGCGAATGTCAATCTTTACCTAACCCCTAAAACTGCTCAAGGATTCCCTCCCCACTTTGATACACACGATGTTTTCGTTCTCCAGCTTTCGGGAACTAAACTCTGGCGCACCTATGATTCCTACTGGGATTTGCCAATGCCTGAAGATGCTCGGCGATTACCACAAGAAGTACTACGGGAGCAACTGAAGGCACCCACTCATGAAGTTGAACTCAAGCCAGGTGATATGTTATATATCCCGCGTGGTTTTGTGCATGAAGCCAAGACATTGGATACTTCTTCACTTCATATCACCGTCGGTATCCCTGTTTATCGCTGGGTTGACCTGATTCAGGAAGCTCTCACATCGATTGTGCAGCAAAATGTCGAATTTCGCAAAGCAGTTCCCGTTAGCTTTGTGCGTGACGATGATGCCAAGACGCAGACCAAAAATCAATTGAAAGATTTACTCAAAACCTTCGCTAGTAGCGTCGATATTGACGATGCGGTTGAACGACTGACCATTAAGTTCATTGGCTCACTGTCTCCACTAGCAGATAGCCATTTCAGTAAATTGGACGACTTGCAACAGATTGACTTGAATACTCACGTTGTCAAACGCCAAGGAATGATTTGTACAACCGTCAGAAAAGGGGATGTAGTGATGATTCAATTTCCCCAAAACAGAGTTGAAGCGCCAGCATACGTCGAGCCAGCTTTCCGCTTCATTGCTGAGTCGGAAGCTGCATTTGAGATCAAATCGCTGCCCGATTTTGCCAGCGACAATAGCAAGATTGTGTTAGTACGCCGTTTGCTCAAAGAAGGATTGTTAACGATTGTTTGAAAAGGCTGCTAGATCCCCGACTTCTTGAAGAAGTCGGGGATCTGAACATCACTAACTTTTCAACACTTTTGGGACAGACTACTAGGCAGGAAGCCAGGTGTGTAACCAACTATCTCGGCGCTTTGCGAAATCGTAAAGCAAATCTTGCCGTTGCTCGCGCAAGCAGGAGAGGGCTTGATGTTGGGGTATCGCAGTGCTAGCTAGCCCTTTGAGAATTGCGAGTTGGCGTTGCCAAGTAGCTAAATCTTCGACGGGTTCCACAAAGCGGGCGGATACCTGTTGCCCAGCTAATAATGTGTCATAGGAGTGATCGTCAGAGAAAAATTCTGGCGGATGCAGTGTATAAAACATCGAATTTCGATAAGATAAGGGGGCCCGCTCGCTAAACAATGCTAATCGCTCTACTGCGCCAGAGATATCTGTGTCTCTATTGGCTGCTTGCCAGAAGGGAGTAGATAGACGGTGATTGAACTTGTAGTGAATTCCGAGAAACCAACGCAGGGCATCCCAACGATCGCTAATTTTGCGGTTGAGTACAGATTTCACGCCCTCATCTTGCTTTGATGCTGGAAAGTTGGTAAGTAGGAGTTCCAATTCGAGAACGATCATGTGGATAGCTGTGGATTCTAAGGGTTCCACAAACCCATAGGAATTGCCGATCGCTACAACGTTGCCTTTCCAAAAATCCTCATGCCGCCCGGAACGAAACTTCACAAGCCAAGGATCGCCCATTCCCGGATTTTTGCCACGCATTTCCTCTAGGGCTTGATCGGCACTACAAAATGCTGAAGAAAACACATACCCCCGATGATCGGCATCCTCAAAAGGAATATTCCAACACCAACCATTGTTCATGGTTTCGGCGAGAGTGTAAGGTTTAATAGTGCCATTATGAGGGACGGTAGCAGCGATCGCTTGATCGGTGCTGAGGGTATCTTGGTAACTCACGAATTTGGAGCCAAGTTTTTGCTCTAGCAACATCGAGCGAAAGCCGGAACAATCAATATATAAATCGTAAGTTAGTTTACGCCCATCCTCAGCGATCAGATGGCTAATGGTTTCACCATCGGCAGATATCAGGGCATCAGAAATTTGCACATCAATATGCTGTATCCCGGCAGCGATCGCTTCTTCTTTTAGGTAACGAACAAACCGCCGATTATCGAGGTGATACGCCCAGCGAATCTGGTGAAGTAGAGATAACGGCGTCCCATCGCCCCGATCAAAAATCGGAGCGCGATCGCCACTCATCAGCATTGCCCCTAATGACTGATTGTTCAGCGTTGAATCATAGAGAAGCGATTCTAGCAAGCGTCCGCGCTGAAACGGAAATGTAAATTCATAGTCACCGGGCAGTCCCCACTGAAACTTAATCCCCAACTTCCATGTAGGAAGCACACGTTGATAAAAATCAACGATGTCTAGTCCTAAAAAGCGGGGACTATGAAGAAACTTAACGAGTTCTGGAGTAGTTGCTTCGCCCACACCAATCACTGGGATGGCACTCGATTCTAGCAAAGTCACCTTGATGTCTGGTCTGAGAGCGCGAAAGGCTAAAGCTGTGAGATAACCAGCCGTGCCGCCACCCAAAATGCCCACTGTTTGGTAAGGATCGGCTGCTGCACGGATTGTAGCATTGGGTGAGTTCGGCCAGATCCGACCGATTTCTTGGGCAGCCGCAGCGATCGCATTTCGTTGCAGCACTCCCAATGGTTCATCTAATTGCGATGTACACTCCTGACATTCACCACTAGGAAGCAGTCGTTTGACGGTGCGATTGCCTTGCCGATTAATTTTTACAACGCTGGTGGCGCGAGTTGCTGTTAAGTTCAAACCTAAGATGGAAATCGCTTCTTCAATACAAGCCTGCGCTATGGAAGGCAAAAGTGGACTATCTGCCTGGGCAAGGATGGGGGTTGACAGTTGCGGCAAAATATCCTGTAAAACTGATGGAATAGCTTCCAAGGCGATAACTCGACAACCAAAACAAGCCGTTCCCCGAATGACTGTTGGGCCGATGAGTGCTGTTTCTGGGGAAGCAGTGACAAATAAACACGGTGTGCCACTGGCTAGGGCTGACTTGTTGACATCGAATAGGGCTTGATATGGTACAGCTTCCAAAGCACAGATTACAAAGTCGAATTCTTGAAAGAGTTCACATAAACCAGAAACACTCACAGCGTCTAGACTATTTTCAGACACTTTGAAAGAGCCATTGAGAAGTATCCGTTCTTGCTGGAGAGCGAGAAATTCTGGCGTTTGACAGGAAGCAAAATCTGTGAAGGAGAAAGTGCGGTGATTTTGAAAACCTGCGTTAGCAAAGGTTTGATTGAGAGTATCGAGTAACTGGTGATTGCCTAAAATAGCGATCGCCTTTTGCCGTACTTGCTCAGGAACTATTGGCAATTGAGAGTGAGAATTTGGGGGTGCAGTTTCAGTTACTACTTCCTCTAAGACATGCAGCTGAGTTAAAGCTAAGACGATCTCATGTAAGTAATTGCGATCGTCAGAATCTGCAAGTTCAGCATAAATTGCCTCAAGCGATCGCACCCCATCTATCAGCGCCAGCAGTCTGCGGATGGTGCTGGGTTCAATGCCTTCGAGGGCGAACACTTCGCCGCCCACCCAGCTACAAACCTCACCCGTTTCACTGAGGATTAAATGGGCATTAGGGTTAACGCGAGGCACCTGGGGAATAGTATTTATGAAGTCAGCCATTGACATTTTCTTTCTTTAACAACCTGAATCGCCTCATGGATTGATAAGGCGTTAGCGCACTGCTTTGTGAAATAGTTTTGGATTTGTCGCCAACGATCTAAATCTAAAGTGTCATTGTGGCTTTGATACTTCGTAGCCACTCGTTGACCCATGAGTAGATTCAGATAACCGTTGTATCCAAAAACACTATTGGGGCGGAGCAGAATTTGACCAAGGCTTGATGGGCCATTGTGTTGAAAAAAGTCTACTATTGCTTCTGCATCACCAATATCAGTTTGATGCCAGCAGTGTTGCCAGAATTCTGATTCTACTCGGTGATTGAATTTAAAGTGAATCGATAAAAAATCACGAATATCATCCCACTTTTGGGCGATCGCTCGATTCGCAAGATTAATTAATGCTGGGGTGGGTTGCTGGTCTGAATCAATCAACACATCGCATACAGATTTGATGGTTTCACCAATCATGTGTAACCCTGTTGATTCTAAAGGTTCTACGAAACCGGAAGCGTTGCCCACAGCAACTACATTATTTACCCAAAATCGTTGATGTCGCCCTGACTTGAACCTAATAAGACTATGTTTATCACTCATCAAAGGATTGTGGCGTTTCATCTCTTGCAAAGCATCGTCATCATTGATAAAAGCGGATGAATATACATAGCCACGGTTGACTTTATCCGGCAAATCAATTTGCCAACACCACCCATTCTGCATGGTTTGGGCAGTTGTGAAAGGGTTGATTCCATCATCTCGCATCCATATGCCTGTGACAGCAGAATCACAAAATAAGCTGCTGGCAAAACTGCAAAAGGGTTCTTGCAGAATCTCTCCTAGCAACGCCGACCGAAAACCAGAACAATCGACGAACAGATCGCCAGCCTGCATTGTGCCATCATCAAACTTTAGTTGGCGAATATACCCATTTTCGGCGACTTCAATATTTACAACAGGTTTATCAATAATCTTTATACCAATTTCTGCTGCTCTTCTTTCTAAATAAGAAACAAAACTAACATTTTCAATATGGTATCCAAAGCGTTCATCAACTACGAAATCGCCATTTTCTCTACGGAAGCAAGGCGACTTGTACTGCTCCATCAACAGTGAGTAAAGACTGGATTCTGTGGTGGAATCAAGACAATAGTAAGCAGTACTTTTGCTCAAAACACTGAGTTTATCTGCTAGATGAGTCACAAAAGGATAGTTGAAGTGCGACTGACTAGAATCTCCCCAAATAAACTTAATTCCTAGTTTCCAAATAGGTTGTGTTTCTTCATAAAATTGCTCTCGATTTAATTCTAGATACTTATGCAGAAACCAAGGTATCCAAGCGGTAGTCGCTTCACCTACTCCAATAATGGGGATGGTTGTGGAATGGACTACAATCACGTTCAAAGCTGGCATCTTCACCTTCAACGCTAAGGCAGAGAGAAATCCAGCACTACCTCCGCCAAAAACTACAACATTGTGTATTGTCTTATCCACACGTGTGACCAGAAATGTTAATGGTAACTATGTAATCTCAGTAACGGTCTATATTACAGTATGCAAGCCTAATGGAATTTAGGAATTATTTGCTACCAATCTTAGCAATTGATATTTAGTTTTTAAATTCTTTAAACATTTCTATCTTTTGCTGTTTAAATCGGCTAGGATTTTTTGACAGTACCAGCTACGGAAACAATTCTCATGCGTGTCACCATCTGTGGTCATGCTGCTTTATACATCGAAACTACCGATCAACGCATCTTGCTCGATCCATGCTTTTCGGATACACTCGTCGGGGGCACGCTTACGTACTATCCGGGTCGGGTATTTGAGTTAGACAAACTGCCAAACTTAACAGCTTTGGTGGTAACTCATGGACACTTCGATCACTTTCATCTAGAAACGCTCCAGAAACTGCCGCGCGAACTGCCCGTAATTACTGCGGATGAACCGGCACTAGTCGAGCAGTTGCAAAAGATTGGGTTCTCAAAAATAATTATCTGTCAGCCTTGGCAAGCGATCGCTCTTGGACAAACTTACTTGCTCCCCACGCCTTCAGACCACGAAGAACCGGAGTTTGGGCTGTTAGTTCGAGATGCAACGGGGACATTTTGGCACATGGCAGATGCAGAAGTGACGGCGAAAATTGGCGAACGAATCACCCAAGAATACGGTGCCATCGATCTAATTTCAACCAAGTATCAGCCAGTAGTGCGTGCCAGCATGGGCTATCAGCACGGTATGGGAGCAACCTTTGACAGACAAGGGGTAGTTAGTTGGTTGGAAGCAGCCTGTGCTTGCAACCCTGCTTTGGTTTTCCCTTACGCTTCCGGTCTGTGCTTTAGTGGTCGCCACGCCTGGTTTAACCGCTATGCGTTTCCCTTAAGTTCAGAGGAAACAGTTCGTTTGTTGCAACGTCGGCTTGGTTCCTCAGAGCGAGCGATAACGGTGCGTCCCGGTGATGCGATCGAGCTGCGATCTGGGCAGTCCCCGCAGCGACATGAACAGTCATGCGATTTTGTTCGGGAAAAGCCTTCTCCTAAGTTGCGTTGGGAACCAATCGATATCAGCACTCTTACGGGATTGTCCACACCTGAAGAGCGGTGTACCTTGCAAGAAAAACTGGATGCATTGCTAGCAGGAGCTTTTATTTCGTGGCTTAAACAAAAGGTCAAACAAGCTGATAGCAGTTGGACTAGTTTCCGTGCCGAGCAAGTTGTTTGGCAGTTGGTGGTTCATGCTGGAGATGGAGAACGGCTAAATTATGCCATTGATTTTCGCTTACAGGATTTTTCCGTGTTAGCGGGTGAGCATCCAGAAGCAAACTTCTTTACCCACATCGCCGGACAAGCTCTTGACGATGTGATGACGGGTAAAATGCCGGGGCTAATTTTTTGGCTGGCGGGTGAGGCTCGTAGTTATGAAAAGGTCATTTGTGTACGCAATAATCGTTTCGAGTCGCCTAAGTGGCCAAAAACACCCGAAGATTTCCCATCAGACCCACTTACTTACTATCTTCGTCATTTTGGGACTGGAGAAACTTCTCTCGTTCAGCCGGAATTGGCTGATGGTGAGTTGGAGAAAGCATCAAATTCCCCTGAAAGTACCAATGAGATTCAAATTCTCACCCGCTTAGGTGAGAACGAAGAAGTGATGAGTAAGAAAGTCCTACTGGCTTATTTGGCAGTTCAAGAAGCAGAGCGCTTGGGGCTGAAGATTTCTGATGCGGAAATTCAAACAATGTCTGACTCCTTTCGAGAGCAGTTTAATTTGCTTGATGGCGAAGATACAGAGCAATGGTTAAGGGAAGCAGGATTGAGTCTTGAGGGATACTCAGCTGTGATGCGAGATTTCACCGCAGTAGTGAAGTTGGAACAACATTACACTAAGGCGATCGAGCCACTGCTCACCAATCATCGCCGCGTGGCTACAGCTCGCTCACGGAATTTTAGATTTTAAATTTTGGATTTTGGATTGAATGATTCAAAATCTAAAATCCAAAATTCTTGTCAGAGCAAGGTAATTTAAACGCGAGAACAAATCTAAAATCCAAAACTTGTACTGAGCGAAGTCGAAGTATCTAAAATCCAAAATTCTTGATTGATGAATCATCCTAGCAAAGAATTTGAGCTTGCTCCCGTTGGCATCTTGCGGGCTGCTGCTTGGCCAATTGAGACTATTCAAGGTTTTGGCAATCAAGGACTCGCAAGCCTAGCGTTAGCAGCCAGCCGTACAAACGATGCTGATACCTGGAAAGAATATGCAACAGCATATCAGCAGGTACATGAAGAAAATCGCCAGCAGCTTTGGCAGATGACGGCAGCAGATTCATGGTTTATGAAAGCGCTGCTGTTATCTAATCCGGCGCTGGTCACGGAGGTGCAGCGTGTAGCTTTCCAAAGGCAGGGAAAACGGACTAAAAAAATTCGCCATCTGGAGACAGCGCTGTATCGTTATCTAGCGCGGGCTGCGGGACGAACGACACCTTATGGTTTATGGGCTGGTGTGAGTTTAGTCGAGTTTACTAAGACGGCGCAGCATAATCAGGCAGAAGCTCAGTATTCATTTACACCTGACCTCCGTCCTTTTCAAACAATATTGCGATCGCTAGCTCAACGTTCAATTTATCGTCAAAGTGCAACTTGGCGATTGAATCCTACCTTAAAGCGACAAGCGGATGGTTCCTGGCGCTTTTGGGGACGCACTCCAGAGGGGTTAGTTGAGCAGCGTGAAATCGAGTCTCAGGAAATTGTAGACATCCTCTTGGAAGAACTGACTAAATTGGAGCTAGGGACATTAGACGAACTAACCAAAGCAGTGTCAGCCTCACCTCGCTGGAACAATGCAGCAGGAATACAGGATATTCTGTATCTCTTCATTGATGGAGGTGTGCTTTTAGGGGGACTTGACTTACCCCAGCGATTTGAAAATTGTTGGGAAGCATTAGCAGTTGTGGCAGACAAGCTGATTGAGCCGGATCGCTGTCTTTGGAACAGCGCGATCCAAGAACTGCATTGCCTTTGCGATACTCTGGCGGCAAAGCTTGATTTCATGTCTTTGGATGCACTTGCGAACGCTCTACAACAAGCAAAAACCTATATTCAAGAACTCGCCCAAGCCCTTAATGTTTCACTCGTTCAGCTATCGGATCTAGTGCTGCACTGTGATTTGGGGCTACCGTTTCGCATTGGCATCGATGAGGCGCAGCAAAACATTTTGCTGCAAACACTCGCAGACTATGAACGCTGCTGGATTCAGGGTGCAAGTCCAGCTTCGGCAATGCGGATGGCGTTTCGGGAGCAGCTGAAACAGGAATTTGCGGCGGGTATTGCACTTGGCGATCTCAAATCTACCCTAGTTTCCGAAATGAGAACAGCTCATCGCCATCCTGAAGTCATTACCCGGTTGGAGGCGTGGGAGCGATCGCTATCGCAAAATCAAGAGGTAGTCGTTCTCGAAAGCACCACTAATTCGCCAAAGTCGGCTTTGTCCACAGCCCCTTTCGGTTGCTTGTTCGCAGGTGTCTTTGAGTCTTTCCAACTGATAGTTCACGGGATTAGTGATGATCCGGTGCCAATCTTTGCCCGATTTCAAGACTTATTCAATGGAAATAATTTATTATATTCTTGGTTTCAACAGAGGCTTGACTGTTTAGCAAGCCAATATCAAATTCAGGTTGCAGAATTACAAAGTCCCTTTGAGCCAAACCCAAATGTTTTAGCTCGTCCCAATTTCAACATTCTTCCTATTGAGTTGTGGGGCGCGAATAAAGATAGTTTATCCCTAGTCGATGCAGAAATCTTTCTAGATCCCAAAACACAGCTGCCCTTTTTAAAATTGCGATCGGCTTCGCTAAAACCTGTTGCAGTATTTTGGTTTTCTATGGCTGCGGTTAATGCCCGTGACCCCATCTCTGAACAGTTACTTTGGACTACTTTTCAAGATAATCCGATGGCAATCTTTCGCGCTGCCACAGTGCCGATGCAGATTGAACTGACTGTACCTCGTTTTACTCCTCGTATTCAGTTACCAAAAGAAGCGATCGTCCGTCCTCGGCGGACAGTTTTGAGTGGGCAAGTCTTAGCAGAACTCGCCCAATTGGATGGAGTAGAGCGCTTTGCCAGATGGCAGCAATTAGCTGCTGAGTATGGCTGGCCGATGCTGCTGAATTTGCAAATACAGGATAAGCCTTCACTGCTTTTACATCGGGACAGCCCTTTAGCCCTGGAGTCCTTTTTCAAAAAAGACTTACATAAACACACGCGATGGCTAATTGTAGAAGAGTTAGTCAATCAACCTTGGCTAGTTGATTCCAAAGGGCAGCATTATATGGCAGAACTTGCCTTACCCTTTGCCCGTGCCGAACATGGGTGGTCGCTGCGTAGAGATTAAACGCCGATTATGAAGGTGGCTGGCTGAAAAAGAAACAGGACTTAGGAAAATCGAACCACAGAGGACGCAGAGGATACGGAGGAGAATAAGAGTTTCAGAGATGTCTTGCGTAAGTTCTAAGAAAGGAGGAACAGGCGTACAGAAACCTATTCCGTGCTTTAGACCTACCGTGTACACACAAATCTTTTAGAGTTACTGTGTAACGTAGGGTAAATTAATTTTTGCAGGGCGATGCAACTAAGGTGCAGAGCAATGCAACTAAGGTGCAGGACAATGCAACTAAGGTGCAGGGCAATGCAACTAAGGTGCAGGGCAATGCAACTAAGGTACAGGGCGATGCAACTAAGGTGCAGGGCAATGCAACTAAGGTACAGGGCAATGCAACTAAGGTGCAGGACAATGCAACTAAGGTGCAGGGCAATGCAACTAAGGTACAGGTCGATGCAACTAAGGTACAGGTCGATGCCAATACAGTTCGGTTAAGGTTTTTTGATGAAAATTTTACATGACAAAGACGCGATTTATCGCGTCTCTTGCTCTTGCTTAACCGAACAGTTATTGAGGTCGATGCAACTAAGGTACAGGTCAAAAGACTTGTGTGTACAACTTAGGTGCTTTAGACCAGGGATAACGTTAAATTGTAGACTTTTAATAACTTGCTTATGATACGTCAAAGATTAAGCAGCAGCATTAAATTTCAACTTATCTATCAGGACGAAACCAAGTTTGGTAGTGCTGTGACTGGACAATGTGACACCACCATTCGTCGCTACTGCGCCAGCATCACAGCACACCGCAATCGATATGGTCTTGCAAATGTTGTGGCTCATGCGCGTGAATTACTGGCATCAACAATGGTTCCGGGTGGTCTAGCAGATTTGTATCAGCGTCCTAATATTCTCTTAGAAGATTGGCTATATCCCGATCCCAAAGCTGTTAAACCCGTTGCCCTTGAGCTAGAACGCAATATTGGCGAAACTATTGTCATCCAAAAATTATCTCCCAATCTCCTATCTGAGCTTGCTTTGTATCTAGGAGAATGGCAAGAAGGAAGTAATGCTCCAACTACAACCATTGCTCGTGAGTTATGGAACGCATTAGATGATTATGGTGCACTGGTTGAAGTCAACGAATTATCCGTCAAACCGCAACTAGGCCATGCCACTTTTGTCGGTCACTCCAGCCTCCGGCTCAGTGATGGCAACTTTAGCATTCTCTTCGATCCATTTCTGTTGCCCAAGTCTGAAGTTTATCCGCCAAACTACCAACCCCTCAGCTTAGAGGAAATGGGACAACCCGATGCAGTATTTATCACCCATTCTCACCCCGATCATTTTGATTTAGGAACCTTGTTGCGAGTTATTGCTAGCACACCAATCTTCGTTCCCGAAGTTAAGCGAGAATCTGTACTGGCAATTGATATGGCGTTGCGGCTGCGTCAGCTTGGGTTTGAGAATATTCATACACTACGCTGGTTTGACGAAACTCGAATTGGTGGAATGCGAGTGATTGCCCTGCCCTTCTACGGGGAACAGCCAACGGTTGCCCAAGCCCTGCACCCAGAGATTCGCAATGAGGGCAACACCTATTTAATTGAGTATTGCGATCGCCGCGTTGCGCTCACAGCAGATTCAGGGAGTGACTGCCTTGGAGATGTCAAAAAACTCGCAGCCGTAGCCTTAGAGCGTTATGGTTCCCTTGATACTTTATTTGGTGGATATCGAGGTTTCGGACTGTATCCGATTCAGTATCTCTTTTCATCAGTCGCTCGCTATCTTCCTTTTGTGCCAGAGAACAGCTGGCAAGTCCGCCAAAAGATGATGTGCGATGCCGATGATTTAATTGATGTAGCGGAAATTTGGAATGCCAAACAAATTGTACCGTACTCCGATGGGGGTGCGCCTTGGTATTGGCAGCGCGGCCTTGGCCCTTGTCTTGATGGATCGCAAGCACATATTATGGCAGTCGATCCAACCCCAGAGCATGTTTGCCAGGTAGGAACTGTGCGCTCTGGAACCCGCAAAGATGGAGCGATCGCCTCTCCTGTATCAATTTGCTTGCTTCGCCCTGGAGATGCCCTTGCGTTTGCTCAAGAGGATAAAAGGAGGCAGGAAGAAGGGAGCAGGCTTGCCGTGAGCGTAGCCGAACGGGAGCAGGGGGGACTTGTGTTTGCCCAAGAGGATACGCAAGTAATTCAAAACCAATCTTGGCCATACTCTATACCACGCTTGCCCCAAGTCTGCAATGACTCCGATTGAAAATTCTGTTCAACATAGCTCAAATCGTCATTATCCGCCGCTGACAACAGCGGAATGTTAGCGATAGCCCAGACGAGGTTTCACGTTTTCTTAGTGCCATTCCCCACTATAAAGTAGAGCCATTCCCTACAACACCCATACCCCACTCTCTCACCCAAATGTGACTGACGGTCAACAGTTTCCCTCAGCCGTGCCAAGCACCACCAGCCGCCTACTTCAATGTGCTGGTACTTCTTTAAATCGCGATCGCGTAATTAATTGTCCATCGTTGCGACGGGAGATTTTGGAACTGTAGAGCAGATATTCATAAGGTGTTGTGCCGTGGAGCGATCGCTTTGTGATGATGATGAACCGAGGAGACTTAAGTCAACGCAACATTGTTGAACGCGCTATCAACATAACTCTTGCAATTTCGCCGCATTGCTACCCGATATGAAAAACTTGCTGTAAATTATACAGCCATGATAACGATCGCCTCCATTCTGTTGTGGTTATAGTTTGAATTGATTAAGAAAAAATGCTTGAGAGACAGCTAACCAAATAATTACTAATTCATAATGGGCTACGTCTTGCTGCGCTAACCTCATTCATAATTAGGCGTAAGTCACGTAATTTTATACAATCCCGAAAATGCGAGCGAAAATAAGAGATACAGAGATTTTCTTTGATGTGGAAGGTTCTGCATTAGTGGTGGATGGCGTGAACATCTGCTCTAAACCTGTCGCCTTTCTAATTCACGGTGGGCCTGGTGCAGATCATACTTCCTTCAAACCAACCTTCTCGACTTTAAGCCAAAAACTTCAACTAGTCTATTTTGACCATCGCGGTCAAGGAAGGTCTGCTCGTGGGCTTAAAGAAACCTATACTCTAGACAATAATGTTGAAGATATGGAAGCGTTGCGCCAACACCTTGGTCTGGACAAAATCGTTGTGATTGGCGGTTCTTACGGTGGTATGGTGGCTCTGACTTATGCAGTCCGCTATCCTCAGAATGTCTCTCATCTGATTGTGATTGCCACGGCAGCCCATAGTGGCTTTTTAGAACGGGCTAAGGAAATCCTCGCATCAAAGGGAACTGAAGAACAAAAAACAAGCGCTCAAAGGCTTTGGGATGGAAACTTTGAAAATGAAGAACAGCTAAGACAGTATTTTCAAGTGTTGGGATCAATGTATTCGCTAAGATATAATCCCACCACAGCAGGCATTGCTTGGCAGCGAAATATTCTCTCAGTTGATGCGATTAATGTTGCTTTTGGCGGTTTCCTCCGCAACTACAATATTCTTGACCAGTTACACAAAATTACCGCACCTACTTTAGTGATTGCAGGTCGGCATGACTGGATTTGCGCCCCAGAATTTTCTGAAGAAATTGCTCAGGCAATTCCTAATGCAGATTTGAGAATTTTTGAGAATAGCAGTCATTTGATCCGCGCAGATGAGCCAGAAGCACTTTTGGATGCGATCGCGGGTTTCTTGGTTTACAAACGTTAGATTAAATAGTTAAGCGTAGGCGTAGCCCGTCGTAGACATCGCTTGGAGTCTTGGAAACTAAACCACTGTTTTTTAATCTCTACTTGTTAGATACTCTAAACTTGGATGTGAGTTGGGTAACTTTCTATAACAATTACGATTAGCATCACTTGTCCCACTCATTCTTAAAAAAGATTTGGGTAGTTAGGTTGAAGGAGGCAGAAGGTTTTACCTCCGTTGGGGATTCAAACCCCTCCTGAAAAAGAGCCACCAAATTGAAAATTTGGAGTTCTTGTCTTAAACCCAAGACCCTCTGGTCGCGGCAGTTCAAGAGTGAGGGCAGTTTTCCTCCAGCAAGAACTGCCTTCTCCCTTGGCGCTAGCCTCTCCCTTTGGGAGAAGGGAAGACGCTAAAAGCGATCTGCCTCCTGCCTGCCTTGGTAAAATTTTTAGAAATCTGTTATTACATATCCAATATGCAATTTGAATGTCAAATATTACGTTTTAGAATGTGGATTGGTATCACTCTATAAGCTCGCCCATATTAAAATCTATTCTTATCCAACCTTTGAGTTTTCTTAAGTTGTCGAGAATGAGTAAGGGAATCTGCCAGTGATGTACTATCAGGAAGGGTAAGGGATCGCTCACCTCAAAAATTGCTTCTTTCCCCCGTCTGATGTTTCTTACCCAGGTTTGCAGTTGCTTAAACGATCTAATCTCATTTAGCCGCCAAACTTCGTGGTACAGCCAATAGGTTGGCTTACTATCAGGAAGAGGTTGCAAAGATTCAGCCAGAGGTTCTTTACCAAGATAGGCATCCGCTACTCCTGGATGATTGTAAAACATAGTAATGGCGGAGTGAGTCCGGGGGTTACACTCAATCGCGTAAACAGTTCCGTCTTCTGCCTCGATGAAGTCAAAGGAAAGTTGCCCGGTTTTTCCCAGTTTTTTGGTAAAATGACTCGCCCATTGCATAATTTCTAGCCGATCAACGTTTTCGTAGTTGACTTGAAAGGCGGATGACTCGCAGCAGCAGTACATTCTTGACTCTCCATCTCGCGCGGTAGTGTGAGTGCAGTATTCTTTTCCAGGGATAAATTCCTGCATAATCCAGGGGTTTTTCTCACTAATGGGCAGACTGTTGACAAATGCCGCTGTTTCTGATGGGGTATCGCAAGGTAGCTTGGTGAGATTCAAGCGACGTATTTGATCGTAGGGGATGCTTTTAAGAATGTATTTGCGCTTCTCCTGAGAAAAGTCAAAGTTGAGGACTTGTGCGGGATCGGTAATTTTGAAAGATTTGGGGACAGATAAACCAAACGATCGCGCTGTTTCGGAAAAGGCAAACTTATCATCCAGGAGCTTTGTGACATCAGCATCGAAGTGGAAAAATTCACAAAAGTCTGGTAATGGTGGCTGGCCTCGATCGTAGTGAATGACGGAAAAAATGGCTACCGGGATAAAAAAGTCGATCTTTTCTGTTTTAGCGATCGCGTGCAGGCTTTCAACGTAGCCTTCTAAGTCTTTGCTTGGATCGGGAACGGTATAAAAGCCTGCAACAGAGTTGGAATATTTATTACCACTTGACCAGAATTTCTCAATGTCAATTATAATAACCCGATGCCCAGCAGCATGAAATGAACGCGCTAGCTGAAGGGTTTTAGTCATTCTTGCGCCAGCAATCAAGATATTTTTGGAATTGGGGTTGACAACAATTGACTTACCGAATGGTTGCTTAACAAAGTTCCATAGTAGCGATGTTAAGACAACAATGCAGTTTAAGGGAAATGCCAGTGCCAGTAATACAAGAGTGCCCAAATTTTGGAACACTACAAAAATATGCTTTCTCATAGTTAGAATTTTGACATGATAGTGGAATCAATGGCTGGTGCATAGGAAGAATTTAAAGAGACAAGGAGATGCAATCCTGCCCTTGCTTCCTTTTTAAGGATTTAATTCATTAATATCTCCAAAGTTCGTGAGCAAGCCAATAAATAGGCTTATTATCACTCAGGGGTTGCAGAGATAGAGGTTTTATATTTTACGTCTTCTCCAAACTGTATGAGTTTGCCGATGCAAAAATCAATCCTCACCCAAGTTTTTAAGGAGCGCAAACTATCGAGTAATAGTAAAGGAATGTACCAGTGATGTACCATTAAGAACGGTAGCGGGTCGTTTACTTCAAAGATTGCATCCTTTCCTTGCCAAATATTTTTAAACCATTTTTGCAACTGCTTTAACGATCTAATTTCATTAAGTCGCCAAAGTTCGTGATAAAGCCAATAAATAGGCTTACTATCACTCAGAGGTTGCAGAGGTTCAGCTAGAGGCTCTTTACTAAGATAGGCAGCCGCTAAACCTGGATGGTTGTAATACATTGTAATTGCAGAGTGAGTACGGGCGTTGCACTCGATCGCATAAACCGTTCCATCTTCCGCCTGAATGAAGTCAAAAGAAATTTGTCCAGTCAGTTGTAGTTCTTTGACAAAATGACTCACCCACTCTTTAATTTCTGGGCGATCGACGTTTTCGTAATTGACTTGAAAAGCAGATGATTTGCAGCAGCAGTGTACCGTTAATTCACCATTTCTCACTGTGCTGTGAGTACAGTATTCTGTTCCAGGAATAAATTCTTGCAATACCCAAGGCTTATCTTTACTAATTGGCTTGCTTTTGACATGAAGCGCCATTTTCCCTTGAGAATCCATTGGTAGCTTAGTTAGATCCAAGCGTAAAACAGAGTCATAGACAATACTTTTGAGAATGTACTTGCGCTTTTCGTTGGTAAAGTCGAATTTAAGAACTTGTTCGGGATCTGTAATTAAGAAAGTTTTCGCAACAGATAGCGACAGTGAGCGGGCAATTTCTGCAAAGCTAAACTTGTTATCGAGCATACTCATTGTATCAGCATCGAAGTGGAAATTCTCACAATAGCCTGATAACACTGGCTTGCGCTCCGAGTCAAAGTAGCTGGCAGCAAAAATGCCTACCGGCACAAAAAAGTCTATGTTTTCCTTTTTAGCAATCGCACGCACGGCTTGAGTATAGCCGTCTTTGTCTTCGTGTGAGTCAGGAACCGTGTAAAAGCCAGCCACAGAGTTAGAAAATCGATAACCACTGAACCAGTATTTTTCGAGATCGAATAAAATAACTCGATGCCCAGCCGCGTGAAACGATCGCGCCAGCTGAAGGGTTTTGGTCATTTTACCGCCACCGATCAAGATATTTTTAGGATTCTCGTTTAAAACCACAAGATTAGCATTCGATCGGCTGAAAAAATTCCACAGTAGCAATGCTAGTACGACGGTGCAGTTAAAGGGAAATGCGATCGCCAGTAATGCAAGAGTACCCAAGTTTTGGAATATTGCAAAAATCTTCTCCCTCATAGTTGTAATTGTGACATGATATATGCTTGGTTGACTCAAATAATCTACATTCGAGTTCTATTACTTGTCGCTAGTGAAAACCTTGTGCTATTCCAAGTCAGAAAAAAGCTAAAAAGGTGATTTGCCGGACATTAGATCGCGCTCAACGCTTCATTCACTGCCGTCATAAATAACTCATTTAAAGGAATTCCCGCTGCGTTCGCCGTACAGGCAATCACCGCGTTGTGGTCAAAAATACAAAATAATCCAGCTTCTAAGAACCAAGGTTGTCCCTGTGGGTCGATCCTGAAGTCAAATAAACTATAATGGCGACAGCCCAAAGCCAAATGACACTTCTTTACTTCTTGCTGAACCTTTTGGGTAATTGGGTCATTAATATCTACAATCCAACCTGGAACATAATCTTTAGCAGTTGAAGCCAAGTCGCCCTCGATTGGTATTTTGAATTTGTCAGTATAGCTGCGGATGGGTCTAGTTTGCGGGTCTATTTGATACTCTTCAAGAGGTAAACCAATTAGCTCCCCATCTTTGACAATGGCGCCACATCTGACTTCTCGACCGGCTTCAATGAATGTTTCTACAATTACCTCCGAAGCAAATTCAAATGCTTTCTTCAAGGCAGCGTCATACTCACTCTTTTCTTTGACTAAGGACACTCCTAAAGAGTTGTCGGCATTTGCGGGTTTGATGACTACTGGAGGTGTAATTGTCGGAACGTCTCCTTGACGGAGCAATTCTCCAGAAGGCACTTTCACCCCTGCTGCTGCGACAATTGCTTTAGTTTTGGCTTTGTGGGCCGTGATTGCCATCACATCTGGAGTATTGCCTATATAAGGGATCTTTAGCAAGTCGAATAGTGCCCGATAGTCAGTCATTCCAGGGAGACAAAACATTTGTGGCAACATCAGGTCAATGTTTTGCGCTGTTATAAACTGTATGGCATCTGATAGAGGCATCGGTTTAGCGGCAGCAATATCTTCTGGACTGAGAGAAGAAGGAAATCGCCATTGGCCATCAAGTGTGATGTATGCAATCAGAAAGTCATAGAGCGATGGATTTGCCGTAGCTATCAGACAGCTTTGGGCGTAATTGCGTGACAACTCACAATAAAAATGATTGTATGCAGATCCAACTAAATGAAGGATGCGAAGTACTGGCATGATTCATCTTCCTAAGTACCGTTGTATTTTATATAACAACTACGATTGCAAAAAATTGCTTGAGAAGAGATGAGGAAGCAAGCGGAAATTATTCCTTCTTATCTTGTTCATCCCTTTGAAGTCTAAGCCAAGGCTTAAAGGATGTTTGAAAAGTATTTGACTGTGATTTTAGGCACTTGTTGATCCCCCCTAACCCCCCTTATAAAGGGGGGAACCGGAATTAAAGTCCCCCTTTTGAAGGGGGATTTAGGAGGATCTAGAACGTTTTGATACCTACAATAGGACTTTTCAAACAACTTCTCAGACTTCTCTGCTCATCTGTCGATTACACAACGCGTCTAATCAGGGTTATACCATCTCGGATGGGTAACAGAACTTGCTCTACACGAGGATCGGCAGCGACAATACGATTGAACTGAGCGATCGCTTCACCATTGGCGGTGCGTCGTTCTGATGGTAGGTAAACTTGTCCCTGCAACAAAGTGTTATCCACACAAATGAACCCGTCGGGAGTCAGTAAGTTACTATCCAAAATGGTCTGGAAGTAATCTACATACTCTTTTTTATCCGCATCAATGAAAATCAGATCGAATACTTCATTTCTGGCAGCTAGCTTGTGGAGTGTCTCTAAGGCAGGTGCTACTTCCACAACGATTTTATCGCCGTGGGGAGACTCACTAAAGCAAGCTTGAGCAAATTCAGCCACGTAGGGATCTACTTCGCAACCGATAAGTTGCCCATCACTTGGTAATGCTTCTGCCATTGCTAAAGCTGAATACCCTGTGAACATTCCTACTTCTAGAATGCGCTTTGCTTTGGTGATATGAACAAACATTTTCAATGTCTGTCCTTCCAGATGTCCTGAGAGCATTTCCTGCTCTAGTTGACGCACTGTTTCACCATCACTGAAGCGTTTGCTCCAGTCTTCAATGCTAGTTTTTTGCGCCAATGCTGTCAATGCGCTCGATTCTGGCGTGGTGTAATCATCCAAGTAGGGATCTAAACCCGCCGCTAATTGAACACCCTGCCGTAAAGAATCTAATATCTCTACGGGAATGTTATTCTCTTCTGCTAATTTGAGGGTTTGCTGTAGCTGGGCTACTAAGATGCTATGTGGCGTTATCGGTCTAGCTGTTTCTCGTCCTAAAACACTCGTCATATCTTCACACCCCTACTAGCTTGCCTTTTTGACTTTCAATGTATGCGTCAACACCTTCTCCGCCACGAGGGTATTTAGCACAAAGACGTTTGTGTTCAGCTAGGGCCGCATCAAGTTCTTCACGAGTCAGATCGTTGGCAAAGAAGCACTCACCAATCGGAGAAGGCATAGCTGCACGTTGTTTGCCATCTCGTGTCAAGCTTATAGACTGGGTAGCATCCCAGAGCAAATCTCCATCTAGTAGAGGATGATCGAGTGATAAACCGATACGACTCATCAAGTCTAAAATGCGATCGCGCTCTCCTGTTGGGATATAGCCGCGTTGTGCTGCAATGGTTGCAGACAAAGCCATATCTATATTGACCGCATGACCATGATATAGGGGTATCTGAGGTGCTAATTCTAAGGTAGGACTCCAAGTGTGACCGTAGGCAATAACGCGATCGAGGTCTATTTCATGCAAGTTAGGAGTCTCTAACTCCAACATGGTTTTGATTGCCTCGTAGTTGACTTTATGGGCAATCTCTTTAATTTCCGGCGTTGCATTCACGTGTCCAAAATGAGTGGAAAGCAGTTCTTCGCCATATTCGTATAGGAGTTCAAAAACTTCAGAGTTAGAAACTACCGCAATTTTCACCAACTCTGCCATCCCATTACGAACTTGAGCCGTTGGCAAGGTTTTCAAGAATGAGAAATCCAGGATCACTTTCAACGGTGCATGATATGCTCCCAAGCGATTTTTTTCCTTACGATGATTAACTGCAACCTTAATTGCTACACCTGCATCGATTAAACCAATCAACGTGGTAGGAATGCGAATGTAGTTACTCTTGCGACGGTAAGAAGCGCAAGCATACCCAGCCACATCAGTAATTAGACCACCACCGACAACTAAGACTGGTTCTTTACGAACTAAGCCGAAGTCCGAAAAAGCGTCAATGATTTTTTCAAAGCTTGCCAGGGTTTTAGCTGTCTCTGTAATGATGATCGGAAATACTGTCAGTTCAATGTCATAGTGTCTAAAATATGACTTGATCTGATCCCCATAAAGTTCATGAACATTGGCATCAATTACAGTCAGACAGCGCCCAAATTTTGCGTAACTATCTGCAATTTCTCTGTTTTCAATATCAAATGCACCGTTCACATAGACAAGACTAAAATCGATTTTTTCGTAACCTTGCACGTGAAACGCAGTTTCGGTAGCTTCAAATGATGCTTGAACCTTATTCATTTTGTTGCCCTTATTCCAATTAAAAAGTTGTGAGATTTCGGTAATAATTGCGATTCACCCTAATGTATGCCAGCAAGCAACCATGCTTTTTATCCTTTCAGATAAAAGACAGGACAAAATTAGCTTTTAATAAAAAGCTAATGTTTATTACTGACTGGCAATGTTTTTAAACAACACCATTCATTTGAGTAAATTCTGTAGATGGGTTAGCCTTTAATTCGGCATAACCTCAAACAAGTCAACTAGACCCACTAGCAATATATTGGAATAATATTTGCCTGCTTCTTCTGTGGATTACTGACTTTAATTTTGGGAAACTCATCTGAATTCAGATTGATTCCACTATATCTAAGTATAGTGGCTTTCCAACTGTACGATTCCGCAAAAATTCTAACCGAGATAACTTATTGTATCGTTTATCTCCCAGCTTCAATTTTAGATTAGAACCCTGATTAATCGTTAGTTCGCTGTTTATGAGCATTAATCTCAAACCTTATATTACTAAACTCGCTACACTATCTTTGCTTCAGAATAACGGTGGACTTTTAAGAAGTTTATCTTAATTCTTATTAACTCCACTATATTTACCTCTAGCAACTTTCCGATCGTTAGACCTTGCAAAACTCATATCTAAGTAAACTACTGATATTGTTTATCATTGTCTATCTCCAGGCTGACATTTGATATTTACAGGCATGATTAGTCCTCATCTTGCTGTTTTTTGAATTAGTCTCAAACCATAAAATGGCTTAAAACAAAGATGACTAACTGCATTCTCTTCATAGGGTCAGTACATACCTCCTTTTTCAGTCAATTTACTGCTCGGTATTTAATATAGATACTTCAGCAACCCCTGAAAATTCAGAATTTAAATATCTGATCTACTGGTAACAAAAAATTAACTTTTTTAAGGAACAGTTGTCTGTGTTAGAGGTTTTTAAGTTTGCTTAAATTGCTTTGTTAGTCCTAAATTAAGGCTTTTCAGGTTAAACCAGCAAATACTTTACTAGTAGGTTACTGAAAAGTCCAACACAAATCATAACATTACAATAATATAAATCATAACATTTGTAAATATATTTAAGTCAATCCACCATGCGAGGTGTACTGAATAACCAAGTATTTGCAAAAAAGTATGTCTAAAGATAGATACTTTATACAACAAGATGTTTTATGCAGTAGCTATATCTAAGAGATATCTGGTGAGTTTAATTATGCGTTGCGTTGCCCGAAATCCGTCGCTTTGTCGGTTATAGAGGCACGTACATACAATAAACATCTTGCAAAAGTTACTTTTACAAGGTGTTGGGGAAAGGGTAAGGGAAAATTCCATACCTTTACCCTTTACTCCTTATCCTTTTCCCCACTTCTGCAAAAAGTCTAATGTTTCACTTTTGCGTGCATGGTTCACGGGTAAAAGATCGCGATTTACCGGATGAACTCAACAGTACACTAATTCACATAAATAGCAAAATATTACCACTAGATGCGATCGCAAGTAGCGTAGTCTAAGAGGTTGTTTGAAAAGTCTTTGGCTGTGATTTTAGGCACTTATTGATCCCCCCTAACCCCCCTTAAAAAGCAGGGCTGTTTCATTCCCTAAAAGGCGCTGATTTACAAGCGTTTCAAGCAAAAAAATCAAGTGATTAAAAAA
This sequence comes from Nostoc sp., assembly GCF_036917235.1. Lineage (GTDB taxonomy): Bacteria > Cyanobacteriota > Cyanobacteriia > Cyanobacteriales > Nostocaceae > Nostoc. The sequence goes on from NZ_JBALDU010000021.1 coordinate 182,011, forward strand.
TTTGATTGGGCAAGAAAATGGCGTTAACACTTAAATTTACTGGTTGAGGTGGTAGTTTTTATTTCTCCCACTCAAGCAAATTTCTGACTCATACTCTTGACAAAATCCTTAAGAGATCGAATGAAACGGCCCTGCCTTAAAAAGGGGGAACCGGAATCAAAGTCCCCCTTTTTAGGGGGGATTTAGGGGGATCTAAAACTTTTGATACCGATAAGACGACTTTTCAAACATCCTCTAAGACATCATGGAAGACACGCTGTTTTTATATTATATCTGCGTTAAAAAATTACAACGTTACTGTAAAGGGTCTTACCTTAGTGATTTCGGTTACATTAACAATGCCTTGTTCCAAAATACTATTGTTGGTGATGGTAGGATTATCGTCGGGCTAGAGATAATTCATGGATGAATATTCTGGGTTACTCTATCAGCCAATATGAAGCTAATCAAATAAGAATTTTCATACAGCAGTTTTCAAGTATATGAGGTACAAAATAATTGAAGTGTCTGCTTCAACATCGGATATTGCTTGACAAGTCAATTTCGATAGAAAAAAATTGAGTATTTCTAAGCAGACAAAATCTATTGAAATTACTTTTTATAAAAACTTAAGATTTCTTAACTTAGTTTAAAAAATCTTGGTATTGACTTCAGAATATAAGAGCGATCGCTTTGTAAAGGTTAGTTGATATTAGTTGTCAAACTGCTGGTGAAGTTAGAAACTAAAGAAATACAACACACGCAATTATTTTATGACTGCTATTTCTAACCTAGAATTCAAACGACCAATTTGGCAAACCGCGATCGTATTGACCTTGGGCTTTTGGCTCAGTGCTAGTCTAGTTTTAGACTGGGTAATTATGCCTAGCCTTTATCTTTCTGGGATGATGAGTCAAGCTGGTTTTACGACAGCAGGCTATACGATTTTTTGGAACTTCAATCGGATGGAATTATTATCAGCTGCTGTAGTCTTGACTGGGGCACTAGCTTTAAGCAAAACCCGATATCACTGGAGTATTGGCAGTATTGTTTTATCTGTGCTGCTGCTAACTATAGCTGTCCTTGATACCTATTTCTTAACTCCGCAGATGTGCGCTATAGGAGTTCAACTCAACTTATTTGAAGCTGCTGCTGCTATTCCATCGACAATGAATTTACTACACGCTAGTTATTGGCTACTGGAAGTAGTGAAGCTAGTAGCTGGTGGTACACTTTTAAGCTGGTGCTGGCGGGAGCAATTTTAAGTAGATGGAGAAGTATAACGGTGAGAATTTCCACTTATAAATCTCACGCCAAAGACGCAAAGAATTTATTTGCGTCTTTTCGCTACATATATCTTATGGGTTAATGAATGCGATATTTACAACAGGCTATGCCTACGCGTACAATTTTGTATTTATATTGGTGACTTTTCAAACTTAGGATTTTTTGGGTGAATTGCTACCATAAAATGATTCAGTTTTTTATAAGTGTGATTCAATCAGCAGACATATAATTATCTTTTACTATACATTTTCAGCTTTCCCGGACATCTAAACAAATAAATATTTATAACAATTTTCTGGAAGATGATATTAATTAGTTTTCATGTTTACTTTACTTATTTATCATGAAGTTTATATATTCCTGCTAATTTTTTTTGAAAATTATAGTAACCTAAGTTTTAGTGAGTATGTTACTTGTTATCTACCATCTAGCTGAAAACAGCTATATTGCAAGGTATTTACTACTAATCAAGAATTTCCCTGTAAGTTCTTGAATTTGTCACTCCAATTTGTGCAGGATGACTATTTAGCCCCACACAACATTAGAACCCGTTTTCAGTACTTATGAAGAGATTCCCTTCTGCTGATTTGGTCGCCTGTGCATCTCACCACACACCATCATGGCGGCAATTATCAGCAAACTCATTCTTGGTCGGAGGTTTGCCATTCTCTTGTGCAAGTGATAATTTTGCCGAATCCCGACACTAAGAGTTGCTCTACAATCACAAACTTAAGTAAGATATTGAACTTTTGGAATGCTTAGTTTTTAATAATACTTTTTCTTTGGTGAAGTTACCCTTAAGAATAAACCTCTTGAAAAAGTACCCGATGACTTTCGTCACGGATATAAAAACATACTTCCTCAGCGCGGACTTAATGCCTATAATCCTTGATGGAGAAACATTTACATTTACATTAAAGTAGATTTTGGTCGCTCCCGACTTCAAGATTAGGGACAAAAAACTTTTGCAAGAGGACTAAAGTATCTATAATTTTAGGCTGCAAAATACGGATAACAATGATACTTTTGTGACTGATGGGCGAGAGCCAATGGTCTTTGTGTGGCACTTGAGTTACTGTTAGATTGGCTAGATTAGCTAAAGATACAGAAAACCAATCTAATTTTTGAAATACTATATCCTGACAACTAGTCGGGCAATTTTGCTATTGGTCAGTAGCATTAATTGGTTTAGCTGTAAGTTGTGGATTATAGCTTAACAGAGATTGGTGAATTAAGAGTTGGGGGGTGTGGAATCTCTGTACTAACTCAAATATGACCGCTATATTTATCTGAAAAGTCCTTCCAACAAAGTCACGGTGAATTCCGAAAAGGTAATTCACTAATTTTGCCTGCAAATGTTAATTTTATTCTAAAGCGATCGCAATGAAGACACTTCCGATTAGTAGATACAGATTTTTCCAAAAGCTCCAGCCCCTACCTTTGTTGAAAAAAATCACTGGTAAGTCGGTTACTGGTTGTTTACAAGTGTTTAGCACATCAGGCTCTTGGTCAATATATGTAGATGAGGGGAAACTAATTTATGCCAGCTACTCAGAGAAAATGTTTGAGCCGCTTTACAGAAATTTGCAACGCTTGAGCGAGCAAATTTCTACTGTCCCTGACGGAATCAAAGATCAGTTGCGGGCGATATTTGAAACTGGTATTGAAAATCAGGCAATACCGAACCCAGATTATCTGGCTATTTGTTGGTTAGTCAATCAGAAATATATCAGTTCTTCTCAAGCAGCAATGCTAATAGAGCAATTGGCGCTAGAAGTTCTAGAGTCATTTCTGAATTTAGAGGAGGGAAGTTATGAATTTATTCCTGAGAGTTTTCTGGATGATATGCCAAAGTTTTGTCATCTAAATGTTCGTTTATTAGTTGAACAATGTTTAACGCCCCAAAATGTTCGCGTTAGCGTCTCTGAAAGAGAAGCGGCTTATCGTCAAACATCATCAAGTTATCAATCGCATACCTCACAATTTTTCCAAATAAATGAGCTACAATCTAAAGCCAAAACTACGCCAAAGTTGCCTAAAATACACGGCTCTAAACCAGCAGCCTACTCGATTAATACTAATGAACATAGAGGTCAGCAAATCATCCAACCACCTGCTGACAGAAAAATCTACACAATCTTGTGTATTGATGACAGTCCTACGGTATCGAATGCTATTAAAAGTTATTTAGATGAGCAAACCTTTTCCGTTATCGGAGTCACTGATTCTTTAAAAGCTTTAATGGAGATTATCCGTATAAAACCCAACATAATTTTGTTGGATATATCAATGCCTAATCTCGATGGATATGAACTCTGCTCTTTGCTGCGTAAACACTCATATTTTAAAAATACACCTGTTATTATGGTGTCAGAAAAAGTAGGATTCCTAGATAGAGCTAAAGCTAAGATGGTGAGAGCATCAGGCTATTTAACTAAGCCTTTTAAACAAGGAGATTTACTAAAAGTCATTTTTCAACATATTGTTTAATTTCCTAATATAGCAAGCTAATCTATTTAAACAGCCTATTATTTTAGATATTTAAGGTTAAATATTATCTGCTTCACCATCATTATAGTTATAGAATATTGTCTGAGGGAGTGAAAATTAATGAGTCATTCTCTTATAGAGACAGATTAATACAGCAGAATTCAGAATTCAGAATTCAGAATGGGCTACGCCCCGCTGCGCTAACAGGAGTAAAACACACTTTATACCTCAATACAGTTCAGTTAAGCATTTCCTCCTTCTCTCTGCGCCTCTGCGGTACCCCTGCGGGAAGCCGTTCGCGTAGCGTCTCGTAGAGAAGCGTCTACGTTAAAAAAAAATTAACCTTCCCAAAAAGTTTTAGCCTTAACTGAACCGTATTGCTTTATACCTGGGTAACAGACTGTAGCGTGCGCCTTAGCGCAGGGGCGATCTGCCAAAACGGGATGCTCCCGATTATTTTTCCTGAAATGTCCAGACTCCTTCATCCCAATCTGATTCTGTTGGGGGTGATTGTAACCAATGCTGACAACGCAACAGATGCAACATGGCAGCTTTGTCCTGGCTGTCTGCTGCCAAAACATTAGCAAATTCAGCCCTGGCACGAGAAAACTGCCGCTGGAGGTAATACTCACGCCCTTTATGATAGTGCTCAATCACTTGCAATTTTTCGCTTTCAATCGGATTTGAACGCAAACCCAGTAATTCGTATATGGCTACTGGTTCGTTTCTACCCTTGACACGAATGTAATCTAGTTCCCTAGCCCAAATGTTTTCTTGGCAAGGTTTAAAAGTGTTATGGCTAATAATAATATCGCAACCATACTGTTTACTGACACTTTCTAATCGGGAGCCAAGATTAACGCCATCGCCAATGGCAGTAAATTCCATCCGCTTACTAGAGCCAATATTCCCACTAATCACGGTATCTGAGTTGATGCCAATGCCGATTTTAATTCTGGGCTTATCATCTGCATAGCGACGTTGATTAAATTCGTGCAGGCGAACGCGCATTTCTAAGGATGTTTGTACTGCCATCCAAGCGTGTTCTTCTAATGGTAGAGGAGAACCAAACACAGCCATAATAGCGTCGCCGATGTATTTGTCAAGAGTGCCTTTATGTTTAAATACTGCCTCCACCATTGATTCAAAATATTCATTGAGCATACTCACCACTTCTTCTGCTTCTAAGTTTTCTGTTAATGTGGTGTAGCCGCGAATATCGGAAAATAAAATCGAAACTTCTTTGCGATCGCCTCCTAGTTTAGCATCATCTAATTTCAGCAATTCTTCGGCTAATTCCTGGGTCATGTAGCGGTACATTGTACTCTTGAGCCGCTTTTCATCACTGATGTCTTCCATCACCACCAGCGCCCCACGGACTTGCTCTTGGTCGCTAGCATCGGCAATTGTGTTAATCGATAAATTAATACTATGCTGTTGTGTACCAGTGCTTAAAAGTGTGCGATCGGGGTAATATTGCTGGCGGCCTTTTAAGTCAACTGCATGTAAAGCATCCTGATACCACTTGCTAAAGTCGCCTTCTTTGATACCAATGACATCAGTAACTAATTTACCTTCTAAACGGTGATCAACTCCCAGTCCTAGTAAACGTTGGGCGCTTTCATTGGCGGCGATAATTAACCCAGTTTTATCAGTGGAAACCACTCCATTGGAAAGGCTACGCAAAATATCCCGTTGCATTTGTTCTTGTTGCTTGACTGTGGCAAACAACTGGGCATTTTGCAGCGCTACTCCCGCTTGAATATTAAAAGCTTCCATGAACTCTTCATCGTTGCGGTCAAAGCTAGCTTGGAAGCAGTCGGGAGCTTTGGGCCAATCAGCTGGATTATAAGGTGGAAAATCACCAGATTTCTTTTTATTTAATAGTTGGGTAACGCCAATTAGTTGTTCATCGCCGTTAAATACTGGCATACAAAGTAAGCTACAGGTGCGATAGCCATTTTCCTCGTCGAATTCTTTGGATGTCTTCGAGTCAGGATGGTCGTGCAAGTCAAAGCCAATATTCAGTTTCTTGCCAGAAGCCGCTACTATCCCAACAAAACCTTTACCTACGGGGACTCGTAACTCTTTGGTTGAACCATCATCCTGAGTAATTTTCGTCCACAATTCATGACGATCGCGGTCTATTAACCATAGTGTACTGCGATCGGCATTCATCAGTTCTTTGGCTTCATCCATCACCCGTTTAAGGGTGTCTTCTAAGTCGAGACTGCTTTGAGAAAGTGACTTGATTGCCTTCATCAGCGCCGCCACTGCTCTTTGTTTTTGGGTAGCTACATAAAAAGAGCGCGAGGACTCTAAAATCAGGCGAATCGAAGGGGCAAATTCTTGAAATAATTGTTCGTCAGCACTGGTGAAACCTTTAGTATCAATGCGCTCTGCAAGTGGAGCATTGTGATTATTCTTAGATTTTAATTTATTCAGTAATTGCACTACTGCAACTAATTGCCCGTGTTCATTTAAGAGTGGCAAAGCTAACATAGTGTAGGTGCGATAGCCAGTTCTCTTTTCTTGTTCTTGGGCAAAATGCGATCGCGGATCGTTATAAAAATCAAAGGGAATATTAATAACTTCTTTAAAAGTGGCGACTTCACCACCAATGCCTTTATTAGCGGGGATGCGAATTTCTAAAGAGCGACCGCCCTCACCCTCAGCTAAAATTGACCAAAGTTCTTGTTTTTCTTCATCCAATAAAAATATCGTCGTCCGGTCTGCCCCCAGTAATTCCCCGGTTTTCAAGGTAATCGAATGCAACATTTCTTGCAGAATTGTTTCAAACCCATGAGAATCAAGCATTGATAGGGTTTGATGAACAATCTGTAATTTTTGCTCGACATCCTGAACCACCTGTTTAAAAGTATCCTGAGTCAAGGGAGCAAGAAACTTAGAAAAAGTTCCTTGTCTTGTGGCAAGAGCACCCACAGGAGCAGAATTTGCTGTTAATTCGAGGTTTTCTTGGTTGTGAACACTAATAATCACATCAGTGGTCTCCCCACAACTTCCTTGATACGCTGACATAACTGGTATTTTATATAACAGGATGAGGTTTTAGATTTAACAATGAGATTAAATTTATGTAAGTGGTGTTAAAAGCAACAATTGCTCGACATTATCCATAGTTTAATCGCTTGTTTAGCCAGCGTCATCCTGTGAATAAACGCTCAAGCTGATTACCAACAAGCATGGCTTGACCAAAACCCCTTCCCACTGTGATAAGTGGAGGGTTAGACCCCTCATATAAACGAGAAAACAATGTTTTCCGCAGGCGAAAGATTGTTAGTGTTGCCTCGTAATATTTTCCAGGGACAGACTAATGAGCATTGCTGTATCCGTAAGATATAGTCGATTTATCTGAAAATGGCTGTAATTTTTAAGTAATTATACTTAATTTTTTCCTGTTAACTGCGATCGCTTCCTGTCGCAGATATGTCAGCCGGAAAAAGAAAATGCTGAGTAAACAATAGACTCGTTGCATGAATCCCTTGCCCTCACCCTAAATCCCTCTCCCAAGCTTGGGAGAAGGACTTTTAAATTCGCTCCCCTTCTCCCAAAATTGGGAGAAGGGGTTGGGGGATGAGGGCGAATTTTGTCTAAGGGAACTCCAAGAAATAAATTATCCAATCTTGTGGGGTGGGCATCTTGCCCGCCATATAAACTGGGCGGGCAAGATGCCCACCCCACAATCAATAATTGAATATTTTTTTATTTGGAAGTCCCTAATATTAGCCCCTGCTGATTATGAGTTCTATTAATCTGTTGTGATGCCTGTGACAGACTACTAGTACAGTACGGCGTAAATAAACCACCCATTCAAAACCAATGAAATGCTTACGCTGTATTAATTTTGAATTTTGTTAGCGCAGCGTAAAGCCTGCGGCATGGCTTCTCTACGAGAGGCTGCGCCAACGCTTAGAGCGAGTCCGCGTTCGCTTTTAGCGTCTCGTAGAGAGCGTCATTTTGAATTTTGAATTCCGCCTTGCGGTACTAGCTCTATTCATTTTTCTACAGATAGAGTTAATTAAAAATATTAAGCATAATATTCTCTCAGCCAAACATAAATATAAAATCAGATTTAATCTTTGAGTTGAACCCATATATTACATGGGCTAGAACATTCACCCGCTTGTTGTAAATCAACAGGATTATTTTAATGAGAAAATTAAAGACTCAAGTATTTTTAGGCTTGACAAGTGCATTTTTGGCAGTTGGATATTCCAGTTTACTGGCTACAGAAATTCCCATACAGAGGACATCAAACCTCAGAAAGGATTTATTAGCGCAATTAGAAACTAATCCAAATGTCAATGAGTATTTGGAGAAAAATAAACCAGAAAGTTATAAAGCTTTGAAAAAGCAGTTAGATGCAGCGATTGAGGATGCAAAAAGACCGAGTGAAGAGAAAGTAGTAAAAAATCTTTGGTTATTATCAAAAACTAATCCTCAAACAAAGTGGAGAGAAAATAATGGCAAAATTGAATATCTAATGGCGAGTTGGAAATATGTCAAAAACCCAACTGAGGATTGGAAAGTAGGTACAAAACAAAGTATAAAAGCACGGACTTGGTTAACAGCTGTTCCTCAAGTTAAAGAATTTTGTCAAAATTGTAAGGGGATCGGTATAAATATTCCCGGTAATATTATGCTTTCTCTGAGGTTACAGCAGTATTTAGGCTTAATTTTAAATAGGTACTCAAATAAAACGCATTTTGTCGAAATGTGGGTGAAAGCTGAAGATTTAAGTAGACCATGTGTCGATCCAGAAATTAATGATTCTAGTTGTAATGTTTTTAATATACCGATTCCTGCTAGTTATCCGATTTTGCAAGAGATATACACAACTTCTTATGCAGTTGGTAGTCAAGAAAATTATCCTTGGACAGGTTTAGGTTACACCTATGATTGGGGAAATCCAAAAAAACCTCGTGAAGGAGCTAGTGAGTTTCTGCTCGATGGAACTAAAGAAAAACCGATCGAAGTAGAAGTTGTTTCAGTCACTGCTACGAAAGAATATTGTAATAATCAATATTTAACGGTAAAAGATTAGAAATGAGCGCTCATGAAACATCTTGAAGGTAAAGTGGCTTTAGTAACAGGTGCTACGCGGGGAATTGGTAGAGGAATTGCCATTGGTCTTTGTGAGGCAGGTGCAACTGTATACATCACGGGTCGCAGCCTCAACAATTCTTCTAGTGACGGGGTTTCAGGAAGTCTTAGTGAAACGAAATCAGCCGTTGAGGAAGTCGGTGGTGTATGTATTCCCGTCCAAGTAGACCATAGTGACGATGAGCAGGTGCGTTTGCTTTTCGATCGCATTCAAGATGAGCAGAATGGCCAACTCGACCTACTGGTAAATAATGCTTACTCAGGAGTTCAGGCAATAAAAGACGCTCATGGGCAGCCTTTTTGGGATTCTGAACCAAGTCTTTGGGATGCTAGCAATAACGTTGGTCTCCGCAGCCACTATGTTGCGAGTGTTTTTGCGGCTCGGATGATGACTAAGCGTAACTCTGGACTAATTTGCACCATTTCCTCATGGGGCGGGATGTCTTATATCTTTGATACAGCTTATGGTGTTGGTAAAGCAGCTTGCGATCGCCTAGCTGCTAATATGGCTGTTGAGTTAAAGCCTCATAATGTCACTTCTGTTTCAATTTGGCCAGGTATTGTTGGTACTGAGCTTTTTTCCAGTTTTGCTTCTGAAATGAATCAAACCAATGCTACTGAAAATAATTTCTCATTTTTAAGCGATCGCTACAACTGGGAAACTCCCTTATTCACTGGACGAGCGATCGCTGCACTGGCTTGCGATCCAAATGTTATACAGCATACAGGACGCGTGCAGATTGTTGCCGAACTGGCTAAGAAATATAATCTTGTAGATGAAAATGGCGATCGCCCCGCGTCGTTACGCTCTCTGCGTTTTGTACTACCTGCTGCATTACCCGTACTGAGAAAGTATTCATGGCTTATACCTGATATTAAACTGCCGTGGTCGCTACTATTATTGAATGCCCTCGGTTCGCCGAAAATTTAATGGGCATTGGGCATTGGGCTGAAGTTAAAAAACTCGGTTCATCCACCCTTGATACTCCATTAATGAGCCTTTGAACTCCATTAATGAGCCTTTGAACTCCATTAATGAGCCTTTGAACTCCATTAATGAGCCTTTGAACTCCATTAATGAGTCTTTGAACTCCATTAATGAGCCTTTGAACTCCATTAATGAGCCTTTGAACTCCATTAATGAGCCTCTGAACTCCATTAATGAGCCTTTGAACTCCATTAATGAGTCTTTGATACTCGTGAACAACCTAAAAACTCCCCATGCCCAATTCCCAATTCCCAATTCCCAATCCCTATTAGACATCTGGTGAAATTAAATATGCGTTATCCAAAACCCTTGTAGAGACGTAGCAGTGCTACGTCTCTACATTCTTTTTCGGACGAGTCTAATATAGAAATTTTGTCGTCCCTTCACCAAACAAGCAGTTTGAGATCGTAAAACTTTGTATGCTGAATTAATAGGTCTTAATTAATAGTTCTTTTAAAACTGGTGCAAGAAGATTTTAGGCTAATTGTTGATTTAGTTTTAGTTCTAGGCGTTGCAGCCTGCGGTGGACTATTGGCGGCACTTTTGCGACAACCCGTGTTGCTGGGGTATCTCATTGGCGGGATAGTCATTGGGCCAACAGGACTGGGATTGATTAAAGAACTTATTCAAGTGGAGACTCTGGCACAGTTTGGAGTCGCCTTTTTGTTATTCGCCTTGGGTGTGGAATTTTCCTTTGCGGAACTCAAGAAAGTAAAAGCGATCGCTCTTGGTGGAGGTGGACTCCAGATTGCTTTGACGATTTTGATAACAGTTTTAGTATGCGGGTTAAGCGGAGCCTGGGGAGCCTTACCTGCTAAGGGGATGTTTTTAGGGTGTATTCTCTCTTTATCTTCCACAGCAGTTGTCCTCAAGTGCTTGATGGAGCGCAATGAAACAGAAACGCCTCACGGGCAAGTAATGCTAGGGATTTTGGTAGTTCAGGACTTGGCACTGGGACTGATGTTAGCAGTCTTACCAGCCCTCAACCAACCAGCAGAAACTATTGGCATCGCCGTCCTAACAGCGTTAGCTTCGATTGCTTTATTTGCTGCTGGGGCAGTAGCTGCGGGGATTTGGGTGATACCGCCTTTGTTGCAACTGCTAGCCCGTACCGAAAGCAAAGAACTATTTTTATTAGGAGTCGTAGCCCTATGTTTGGGCATTGCTCTATTGACAGAGCATTTAGGACTGTCCATTGAGATGGGCGCATTTGTCGCGGGTTTGATGATTTCTGAGGTGGAGTACGCCGATCAAACCCTGACTTATGTCGAACCACTGCGAGATATCTTTGCCAGTTTATTTTTTGCCGCCATTGGGATGTTAATTGACCCAGTGTTTTTGTGGAACAACCTAGAATTAATTTTGGGGTTGGTAGCAATAGTTTTTGTCGGGAAATTTTTGATTATCACGCCCCTAGTAAAACTATTCCGCTATCCTTTGAAAACAGCCATCATCGCTGGTTTGGGACTGGCGCAAATTGGGGAATTTTCCTTTGTTCTCGCTAGTGAAGGGCAGTCTTTGGGGCTGGTATCTCGACAAATATACTTGTTAATTTTGGGAACTACCGCAGTCACTCTCATGCTGACTCCTTTTGTACTGCGGTTAGTGCCATTTTTATTTAACTTTGCCGAATCAATGCCTTGGTTGAAACCGTACTTAGAAGAAGATGAAGCGCGGGATGTATCGGAAGATTTGCCCTTCAAAGACCATGTGGTAGTTTGTGGTTATGGGCGAGTCGGCAAGAATTTGGTGAAGTTGTTGTTGCAACACGACCTACCTGTGGTGGTAATCGACCAATCAGAGAGTAGAATTCAGCAGTTACGTGAGGCTGGGGTGTCTTATGTCTATGGTAATTGCGTAAGTTTACACGTTTTGGAAACTGCCGGAGTGAATCATGCCAAAGGAATGGCGATCGCACTCCCCGATCCCATAAGTACTCGTCTTTGCTTGAAACGCGCTTTGGAATTGCGCCCAGAATTAGATTTGGTTGTCCGTGCTACCCAGGATAAAAATATTGAGGTGCTGTATCAATTGGGAGCTAGGGAAGTTGTACAACCAGAGTTTGAAGCCAGCTTAGAAATGGCAACCTATTTATTAACTGGCTTAGGCTTGTTCTCGCCACCTGTGGTACAACGAGAAATGCAGCAAATCCGCAACGATCATTACTTAGATTTGCGGCCAGAGCGTTCTGCAACAGAAGTAGCTCATGATTTACGCCAAGCAACCCGCGATTTAAATCAGCGCTGGTATCCTTTACCAGCTAATTCGCCCTTAATTGGCATGAGCATAGAAGAGGCGGATATGCGCTATTTAACAGGAGCAAGTTTGATGGCAATTCGCCGCGCTAACGGCGAAGAAATCGATTATCCCAATAATCAAACCATATTGGAACAAGGCGATCGCTTGCTAGTGGTGGGAGCAGATGAAGAACTAGCGGCTTTAGCAGAATTAGCTAAAGGACAAGCTGTTGTTCCTGGAGAAAATAGTGCTTGTCAGTGGGTTACAGTCAATGCAGATGCGCCAACACTGGGTAAAACCCTGAAAGATTTAGAGATCGGTAAGCAGTATGGAGTACAGGTACAAGCGATCCGGCGCGATGGGAAATTTATTCGCTATCCTGATGGCGGTATGGACTTGCGAATCGGCGACCAAGTATTGCTATGTGGTGGCTTGACAGGTCTGAGTCAACTAGAACAGTTATTTGCGATCGCCAGTTCATTACCCCTTTCTCTTCCAGTGGTGAAAGCTGGTGAGACAGAAACGCTCAAAGAGTTTCTACCTACGGATAGTATGATTGATTAAGCTTTAAGACTCTCCTTGTTGATAATGCTCAATAAGGCGCGATCGCACCTTTGGGATGGTAGTGATATCAAGTCCGGCTAATTAATTTTAATTCCCGAATCTATGCAGAAAGCCCAAAAGCCCCGCTTCTCTGCATCCCTACTGCCTATCTAAAGTGCTTTTTCATATTCTTCTAGCATAATGCCCTTTTAAAATACCAAGCTCCAAGATGTTGTCTCTGATTCCGTGAGAGCTGAAGGGAATTACATTATTTCTTGTCAACTGGATGCGGGAAAAGGTAACAAATAGATATCTTGGCTTTGACAACTCTAAATCTTGATTGTCTTTAACAGCAAAGTAATTAATAGGGTCATCTGCTTGACCTTTCTTAATCGTAGAATTTTTAGGTCTACTAACGTTGTTTGATAATTGAGGCGATAATGGTTATAAACTACGAAACATTACATTGTTAAAGCATTGTAGTTGTCAATTTTAATCTTTAAAATATTACTGAAATTATACTTATAATGTTGAACACAACTTTGCGTATAATTACGAAGGTATCTGCTAATCTACTCTGTAAGCTTTTAGGACAACCTAGTGTTAGTAATTTAGAAACTCAACTGTATGATAAACAAGTTCAAATTCAGCAGCTAGAAGAGCAAGAAAGGGCGCTTTACCGAGTTATTAGCAAAATTCGAGCTTCTCTTGAGTTAGAAACAATTTTTCGTACAACCACTAAAGAAACTTGCAAGTTACTTCGCGTCGAGCGAATTGCCGTTTATCGTTTCTATGAAAACTGGGGTGGAGAATTTGTCAGCGACTTTGAGTTTGCAGAGACTGGATGGGACGATCTAGAAACATTAGGAAAAAATACAGTTTGGAATGATTCTTATCTACAAGAAAATCAAGGTGGACGGTATTGTAATAATGAAACTTTAGTTGTTTCAGATGTCTACGCAGCAAGCTTGTCTCAATGTCATTTAGAAATTTTAGAACAATTTCATATTCGAGCTTATGCAACTGCACCAATTTTTGTTGGAAAAAAACTCTGGGGAGTGCTTGCTGCTTATCAGCACTCACAGCCACATGAATGGAAAAAATTAGAAATTCAGTTTCTGTCTCAAATTGCAACGCAGTTAGGATTTGCAGTTAAACAAGCAGAATTTTTAGCTCAAGCAGAACAAAAAGCAGCAGAACTGTATAAAGCAAATCAGCAGCAAGATATTCTGTTTAATTTAGTTGCTGAAATTCGTGAATCTCTAAATCTAGACATCTTGTTTAAGACTACTGTACGAGAAATTCGTAAAGCTCTCCGTAGCGATCGCGTCAGTATCTTTCGATTTGACCCGGAATCTAACTATACCTCTGGGGAATTTGTCTCTGAGAATGTATTGCCTGACTACGATTCTACGATCGGCATCAAGGTAAAAGATGATTGTTTTGGTAAAAAATATGCACTTGCTTGTCACCAAGGGCGTATACAGATATTATCAGATATTTATCAAGATGGGCTAAAGGATTGCCACATTCAAATGTTAGAGCAATTTCAAATCAAGGCGCAAATTGTTGCACCTCTAATGAAAGGAAAAAATTTATGGGGATTATTATGTGTTCATCAGTGCCATTGTTCGCGCCAGTGGAAAACGTCGGAAATTCAATTTATCCACCAGTTAGCTGCTCAGTTTAATGTCGCTTTAGAACATTCTGAATTATTAGAGCAATTTCGCTCTCAAGCTAATCAACTTGTTCAAGCAAACAATGCTTTAGAACTAGCAAATTCTCAGCTAGAAAAACTTAGTAAGCTAGATGCTCTAACCCAAATCGCCAACCGTCATTGTTTCGATCAGTTTTTAGAGCAGGAATGGAATCGACTAAAACTAAGCCAAAATTATTTATCTTTAATTATATTTGATATTGACTATTTCAAGAATTATAACGATTCTTATGGACACCTAGCTGGGGATAAATGCTTAATAAAAGTTGCTCATGCAGCACAATCTGTATTAAAGCGTCCTACCGATCTACTAGCTCGTTATGGTGGTGAAGAATTTATTGTCATTTTGCCAAATACGAACGAATCAGGTGCGATAAAAATAACTAAGTTGATTCAAAAGTCTATTGAGGAATTAAAGATTCCCCATAAGAAGAATAACTTTCAACATTTTGTGACCGTCAGTTTAGGTGTTGCGATTCAAAAACCGACAGATAAAAGTTCAGCTCAAGACTTGATTAATGCAGCCGACAAAGCTTTGTATAAAGCTAAAGACCAAGGACGCAATCGGTGGGTTTGTGCTGCAAAATTCTAAGTCGCATGAGAAGGAATAAAGGTTCATATCACGTCCGCTTAATCACTTATGATATGCGATCGCGATTGAAACACAGTGAAGTAATCGCAATCACAGAATCATTGCGATTACTTCACTCCGCTATCGCTGCGTACCCTGCGGGTTCTCCGAAGGAGTACGTAATGACAAGTATCTACCTCGCTCCTAACTCACTTTTGGCTTGATGTAAGCGATCGCTTGTTTCCAAACGGTGGTTTGCTGACTGTTTTCATCTGCAATAGAGATACACTGTGGGTCTTGCCATAAAACCCTTCCTGTGAGTACATCACCAGTCAGCAGCTTTAACTCTACTGGCGTTGTTTGTTTAATCAGGTTTTGGACTTGTCTAATACTGGGTAAAGTGGTGTCAAATTCGGTAAGCATTTTTAGTAAAGATGAACCTACAAGGCAAAATAAAGAGTAACTAATCCTTGATAATTCATCCTTGAAGAAATGGCAATCGAATTTACTAAGTATCATGGTCTAGGCAACGACTTTATTCTCATTGACAATCGCTCGTCATCTGTGCCTGTAGTGACTCCAGAGCAAGCGATCGAGTTGTGCGATCGCCATTTTGGTATCGGTGCTGATGGTGTCATTTTTGCCCTCCCCGGAGAAAACGGCACGGACTACACCATGCGGATTTTTAATTCTGATGGTTCAGAACCAGAAATGTGTGGCAATGGCATTCGCTGTTTAGCTGGTTTTTTGGCAGATTTAGAAGGGGAATCCCGGAATAAAGATTCATATCGCATTCATACTTTGGGTGGTGTAATAACTCCCCAACTCTTATCTGATGGTCAAGTTAAAGTAGATATGGGTTTACCCAGCTTACTCGCTAGCGAAATTCCGACTAATCTTGTACCCGCCCAAGAAAAAGTAATTTCTGTGCCGTTAGAGGTGGCGGAGCAAACCTGGGAAGTCACCTGTGTAAATATGGGAAATCCCCACTGCATTACTTTTGTGGAAGATGTCGCAGCAATTGAGTTAGAAACCATCGGCCCTAAATTTGAGCATCACCCAGTTTTCCCCCAACGCATAAATACTGAATTTATTCAAGTGGTACGCCGTGATTATTTGAAAATGCGGGTGTGGGAACGGGGTGCTGGGATTACCTTAGCTTGTGGTACTGGTGCTTGTGCTTCGTTGGTAGCTGGTGTGTTAACTGGAAAATGCGATCGCACCGCCACTGTAGAATTACCAGGTGGCCCCTTACAAATTGAATGGTCAGAAGTAGACCAACGGATTTACATGACAGGCCCAGCTGAGAGGGTGTTCACTGGGAAACTGTAACCGACTTACCATTGACATTAAGTAAGTAGAGGGGCAGAGGGAAAAGAACTTGGTATTTGAACTCTCCCCTGCTCCCCTGCACAAGGCTTTGAGAGATGTGGTGAGAAATCCGGGCTAGAGAGGGCTGTGCTTCAAATAAATGAACAAGGCTGTAAATATATTAAATGTCTTTAAGTTAAGTGCAAATCGATATAGCTATTTTTTTTAACGATAAGTAAAAATATCTGAAACCCTTACCAAGCATAAATTACAAAGGAAAACTAATGTCTTTAGCTAGTTATCTTTATTTGTCTCAACTCACTTATAATCGCCCAATTATTTCTTAAATGTCTTATCTGTCCTTGCATTTTTGTTAAAAAATTGAGAATATACATAAATGAGAAAAAAAGCACAATGAAAAGCTAAAAAAGCTACATTGTATATTTAATGGACAAAATCTTAATCAAGTTCAGTCACAAAGAGCATAAGAGTTCTCTAAATAGCAAGCAGCAAGAAGCTAAAATATGTAGCCTTCAAAGCAAAGACGGCTCGAAATTGGAATATTTGGCTGCAAGCTAAAACTTGGGTTAGGCTCTTTAGTTTCTTCCCTTGGCTCAAATGAATTTTTGAGTGGTTTAGTAACATTCCACCTAGATTTTTTTGACTTCAGATATAGGCGGCTTTTTTAAGCTTAGTAAGGGCTTTAAACCTGTTTACGTTTGGTAATATACTTGGGTTTTTTCGTGCCAACTTACTTAACTTCTGAATCATTAATTGCGCGATCGCAATACCAATTTAAAAATAAAACCACTTGATTCAATAATGATGACTAACGATAAATACATATTGGGTGTCGGTATTGGCGGACACGACACAGCCGCAGCGCTGTTAAAAAATGGTGCGCTAGTAGCGATGGGTGAGCAAGAACGCTTTAGTCGCAACAAACGCGCACCGCAAGAACCACCAGTTGATGCCATCCGCTATTGCTTGGATCGAGCGGGAATTACCTTGGATGAAGTTGAAGCGATCGCTTTTGGTACAGACTACCAAATCAAGAATATTTGGAAAGGTGTAACAGAAGAAGAACTAAAGCGTTTTCCGGCTCATGACGATCCCGATCATCTGTTTCCTCAAGAAGTATTCAAGTATGAAAAGTTACCCCCAATTACAGCAATTCGCCATCACCTCTCCCATGCAGCTAGCACCTTCCGAGTGAGCGGGTTTGAACGAGCCGCGATTTTGATTGTTGATAACCAAGGAGAAGATAATTCCACCAGTTTGGCAATGGGTAAGGATGGGGAAATCCACATTCTAGAGAACTTTGGCGTACCGGTTTCTTTAGGCCTGTATTACCGAACCGCAGCACAATTTACAGGAGTAGTCGGAAAACTCAAAGAAGTCGGGAAATTTATGGGACTCGCTTCTTATGGGCAACCTATCCAGAAAGTTCCACTGGCTTTTCAAGACAATGCACCCGTACTTGCAGGATTGTCAGATGTGCCGCCGATGCGGAACGCAGATATGCCTCGCTTCCGCGCCAAGCAGATGTTAGATTACTTTTCGGAGAATTGTTTTCCTTACACCAGCGGTCTGAAAGCTGAACCGATGGCTTATGCTAACTTTGCAGCATCAGTACAAAAATCTCTCGAAGATACCCTAATCGGAATGTGTCTTCGGTTGAAAGAATTAACAGGGTGTGAATATCTTTGTTTGGCTGGAGGTGTGGCACTGAACTGCTCGGCAAATGGAATTATTGCTAACTCTGGATTGTTCAAAGATATTTTCGTGCAACCAGCCGCCCATGATTCTGGAGTCGCATTGGGAGCCGCTCTCGAACTCGATTGGATGCTGCACGGACGCAAGCCAGAGTTTAAAATGGAACACGCTTACTGGGGGCCTAGTTGGTCACAGGAAGACATTAATGCCGCTCTCGATCGCCACGGCTTGAAATACCAACTATTAGATGAAGATACTTTAGCAGCAGAGGTAGCCACCCTGTTGGAGGCACACAAACTAGTTGGTTGGTTTCAGGGAAGATCGGAAATAGGCCCCCGCGCTTTAGGCGCACGTTCCTTGTTAGGCAATCCCACCTCCAGAGAAACTTTAGTTCGGCTAAATACAATTAAATCCCGCGAGATGTGGCGACCCCTTGCGCCCAGTGTTCTCGAAGAACGGTTTGATGAATATTTCGATAGTAGCCATGCTTCACCTTTCATGATTGTCGCTGCGACTGTCAAAGAAGAAAAACGTCGCTCTGTGCCTGCGATCGTTCATATTGATGGCAGCGCCCGTCCCCAAGCAGTTAGCCGCAAAACCAACCCGCGCTACTGGAAGCTAATTCATGCTTTTGAGCAACGAACAGGTATCCCGATTGTCGTGAACACATCATTTAACGTCGAAGCTGAACCGATTGTTAACACTCCAGACAATGCCATTCGCGATTTCTTAGCTACTGATTTGGAGGTTCTAGCAATTGGTAATGCCTTGGTGGTGAAGCAATGAATATGTCATGTTCGTTAGAGGCACAGATCCCGAATCGTTCTCGGTTTTGCTTTGAGTCTGACGTTCTCAATCCATCTCAACCAACTTTGGCAGAAGCATTTGCCTCTAATTCTGCTGTGTTGATAGTGACAGATAATCAAGCAGACCTCCACCAATACTTCGCTAGCCAGCAAAAGCGGGGATGGATTCGTGATTTCCGCATTCTGCATTTTTCCCAGGATGACCTGCAAGATCCTTGGCAAACCTGTTTAAGGATTATTCAGGCTGGTATCGATTTACAACTGCGTCGTTCTGATGCTTATGTTGCTTATGCTGGCACTGAACTGACGACTTTAACTGCTTTAGCAGCCGCAATGTATCGCCGAACAATCCGCTTCGTGCAGATTCAGGATGATATTGACGGTGTATTATATTGCTTGCGGAATCAGGGATTATCACAGGTGCGTTGGCATGGATACCACTCGCAGTTGAAAGCGATGTGTACTATTGGGCTAACTCATCTCAATACCTTAAACTTGGTTGATGAAGTCTCTTTGAGCCGCTCATTACAGTTAGCATCAGCCGTTAACAATATCGAACTGCTCAAGTTGGCGCTGGTAAGTGATGCCAATCTGTTTCGAGAGCTTCAGTTATCTAATTCGACAGTTGCAAATTCTGATTTGTCTGAGGCGATTATCCAAAGTTTAAAGGCTTTTAGTCAGAAGGTTTTTCCGGGAAATACTTCGCCACTAGAATTTGGGGAACCCTTTGGAGATTTGCTGGCATCTGGTTTAACTCCAGCCGAAGCTCAAGCTTGTGGAATCATGTTGGCAACATTGTTTTCTCAAGCGATCGCTCTACTCTCGTCGGAAGTAGTTCAACAAGTATGGGTGTTACTAAATCATGCTGGGTTTGAGGATTGCCTGACTCAATTAATAAGTCATGAAAATGAACTAGCAGTAAAATTTAAGGTTTTGTCAACGCGATCCGAGGATACCTCATTTGTATTAATCGATCGGATTGGCAGCATTCAATTGGTGCAAAGTCAAGAGGTTTTTTCTGATATTAATATCCAGCGAGTGATTGATTCTCTGAAAGCTTGCCAAGGTTGGCAATGGGAGGTTGTTGACTTGGTGGAAGTTCCACAAAATAATCATCAGACGAACCGCAATCGCGCAGCGTCTCGCAGAGAAGGGCGCAAAGGACGCATAGACGCGGCAGCGGCTTCCCGCAGGGTAGGAAGAAGAGTTTTAGAGAGTTGTTGGATAAGTAATATTTCGAGTTCCGAATTGGTGCAGTATTCGGTGACACTTGTACCATCAGTTCTCGATCCGGCTAACTCGTCTTTGAGTGCCTGTTTTCGTAAAGGACAAAGAATCCTGGCTGTGGTTGATGCTTACGATGGTCATCAAGCAAAAGCTTTACAAGCTTACCTCGATCGCCAATTGGAACTGGGAGAAATTGCAGGCTATAAATTACACATCGCTCATTTCACATCATCTCAGAAAAATATGGACGCTGTACTCGAAATTATTGAGCAAGCGTCACTGTTGCAATTAGCATCTGATGATTTGATGGTGGTTATGGGGGGCGGGACATTAACAGATATTGTGGGTTTTGCCGCAGCCCTCTATGAAGGAGGGATTACTTATATTCGGATTCCTACTACTTTTGTCGGCCTCATTGATGCGGGTGTTGGCTTGAAGGTAGGTGTTAACTTCAAGGGTAAGAAAAATTTCCTGGGAACATACTACCCTTCTACTCAATGTTTGTGTGACAAATCGTTTTTGCAAACCCTTCCCATTGAAGAAATTCGTTGCGGTTTATCGGAAGCAATTAAAATTGCTTTAGTTAAAGATGCTTCGCTCTTTGCATTGATTGAAGAACATTACCCTCTTGTGCTGGCGCGTTCTCAAGAACCAGTGATTGACAAGATTTTGATGCGAGCGATCGCACTAATGTTGGAGGAGTTAGAATCTAATCCTTACGAACTCAGCGCCCGCCGATTACCCGACTTCGGGCATGAATTCGGGCATAGTCTAGAGTCACTTACTCATCATCAACTCCGACATGGTGAAGCAGTAGCGATTGGTATGGCACTTTCTTGTCATATCGCCTGGAGTGCTGGACTTTTGAAACGCTCAGTTTTAGAGCGAATTCTGAAGCTTTTGCTAGAAGTTGGACTTCCTATTTATCATCTTGCTTGTCAATCAGAAGTACTTTGGCAACGGCTGTTTGAGGATGTCATAACGCACAAAATGGGACGGTTGCATCTAGTTGTGCCTACAGATATTGGCAAAGGAGCTTTCATCGATGACATTACAGATATTAATCTGACAATGCTCCAGCAAGCTTGTACTGAGCTTAAATCCTTCAGTCTCCAGTCAAAAAATCATTTGTTGGCTCTAGAGGTGACTCCATCACAAGGGATTAAGACGCTGAACAAATCTAAACAACCCTTGATTATGCAGTCCTTAAAGTGCCAGGAAGAGCGACGATGAACGATAGAATACCTTATATTATTGTCGTTGATGTTGGCGGAACATCAACTCGTCTAGGAATCCTGTCTCCGAAAGGTGAACTTTTGGATGATGTCAATCAATTTCCCACACCAGGCGCATTCTTACTGCCTCAAGAGTCTTTGTCTGTGCTGCAACAGCTGCTCATAGATCGACTGATTGGTGAAATCCATGCTTTGCGTCAACGTCATCCCCAGCTTAATCTCAATTTTGTTGGGGTTTCCTTCGGTGCTGTAATAACTCATCAAGGAATCGTCGAAAATGCTAGTATTCTTTGGCATCAACCCGCCAGTGGATTTGACTTAATAGGGAAGTTGCGATCGCATTTACCTAACACCGAGATTTGGGTTGTAAATGATGTCTCCGCAATGGCTTGGCGATACCAAGAATATTCTCGCTTTGTTTTATTTACAGTTAGCACTGGCGTTGCTAGCAAAGTCTTTAACAAAGCCTTGAATACTGGCGAAAAACTCGAACTAGACGATCGCGGTTTAGGTGGCGAAATCGGACACGTGGTGGTAGCTCCCGAACGAGTCCAAGCTGCTCTTAATTATGCCCGCGATCGCGCCAAGCAGGAACCAGCCCGCTATCAAAACTCAATAGTCGCTCAACTAGCTGGTGAGCAGATAGCCGCGATACACTTGGGGAAAGCCGCACTGCAAGGCGACAGCTTTGCTTTAGAAGTTCTGGAAGCAGTTAATGTACCATTCTGCGAGTGTGGTAATATTGCAGACTTGTGTGCTTATACATCTGGCCCGGCTGTGGCTCGGATGGCTCGGCGAGTTAGTCGATATGAGATTGAGCGGTTTCAAAAATCGCGTTTAGCAGAACTGTGTGCTGGACAACCTGAAGCAATTGATACACGAGCAATTGCGATCGCCGCCCAAGACAACGATCCTCTCACTCTGGAAATCCTCGATCAAAGTACATTTTATCTGGGATTAAGCATCCTCCAAATCTGCGCCAGCCTGGGACTCGAGCGGGTATTTATTTCTGGTGGATTCGCCAACGGTGTAGGTACACCCTACTTTCAATCGCTACACCGCAACTTATGCCAGTTAATGCACCCATCAGGATTCTTTACAGGTTGGACTCAAGAGCAGTTGGAAACACTGATTCAACCCTGTCCAGATTATTATCATGATGCCTTAATTGGCGTGGGATTGATGGTGCAATCCCGTTTAGATCGCAATCGGGTAGTCGTCAAACCCATTGGAGAAGCTCGTAGTGAAATGCAATGGCGTGAGCCTCCTAAATGTGGTGCGGCTCAAGCGATCGCTCGTGTTCGCTATGCGGGTGTTTGCTCCACCGATCTGCAAATCTATCGAGGCGATCGACCCCTTGAACCAACTATTTTAGGACATGAATGTGTCGCTCAAATAGTTGCAGTTGGTAACAAATTACAAGGGTTATCTGTCGGAGATTGGATTGCCATCAACCCCAATAATCCTTTCGATGAACATGATAAAGTCGGACATAATCGAGAAGGAATCTTTCAAGATTTATTTAGTTTTCATCACGACTTAGTAGAGAAACAACAAGTAGTCAAGCTACCAGAAACCGTTTATCCAGAATGGGTATTAATGGAATTGCTAGCTTGTATTCTCCACGCTCAAAATTATCTCTCAAGACCTTATAACGAGTGCAATCTACTCATTGTCGGAGCAGGTATTTCTGGATTATTACACACGAAAGTAGCCCAGCTTCGCCAAGCAAAGCGTATTTTGTTGGCGAATCGCTCCATGCCCAAATTAGATTTTGCCGTCAAAGCAGGTTTTGTACCTCCTGAAGATGCTCTACCTCTTGGCGATCGCACGGTAGACGAAATTTTGAGTAAAACAGAAGGACGAGGTGCAGATATCGTAATAGTGGCATTAGCTGGAGATGGCGGCGTATCAGCCATTCAACAAATTTTACCTTGCCTTGCCGATGGAGCCACAATTTGCTTATTTGGTGGCTTTACAGGCAATACAATGTTGGAATTAAACGGTAGCAGCATAGATTGCCAACAGATTCGTAGTCAGCGTTTGTCAGTAGAGACTTGTACTAGCGATCGCCGCCACCTAACCTTCATCGGTTCGCGAGGTTCGCACCATGAAGACTATACATCAGGCAGAGATTTAGTAACATCAGGTCAGCTCGATCTTAGTCAATTAGTTACTCAACTTATTTCTTTTCCCGCTCTCCCACGCGTACTTAGTGAAATGGCAGAACGCGGAACAGTCGAAGGGAAATTCGCCATGCGGGTAGTAGTTGACATGACCCTACCCGGTGATATGATACATCATCTTCCAATATGAAACTCAAGCGATCGTCTCTGCATTTTTTGCCAATTTTATGAAGGAGAATTAAATAAAATGAAGCATCTTACATTAGATACAATCAAACATTGCGAGTTAGATGCAGAACAAATTTCTAGCTTTCAAAATTCCGGTTATTTAATATTACCGGACAAATTCACCAAAAAAGAAGTTGATGAAATGCAACTCGAAGCAAATCGATTGCTAGAATTTCTGATTAATTCCTCACTAGCAAATCATCGTCGGAGTGGGCGATTAGATATTAAGCAACTAGCGTCAGGAAAGCATATTATCCGTAAAATTCAGCCGATTGTTGATATTTCCCCCAAATTTTCGGCACTAGCAAAAGATGAACGCCTGTTAACTCCCCTCCGTCAACTCCAAGGAGAAGAACCAGCACTGATGGAGGAGAAATTTAGCTACAAGCAACCCCTTCCTGAACCAATCGAAGGAATTGAAGTTCATCTAGCAGACGATCGCTTCCTCTTGCATCAAGATTATAACTATCATGTGCAACACGGCTACAGACCAGACATTCTTACCTATGGTATTGTTCTTGATGACTGTACATTGGAAAATGGGCCATTACGAGTGTGGCCTGGTACGCATCGCGAGCTAATCCCCCATGAAACCGTGATGATTGGTAACTATCGCAGCTATCAAGTACCTGAAAACCGGATTAATACCCAAGATTCAGTTGACATCACCGTTCCTCGTGGCACTCTCTTATTATTTCACGACTTACTAGTTCATAGTTCCAGCGTGAATCGCACCCAGCAACCAAGGCGCATCCTTTTCTTTAGCTACTGCCCCACCTCAACCCCAATTTCCTTTGACACGAGAAATTCTCCTACCCGTATCGCAGAATTACCTTATGAATTCCAATATCAAATGCTCAAAGAACAAGGGGTATTCACAGATAAATTCCGCGTTCCTACTTTGACATAACCATAGCACCGGGGAGAGGGGCAAAAAAGTCAAGTTCTGAGACTCGTTCACGAGTATAAAAGACTCGTTAACGGAGCTAAAAGACTCGTTCACGAGTATAAAAGACTCGTTCACGGAGCTAAAAGACTCGTTCACGAGTATAAAAGACTCATTAACGGAGCTAAAAGACTCGTTCACGAGTATAAAAGACTCATTAACGGAGCTAAAAGACTCGTTCACGAGTATAAAAGACTCGTTAACGGAGCTAAAAGACTCGTTCACGAGTATAAAAGACTCGTTAACGGAGCTAAAAGACTCGTTCACGAGTATCAAAGACTCATTAACGGAGCTAAAAGACTCGTTCACGAGTATCAAAGACTCATTAACGGAGCTAAAAGACTCATTGTCGCATTATAAAATATATATCCCTTGCTCCCCTGCTCCTCTGTTCACTTCACCGCGATCGCAGTTTTACCCATAGCAGCCGTTCTAAAGCATTCTGTAAATGTTAGGAGCAAAAAAGTGTACCCTCAAGCGATTTCTGCCCTTTTTGAAGCAGCCGACAACTTTACCCACGCCAATTTAACAGGAAATGACTTTGCTAAACTTGGGCTTGAGGATGGACAACCAATGCTGGGGTGGGTTCAGCTACCAACTTGGGAGAATATCCAAATAGCATTACACAAAATTCTCTCTACTCGATTCATCTCAGGGCGAACCCGTTTCTTATTTTATGGAACCGGGGGATGGATTCATGCTGTTAATGTTGCGCGAGAATTAGGATTTTCATCAAATCAGAAACAAGTTATTGGCTTACACAGCCTTAACCCTTCAGAATTGGCAGTATTGTTTAAACACCAACTTGATTTAAAGCAAACAACTTGCATTGGAATTTCCTTAACCCGCACGACATTAGAAACCTGTTTGCTGATGGAGACTTTGCAGGAGTATTTTACATTAGCTGGGCTAAATCCTGAAGAACATTTCATTTGGCTCACCTCTATGAATGAAGCAAATAAATCTTCAGCAATCGAGCATCATTTCAGCTTAACCATTTCTAGTGACACTAATGTTGGAGCATTATTTTCTGCACCCTCTACCCTAGCAATGCTATTACCAATGGCGCTGTTGTTAGAGGAAGAAATCTTTGCTTGTTGCTATCAGCAATTATTGGCTAATCAAGAAGCACTACTAGATAAAATGGCGAAACGTGCTTACGAAATCAGTCGATATCCAGGTTCTGCACTTTGGTTCAAGATTGAGGGAAAACGTCACAGTTCCCTTGAGCGTTGGATACTTCAACTTACACGACAAGCATTAGGAAGCAAAACTCACTATAGTCCAGCAAATATTTTGGTAGAACAAGATATAGCTCCTCCAGAATTTGAAATTATTGAATTAGATAAATTTAGTGGCGATACTCCTCTAGCTAGAGGAATGCAAGCTATGTATGCTTGCCAAATTTTTGTTGCTTGCCTAGCATACTGGTGGAAAATTCCCTTCGTCACCCACCCAGAGGTACAACAATATAAAAAGTTGGTTCCGCAACTATTGAATAGTGTAAGAAATACACCACCTTTTAAAATTCATTTGATTGAGGATGCAGATGTCGCGTCTTTGGAAGCAGTGCTAATTGAACAGCTAGATTCGCAAACTGATTATCAATTCGTGGAAATTGTTCTTTACCCTGGATTAACATTGGATATTCGGCAAAGATTAGAGGAATGTTTATCTTCTCAGACGAAACATCACTGTCGCGTGTATGAAGGAAGCGATTGGAATCATCACTCATTTCAGTTTGCGATCGCAAATCAACAAACCCTAGTTATAATTGTCGAGATTATAACATCCATTAACCCACTATCTGGTTTTTCGTCTAATACAATCGAACGTCATACTCAGATGCTTCAAGCCATAGCTAGAGCTACACACATCGCTTTAGGAAAAACCTCATTGTTTATCCAATGGCGACCATTAAGCTATATCAATTCCATCTAATTAGTAGGTATCTTTATGAATAGCGAAATTTTTGATATTCACTTTGCTTTAGAGAAATCTGTAATAGATAAATTAGATAATCAAAAACTTCAAGAATCGATTATTCTAGCAGGTGATGTCGGTCATACTAAAACACTACTAGGACTGTTTAAGCTTCAATCAGATGGTTGGTATACAATTCATGCCCGAATCTATGAAACTGAAACAATCACATCTTTTGAAGATACTCTTCAGGACTTTATCGCTGAACAGCAGTGGGAAGTTTCGGCTGCGTGTTTTGGCGTTGCTGGCCCAGTGATTGAGGAGCGTTGTAAGCCAACAGAATTAAATTGGGAAGTCAGTGTAGCATCGCTGCGTTCATTACTGAAAACACCCTATGTTACTCTCGCAAACGATTTAGTTGCTTTAGGATATAGCCTCAATTGGCTTCGCCCTCAAGACTTATTAACTGTTCAAAAAGGTAAAGAACGTTCTGGTAATCGGGTTATATTAGCAGCAGGAACGGGATTAGGAGAATGTACACTTTTTTGGGATGGTGCTATTCATCATCCTAGCCCTACTGAAGGAGGACATTCAGATTTTGCACCTCAGAGTGAATGGGAAGTTGGGCTTTGGCGGTTCTTATCTCAGCGCTACAAGGGACACGTTAGCGTCATGCGTGTAGTTTCAGGGCATGGAATTAATAATATGTTTAAATACGTTGTTTCTACGGGAATTACCCCTGCTCCAGAGGTTCTAGCGGCGCGTGAGCAAGCCGCAGATATAGCTCCTATTATTGCTCAAGCTGGAATAGAAGGTTCATGTCCAGCAAGTGTTGAGGTAATGAATCATTTTCCTAGACTTTATGGTGCTGAAGCTGGTAATTTAACTCTCAAAAACCTTGCTATCGGCGGTGTGTATTTAGGTGGTGGGGTTGCACCAAAAATTATTGATTCTTTAACAGATGGACGTTTTTTAAATAGTTTTTTAAGTAAAGGAAGATTTCGTTGGCTACTTGAGGAAATACCAATAAACATTATCTTGGAACCAAAAGCCCATCTTTTGGGTGCGCTTTGGCGTGCAACGTCTTTATTAACAGTTTCAAGCTAGCTATAAGGGTTCATAGTTAGGAATTTAGTGCTGATTTTCTAAGCAATAAATTCCTAACTAAGTAGATAGGCATAATTAAATATAAGATGTCATTGCGAGCGAAGCGAAGCAATCGCAAAGTCTCTGGGATTGCTTCGCAATGCTCGCAATGACGGAACATATTATATTTATTCACGCCCATCTACTTACGAACTTGTTAAGATTTGCTTTCCTCTGGAGATTGTATAGGGTTATTAACTTTAGATTGCACAGATTCTTTATTAGAAATTGCTAAATATATACCACCTAAGATTAGAGCTAATCCTAGCAAGTTAAAAACACTCAGGTTTTCCGAGAAAAGTATCCAAGCAAGAATAGCAACAATCACTGGATTGAGTAGTAATAGTAAAGAGATAAATCCTGATGAAAAATTTTTGAGGCTGTATACAATTAGCCCATGACCCAAGGCTTCGCAAATAGCAGCTAGAGCAAATACTACCAACCACCCCGACAAAGTAACTGGGAAAACTTGTTTTTCAAAGATGAGTACTATCGGTATCATCAATGAAGTTCCAATTACACAACGCCACACAAGTATGGTGAGAACTGAAAACTTATTGCGAATCTGCTCGATAAGTAAAAAATTTGCTGCATAAAAAACCGATGATATAACGGCAACAGCATCACCTGTAATGTTATTATTAGAGCGCAATAAATCTTCAAATCCTACAGAGATCGCGCCGATTATGGCTAAGATCAGACCGATGATAAATTTGCGCCCAAAAATTTGATTAAAAAATAACCATCCTCCTAATGTAGTAAATAAGGGATTCAGACTACCTAAAGCATTAGCATTAGCAGCACCAGTCTGAGTTAGCGACCAAGTCCAACATAATCGACCTAATAAATGAACTAGACCCACTGCTATTAAAAATGCTATCTCTTTGATTGGATAACGCTCTTGTGGTAAAATCGGCTCATCATTTTTAATTTGAGTCCGTGCTTGGTTAATTCCATTCCATAAGCCAAAGATAATAGTCGCTATCCATAAACGATTAAATAATGTAGCAACAGCGCTCATTTGGCTAACAGCAATTTTAATAAATATTGCTGTTGTAGATAAAGCTAATAATGCTGTTATTACCGTTATTATCGGCAGGATTTTTGAAGCTTTATCAGGTTTTTCTTGCGTTAGGTCTAATTGATTTTCTACCATTTAGTTTATATTTATTAAACGAACTGCCAAATACACCTTCTTTACGACACACTACGTGTAGCTTGCTTCCCCATAGGGGTACACGCAGCGTCTCGTAGAGAAGGGAGAAGGAGCAATTATTAAGTGGAAGTTTGGGGAGAATTTGCATTACTCAGGTAGTAGTGCCATAGAAGTCTAGCAGCTACAGCACGCCACGGTCGCCAGTGCTGTGTCATTGCTTCTAGCTGCACTGGTGTTGGACGTGTTGCCAAGTTTTTGAGCTTTTGAAAAGCGATCGCGATCGCTAAATCGCCTTTAGGAAAAACATCAGGGCGTTGCAGCGCCATCAGCAAATAAATATCAACTGTCCAGTCTCCTATGCCTTTAAGACGCTTTAACTCAGTTCTGATAGTCGTTTCGTCCATTTTTTCCAGCTTGCTTAACTCAAGCTGACCAGTTGCGATGGCATTCGCCAAGCCACGACAGTATAGAACTTTTTGCCGACTGAATCCAATTCCTCTCAATTGAACATCATCCAACATCAGAAAATTTTCTGGCGTCAGAGTTGCAACAACCCCACATAGCCGATTAAATACAGCCTTTGCAGCCGCTACGGAAACTTGCTGTTCCAGAATTATGCACAGAAGCGTTGCAAAACCCGGTTCTCTTTTCCACATCGGTGGAGTCCCCAGTGTTTCTAAAATCCGAGCCAAATCGCTGTCAAGATTAGCAAGCACCATTAAACCACGGGTCAAACTTTCTTCAGTCAGCGATTCTAATTCAGGTGTTTGAGTCATCTTCGATCGATTTCGATTCTTGTATAAGCAGTTTTTGTTTGCGTTCAATTCCCCAGCGATAACCACCAAGACTGCCATCACTCCGCAGCACTCGATGACATGGTACAATCAGCGCGACCGGATTAGCTCCACAAGCATTTCCCACCGCACGGACTGCGTGCGGTTTAGCAATATCGCCGGCTATATCAGTGTATGTACGCGTTTGGCTATAGGGAATTTTTTGTAATGCTTGCCAAACCTGTTTCTGAAATGCTGTCCCGCGGACATCAAGTGGTAAATCAAGATGTATTTCATCTCCTGCAATCAAGTTGAGAATTGCTTGTATCCATTCCTTGTGTGTGTGGTCATCACGCCTGATGTGCGCTTGGTGAAATTCTTGGTTCAAAATGTGTTCAAGCTTGTCTGCTTCATCACCTAGTTTAACGGCACAGATACCTTTCTGTGTTGTTGCCACAAGTAAATAT
The DNA here is from genome assembly GCF_036917235.1 of Nostoc sp. GTDB lineage: Bacteria > Cyanobacteriota > Cyanobacteriia > Cyanobacteriales > Nostocaceae > Nostoc. The sequence goes on from NZ_JBALDU010000021.1 coordinate 212,008, forward strand.
CCTAGTGGTGATGGAGCGATCGCATAAACAATATTGATTGTCTTTCCAGCTTGTTGATAAGTCTTTGGTGTCATTCCCAGTTGCTTAGGTGCTTTCTCATAAAGTTGACTACTTGAACCATACCCCGTGTCATAAACTGCATGGGCAATTTCCTCTCCTGACTGTAAACGCTGTTTTAATCGTTGGCTACGCAGCGCATCTGCATATTGAAAAGGCGATACACCAATTATTTGCTTAAATATTCTTTGCAGATAACTGGGACTCATTTCCACCTGAGAGCATAATTCCGAGAGGGTTGGGACGCGATCGACTTGTGCTTCAATATATCGACATACTGCTAAGATTTTGGCTGTAATTGGAACTGTTTCAGCTTGTGGCTGACAACGCTTACAAGGTCGAAAACCTGCAATTTCAGCCTCTTCTACCGACTGGAAGAAACAAACTTGATTTCGATTCGGTCTGCGACTAGGGCAAATAGGTCGGCAATAAATGCCTGTAGAGTGAACACCATAGAAAAACTTACCTTCAAAAGCGGAGTCTCGATTGAGAACTGCTTCCCATAGTGTTTCTTCTAAAAGTTGTATTTGTTGTAATTGCATTCATGTCTCCTTGAATTTATTGCAAAGTATCCCTACTTTGGAGTGTCCATTATTAGTTTTTTCCTTTAGGTAAAACTAGATTAAATGTATCAATAAACTATTTTCTATCTGATTGTTGCGATCAAAGTTGATTATCTCAGTTTTTGAATGTACCAACTCGCTGAACGAGTGTTCGCTACTCGATGAAACCGGGAACCTTAAATTAGGTCAACACAACGGAGTTTTTATGAGTGGTGGTATTTACCTGATTCAGGATAATTCTCAATTAGTTGAAATGAAGGAAGAACCCTATGAATCAGAGGATGGGTTACAAAAGCTACTAGCTGGCTATCCGAGTTTGGAGTAATGCCACTGTAGAAATTTGTGCCTACGAGCCACCATTCAATTCAGAAGAAAAGAAAACAGAACTTCTGACTCGATTTAAGTCTGTTGTAGGAACATCAATTTCTATTAATCCTTATTGCTGGTATATTCCCTTTTCTGCTCTGAATGATGAAATACTCAAACAGTTTTTGGAAGTACTTGGCTGGGCTATTAGTGAAATTAAATTATCATAATCTTGTAGTATAGCCATCCTATTTGATTTGTGAGAATTACAACCCACATATCCCCGACTTCATAAAATTTTTTGGGGATCTTGTTGATTACGAATGATTCAGGGTAGGCAATTACTTACCAAATTTCTGCTAAATCTAAAACAAATCCTGGCAAAACATCTTCTCCAGATAGAGTTTTAGGACTTTGTAAAATCTCAACTTCTCTATTGAGACGATAAATTTCTACCTCTTGCTGTCCTCTATTAATTAACCAGCCCAATCTTGCGCCATTCTCCATATATTCCCTCATTTTGGCTCGCGTTTTTTCTAAGGAATCACTTGGAGACATTAACTCAACTACAAAATCGGGACACAAAGGAGCAAATCTTTCTTTTTCTGCTTCGCTTAAAGCATTCCACCGTTCCATTTTCACCCAGGAAGCATCTGGAGAACGCTCTGCACCGTTGGGAAGTTTGAAACCACCAGAAGAGTCAAAGGATTTCCCTAGCTTATTTTGACGACTCCAAGCTCTTAATTGATAAGTTAAATCGGCATTACGGTCACTAGTACTACTCCCCGTAGGTGGCATAATAATTAATTCTCCTGAAGCTGTCCGCTCAAACTTTAAGTCTCGATTATTTTGACAAAGCTGAAAAAATTGCTCGTCAGTCAAGTCGATATTTAATTCGAGGGTAGGAGGTAAACTGACGGTGGTACTATTCATATTATCAGTTTGGGTGGAAGCAATATATCTATTCTAGTAGTCTGTCAAAGTCATTCGTAGTTGCAAGACGCTCGCAGACTCGCTTGCCGCCGACACTATCAGTGCTTGCTCTGTACCCTCCACTGCCTCGTTAACGAGTCTGCGTACTCCGCGAAGAAGCAATCAATCTACGCGCAGCTTTTGTCTGCAACACGCTGCACTAATATAATTTGTCGAGCGATGTCTGCGGCAAGCCGCTCCGCGTCTACGCTAATCCTAATCCCTTTGCCTCAAAGTGACTCAGTACTCCTGAAATGATTCGCTCTTTGACAAATGGTTCACCCGATTGGGTGAATGCGATCGCAGCATCCAGAACTACTCTGAAAGTAGAGCCACTTTTTTGCTGTTAGCGATCTCGCCGACAGCTAAAAAACTTTTACAATGGCTATGATTACCTTGAATATTATGCCAATTGCTTATATATCAAAGGGTCTAAGAGTGGATGAAATTATAAAATCACCGCATAAACCAGATTTTCTACCAGAGAAGATCCCTCTGTTGGAAACAGTTGCTGCCAATTTACCGGGGATGATTTTCCAAATTCTGCAACGGCAGGATGGTTCTGTATTTATCCCTTATATTAGTTCTGGTTGTAAATATTTGTATGAATTAGAACCAGAAGCTGTACAGGCAGACTTTCGGGTGTTATGTAAACTGATTCATCCACAGGATATAAAAGCTTTTACAGAATCTATTGCTGTTTGTCGCAATACTCTTACACCTTGGCATTGGGAAGGTCGGATTGTTACGCCTAGTGGCAAACTAAAATGGATTCAAGGTACTGCGCAACCCGAATTACAAGAAGATGGCGATTTTGTTTGGCATGGCTTGGTTATGGATATTACAGACCGAAAACAAGCCCAAGAAAAATTGCAAGAGAGTGAAGCACGGTATAAAGCAATTTTGGATGCTATCCCCGATTTGATGTTTCGCATCAGCCGCGATGGCGAGTATCTAGATTTGAAAAGTGAAGGCGCAAATATCACTCTTTCGAGAGAAGAAATCGTTGGAAAAAATTTGCAAGAGTTATTGCCGAGTGATGTTGCAGCCATTAGCCAAGTAGCGATCGCTAAAACTTTAGATTCGGGAATTTTGCAAACTTGTGAATATCAACTACCAACATCTTTGGGAGTCAGAGATTATGAGGCGCGGTTGGTAGTAAGCGGCGCAGATGAGGTATTAGCAATTGTCCGAGATATCACAGATCGCAAACAAGGGGAAGTCGCCTTACAAAATCTTGCCCAAAAATTTGCTAAAGCTTTTAGTTGCAGCCCCGATTCAATCACCATTAGCACGCTGCAAGAAGGACGCTTTATCGAAGTTAACGACAGTTTTGTGAATCTTTCCGGTTATGGGCGAGATGAGGCAATTGGTAAAACTTCTTTTGAGTTAAATCTTTGGGTAAACGATCGCGATCGCCTAAACTTAGTGCAAGAGTTGCAAAGCACGGGAGTTGCTCGTAACTTAGAAATTGATTTTCGGCAAAAATCTGGCGAGATAATTACAACGCTGCTGTCAGCCGAAGTCATTGATTTAAATGGTATTCCTGCCATTTTAGCAGTGCATCACGACATTACAGAACGCAAACAAGTAGAAGCACAATTACGCTTTTGTGCCCAACGCGATCGCTTGTTGGCAGAAACCCTAGTGCGAATTCGATCTTCGCTGAACTTAGAGCAAATTCTCCAAACCACCGTGACGGAAGTTAGGCAATTTCTGCAAACAGATCGAGTTTTCATTGGTTTAAATAATGCCAATTTAGGAGTCAAAACTCTTGCCGAATCAGTAGATCCTAAGTATCCATCAGTCTCAGGTTGGTCTACTAATGATGAAGCTTATCTACAAGAATTAAGAAACTTATTAAAAGATAATCGTGTGCGTGTCGTTGAAGACGTAACGCAAATATCAGTATCTCCCAAAGTAAAAGCACACTGTCAAAAATTCCAAACGAAGGCTAGCTTGGCTGTACCAATTATGCTAAATAACGAATTATTTGGCGCATTAATTGCCAATCAATGCTCAGGGGCGCGTCATTGGCAGCCAATAGAAATCGATTTGTTACAGCAGATGTCAGAACAGCTAGCGATCGCGATTCAACAAAGTCAGATATGCCAAAAGCTAGCAGAACTCAACACTAATTTAGAATACCAAGTTCAAGAACGAACAGCACAGTTGCAGCAGAAAATGCAAGAAGTTGAAAAATTGCATCGCGTCAAAGATGTTGTTTTGCATACAGTTGCCCACGATTTACGGACTTCGGTGATGGGTAACTTGATGGTGTTAAAGAATTTGTTAAATCAGGGAGTGGGGAGCAGGGGAGCAGGGGAGCAGGGGAGCAGGGGAGCAATTACAGCAAGTCTTTCCCCTCTGCCCCCCATCCCCAATGCCCCTCTGCCTCTTTCCCCTCTGCCCCCCATCCCCAATGCCCAATCTTCAATTCCAATATCTCGCTCAATCATCGAGCGGATGATTCAGGGCAACGATCGCCAACTGACGATGATTAACTCATTGCTAGAAATTAATTCCTGTGAAAAACAGGGTCTTGAGATCAAACTCGAACCTGTGCAATTTAGCACCCTACTGGCAGGCACATTCGCCCAGTTGGAACCCATGCTGACACAAAGTCAAGCGACTCTGAAGAACTTGGTTCCCGCAGATTTGCCCTTAGTAATGGCAGACGGTACTCGATTGCAGAAAGTTTTGGGAAATTTAATCGCACATGGCTTGCAAAATAATCCACCAGGATTAAATTTTACCTTGAGTGCCACCGTTGAAGGGGGAATGATTCGCACTCAGATTCAAGATGGCGGTGTGGGAATGAGTAAAGTAGAGTGCGATCGCCTCTTCGATCTCCATGTCCGCGATCCTCAAGACTGTTGCTCTACAAGCATTGGCTTAAAAATGTATCTTTGTCGGAAAGTTATTAAGGCGCATGGCGGCGAAATCGGTGTTATGAGTAACCGCAAGCGTGGGTTAACTTTCTGGTTTACATTACCTTTGGCAACTTCATCCGCAACAAATCGCCCATAAATCACCAAAAAATGAGAGGGTGTTATTTATGGCAATGTTGAGTAAAGGAAACACCCTCAAGGTATGGGCAAAGTTGCTCGGATGCTAATGGCTACTCCATTTACAACAGTGCAAAGCTGGTGGACAAAAACCTTTTCTGCACCAACAACAGATGAAATCAGTACTTTTTACAGAGCTTGGCGTAACCGTTTTTTGTGGCAGAGATTACGTTTATGGTTATGGCTGGCGCTGATTTGTCTGTTGTCTTTTACTTTGCGAGATATTTACGGCCTGTTTTTTCCTTTTGCAGAGTTGCAGCAATTACCAGAAGTACTGAGAACTCAGCGCTTGGTAATTAATGTTGCAATGCTTGCGAGTATAATTATTTGCTTTACCTTACATAAAACTAAATTAGGTCGTCATCGTCCAGATTTATTATTTTTGGGATCTTCTTGGGCAATTAGTTTAGCGTCGCAGTTGTTTGCAACCATCAGAGGTTTCGCACTACCCGATACCATCGGCTGGTCGCTGCTGTTCTTGAGCCAAGCTGTGTTGATGCCCGTCTGCTGGATTCTTCACTTGCTGACTCAAGTGAGTGTGCTGATTTACTATTTTGGTGTGAATACCGCACTTGGACTAAAAACACCAATCCCCGACCATCCAGAAATATATAATGTAACGTTCATTTTATACATTTTTTGGTTTTGTACTATATGTGATATTGGTGTTTATCTGTACGATCGCCTGCAACGTTCTGAATTTTTCGCCCGCCAAGAACTAGAATCTGCCTACCAAAAACTCAAGGTTGCCGAAGCTAAATATCGCAGCATTTTTGAAAACGCTGTTGAAGGGATTTTTCAAAGCAGTCCCGATGGACGTTATATTACGGCAAATCCTGCTTTAGCACGCATTTATGGCTACTCCTTAGCAGAGGAGGTGACAGCAAATTTCACTGATATTCAACAATTGTACGTCGATCCCAACCGCCGCGCAGAATTTGTGCGCCTGATGGAAAAGTATGGCAGCGTTTCCGAGTTCGAGTCCCAAATTTATCGCCAAGACGGCAGTATTGTCTGGATTTCCGAAAAAGCCTACGCAGTCCGTGACGAACATCTTAAACTGCTTTATTACGAAGGTTTGATTGAAGACATTACCCAGCGCAAGCAAACTGAAGAAGAACTACGAGTATTTTTCCATGCAGTTTCCCACGACTTACGCAACCCAGTACTGGGAACTTTAATGGTGCTGAAGAATTTGCTGGCACGTCCAGAGGAAAATATTGCGATTTCCCGCTCAATTTTAGAGAGGATGATTCAAAGTAGCGATCGCCAACTGAACTTAATTAATTCGTTGATGGAAACTCATATCAGCGAGGTGCAAGGTGTAGTTTTACAACGCCAACCCGTACAATTACTGACAGTTGTCGAAGCTGCGATCGCAGATTTAGAGCCATTATTAGCACAAAATCAAGCCAAGCTCACAAATTTAGTATCCGCAGATTTGCCATTAGTGAATGCAGATCCCACGCAACTATGGCGAGTTTTTTCTAACTTAATCGTCAACGCTCTAAAACATAATCCACCGGAATTGCTTTTGACAATCAATGCTACCTGTCAAGATGACATGATTTATTGTACTGTTACTGATAATGGCGTAGGAATTAGTCAACAACAAAGCGATCGGCTTTTTGACCTTTACTTTCGGGGTGCAAGTATCGGCAATTCTGTGAGTTTGGGATTAGGTTTGTATCTGTGTAAGCAAATCATCCATGCTCACGGTGGCGAAATTGGTATTAATAGTGCATTGAATGCAGGGGCAACTTTCTGGTTTACATTGCCTATTAGCTGAATAAATCTTAGTAATAGTGACTAAAGTAACTATTTAAAGGTGACGTTAGATACAGGCGTGTGCCTGCTTATTCCGATTAGATTAAGAATATACAAATCAAGCAATGCAACAGAGATTAAAGGATATATGAACCGCTTTAAATCTATTCTTCTTGGAGGCTTATTAGCAGCTGCTTCAATTGCTGCTCTTTCTCAAAATGCTAATGCTGCTGAATTTAAACCCGATCGCGATCATTTTAATGGTAATAGTGTAGCTTTTAATAACAATAAAGTCCAACACGAACGTCAAGTCCGCGAACAACGCGCTCGTGAATTGCGTGAACGTCAAGCCCGTGAACGACGCGCTCGTGAATTGCGTGAACGTCAAGCTCGTGAACAACGCGCTCGTGAATTGCGTGAACGTCAAGCCCGTGAACGACATACTCATTTTAATCGCTAAATTAAAAGTTTTCCCTCATATTATGTTAAGAGAGTAGCAATACTCTCTTTTTTTGTTTGCATAAATCTGTTCAAATTAATGCCCAAATAATGTTACTCAAGGGGCTGCTAATAAAATTAGGCGTTTTTTGCCCAAATTATAAGTATTGCTTCCTTAAAATTGTTGATGACGGCGGTGAGGAGTGCGAGTCACCAAGAGTTCTCCATTAATAATTTCATAGCGCGTCCACTCATTTTCGAGTAGAACCTCTAAATCGTGAATTGTCCAGCGTACTCCCTCAATGGCTTGGTTCATAATTGTCCCCGTTTGGGTTGCTGCCTTCTTTGCTTAATTTTATCTTTCCTTTGGGCAAGGCAGATATGGTATTTAAATTAGAACCATAATGAAAAGCAAAAGTTCAAGCGAAACTCTGTATGCTGACATTTACCCAACTTAAACCACCTAATCACGATGCCGCAGTTACTTTTACTCTGGCGCTGACAGCAGAAGAACGCACCCGCAGTCGTCATCGCTTTGAAACGGAAGATGGTAAAGTTGTAGTTTTACATTTACCCAGAGGAACTGTTTTACACGATGGCGATATTCTGCAAGAAGAAAACCATAGCAGTTTAATCAGAATTACTGCTAAACCAGAATTAGTTCTGACTGCCTTTGCCCAAACACCACTTTTATTATTACGGGCAGCATACCATCTGGGAAATCGCCATGTACCTGTAGAAATTACTCCGACTTATTTACGCTTGTCTTCCGATTCGGTTTTACGCACTATGTTGGAACAACTGGGGTTAGAAGTTAAAGAAGAAATTTTACCGTTTCAGCCAGAATTAGGAGCTTATGGACAACACCATCATGCTCACTGATGGCCATCTTTTGAGTATTTTGCAGTTGGCTAGCCCCGCTTTACCTGTGGGAGCATATAGTTATTCTGAAGGTTTGGAAATGCTGGTGGAAAATGGTACGATCGCTAACCACACACATCTTAAAGATTGGTTAAAAGCAGAGTTGCTCTACGGGGCAATTCGGTTAGAGGTGGCGGTGATGGTACGATCGCAGCAAGCCGCAAAAATTGCTGATGTTGAGTCCTTATGCCGTTGGAATCTGTGGTTATCCGCCGCTAGAGAAACAGAAGAATTACGCGCCTCTAGTTGGCAGATGGGGCGATCGCTGATCCAATTACTTGGTAAACTAGAACCGCAGATTGTACCTATTGCCAATACTGTCGGTAATCCTTGCAATTATGCGATCGCTTTTGGCATTGCCGTTGCCCATTGGCAAATTAATATCAAAGCCGCATTACTGGGATATCTGCATAGTTGGGCAAGTAATTTAATTACTGCTGGTGTGAAACTGATCCCCCTTGGACAAACAGCAGGACAACGGTTATTGCTAGATTTGCAACCATTACTCAGTGCTGCGGCATTAGAAATTCTCACGTTAGAAGACGATCAACTCGCCTGTTGTAGTTGGGGTTTGTCGCTAGCGAGTATGCAGCATGAAACGCAGTATACAAGGTTGTTTAGGAGTTAGGAGTTAGGAGTTTGGAATAATGAATGCATTTCGAGTGGGAGTTGCTGGCCCGGTGGGTTCGGGGAAGACGGCTTTAGTTGATGCTTTGTGTAAGGGGTTGCGCGAGCAGTATCAGATTGCGGTGGTGACGAATGATATTTATACTCAAGAGGATGCTCAGTTTTTAGTGCGTTCTCAGGCGTTGGCTAGCGATCGCATTTTGGGTGTAGAGACTGGCGGTTGTCCCCATACTGCTATCCGCGAAGATGCGTCGATGAATTTGGCGGCAATTGAACAGTTAGAGGAACGTTTTATCGATTTAGATTTAGTCTTTTTGGAAAGTGGCGGCGATAATTTGGCTGCTACTTTTAGTCCCGAATTAGTGGATTTAACGATTTACGTCATCGATGTTGCAGCAGGTGATAAGATTCCCCGCAAAGGTGGCCCCGGTATTACTAAATCTGATTTGTTGGTGATTAACAAAACTGATTTAGCACCCTATGTTGGTGCAGATTTAAGTGTGATGGAACGAGATGCTAAAAAAATGCGCGGCGAAAAACCTTTTATTTTTACTAATTTAAAAACTCACTCTGGACTTGCAGATGTAATTAACTTTGTTTGCACAAATATCTGTTGAAAAAGAATTCACAAGTCAGAATCAAGACAACTAAACTTGCATATTTAGTGCTGGTGCAAAAACGCCGTTTATTAAGACATTCGCTGACTCGCTATCCACCCCTTTTACAAAATTCGGCGTTGCTGAATTAAGGGATGATTCTTGTAAGGTGCGCATCCTGCCCGCCCGGAAATACAAGGGACGCTCATGTTGCCCATCCCACAAAAATAGTAAAATCATCCCGCAAATATGCAACCCCCAAAATTCATGCTGTTAGCGGATAGCTAAGGTTTAGCCCATTCTGACTCCTATAAAGCCCTCAGATGACGACTTTGCACCCGTTCAGCACTACCAGTAGGAATTGCAGCAATTAATTTTTGCGTGTATTCCTCTTTGGGTTCTTGGTAAATGCTTTCGGCTGTGCCTTCTTCAACAATTTGACCGCGATTCATCACTAAAATGCGATCGCTCATAAATTTCACTACACTTAAATCGTGAGAAATAAAAATATAAGTAAGCTGAAAGTCTGACTGTAACTCTTTGAGAAGATTTAATACCTGCGCCTGTACAGAAACATCCAGTGCTGAAACTGATTCATCGCAGATGATAAACTTAGGATTTAATGCCAAAGAACGGGCTATGCAAATCCGTTGGCGTTGACCGCCAGAAAACTGATGCGGATAGCGATTAACTGCATCTGCACTCAACCCCACCCGTTCTAAGAGTTCGACTACGCGCTGGCGTCGTTGTTGCTTGGTCTTCCCAACGGCGTGAATTACCAAAGGTTCCATCACCGCATCGCCAACCCGCATCCGAGGATCGAGGGAACTAAAAGGATTTTGGAAGACTATTTGCATTTCCCGCCGCAATTTTTGCAACCGTTCACCTTTGAGGCTAGTAATATCTTGTTTCTCAAAGATAATCTGACCACTCATCGGTTCAATTAATCGCAGCAAGGTTCTGCCAAGGGTGGTTTTGCCGCAACCAGATTCTCCCACCAAACCTAGTGTTTCCCCTGGTTTGACATCAAAAGAAACGCCATTAACTGCCATATTGTAGCGTTTTGTCCCACCAAACACCCCGCGCACTGGAAAACCAACTTTCAGGTTGCGGATTTGCAGCAGGGCTTCCTTCTGATTGAAGTTTGACAATCTTGCAGCAATCTCTTCGGTGGTGACATCTATAGGTTGTGCGGGTTCTTTCGCCTGAATTACTACTTGTCCCGTTGCTGTCTCTTCTGCACTCATGTAGTCAGAAACGGTGAGTAATTTTTGGGGACGGCGATTAAGCGTGGGGCGACAAGCGATCAAACCTTTAGTATATGGATGCTGGGGACTGCTGAAAATTTGCCGAGAAGTACCAGATTCGACAACTTTACCTCTATACATCACAGCTACTTCGTCAGCAATTTCTGAAATTAGTCCCAAGTCGTGGGTGATGAAAATCATTGCCATGTCACGGCTTTGCTGTAATTCTCGCAACAAGTCCAAAATTGTGGCTTGCACCGTCACATCCAAGGCTGTGGTTGGTTCATCAGCAATTAAGATTAATGGGTTGCAAGAAATTGCCATTGCAATCATTACCCGTTGCAACTGACCCCCAGAAAGTTCATGAGGGTAGCGTTCCAGCATGGCTTCTTTGTGTTCTTTAACCATCTGTGCCAACTTTGATGGTTCTAGTTTCGATGAAGTTTCGGTATACTGCTGTTGGATCTCCTCATCGCTAGGTAGGAGTTTTACCTCTTGCAGACCTGCGATCGCAATTTGTCTTGCTTGGGCTGATGACACATTTTGATGTCGCACAATCGCTTCTGTTAGCTGAAACCCAATGTCATAAACCGGATTAAGCGAACTCATCGGTTCTTGAAAAATCATGGCGATGTCGCCACCCCGGTGTAACTGCATTTGCTCAGGAGGCAATTTTACCAAATCGATTGCTTTGCCATTCTCCTGCGGACGAAACCAGATTTCACCGCCAGTAACTATACCGGGAGTTTGCAACAAGCCCATCACAGCTAGGGCTGTCACCGATTTACCGCTTCCCGATTCTCCTACTATTCCTAGAGTTTCACCTCGATGTAGGCTAAAGGAAATACCATCTAAAGCTCTGTTAATGTTGCCATCACCGGGAAATTCAACTTGGAGATTGCGAACCTCTAGGACAGTTTCTCTCATAGGAGTTGGGTAAAAATATTAACTTAAAATTATTTGGATTTTAACAATAGTTTTGATGTATGTGTAAGTAAATTCGGTTTTTACACTTTTTGGCAGTTTTTCACATACTTCCACAATATACACGCATTTGCGATGTAGAACTGCTTGCGATCTCTGCAAATTGCGATCGGTTTATGGTATCCTTTCTTTTCAAAGTTACAGTTAGTATTTAAGTTGAGAGATTACACGAGTTTATCTCCACCCCAAGGTAAATTTTGAATTTTGTATCAGAAATTAGATAAAAGAGTCAATAAATGGTTAAGCCCAAACAGATTATTGAAGATATCCGTAAAAACACTTATGGCATTGGTTTACAGACTGACCGAGCCGCTCAAGGAGTTATTGACAGCTTCAGAAGAAGTTTGAACAGCGCACTTGAACGACTTTCAGTAGACCTTTATTCTAAAGAAACTCATTTTGTTTTAGAACTTATTCAAAATGCAGATGATAACCAGTATCAAGGTGGAGTAATTCCTACACTAAACTTGACAATAGAACCGCAAAAAATTATTGTTCAAAACAATGAGCTTGGATTTAGTGAGGATAATGTTAGAGCAATCTGTAATGTAGGACGTAGTACAAAAACTAAGGTAGAAGGATACATTGGTGAAAAAGGAATAGGATTTAAATCGGTATTCCGTATCAGTGATGAACCTCAAATCTTTTCCAATGGATTTCAGTTCCATTTTAAGCGCCAAGATAATGAGAATCAACTAGGATTTGTTACTCCTTACTGGATTGAAGCAATTCCTAAATATGTTGATTCAACTTTAACCAATATTATTTTACCACTTCGAGAATCAGCTAAAGATGAGTTAGGTAAGTTAGGTGAAGTTGAACATACATTAATTCTCTTTCTCCGCCAACTTAAAACTGTCACAATCGAGAATAAAGTTAATAATAAATCTCACCAAATCACACGCTTAGATAAAAATATAAATATAGAGATAGAAGAAACTAGAGAAGGAATAAAGAAAAATTATTCTTATAAATTGCTTAAAAATAATTTAATTCTACCCAAACATATTCAGGAATCAAAAAGAGAAAACGTTAAATCTACTGAGCTAATTTTGGCATTTAGCTTGCAAAAGGATGGTTCAGCAGATACAAGATTAGAACAAAAAGTTTTTGCTTTTCTTCCTACTCGCAGTTACGGATTTAAGTTTCTGATTCAAGCTGATTTTCTAGTTCCAGCTAACCGGGAAGATATTCATAAAGATACACAATGGAATAAATGGATCAGAGATAACATTGCAACTACATTTTTCCTAGCTGTAGAGGAATTTAAACAAGATAGTAATCTGCAAAAAACCTATTATAACTATATTCCAATAAATAGCGAAGTTAAGGAAATTAAGGATGAGTTTTTTATTCCTGTAGTTAGCGAGATTCACAATAAACTAAAAACTAGTGAGTGTATTTTAACTGAATCAGAAAAATGGCAGATTCCCTCTCATGTTGTGCAGGTAGATGAGCAAATTAGGAAGTTAATTTCTAATGCTGACTTACAACAACTACTGAAGAAAGAGTATATCCATCCTGAAATTAAAGCTAAAACCTCTATCCTCGAATCCCTTGGAGTTAAAAAATTTAGCTTTGATGATTTATTACAGTGTTTAGAAAACAATCAATGGTTACAAAAACAGAGTGATGATTGGTTTATAAAGCTCTACACTTACCTAAACAGTCGTAATTTAACTGATTACTCGGAGTTACCCAAAATTAAGAAATTAAAGATTATTCCCTTAGAGAATAACCAATTAGCTTCAACTGCTGAGGTATCAATATTTTTCCCATTGAATAATACGGGAGAAGATAAATTTGAACTTAATTTTATTAAAAGAACACTAATAGAATCAACTTCTATATCTGCTGTAACAGAATTTCTCAAAAAATTGGGTGTTCAGAATGCTTCGTGTTATGAAATTATCGAAAATCATATTTTACCCCTTTATAAAGGAGATAGTTGGAAAAGCAAAGTTAATCAGCTTTTAGGATATATTTGTTACATTAAAGACAACTTGTCAGAATACCAAAAAGAGTTTAACAAAATAAAAAATCCTTATTCTTCTTCGTATTTCAAAGAAGATCCTCTAAAAAGCTTGAAAGAATCGCTTTTGATAAAAACAGATGAAAATGCCTATTATCGCCCAAGAAATGTTTACCTTCCTGCTAGTTATGGGAATCCAAAGGAATTGGAAACATTATTATCAGGAATACAAGATGTCTGGTTTGTATCCCCAGAGTATATTCAAGATTTAATGCAAATTAAAAATCCTAGCGAAAAAGCAGAAAAAATTAGAGAGTGGAGAGAGTTTCTTGTTAAGCTAGGAGTAAATACTTTACCAAAAATAGATATCAAAATAGAAACTGCATACGGCAAGTCTAATAATCGCCATCATTATTCCAAGAAATACCCTATTTATAGTTCGCTGCACATATTAAAAATTTTGGAAGCCAGGGATGAAGAAAAAAATCAGAAATTGGCTAAATTTTTAGATAGCAATTGGGACTATTACAAGCAGTATAAATCTTGCCAAAGTTATGCTTATGCTAATGGTGGTTTTTATTCCTACAGTCCTAATGATGCAGACTGGTTTACTAAAATTAAAACAGTAGCTTGGCTGCCTACTACGAAAGGCAAGTTAGCTAATCCTTCTGAAATTTTTCTGGATAAAACAGAAACAAGCGCAATACTAGGAGATAGCGTTCCATACTTAGCTATTACTCTCAATAATCCAGATTTTATTAAAGACTTGGGAATAAAAGATAAAATAACTGATCCCAAAGATTATGCTGATTGGTTGCTGGCATTATCCCGTAAAAAAGAGCTTGATGAAAAACATGAAGAAATAGTTCTCAAAATTTATCAAGAATTAAATAAACCAGATATAAAATTAAAAGATTGGTGGAAAACTTTTATCATTGAAAAAATATTTTGGACAAATAAAAGAACATTCTCTACAGCTAGTAAAGTTTTGATAAATGATAATGATAAGGTTTATGAGTTATTTAAAGATAATCCTCAAATAGCTTTTCTCAAACTCCCCCCAAACTACTATCCTAAACTTCAACACTTTATTGACGGGACTGATATTCGCTATCTTTCTCAGATTATTAAGACTGAATTAGCAATTGGAGAAGTACCAAAAGTCGAGGAAGAAAGCCTAACCGAGCAAATTAAAGCTTTGATTCCTTACGTCTTACGTTATCTTTACCAAGTAGAACACCAAATTTACCAACAGCTTAAAACCAATCACACTCTAATACAACTCAAAGATTTAGTGTGTTACAGGGTGGAAAATCTGCAAATTAAATATATTCTTGATCGGCAATCAGCTTATACTCAGAGAAGTGCTTTCTTATATAATGGAAATCTCTACATCCAATCCGATAGCTTGTCAGATATGGATTATTTAGCCTTGGAAATTTCTCACTTATTTGGTAATCCAAAGGGATTAGATGATTTCTTGATTTCGCTGTTTGAGAAAAGAACATTAGACAAAATTGACAGCTTAATGAAAGCAAAAAGTATTCAAGAACTACCTAATGAAGAAAACCAGTGGTTTGAAAGCTCAAATATTTATCTAGGAGAGACTAACTTTATAGAAATAGCAGCAGAAAATGATAAAAACATTGAGTTTAAAGCTAACAAACATCAAAAACTAGAATCAGATAACCGTTTAGTTGAATCAGAATTAACAAATATATCCTCAAAAGATGAAGTATTTGATGATGCTCAATGGCTACCTGAGTGTGAACCTAGAGAAATTCTAGAACTTGAGGCTATTCAATTGACAATGGCAAAAATTACATCTCAAGGATATCCTAGCACTGGAAGAGTTACTGAATCTATCATCACTCCATCTTTTGCTGAGTTAATCGAAGAGGAAAGTATTTTAGATCGGACTACTTTTAGTAATAGCCAATCTGAATCAGCGCCACAAAAAATTATTCAATTAATTACAGAACTACGAATAATAGATAGAGATGAGCCAAGTGAAAAGCCTAAACTAAGCGGGATCTGGGGTGAGAAATTTGCTGTTGAATATTTAAGGCGAAAGTTTGCTGCTAAGTATCCCGAAGGAAATTTAGAGGAAAATAAATACGGATTTTCTCTCAAAATTAATAGTCAAGTAGTAGTTGAAGTTCAGTGGCTAAATGAAGTTCAAGAGACAAAAGGATATGATATAAAATTAGTTGAAAATGGGCAGGAAGATTATATAGAGGTTAAGTCTAGTCAACCTGGAGCAAAGAAATTGATAAAGCTATCAGGGAGTCAATGGAAATTGGCTCTTGACCTGGGAGAAAACTTTCATATATATCGGGTTTATGATGCTGGAACTCAACAAGCTACACTTATTGATATTTCAAATCCTAACCAACTTTTCTCTGAAGGTAGTCTCCGTATAGATTCTGTTTATCTTCGGATATAGAGCATATCTACCAGCGAGGATATGTCAAGGATAACTATATAAAAGGTAGATTTAGCGTCAATGCAAACAAAAAAAATAGCACATCCTCAAGGATGGCTATTTGTGAAGATTGTCTAATCGTAATGTTTAGTTAGCAAATTGAATACACGCTCAACTAGCAACTTTTAGAACGGAATATCATCTGGATCTGGTTCTTGCTCTTTCACTGCTGGATAAGTGGTTCGCTCATAATTTGTGGGTTGGGGTACGGGTTCGTAACTTGGCGCTGGGGTAGGTGCTGGACGTGCTGCTGACTCGTAAGTGGGAACATCCTTCTGTGGAGGACGAGATGCTGGAGGTGTTTGTCGTGGAGCAGTTTCAGTGAATGATGGAGTTACAGTTGCAGAGGGTAATGGATCGGTATCAAAACTACCTCCAACAGATTGAATTTGTTGCACTGTCAATTCAGCACGTTTTTCTTTAAAACCTTCTTGACGCTCAACAGTATTCATCGTTAAACGTCCTACCAAGATGACGCGATCGCCTTGGTGGTAGTTTTGCTGAATTTCTGTCGCTAAATTCCCCCAACCGACAACTTTCAGAGTGGCTGGCGGATCTTCTGGTTTCTGAGAATTGGGAAACTGCACCAGCATTTCCGTGACTCCCAGATTATCCGCAGTATAGCGGAGTTGCGGCTCGTTAATAATTTCCGCCATCAAAACGCAGCTGTTCATTAAAATTACTCCTGACTGCAAAAAGTACTGATTGAAAAAGAGAGGGTTTTTCTATGTAGTGCCAATTAATATCTAGATATGTTTAATTGTTCGCATTTTTTAATAATGCCTGAGTTTTTAGTCCTTTCTAGCATAAAAGCCAAGCGATCGCTTTGAACAGCATTGAGTATACCGTTCGCCACCTTCGCTTGACTAAATTGAGCATTCAATTCTGCATGAGTAGTATAATTGTACCATCCATTTCAGAAATAGAAAAAATTATTGGCAAAAATTAAGTCTTGACGTGAACCGGAAAAACACCCAAGGCGATCAACCTGGCGGGAAGGTCGCGCAAGATGGGTAAGCGCAAAAACGCAGGTGGTACAAAGGTACGATTTGAGTTGAGAACTGGGGCAAATACCCGCTTTTGGATAAAAGTTTGAAACGCCTGAATGATGCGTGTAGGTAACTCGCGTTGATGCTGTACTTTTGCTAGGTCGCTAAGTTGTACTTGTTGCTTCTTGAGCGGTTTGCTAAGTGCATTCGCTGCAACGACAGCATCTTGAATGGCGTAGTTAATCCCAACTCCCCCAACGGGGGACATTATATGAGCGGCATCACCGATGAGTAGCAGCCCTGGACGATACCAGCGTTTGACGCGGCTGGACTCCACTGAGAGAAAAGCTACTTGTGACCAATCATGTAAATTTTGAATGCGTTGCTGGAATTCTGGCACTACTTCCACAAAAGATTTTTTTAATTCCTCCAAACCCGCAGCCCGCAGTTGTTGATAGCCTCCTTTAGGGATGACATAAGCAAGTTGCCACTCATCACCACGGTCAAGCATGGCAATGATATTACCTTGACCAAAGCGCCCCATTCCCCCCTCTGGGTCTTCTGACTGACGCGGTAGGCGAAACCAGAGGATATCCATTGGCGGCGAGGTTTCGATTGACTCAAACTCACCCAGGTGGCGTAAACGTGAGTGGCGACCATCTGCACCCACTGTCAGTATTGCCCGAATTTCATGCCAACCACCACCACCCCGATAGCGGACACCTTGAATCACGCCATTTTCGGAAATTAATTCCTGCACATTCGCACCCATCACCAGATGGAAACTAGGATATTTTTGTGCTTCTTGGGTGATGAACTCCAGAAATTTTACCTGGGGAAGCATTGTAATGTATGGGTAGTGGGTTTTCAGATGACTAAAATCTGCAAATGTGACAGTGTCTTGAGGAGTTTGAATACTAATTTGGCGCATTTTGGTATGAGGGAGTTGTAGCAAGCGATCGCTAAGTCCCAATTCCTCCATAATTTCCATCACCGATGGATGAATCGTATCGCCGCGAAAGTCGCGATCGAAGTCTTTATGTGCTTCCAGCAGCATCACAGAAATGCCTTGACGCGCTAACAACATCCCCAATACTGCTCCTGCTGGCCCCCCACCCACAATGCAACAATCTGTGGTTTGTACGTCTACAATGTCATGAATAGGGTTAACGCTTGGATCTTGGTAAAGATTTTTAGGTACATCGGTAGTCATAACAACACCTCTTAATAGCCCTAAGATTCAGGGTAGTTTGCTTTTGATGGTGCAAGCTGTTTTTTTAACTTTTCGTATTTACATGGAACGTGTATTATGGGCGCTAAACTGTCATTAGTCATTAGTAAGCTAATGCCCCATGCCCAATGACAATCAATAATTAACAGTTGTGTCCCAAGTTGTTTTAGAAAACGTTTATAAAAGTTTTTCCCCGCGTAAAGGGGAAGGTGTGACCTCACAAACCCAATCTCCCCTCACGTCTGGGGAGAAAACTGATGCAGCGCAAGAGCGTGCGGGAAGTGTCAATGTTTTGCGACGGATTAACCTGACGATCGCAGATGGCGAATTTATGGTGTTGGTGGGCCCTTCTGGTTGTGGTAAAAGCACCCTGCTGCGGCTAATCGCTGGGTTAGAAGTGATGACTGGCGGTAATATCTGGATAGGCGATCGCTTAATCAATGATTTACCACCCAAGGAACGCGACATCGCAATGGTGTTTCAAAACTACGCCCTCTATCCGCACATGACGGTGTATGACAACATCGCCTTTGGGCTACGCCGCAGGGGAAGCAGGGGAGCAGAGGAGCAGAAGAGCAGAGGAGAAAATACTCCCTATCTTCGGACGTGGGCAGAAAATGTTTTTGTAGGGGCGACCAGAAAGTTACCTAAAGGATTACGCTACACTTCTGACAAAGAACGGGCAGTAGATGTACAGGTGCGTAGTGTTGCTCAATTGTTGCAAATTGAAACATTGCTGAATCGCTTACCTAAACAGCTATCTGGAGGACAAAGACAACGAGTTGCATTGGGAAGAGCGATCGCGCGTGACCCCCAAGTATTCTTAATGGATGAACCGCTTTCTAACTTAGATGCCAAACTGCGGGCGGAAACCCGCGCCCAGATTGTGAAATTGCAGCGCCAATTGGGGACAACGACAATTTATGTTACCCACGATCAAACCGAAGCGATGACAATGGGCGATCGCATTGCGATTATGTCTGAGGGTAAAATTCAACAAGTTGCTTCTCCCCTAGAACTTTACAACCGTCCTGCTAATCTTTTTGTCGCAGAGTTCATTGGTTCACCACCGATGAATTTTATTCCTGTAGAATTTCATGCTCCTCTATTGATTACTCATTCCCAGTTGCGTTTCACCCTACCAGAAGTTTGGGGAAAAGCCCTACAAAAATATGATGGGAAAACTCTAATTTTAGGCATTCGTCCAGAACACTTAAACTTAAGTATGCCTGCAACCAAAAATCTACCTGTACAAGTAGATTTGGTAGAGAATCTCGGTAACGATTCCTTTCTCGCTGTTAAGATTGCCGAACCAGGATCTCAACCTTCTACTACAGCTAACTCACTACAAGTGCGAATACCACCAGACCGATTTGTACAACCTGGTGAGCAACTTTGGTTATCCCTAACTCCAGAGAAAATTCACTTTTTTGACCCGGAAACTGAGTTAGCGATATTTCCCTAGAATCAATCTAAAATCTAAAATCTAAAATCCAAAATTGTGTCACCTATTTCCCATAATGTGTGTCTGCGACTTTCCCACGAAACACAATGTAATTGTAGATGTTGTAGAACAACATAATGGGAATAAGAAATCCAATGAAAATAATCATGAACACTAACGCGCTAGGTGCTGCGGCTGCCTGATAAATTGTGATGCCTGGGGGAATAATATAGGGAAAAACAACTAATCCTAACCCTACAAAGGTAAGCAGAAAAAGCAGCACTGTCCAAACGAGGGGAGTAGTTTCTGCTTTACGGTTTAGGCTTTGAATCAATAACCAAATCAGCAGCACACCTAACACGGGAATGAGTGAAAATAGATATACTTCTGGCTGGTGAAATAACTTTACTCTGGCATTTTCATACACAACAGGAGTGGCGATCGTGATTAAAATTGCACCTAAGAGCGTTGTCCAAGCAGCGATTTTTGCTGTGCGGTAATGGGATGTTTGCAGTTCTCCCTCAGTTTTTAAGATAAGATAGGTGGAGCCAATCAATACATAACCCTGGATTAATGTCAAGGCGACCAGGAGCGATCGCCAATCAAACCAATCCCACATACTGCCGATAAAGTGACCCGCTTCATCCACCTTAATGCCTTCTAAAATGGTGCCCAAGGCGAATCCTTGAAACAGCGCCGCCATGAAACTACCGACTCCAAACGCCACATTCCAAAACACTTTGTTTGTAGAATGCTCTCGAAACTCAAAGGCCACAGCCCGAAAAATCAAGCCAAAGATCATCCCAAAAATGGGAATGTAGAGAGCATTCAGAATAGTGCCGTAAGCGAGAGGAAATGCCCCAAACAACGCACCCCCCATCAACACCAACCAGGTTTCATTAGCATCCCAAATATTACCCAAACTCGTCATTAAGATGTCGCGTCGGTCGTCATTGGAACTGGTTAGCGATAGGATACCTACGCCTAGATCAAACCCGTCTAACATTACGTAGAGAAATAAAAACAGAGCCAAAATGACAAACCAAACCTGCGCTAAAAAGTGTTCTAGATTCTCCATACAGTTACCTATTGATTTACCATACTCAGCACGGGCTAAACCTTAGCTATCCGCTAACAGCAATCTTCATTGCGAATTGCGTTAGCGGAGCGGGGCGTTAGCCCATTGCGAATTGCGAATTGGTTTCATTGCTCTGCTTCGACAGGACGTTGATCTGGAACAAATTCAGCCGGAGTAGTATCTGCGGCAGGTTCGGTGTCAGTGCCTAGAACCGGAAGCTCTAGATTGGGGCCTTGACGAATGATCCGACTACCAAAGAATAAAGCACAAATAAACAGGGCTGTATAAATTCCAGCAAAAATTAGCAGGGATGTTAAGACTTCACTAGCAGGTAGGTGAGAAACTCCGTCTGCGGTGCGAATTTGCCCGTAAAGCACCCAAGGTTGCCGCCCAACACAACGCACAATCCAGCCTGATTCGACGGCGATGTAGCCCAATGGAGCCGCCAAAATCCAGATTCGCAGTAGCCATTTCTGCCCGGCGATCGCTTCTGGTGAGAGTTTCCCCCGCAACCACTGAATCACACTGAGTCCCATCAATCCAGCCAAGAAGAAGCCAATGCCGCTCATAATACGGAAGGAATAATAAATCAAACCCACCATCCGGGGGCGATCTTCAGGCTTCCAATGTTTCAGTCCGAGAACGGGTTTAGAGAGGTTCTGTTTGAATTCCAAAATGTAGCCTAAGCCGTTGGGAATTGAGATTTCCCAATCATTTTGCTCAGTCTGGTTATTGGGTAATGCCACTACACTCCAGGGAGCAGGTTGACCGGCGGGACTAGTTTCCCACTTGGCCTCCATTGCCGCGAGTTTGGTAGGTTGATAATCTGCTACCTGTTCGGCGCTGAGGTGTCCGACGTAGATTTGTAATGGGGTGACAGCGATCGCAATTGCCAAGACAATTTTAAGCGATCGCGCGAAGAAAGCTTCATGACGCTTGTTGAGAATATACCAGGCGCTAATTCCTCCAATCACAAACAGCGAAGTTTCCAGCGTCGCCAAAAACATATGCGAGACGCTGTTGAGCATGAAGGGATTTAAAATTGCCTGAAAGTAATCATCGACAACAAACTTCCCGTTCACCATTTCTCCACCTGCCGGGGTTTGCAACCAAGAGTTTGCCGCTAAAATCCAGAAGGTAGATAGGTTTGCGCCAAAGGCAACCATAATGGTGGCAAAATAGTGAATCACTGGGTTGACTCGTTCCCAGCCAAACAGCATAATCCCCAAAAATCCGGCTTCCAGCATGAATGCCATCGAAGCCTCAAAACCTAGAATGCTGCCAAAAAAGTCGCCTACCGCTTCAGAAAACGGTGCCCAGTTAGTGCCAAATTGAAACTCCATCGGCAAACCGGATGCTACACCAATACCGAAGTTCAACACATATAACTTTGCCCAGAAACGAGCATGGTGATAGTAATCGGGATTGCGTGTTTTGAGCCACATTCCTTCGACGATGACTAAATAAATCCCCATCCCAGTGGTGAGAACAGGCCATAGCATGTGAAAGATCGCCGTCAGTGCAAACTGCATCCGCGATAGGGCAACGGTATCCGACAGAAAATCCATGAACTAACCTCTGAATTCCTTTAAATCTTTACTTGCACAGCATCTTTGGGTTATAGCCGAATGCATTAAAGATACCACTGGGAACACAAGAGGAGTACGAAAATTTTATCCGTTGTAACTGAGTCTGCCTACACGAGCATTTTGTAGTACTCGATCGCGGTGCGACAAAGTTTGGAGTACCTCAACACGACTTTGAAGTACCTCAACACGACTTTGAAGTACCTCAAAACGACTTTGGAGTACCTCAAAACGACTTTGAAGTACCTCAAAACGACTTTGGAGTACCTCAAAACGACTTTGGAGTACCTCAAAACGACTTTGGAGTACCTCAACACGACTTTGAAGTACCTCAACACGACTTTGAAGTACCTCAACACGACTTTGAAGTACCTCAACACGACTTTTAGGTATAATTTAAACCATTAGCCATATAAAGTATGACTATAAATTCGCCTGTTCCCCAAGATTATCAATATCAATTTGGTGGTAGTCTTCCTGCTAATGCACCTACCTACGTCACACGCCAACCTGATGCAGATTTGTATCAAGCTGTGAAAGCTGGAGAGTTTTGTTTTGTTTTGAACTCTCGACAAATGGGTAAATCTAGTGAGTGGTAAAATGATTAGCGATCGCAGCACCAACACCAAAGGCGATCGCACTCCTGTATCTTACTAATTTGTAGAAGTGCTAAAAGATAGTGCAGATGCTTCCAGTAAATGCGGATGGTGGTGTTGCCAAAAACTCAAAATCTGTTCGCCAACCTGTTGAGGATAGAAGTAGTGAAAAAAATGATATCCTTCTGGGCATTCCCAGAGCTTATCTTCTGGCTTAAACCAATTCAACCAGTCATGCAATACAGTTGAGTTGACTACCGGATCGCTCTTGCTACCACATACCATCATTGGCATAGAAACTCCACCCTTGGGTAAATAAACCAACTTAAATAAAGAGTGTGACGTGGGAGATTGTTCTAAATCTTTATCTAAGGCAGCTACTAACTTTTTAGTAGTATGAGGTGGTTGATTTCCAAAAAGACTGCGAACGCTGCTTGCTAAAACTAACTCACGGCTGATGCTAAAAAGTTGTCGTTGAAAGTAATAATGAGCTTGCCAATTATTTGCAGGTTGAGCTGCAACAGCCAGCAGAGTGAGCGATCGCACTTTTTGGGGAAATCGCCGCGCAAAGGTTAAAGCGATCGCACCACCCATCCCATGCCCTGCTAAATGCACGGGGCGATCGCGCCATTCTAAAAACTCATATAGCAAATCCACAGCTTGATCTATGGAACTGGCTTCATCTTTGGTTTGCTGGTATTCCCACTGGGCGACATTTATATACCTAGATAAATATTCAAGTAATGGTTTATCAAAACGCTGCAAAACAGGACTGGCGCTTAACCATAAAATATCAAATGAATCAGACATAAATACCTATAACTTCTAAATTATCAACTTCAATAAAGGCGCACAGCTAGCTGTACGCCCCAAATCTCTACAAACCAAATTCTGTCTTCAACTGAGCAACCCAAGTTTTAATTCGCTCATCTGTTAAATCAGATTGACTACCTTCATCAAGTGCCAATCCGACAAACTTGCCATTTCTCAAAGCTCTAGATTGATCGAATTCATACCCCTCAGTTGGCCAGTAACCAACAGTTTTACCACCCCGTTGGGAAATTTTTTCTTCCAGAATTCCTATTGCATCCTGGAAATTATCGCTATAGCCATATTGGTCTCCATCACCAAAATAGGCAACCAGCTTACCACTAAAATCTATTTCATCTAGATCGGAGAAAAAGCCTTCCCAATCGCTCTGAAGTTGACCAATATCCCAAGTAGGAGAGCCAATAATCAGCAAGTTATACTCATCAAAAGTGGTACTATCCGCCTCATAAATGGGATGTAATGTCACAATATCACCACCAAACTCATCCCGGATTTTTTCAGCATCAGATTCAGTGTTGCCAGTTTGAGTACCGTAAAACAAACCAATTTTTTTTGACATATTGACACCTGATAAATAAATAGTTGTGTGCTTTACTGAAAAGTCGCCCTCAGAGGTTGGTTAATCCAGCATTCCCTGGCATCGACTCCAGTGTTTGAACAGCCACGCAAGTCAAAAGCGTTATCTTTTCAGAAAGTTTGCAAATAGCTGAAATACATGGCTTACTTAATGAGTATTAGTCTCAATAACTCTGAAGATATACTACCAGAATTATTGAGAGTCTTTTTCATTTAATTCAGTAAAGTTTTGTTAAGTATTTCAGGAAAAAACCGAAAACTATATGAGGCAGCAAGAATTCTTGTACCTTAATTGGTCAGAAACCTCGCACTTACTCGAATCCGCAAACTTTTGCGTAAAGCTGAATTTGAAGAAGTTAGTTTTAAACTCACTCCTACAGGAGATATGGCAGTAGGACTTCATCGTTATCTCGGTGAAGGTTCAGCTTTACCAGAGAATCAACAGTTATTCATGTTTTCCGGCACCCAAAATAGAGCAACACAGCCAGTTTTTCAAACCTCTGGAGAATGAATCAGACTCTTTTCTAGAAGAATTTACTGATAGCAGTTTTCAGCTATTTAATCAATAAAATTGATAAATAGTGCGATCGATGACGCTTGTAGAGACGCGATTTATCGCGTCTTACGATATCCTCACAAAATATCCCTGATAATTACTGGTTTCAAAAATCACTTCGGTAAAGGAAGCTAGAGGGAGTAAGTTTTTTGTGCATTTATGAAATTAATTCAAATACTAAAACTAGCCGTCGTTCCTATTTTGACTGTATTGAGCTTTGTCTCCACATCAAATACAGCACTAGCTGACTATTTAACTAGTGAGGGATCGGGAGGTAATTACCGTTATGAATTATGGTCTACAGATGATAATAATAATTACTATTTGAAAATTTGGCTATATGAACCAAGTCCAGAAAGTGACCCATACACCACAACTACAACATTTTCTTCTAGTAGAGAAGCTTTAATTTATTTTGATTGTAATTACGCTAAGAAAAATTTAGCAGAATGTTCTCAATGATAATTTGGAACCTATCTCAATATAATTCCTAATTGTTAATTCGTAGTTCGTAATTAAAGAAATTAATTAACCTGAGTTCGGGATAAGGACACGTAGTAAGCTGAAAATAATAATAAATTCAGTAACCTGTCCTATGTTTAGTTTAGATGCTTTGTTTAGTAACGTTAATTTTTGCGTTAACGTTCTTTGTAGATTAATCGCTTATTGTCATCAACCTAAGAAACCTAGCCTTCAACTGGAGTGGCTTTTACCTACTTATCTTTAACCCGAACTCAAATTAAGTAATTGAGTATTTTTTTATTTAGAAGTCCCTTACAGCAGTTTTGTTTTATATGAAGTACAAAGCTACAGGTTTTGAGGCAGGAGCAAGGAGAAACTTTTTATCTTTGATGGGCAAATCCTGCATTTTGTACCTCATTTACTTGAAACCAGCTGTGATACCATTCACGAAATGCTTGATACAAATGATTTATCTCTAACTCTTTACCCTTGCCCGCGTTCGGCTACGCTCACGACAAGCCTGCTCCCCTGCGGCTTATATCAACTTTAAAGTGAAAAAGAATATAGAGACGAGCAATGCTAAGTCTTTATTAGGGTTCTGTATAACGCATATTTAATTTCTGGAAATGTCTTTTTAGCTTGATGAAGTCCGCTTATGCGAACTTCACTTTTATAGCCTAGTCATTCCCAGAAATTACGCAACTGGCACAAAGTTAAATATGTGCTTAAATCAGGTTGCAGTCAGCGACTGAAAAATATTTTACGTAATACGCATTATGGTTATCTCGTATTATGCAGAAGTTCTAAGTGTAATATACTTTTATAGAAAAAATTTGGGTATTATTACTGAATATTTATCAGTATTTTCACTGTATTATCTTCAGTTGAGGAGCCAAATTGATAAATTATTAAGAAAATATAAAGGTATGGATTAATACGTAGAATGTAGCTTAAAACATCCATTAACTCAATCAAAATTTAAGAGATACAAAGATATGCCAAATAAAGTCGCTAAGGAATTGGCTGATTTTCTGCTGCAAATAGAACAGCGATCGCAGCTTCATGCAGGCTATCCATATAATTTAAGTTGTGATTACAGTGCGATCGCTAAATTTTTCAATCTTCTGTTAAATAATGCTGGAGATCCATATATTGAACCAGATTTTGGTCTCCATTCTCGTAAGTTTGAGCAAGAAGTATTATCTTTTTTTGCCCAACTCTATAAAATTCCAGAAAATGAGTTTTGGGGTTATGTTACTGCTGGCGGAACTGAAGGTAATTTATATGGAATATTCTTAGCAAGAGAAATCTATCCCGATGGGATTCTTTACTCATCACAAGACTCTCATTACTCCATACCAAAAGCAGCAAAATTATTCCGCATTCAACATAATGTTGTTAACTCACAAATAAATGGAGAGATGAATTATGAACATTTTGAACAACTCATTAGCGAAAATCGCAATTATCCTGCGATCGTCAATTTGAATATTGGGACTACTGTCAAAGGCGCAATTGATAACTTAGACAAAGTTCTCGAAATCTTAGAACGCAATCAGATTAAAGATTACTACATTCATTGTGATGCCGCCCTTTCAGGATTAATATTACCCTTTCTAGATGGCGCTCCACAAGTTAACTTTCAAAAACCCATAGATAGTATAGCTATTTCTGCTAAATTCATTGGTTCACCCTTGCCTTGCGGTGTAGTTTTAACCAAGAAAAAATGGGTAGAAAAAGTTGAAACAGAAATTGAATATATTGGATCGTCAGATACAACAATTCTCGGATCTAGAAACGGTCATACCCCTCTGATTCTCTGGTATGCAATGAAAACAAGAGGTTATGATGGATTAGCCAAAGAAGCAAAGACTTGTATAGCTAATGCCCAATATCTTTTCCAACAACTTAAAATCAGAGAATATCCATGTATGCTCAATAAATTTTCTAATACCGTAGTGTTTCAAAAACCTTCTCAAAGGTTAATTAAAAAGTGGCAGTTAGCGATTTATGAAAATTGGGTACACATTGTAGTCATGCAAAATATCGATCGGCACAAAATTGATACTTTTGTTAACGAACTTTTGTTAGAAGAAGGGTTGCTCGATAACGTAGACAATTTCCAACTACAATCAGCGCTACATTAAGAATAGATTGTCAAGTGAAATTTATTGCCCAGTTTGACAAAGTGTTTCTCTAAACAGAATTTGCTTCCAAGATTTTATCTTTTTAAAAAGTTTTTTCCGCACAAATTAGCAGCAAGTAGTATTTCTACTTCTGCCTGTTCCATAGGTGGTAAGAAAAAATACCCTTGCCCATAATCACATTGTAAAGCCTTCAATTGTGCTAATTGGTCTACAGTTTCTATGCCTTCTGCTGTTACAGACATATTTAAATTATGGGCTAATGTCACAATTGCTCGAATAATTTCTAAGTTTTCTCCTCGACTACCTATACTGGTGACAAAAGAGCGGTCAATCTTAATGGTTTTGATTGGTAGGCGATGTAGATAACTTAAGGATGAATAGCCAGTTCCAAAATCATCCATGTGCATTTCAACATTCAGCGCTGTTAACTGTGAAAGCACAGTGGTAGCTAATTCAAAATTATCCATCAACAAGCTTTCAGTAATCTCCAATTTCAAACAGCATGGCTCCAGTCCAGTTTGCTGCAAAATATGTTTAACCTGTTTAAACACATCAGGTTGCGTAATTTGTTTACCAGAAAAATTTACGCTAATCGTCAGAGGTTGTGAGGTAGGAAATTGTTTATGCCATTTGTGCATTTGGTGACAGGCTTCATAAAGCACCCATTGACCAATACTAATAATCATTCCAGTTTCCTCAGCCAAAGGAATAAAATCTTGAGGGGAAATAAGTCCTCGTTCTGGATGATACCAACGTATCAGTGCCTCAAATCCAATAATTTTGCCAGTTATTAGTGAAACAATTGGCTGGTAATCAAGGCGAAATTCTTCTTGCTTGAGCAGTGCATTTCGTAGAGCAGTTTCTAACTCTAATAGCAAAGCTGCACCCTTGTGCATCTTTGGATCAAAAACCTCATAACGTGCCTTACCAAGTGATTTGGCACAATACATTGCCACATCAGCATCGCGTAAAATCTGCGCTGCTTGCTCATAATCTTCTCTGCTTAAAGCAATGCCAATACTAACATTAGTAAACACCCGATGCTCATTTAATTGAAATGGTAAAGCTAGCACCTTTTTAATTCGTTCGGCTACCTGTATTGCGGTATTGATATCCTCAATTTCTTCAATTAAAATTGTGAACTCATCTCCACCAAAACGGGCTACTATATCTCTGCCTCGCAGAACTGACTTGAGCCGATGAGAAATTGAAATCAAAAGTTGATTTCCTTGTAAATGTCCAAGGCTGTCATTAACAACTTTAAAGCGATCTAGGTCTAAGAAGAGTACAGCAAATAAATAATTATTTTGCTGTTTAGACTGTTCTATTGCCTGCTGCACCCGCTCCATAAATAATCGTTGATTAGGTAATCCAGTTAGCCCATCATGAAGACTATTATGCAGTAATTGTTCTTGTGCTTCTTGACGTTTAATAATGTCTTGTTGAAGTTGTTGATTAACTCTAATCAGTTCAATAGTGCGTTCTAGCACCAACTGCTCAAGCTGATAACGATACTGGACTAATTCTTCCTCTGCTAGCTTCCGCTTAGTGATGTCACGAACAATAACAATATATTCTCGTAGCAGAGAATTAAATGGCTGGGAAATCGTCGATTCAACAATTCGCAAACCTTGGTTAATTTTCAAGCTTTGCTCGCTTCTAGTAGACCATTGCTCCGGTTTGCCGCGATAGCATATTAGAAGTTGATTCAAGTTTTGCCCAAGTAACTCCTGAATACTTGTTTGAAATAATTCTTCAGCAGCGGCATTTGTCTGAGAAATTTTCCCGTCTTCATCTAATACTAAAACAGTATCGGGAACAGTATCTAGAGTAGTGATAAATAGGTTTCTTGCTTGTTTGCGTGCTTCATCAATAGCAATGATTTGTGGTAAGGTTGTCCAGCAAGCGATCGCAACTCCTGTAAAAGAAAGCGTCACTAATAAAATCGCTAGGAAAGAATTTTGAGGATGATTAGAAAGTCTATCTAAAAAATCGCGAATAACCCAACTGATTGTGGCAGTAATACAAATCAATGATACTAACACAATCACTTGTAATACTACAAAATCTGGATTATTTCTAATAGACTTAGTATCGTAACGCTGTGTCCACCAATTTGGGTGTAATGGCGCAAATCTTAAGCGACGTAGCACTAAATCTCCACTCATCAAAATAATGGGTAATAATAATCCTACTAAGAAATCTCTCCAGTTCCAAGCTAAACCTCCCACTATTAGAACTACCGTCTCTACCAAGAAAAAACTAAGTGACCACCAAGGCCATAACACGTATGCTTTGCCACGACACATCCATAATCCCAGATGTAGACCCATAATAGACATGAGATAACAGGTGCCTGCTACTGTGACAAGTTGAGATATATTTCCCAAATTTAGACAAAGCAAACTGAGTAGAAAGGTAACTAAAATAGCAGGTACAAGGACACCTTGACGGGAAACTAATGCAAAGATAGGAGCAAGCTGTCTGTCTAAGGCAAGCTGGTATAATATCCGAGGAGAGTTAGAAACTGCTGTAGCAGAACTTAAAAGGCAAGATATAGTAATCAGAAGTGTTACTAGAAAGGGGGCAAATTCACCCCAAAAAGGCTTAGAAGCTGCTACTAGATTTAAGAATGCGTCGTCACCTATTCTGGGATTGGGAGCCGAACACATTAATACCCAAGAACCACCTATAAACACCGGAGGAATTAACCAAGCAGCTACGGTTAAAAACTTTAAAGTTTTATATGGATGGCGACTGTCAGCAACAAAAGAAGAAGTGGTTTCACAAGCGTAAATTGAATAGCTAGCTAGAAAAAACCACTTTGTCCATTCTTCAAAGCTTAGGCTATGTGTGCTAGTTGGGGAAAATTGAAAACTAGGAGATGAAAAGGCTAACCATAATACACCTTGAACACAAAACAATAACAGTAATAAAATCGCTGGAAATACAAAAAATAAATGTAGAAGCGCTAAAGCACGGGTGCCACTGAACGCTAAAATAAATGGAATTGCTGTAAATAAGACTTTTAAGAAAGTTTCTGGACAAGAAACACCTAATGTTTCAAAATTGACTTTAATTAGGTTGGTGAGAATAATTGCATACAGTGCTGGTGCTGCTGCCCAGCTAAAAAAGTATCCTAATGCTACGTAACGGCCTAAGCCAGGGAAGTTCTTTAATAGCCTTGTGGTATAGTTTGGTGTTCCTCCGGCAACATCTGACCAATGCCTACCTAGACTTTGTACCTGCAAGTTAAGCAAGAAGGAAATAATTGTGCCAAAAAACCAAACTAAGATAGCTTTCGGCCCTAACGCTGCATGAATGATGGGGGCAGTACCAATCCATCCAACATGACCAGTTA
This sequence comes from Nostoc sp., assembly GCF_036917235.1. GTDB lineage: Bacteria > Cyanobacteriota > Cyanobacteriia > Cyanobacteriales > Nostocaceae > Nostoc. Next base: position 242,868 of record NZ_JBALDU010000021.1, read on the forward strand.
ATCCAAAGCCCCAGGTTTCGAGATAACTTAGAGTCCGTGGTAGGCGCATTAGCAAGTGCTGATTGTTGTCCGCCCGTGCAGAATCGTTACTAACCATTGTTTCTTAGTGAGATTTACTGACCTTTTCACTCAATAGCTGAATCTCACCGATTATAGCTTCCGTATAACTGCTGAACTTTAGAAAAAGATAACTCATTTGTCACTGAATTGGTAATTTTAGATTTTAGATTTTAGATTTACTCCATACCTAAAGTATTTTTCTTACAGAAAGAATTTTAACTTTGGGATTTGAGATTTGTTCCACGTAGCTTGTTTATCGAGGAGTAAATAGAAATTCTCTTTCTTCAGACCTTAGTGAAAATCGAAAGGTTCAGATTTCCGACTTAATTTAATAGACATCCAGAAATTAATTATTTATTGCCTGAAACCCTTGTAAAGACGTAGCACTGCTACGTCTTTACATTCATATCTCTAATTTCATAAATCAGAAATTATGTTGTTCATCAATGATTAACTAGAGCTATAGCTTTTGCAATAACTCCTGAGTTAATTGCAAGAAAGCTTTTGAACCTGCTGATTGAGGAGCATTTAAAACAGCTGGCATAAAACTATCAACAGCTTTAGCAACATTGACATCAACCGGTATTTGTACTTTACAAATTTTCTCGACACCAAAATCTTCGACAACGCGGTGCATTACTTGCTTATAGTATCTACCAGTGAGCAGGTTAGCGCTGGACATACTAAATACAATTCCCAGCATTTTTATATCTATCTTGGTTTCATGTCCGTGACTATCTTTTAATTGGGCAATCCGTCTTTCTAGCAATTGAATACCCACTACAGATAATGGTTCGGGTTTAGCAGGGAGTATGTAGAAATCGCTGGCGGCTAAAGCACTACGAGTCAATAGATTATAGCCAGGGGCGCAATCGAGAAGGATAAAATCATATTCTTGACGTACTGGTTTTAAAATGTTATTAATTAAGACCCTTTCAAAGCGATTCCAAATCGTTTCAAAGTCCTGTTCGCCTAAAACAGTTGCTTGCTGATGCAGCATTTCTGAAACAACAAATTCATCATATAAATCGATATCTCCTGGTAATAAATCTAGCCCAGGAAGATTACAAACCTGGGATTTAACAATATCCTGAATTGTGAATTTTGCTTGTGGATCTGGATTGATAACTTCGTCTATCAGATACCTAAATGTCTTACTTTGTTTACGAAGCTTGGCAAAATCTAAAGGCGACATCAAACTGAGTGTGGCGCTAATTTGGCTGTCTAAATCAAGAACCAGCACCCGCTTGCCATGATTTTTAGCTAAACAGGTAGCTAAGTTGACCGTGAGGGTGGTTTTACCAACACCACCTTTCATATTGGCAGTAGCAATTACATATCCCATTGATTAAGTCCTCTATTGACGCATTCCCATCTACTAGTCTGTCAAGAAATAATTGAGGGGTGTGGATTGTTTGTAGTTAGCGCTAAAGCACAGACTACGAACCGATCAAATCAAACTTGACAGACTACTAGGTAGCGTACACCCCTGCTGATATCTTAAATTTTTCATTAAATTTAATATTTTTGGAAATTCAAAATATTGATTTCAGGATTGATTTCAGGGATGTTTACTCGATTGAGGCAGCAAAATGTAGTTGGGTTTTTACCTGGAATTGTTCTACCAGAATCCTTTACTCCATAATGACAATATTTGGCTTAACGCCGTAATAGCGATCGCTCTCATCAAAAATTATAGAGGTATTGACAAATACAGTAGCCTTAAATCAATTGTGAGAAAATAATAGTGTTGTGAATATCACTAAGTATTGGGTGCAAAATGTGGATGCATTTGCTAATTGAATTGAACGAAGCCGATCGATAATTTCGTGAAATCAAAGGCGCATTTACACACAAACTTATAAGGTAATTAAAATGACTTACGATTCAGAAGATATAGAACAAATCCTGCAAAAAGCACTCACTCGTAAAAACAAAGGTGAATTTTCACGAGAACAGCTTTTAGAAATGGCATCTGAGTTAGGTATTTCTTCTAAGATTTTGGAAACAACGGAACAAAAGTGGTTGGCTCAACAAGAAGAGGAACGTTTACGACACACATTTAATACTTTCCGACGCAGAGCTTTTTGGACACACTTTGTTTCTTTCCTAGCAGTGAATTTATTCCTCATTCTCTTAAATTTAATCACTAGTCCTAGTTATTTTTGGGCTATTTTCCCAATATTAGGATGGGGATTAGGAATATTTTTTCATTGGTGGAGTGTTTATCAGAGTAAATCAGAAGATTACGAGATCGCTTTTCAGAAATGGCGTACACAACTTTAACTTCTCCTTTTACGATAAATCCTGGATATTCAGCGATCGCTGTTGTCTAAATTTGTGCCTCCTTCTAGATAAAATCTTCCCATAAACTACTCACATTCACGTCCAGGGGTGAGTGTGAGCTTTGTAATTTATGGGTAATTGCCCATAACATCGCAAATTAGGTAAATTTGGGCAACCTTAAACTTGAGGAGTTGTATAATCACGACCTTCGATCCTTATCCTTGTGCTTGCCAATTTGCCAAAATAGAGCTGTAGGCTAGAATAACTACGTTTTAAGAAGCTTGATTGCCTAAACTCAGGAGCAAGGGTCGCCTGGTTAATAAGATAAAAGGAAGGGAGTATGGACAATAACAACTGGTTGCAACAGTTAATGATGGTGGGTCTTGGTACAACGTCTATAGTCGCAGAAAAACTGCGGCAAGTCAGCGATGATTTAGTCAAAGACGGTAAGCTCAATCCTGAGCAAGCCAAGGCGGTAATAGATGATATCGCCCAACAGTTAAAGTCGGAACAGGGAAACTTCGATGTGCAAATGCAACGGCAAATGCGAAATATGATGCAGGATTTGGGGGTGGCTCGCCAGTCAGAAGTGGACGAGTTGAGGGGTAGAATTGACCGTTTAGAGCGGCAATTGCGCGATTTAGAAAATAAGCTTTGGCGTTAGAATGTCCTTTGTGATTTAAACTAAATGTGTCCTGTTGGTAATCTTTTTGCCAGGATACCTAAGTAAGGAGAACTGATTTTGAAACCAATTTTCCTCAGTGTGGCGTTCATGCTGGTGTGTGTTGTGCTTTTGATTGTGGGGCAAGTAGGAAGTAAACAGAATACTGCAATTGCTGCCGAGTTAACCCAAACGCCGCCAGCTGCCACAACTGTAACTGAAAACAATATCTTAATTGCGAGTAATACTATGTCTGATGCTAATACCGTAACCACTCCCTCTGGATTAAAGTATGTCGAGTTAAAAGAGGGCACTGGGGCGACTCCTAAACCTGGACAAACGGTTGAAGTTCACTATGTCGGCACTCTAGAAGATGGTACTAAGTTTGATAGTTCACGCGATCGCGGTCAACCCTTCAGCTTTAAAATCGGTGCTGGACAGGTAATCAAAGGTTGGGATGAAGGACTTAGCACCATGAAAGTAGGCGGTCTGCGTCAGTTAATCATCCCCTCGGAATTAGGCTATGGCGCTCGTGGTGCTGGTGGCGTGATTCCACCTAATGCAACTCTAATTTTTGAAGTGGAATTGCTGGGAGTTAAATAGGGATTGGGGATATTGGGTATTGGTTTCTGCCAGTCCCCAGTCCCCAATTCAACGGCTAAATTTTTAAATTTTGAAACTTTGTAAATTGTGGATTAAACAAAAGTTTCGCAGTCCCTGTAGGGCCGTTGCGATGTTTAGCTATAATTACTTCTGCAATGCCGCGATCGGGAGTATCGGGAGAGTAATATTCATCGCGGTATAACATTATTACTAAATCCGCATCTTGTTCAATGGAATTGTGAACAATAATATTATTTGCAACAAAATTATGCAAACCAGGAACGGTGAGGTCAAACACTTCTTCCTCGCCACTATATTCAATTGAAACTATTTCATCCCAATAAACATCACTTTTGGCAAGAGTAACCAGTTTAGATGATTGAACAATGTTGCCAACTTTTAAAGCTCTTTCTCGACTTAAATTTACTTTGTAAAGAGTAGAGCCACAATACGAAACTCCAATAGAGGCTTGTAATATCCGTGTGGTGAAGCCAATAGCTTGCATCGCAGGTACAACCTCTATTTTCCAAACATCCTTCGGAATTATATCTCTATTAGGGTTGTGGATACTGTTTTCAAGGTGTTGGAAAATATCTTGGAGTGAACGTAGCTTATATTCTCCTACTGCTCCAACATGAATGATAAACAACTGGAGATCGGGCTTACCAGTGATTATTACATGATATTGATTTCTGCCTTTTCCAACTTGAGGAACTGTCCTGAGTGTTGCGTTAATGCCAAGTCTTAACAAAAGTGTCTGTATATCAAAAGCTAGTCTTTGGCTACTCGTTGTATAATATACAATAGGTCTTAAGTTTTTTCCTGAAACCAATTTTATACAGCCATCTGTACTCCAAAGGTGTCTTAGAAAGCAACCTATTAACTCTTGGGGTTGTGAGAACAATTCTTGAGGTACAAATTTTTCATAAGACCTTAAACCAAAAACACCGAGAGAGTCTAGCCATTTGGCTATTGGATTTCTCACACGATGAGTTAGATTCTGTGCTGCGGATAAGTAAACTTGATACCACCCACGTTCAGGCGAAATTCTAGGAACAATTGAATCTCCAAAAACTTCTGTTGCCAAAAAAGCAATATTATGAGCTAAATCTATCTCTCTGGTAGTGTACTGTATAGCATGACGTGGCAATGTACAACCATCACCAATTAAATGCCCTAATAATGCAACTTCCGCATAAGTCATGGTCTTTTTACCAAAACTAGGGAGATGTCTTGGTAAACATAGATGTTGTTTAGGAGTTAATTCATCAAGTCTTTTCCAGCCATTAATTGTTAAAAACTTGTGATTACCTGTGGCACGGATTTTTCGACCCAATCGAGTTGTTAAAGTAAACAGGGGCTTTGTACCTGTGGAAAAAGCATTGCTAACAATTGCCTTTTCTAGCTGCATTGTAGCTTCGTTCAACGCCCAAACTGCAAAACCAGATTTACCTGCTAATTCTTTAATTGGTACTTGCAGTCCACTATCTGCTAATGTCACCAGACTATCGCCTGCTAAACAACCGGATTCTCTCAAATCAGATAACATCGGACGCTTGTTAGTCCGCGCTTCTACCCCGCGGCTCAACTGAGATAAAGCAATTACTGGTACAGATAATTCCCGCGCTAAACCTTTGAGTTGACGCGTAATTTTTGATAATTCTTGTACGCGATTATCACCTGCTCCTTCCATCAATTGCAAGTAATCTATTACAATTAATCCTAATTCAGTTCCAATTTCAGCTTGTAATCTTCTTGACTGACTACGCATTTGTGTAACTGTAATATTCGGCGTATCGTCAATATAAATCGGCATCTCGGAGAGGATACCAATCGCACGGCTTAAAGGTTCCCACTGCGTTTGACTCAGGCGGCCAGTTCGCAAATAACTACTTTCAATTTGCGCTTCACTAGCTAATAAACGTTGCGTCAGTTGCTCTTTGGACATTTCTAAGCTGAAAAAAGCAACTGGTAATTTATAAGAAGCGGCGATATTATGAGCAAGGTTTAAGCAAAATGCTGTTTTTCCCATTGATGGCCTGCCAGCGACAATGATTAAATCAGAACGCTGAAAGCCGCTAGTCATGGCATCTAAATCGTAAAATCCACAAGGTATCCCAGGTAAGGCTATGCCTTGATTTCTATCTTCAATATCCTGGAAATTATTAATTAGAGTATCAGAAATGTGAACTAAACCCGATTGGGGACGTTCTTGAGTAACGCCGAAAACTTTCTGTTCTGCTTGATCTAAAACCTGTGGTAATTCGGTTTCTGTCTCGTAACCAAGATGTACAATTTCATTGCCAGCTTTAATTAATTGTCGCCGCAGGTATTTTTCCATCACTAACCCGGCTAACCCGTCGATGTTCACCGCTGACACTGTGCGGTCTACCAGAGTTGCTAATTTATTTCTCCCACCAATGCGGGCAAGCAAATCATGGTCGGTCAGCCAACTGGTTACTGAGAGTAAATCTGTGGGTTTACCTTGGGCGTGGAGCCTGACAGCTGCTTGATAAATATCTTTGTGAGCGCTAATGTAAAAAGCTTCGGGAAGGAGGCGATCGCTAACTCGACTAATCGCTTCTGGATCTAGCAAAATCCCCCCCAAAATCGCTTCTTCCGCCTCAATATTTTGTGGTGGGAGGCGTAGTTTACCGCCATAGGCATCACTACCATCGCCTTGAAAACTCAATTCTTCAGCCATAAACGATTTTAGTGTTGAGATTTTGCTAGAGACGCGATTAATCGCGTCTGTGTAGGATTAGAGACGCGATTAATCGCGTCTGTACAAGAGTTAGGAGTTATTCACTTTTACTTACCTTGTTCCCTCATCCTCATCCCTACCTACATCTTTGCGTCCCTTTGTGCCTCTTCTGAGTTAACTAGCGACTACTTGAATATCGACTTGCGCCGCTACTTCCGAATGCAGCTTGATTTCGGCTTGATAAGTACCAAGGTGATTAATATCAGGGATGGTAATACCACGCCGATCGATTTCCTGACCAGTAGCTGCCTTAATTGCATCTACAACATCTTGGGTGGTGATAGTACCGAAAATTGCTTCGTTTTCACCAACTGGCTTGGCAATTGTCAAGTTGCCAACTTTTTCTAAAGATTCTTTTTGCTCAAGAGCTTGTTGTCTGAGTTCTAATTGCCGTTGACGCTCTTGTTCGCGACGGCGTTCTACTTGCTTGAGAATACCAGGAGTAGCATTGGTTGCCAATTTCTGGGGAATCAGATAGTTACGAGCGTAGCCAGGAGCTACTTCCACTAAGTCGCCAGATTTTCCCAGCTTGCTGATATCCTGATTTAAAACTAACTGCACACGTTTCGCCATCGTTTTTGGTTTTTCCTGTAAAATCTAATTAATTTGGGTGGGTTTGGGCAGCATAGCTCACTAAAACAGTGCTGTTAGCGGAGCGGGGCGTATAGCCCGTGCTGTTAGCAGATAGCTAGGATTTAGCCCCTACTGAGTAGAGTCCTGAATCACGAATGTTTCTTCAGAACTTAGAACTCCTGAAATGAGTATATTGTCTCAAGTAGCTTTGCCCATACCCTAAAGCTTACAGATCCTAGCGAAAGGAAGGGTGCGATCGCAACTGTTAGCGCTAGAAAGTTGGAGGAATGGGGGATGAGGGAACAGAGGAGCAGGGGAGCAGGGGAGAATAATCAATGCCCAATGCCCAATATCTAAAACTTATTTTTCATTTCCCGTATCCGCGCAAAGGTTTGCACTCCATCGCTACCCTTAACGGTTGATTGTAATGATGGCTGATCCCAACGTAAAAAGGGATTGGTTCGCTTCTCCATTCCCAGCAGCGAGGGTATGGTAGCTTCTCCTCGACTACGATAAGTTTTCACTTCGTTGAAGCGTTTTTGTAAGTCGGCATTGTCGCCATCCACAGTAAGGGCAAATTGCAGATTTCCTAAAGTGTATTCGTGGGCACACCAAATACGCGTATCATCTGGTAAAGAGCGCAGTTTGCTTAAAGAATCTACCATTTGAGTTGGTGTTCCTTCAAATAAGCGACCGCAACCGCCAGAAAATAACGTATCGCCGCAAAATAAATCGCCTGTCTCACCAGCTTTTTCGGGGGGAAAGTAGTAAGCGATGTGAGCGCGGGTATGTCCGGGAACAAAAATAACTTCAGCTATGCGATCTGCAAACTGAACGCGATCGCCTTGTTGCAAAAACACCTGCTGTCCGGGAATTCGCCCGCGATCTTCGACGCCACCGTAGACTGTTAGTTGCGGGAAGTGTTCTATTAATTGCTGATTGCCACCTACATGGTCATTGTGGTGGTGTGTGTTGAAAATCGCTACCAACTCAACTTTTAACTGTGCAAGTTGCTTTAGTACTGGTTCAGCCTCTGCTGGATCGACAACCGCAGCAATTTGTTGCTGGCGATCTACCAGCAAAAATATGTAGTTATCCGAGAGTGCCTCAAGCCTGATTACTTGCATTAATATCTCCCTTTCAAGTAAGTACTTTGGAATTTATCAGCAATCTTAAATATCTCAGTGAGAAAAGGTTGAGAAAGTCCATAAATACTATGATAGTACACAACCGTAATAATACTTAAAAATATGATAAGTAACTATAAATTATGATTTGGGTATATCAGTAAAATTTCTCTGGGAGGAAGTGTAAAAGCTAAGTTAGATTTATTCTGTTCTTTTTGTCCTAAATTGTCTTTTTTACTCAAAAACACCAAATCAGTCATCGAAAATTTTTTATTTGTACATACTAACTATTAATACGGTTAATACGGAATCTTATAGATTCACTTTGGGTTATTTATAAAAGATAGATGTTAATAACGATTAAATAGAGCAATCAATCGTGGTAAAAAAAGATGAGCTTTCCAATTTTTTCTTTGCAGGTTCATAAATGAAGCTAATCCATACAACTAGCTGGTATTTTCCTGATACATCAGCCGGTGCCGAAGTATACTTAGATTCACTACTGCATGGCTTACAAGTACATGGACTAGAAAGTATTGTTGCTGCTCCTAAACAAGGTACAGAAGAAGATACCTACGAATACAATGGCATCTCAGTTTATCGTTATCCTGTTTTTCCTAACCCCAGTAAGATAGAGGTACACAAGCAGCTACCCCACGGCGGCTTTAAAAATTTTGCTAATTGGCTAGAAAACAATCGAGCCAATGTCTATCATCAACATTCATGGCGATTTGACTGCGGTTTACATCATCTTGCTCTCGCCCGCCAGTTAGGGATGGCTACTGTAGTTACTGTACACATACCTGAGCCTATATGTCTGCGTGGTACGATGATGCGCTGGGGTGAAGAACCTTGCAATGGGTTGATTGACTCTGTTAATTGTAGTCAATGTTTGGGAGTAGCAAAACAAGTATCGCCTTGGATGCTCAAGGCTTTTAGTCAAGTTCCCTTGGAGGTTGGCATAGCAGCAGAAACAAAATTACTTACCTCGAAAAATTTCAAGCTGCGTCTACTTGGTAAAACTCTTGGTATTCCTACCCTAGTGTCTCAACATAGACGCAATTTGATGCAACTAGCAAAACTAGCCGATCGCATTGTTGTAACGAGTAATTGGCAATACAATGCTTTTGTTGCAAACAATGTTCCTCCCGAAAAACTTACTGTCTCTCGGCAAGGTGTTGCTAACACTTTCAAACGTGAAGTAACACCAAACAAACTACATAACTCTACATTAAAAATCGGCTTTTTGGGTCGCTGGCAAGAAACTAAAGGGGTACAAGTTTTAGTAGAAGCCGTACATAGTCTACCGAATGATGTACCTGTAGAGCTAATTCTTCATGCTACTCATCCGGGAAAATACGGGGCTGCCAATCGTGAAAAAGTTATGGCGATCGCGAGATGCGATCGCCGGATTCGGATTGCTGAACCACTTTCACGCGAAGCAGTACCAGACGCATTAGCCGGTTTCGATATACTAGCAATACCGTCGCAGTGGTTAGAAACTGGCCCCATAGTTGCCTTAGAAGCACAAGCTATGGGCATTCCCGTACTAGGTTCAAATTTAGGAGGGATTGCTGAGTTAGTCCGTCACGGCATCGATGGTTGGTTAGTTCCAGCCAAAGATGTCCAAGCATGGGCTGAAGCGATCGCAACTTTAGCCAAAGACGCCGATTTACTAGCTAAATTACGTCAAGGTATCCAACCAGTACGTACAATGGATACTGTTGCCTCAGAGATGTTGGCACTTTACCATGAAATATTAAAAATTCCTCAGAAAAATTTTGTATCTTGATGGATTGACAACTAATTTATTTAGTTGCTCTAACTCCGACAAAACAAATTAAATTACTATTTGCAGATTTAGCAACAGCTGACAAATCCTGGGAAAACTAAATAAAAATAAGTATAAAAATAGTGAGAAAATTTTCTAAAATATCCTTGTTGGTTTCAGATTTATCAAGTGCAGCGATTCTGCGTGCATACTTGATAGCAAAAGCTCTCAATCAGTTAGGATATGAAGTTGAAATTATGGGTTTTTTATTTGGAAAGAACTTCTATTTAAATTTGCCATCCGAATTCAACGTTTATAACTTACCAGGCAAAGACTTCCCAGAGTTTTTTGGAGAAATCCAAAAATTTTTACCAAAAATAAATGGCGATATAATTTATGCTATCAAACCACAACTAGCAAGTTTTGGAGTTGGACTATTAAGGAAAATATTCACTAGAAAGCCATTAATTTTAGACATAGATGATTGGGAACTCAGCTGGCATGGCGGTGATAACTGGCATTATCATCCTACACCCAAAGAATTAGCTAGGGACTTATTGAAACCACAGGGCGCACTCAAAAATCCTCATCATACTTTATATGTGAAATGGATGGAAGGTTTGGTAAGTCACGCTGATGCTGTGACAGTGCATACTAAATTTTTGCAGCAGCGTTTTGGTGGTACATTTGTTCCGAATGGCAAAGATGTTTCTTTATTCGATCCCACTCAATACGATCCTGAGTCCAGTAGGAATCGTTATGGTTTATCTGAATATCGGATTTTAATGTTTCCCGGTGCGCCAAGACCTTATAAAGGTTTAGAAGATGTTCTCATCGCGCTCGATAAACTTAATCAACCAGACTTGAGATTAGTAATTGTAGGTGGTAGTCCTTATGATGATTATGATAAACAACTTCAACAAAAGTGGGGACGTTGGATTATCAAATTACCTAAGTATCCAGCCGACGTTATGCCTGATTTGGTAGCAGCTGCTCATATTGTAGTTGTTCCCCAACGAGATACTCCAGAAACTCGCGCTCAATTTCCCTTGAAGTTGACAGATGGGATGGCAATGGCTAAACCTGTATTATCAACCCGTGTTGGAGATATTCCCCAACTTTTAGGTGATACTGGTTATTTAGTCGAGCCTGGTTGTCCTGAGCAAATTGCTGAACAAATTCAATTGATTTTTCAGAATTTAGAGTCAGCAAGCCAGAAAGGTATCAAGGCAAGAGAAAGATGTGTGGAACACTATAGCATAGAGGCTATGGCTTCTACGCTAAAGTCAGTAATTGCTCAGTTGTGAATAATATTAATAATTAAGTTAAATTGGCATAAAAATACCCAATGTCTACCAGAAAACTAATACTAAGATTCGCCAAACCCTATCCAGGTTTAATTGTCCTAACGATGCTGTTGGGATTTTCTGGTGCTTTATTTAATGGTGTAGGTGTGACTTTGATTGTGCCAGTAATTTTGAGAATTGTCGGACAACCAGTAGATTTAACTGGTTTTCCTCCGATTCTGAAAGCTGTGATGTTCCCATTTGATAATCTTCCCGAAAATTATCGTAATTTGGGAATGGCTGGAACAATTATATTTATAATTTTCTTAAAAAACTTATCTAGTTATTGTAGTATTTTGGCATCGAGCGTTTTCACTCGGAGATTAAATGCGGACATTCGCGAAGCTAGCTTAGAGTTATTGCTAGATATTGATATAGATTATTATTCAAAAATGAAAGTAGGCGATATTATTAATCGCCTTGGTTCGGAAACTGCCCGAACTTCAAGTGCTATTGGCACTATCATCAATTTAATTATTTTAATAATTACAATTTTAGTTTTCGTTGGCTTATTATTAGCAATTTCTTGGCAGTTAACAATCGCAGCAACAATTTTGTTGGGTTTTATAACATTAATCAATCAATACACAATTAGTAGAGCGAAGAAATTTGGTCAACAACTATCAGAAATGTCTACATCTTATTCCATCAGTGTTTTAGAAACATTGAATGGAATTCGTTTGGTAAAGTCAACCGCCAATGAAGACAGAGAATATGAAAAGATTACCAAATTAATTCGCGATCGCGAGAAAGCAGATTTTCAATCTCAGATAAACTCACAAGCGATCGGGCCGATAAGTGAGGTGATGGGAGTTATAGCCTTACTTCTAATTGTATTTTTGAGTAAAACTTTCTTTGCCAACCAAGTTTCTTTTATTTCAACGGTACTACTGACATATTTATTAGTATTACTGCGACTGCTGCCTTTGGTCTCTCAGTTAAATAGTCTTCGTAGTAGCTTTGCCAATAGTGCTACTAGCGTAGAAATAGTGAGTGAGTTTTTAAGTCGCGATCGCAAGCCGTTTATGAAAAACGGTAATATTATATACACAGAATTAAAAAAAGGAATAAGTTTTAATTCACTTTCCTTTGCCTACCCTAGTCATGAAAAGTTAGTCCTGAAAGATGTAAGTTTATTTTTACCCCGTGCTACAACTCTCGCTTTGGTAGGTGGTTCTGGTGCAGGTAAGTCAACCTTAGCTGACCTCTTACCCAGATTTTACGATCCGACATCTGGCAGTATCTCTATCGATGGCACAGACCTGCGTGATTTTGATATCAAATCTCTCAGAACACACATGGGAATTGTCAGTCAAGATACATTTCTTTTTAATGACTCGGTGCGAAATAATATTGCTTATGGAAGACCTGAAGCTAGTGAAGATGAAATTATCTCAGCAGCCAAACGAGCAAATGCTTATGAATTTATTGATAAATTACCTCAAGGATTAGACAGCCAAATTGGCGATCGCGGCGTCATGTTATCTGGTGGACAAAGGCAAAGATTAGCGATCGCTCGCGCCCTCCTGCAAAATCCAGAAATTTTGATTTTAGATGAAGCCACCAGCGCTTTAGATACCGTTTCCGAACGCTTAGTACAAGCTGCACTCGACGATCTGAGTCGCGATCGCACAACCCTGGTAATTGCTCACCGCCTTTCCACAGTCCAAAAAGCCGATCAAATTGCCGTTTTAGATCAAGGACAGGTGGTAGAAGTGGGAACCCATGAAGCACTTTTACAAAAAGGTGGTTACTACTCACGCCTCTACTCAATGCAATTTGCCGATCAGATTGAAGTTTCCACCAAAACTAATCCCAGCTTTAACCGCATTTCTCACGAACTGCGTACAAGGCTTAATTCAATGATTGGTTTCCTGGGACTATTAGTTGACGATCTAGTAGACAATTCCCAAGAGCGCCAGGAATTAATTGACCAATCATACAACTCAGCTTTAAGAGTTCTCAACGCCATCGATCTCTTCAGCGATGTAGTTAACTTGAAAATTAACTGGCAGTTATCGTCAGATATAGACCAAAATCAAGATGAACATAACCAGTATCAAAACTTTAGTCATATTTCGGATGAGTTTCGCACGCGTCTCTATCCTCTGATTAGCTCTCTGCACTTGCTAGCCGATAAATTAGAATCCGAACCCCAAAAACAAAATCTATTAATTGCAGAATCTTATCAATCTGCTATTTACCTATTAGATATATTAAAAGTTTTTGAAAATAAAATTTAATTTTAGTTAATGTCAGGAACAAAAATACTTATACCACAATCTTTAAAAACCTATCATCCCCAAAAAAAATGATAAATTCTTCAAAGAAAAATCAATATATTTTTTACACCGGAGAGCTATCATTAAAGCCGGACACAGCACACGAAATTCATGATGTTCTTTGTGCCAACGCAGCAGCTAACTTAGGCTACTCCTCAGTTTTAATTTATCAAGATAAAAAAAATTATTCTGTTAATTTACTATCGTTAATTTATCCTTATCAACCCAAAAAACCCGGTAAAGAATTTATAGAATTTTACGATGTTCAAGAAAAGCTCAAAGTTGCAGCATTGCCAATGCCTTGGCCTATCAATCGAATCGGTGGTAAATTTACCAATTCCAGTACAGTAGTAACCAAATATTATTTACCAGTTCATATCCTACCTCATACTAAAGTTGCCCACACGCGAGATTGGAACTTTGTGAAAGCCGCAGTCAAAAATAAAGTTCCTACAATCTATGAACGTCACTACTTTCAAGATCGAAAATTTGAGCAAGATATCATCCACAGTCCCTATTTTAAAATAGCCATAACTCAGTCCGAACCCATCCGGCAAAGTCTAATAGAAAATGGAATGCCACCGGAAAAAGTAGTTTGGCTACATAACGGATTCAATCAATCATTTTCAATCAGACAGCCCCAAGAAGCCGAAAGGTGGCGGCAAGAATTACTTATAAATGGACGGAAGCATTTAGCTGTCTATTCAGGTGCTTTGTATCCTTTCAAAGGAGTCGATCTATTAATTGATTCTGCTAAAGAATTGCCAGAAATTCAGTTTATTATCACAGGAGGAACAGAAGCACAAGTACAAGCATATCAACAAATAGCCAGAGATAAAAATGTCGAAAACGTTAAATTCTTAGGCTGGATACTTCCACGAGAACGATTAGTCAGCTTGTTTCAGGCAGCTGATATTTTGGTTCATCCTCACTGCGCTGGAAAATCAGCAGATTTCACGAATCCAGTGAAGTTTTTTCAGTACATGGCTGCTGGCACTCCTATAGTTGCAACTGAGATTCCACCTTTAATGGAATTCAAAACATCACCTTTGATTGCCAGTTGGTGTACACCAGATAACCCGCATAAACTTGCCCAATCTATTCAACATACTTTAGAAACTTATCCGAGAAAAGTAGAAGGTTATGCAGCTAGTATAGATTTTGCCCAGCAATTTTCTTGGGAGAATAGAATTACCAAAATATTAAGCTATGTAGAAGAAGAGCGGCGTCCACCAATTTTAGGGTAACGGTACAAAAATAACCGAATAAATACGATTTATGACTATTAAAACTGTTGGCATGATTAGCAGCTATTCAGGTCTTGCTAAAAACAAAGATTGGCTATGGCAACAAACTCCGCACTACTTTGGTATTTGGAAGAATATGCAAATGTTGAAAATGGCACAAAAGCCAGATTTTATGTTGCTATATCAATTTGATTTTCCCCAAGCATCGCCGCAAAAATCTTGGTTAGATAATTTTCGCAAACAGCAGCAAAAACCAGTAGTAAATGTTGAATCTCTACTGCGTGGTGTCAACAAAGAGCGAATTATTTATTTGCTCAGAGAACCGCCTTTAGATGAGGTTGTAAAAATAACTAATCATAATTATCAAGAAGCCCAGAAGTATTGCGGCTACGTTTCTGGTCCCGATGATTTTGCTCCCATTCCTGACTATATGCCTGCTATTTGGTATCACTCAAATTCATTTCAAGATTTAAATGAAATGCCACCGCCCCCAAAAGTTGCCCCATGTAGTTGGATTACTTCGGGAATTAGCCGCACAGCCAACCATCGCCAGCGTTTAGATTTTTTACAATCTTTGCAATCAAGTGGTATGAAATTTGATTTGTATGGGCGTAACTTACCAGAATGGGCAAACAGTTCGGGAGAACTAGGTAACAAATGGTATGGCATGGCACCATACTATTACAATCTGGCAATTGAAAACTATGCTGATAATAATTGGTATGTGAGTGAGAAACTTTGGGATAGTTTACTTGCTTGGTGTTTACCAATTTACTATGGTGGCCCGGCTGCTGATAAATTATTGCCACCGGGTAGTTTTTTGCGGTTGCCCAGTTTAGATGAAAAAGGCATTGCCTACATCCAAGAAGTGACAGCAACACCTGATGCTTGGTATGCTGCCAAAGATGCGATCGCAGAAGCACGTCAAATCATTTTACACAAATTAAACCTGCTTAACTGGTTATCAAACTTTGTTGAGAAACACTCATAAATTATGAATGGTATTTGTACCCTCGGCAATGATTATGTTTTCGATCAACTGGTGGCTTTGCTCAACAGTATTGATGTTATCTTAGGTCCAGAAACTCCTGTTTGTATCTATCCTTTCGACGATCGGACACAAAGAATTGCTGATGAAATAGCTAAACGCCCTAATGTATTTCTTTACGATGACCAAGAATCAATCAACCGCTGGGATCAATTTATGTTGGCAGCAGCCCCAGAACGATTGAATCGAAGTAAATCCCGTTTGTATGGCGCTCACCGTCGTTTTTGTGCTTTTGATGGGCCATTCGAGAAGTTTATCTATTTAGATGCAGACACCTTGGTAATGAACTCACTCGCAGGAGTGTTTGAAAAGCTAGATAGTTATGATTTTGTGGTCTACGATTTTCAATTTACAGATGTTAGTAAAATATATAATGTTAATTCTCCCAAATTACTAAAAGTTTTTGAGCAAAAACGCATTGATTCCGAAATATTTTGCTCAGGCTTTTATGGCGCAAAAAAAGGGCTATTTGACTCAAAAAAAAGAGATTGGCTAATATCAAATTTACAAAATGGCGATTCAGAAATTTTGTATGGTGGTGCTGGCGAACAACCATTAATCAACTACATGGTAATGAGGTCTAATCTTTCTATTTATAACTTTGCCCGCCAATTACCAGATAATGAAAAAACAGGATGTTCTGCTAGCTCCAAACACTTTGAAGAACGAGAACATATTCTTTACGATCGCGGTAATAGACTAACTTATCTCCATTACATTGGGATTCCTCCTAATATTAATCAAGCAGTCTGTGCGGGAGAAAATATTGAGTTTCCCTATCGAGAGTTATTTCTCTATTATCGTTACTTACATGAACCAGAAAAGCGTCCAGTATTTACCAGTCCTCCTAAAAATTATAATGACGCTCCAGTACCAAATTTACTTACCAGAGCTTTGCAAAAACTTAAGTTAATTAACCAAGGATAATTTATGAGTAGGGGCATTTATATAGTTGCCAATGACCGCGTTATCGATAATGCTATTGCTCTACTCAATAGCATTCGTTACTATGACCCAGAAGTTACCATTTATCTCATACCTTTTAATGACAATTATCACAAGGTAGCAGAACAGCTTGCTACCTTACACAACGTTCAAGTTTTCCCAGATTTAGAACTTATTGAAACATTTACCAAACGCATCGGAGAAATTTTTGACCGAGATTTCCTCGCCTTACCCAACAAAATGCGAAAACTGGTAGCGTGGTTTGGGCCTTTAGATGAATTTATTTATATTGATACGGATATTGTCGTTTTTGAAAAAATTGCCGACAATTTGGACAAACTTGCAGAAGTCGATTTCTTCTGCTGTGATTACCATCATGCTAATGAAAAGCTGCGAAATATTTTTTCCCCATTTGTGAAAGATCAGCAAATTTTTTCCGATGCCCAACTTCAAGATGTTTTCAACAGTGGTTTTTGGGCTTCGAGAAAAGGAGCTATTACCGAACAACAAATGGATGAAGCTTTACGCGAGTGTGCAGCACATCGCGAATATTTCGATTTTTCTGAAGGAGTTACAGACCAACCCATTCTAAATTATCTTGTTCTCAAACTAATTTCTAAACGTGGAAATCTCGTCAAAATTCCTGGAGGAGGGCCTGGTAGTTGGGCAGGTTCACGAAATTTTCAACAGCAAGATTACGCCCTCTATGACCGAGGACAACGACTAAAATATCTCCACTGGGCTGGTACGCGGATGAAAACTGGTAGTCCCTATTGGCAATTGTGGGAACACTATCGCTATCTTCATGAGGGTAAATTTGCCTTCATTCCCAAACTGACTCGCCGTTTATTTCCCTTTGTTTCTGCGCGTACTTAATGTTAGGAGTATTACAATGATTGATGGTATTTACACCTTAGCGAATGATGTTGTCTATGACCAACTAGTTGCTTTGCTCAACAGCATAGAAGCTAATGCTGGTAGAGAAATTCCTGTTTGTGTAATTCCATATAATGACCAGCTAGAGAAAGTAAAGGCAGAAATTGCATCTAGAGATAATGTTACTTTATTTGAAAATTCTGATTCTATAGCCTACTGGGAGAACTTTGGCTCTCGTATCTGGAAAGCTCACCCAAGGGCGTTAAAGCTATGGCGAAAATATGGTTTGCCAGAGAATTATCGCATAGAAAGACATCGAAAACTCTGCTGTCTAGATGGCCCATTTGACAAATTTATCTTCTTTGATGGAGATACCTTGTTGATGAAATCACTCGATGATGTTTATCAAAAGTTGGATGAATATGATTGGATTACAAATGACTTTCAATATAGATCCGATTTGAATTATATTTTCAACTGGACAGAAGATAAACTAGCAGAGATTTTTCCTATAGAAGATATTAGGAATCAAATTTTTTGTTCTGGTTGGTTTGCTTCTAAAAAAGGTGTTTTTAATGATGCTAATTTAGCAAATCTACTAGCAAACTTAGAAGCAGGTGAAGCTGATGCACTGGCATGGGCAGATTCCGATCAAACAGTTCTCAACTATTTAGTTTTACGTAGTGGAATTTATTACTACAATTACGCCTATCACGGTAAAGCAACCGGTTGCCATTGGACTTCTAATTTTGATGTTGTAGATAATATTCTTTACGACCAAGGGCAGAAATTGACATACTTACACTATATGAGTGTATCTTCTTCAGCTTTTACGAGGCTTTGTGGAGGTGAAGATGTTGATATTGCTTACCGCGATGTTTTCTTATATTATCGCTATTTAAAATCACCTGAAAAACGTCCTCAAAGCTTTAAGCGCCCAAGCAAGCTAACACTTCTGCAAAAGTCCACTAGTAGCTTTATTCAGCAAAGAATAAACAACATTAAGCTAAAGTATCGCAACTTCAAGCATAGAATTGCTCAATAAAAATTAAAGAGAGTCTGAAACTCTCTTTAATTTTAAAATATTAATTTTCTACTATTTAAGAAAAAGAATCTAAATCTAAAGATTGCATACCTTCGCGTTCTATAAAAGTCATCATACTTCCCAGCTGCAACCAAACTAGCAAACAAGTAAACAGACTAATTGGTAGACCGACTCCTAAAGCCAAGGATGAGGGAAAGCCAAATATCTCTAAACCTGAAGACATAAATAGACAAGTACCGCCTGTTATGCCGATAAATGGTACAACTAATTGTTTCAGTGAGGAACGTGGCTGAGTATTTTCTGCTCGTTCGTTTGGCCAGTTCTGCACAATTACTTTCAAAGTGCCAGATAATGCCAAACCAGATGTTAATGCTATCAAAAAGCCAACAAGTAACAGAAAGTAAGGCGGTTGCTCAGGAAAATAATACATGAAAACTCCTAATTTATATTAAAAACTTTTACTTTTATTTGTTGACTGGTTATCAGCAAAAGACCCAATTAATGTCGTTTTTGGCAGGATAGCGGCTGCCCCTTCTCTGGATAACTCTGTTAAAATCCCGATCGCTACATTTAATAAACGATCCGGTTTTAAGTCATCTTTAACCAGGTTCCACAGCCTTTGGACATCTTCGGTGTGCAGGCGGTCATCTTCGGTAAGAGCAAGCACCAACTGTCGCCGGAGAAACTTGCCTTCTTCGGACATTAAGTATTGGAACCCCATCTGAGCTGTGGGCAATACATCAAAGTTGTTATCACTACGAGCGATCGCAATCAAATTCTCTAACCGCTGCCACTGAAATTTACCATCTTTGAACAACACATTCAATAATCGTCGTCTTAATTCCGGCGATTCTCCTGTCAGCAACCGCCGCGCTATATAGGGATAACCCACTTCAACAATTTTGAAATCGGGGTTAAGGCTAAGGGCAATACCTTCTTGGGTAACTAGAGAACGAATAATCAAAGCAAACTTGGCCGGAACTCGGAAAGGATATTCGTACATCAGTTCCGAAAATTCATCGGTAATAGTTTTGAAGTTAAAATCCTTGACATTTTTGCCAATAGCGTTTCCTAGCACCGCTTCTAGTGCTGGCACTATCGGGCAAATATTCGTGTCTGGAGTCAGAAACCCTAATTTTACAAAGTCTTCGGCTAAGTCGGTATAGTCTTTATTTACCAAATGCACTAATGCATCGACCAGCGTTTCTTTGGTGCTTTCTTCCAACTGATCCATCATGCCGAAGTCAATATAAGCCATACGACCATCGGCTACAGCAAATAAATTGCCGGGATGAGGGTCAGCATGGAAGAAACCATATTCTAAAAGCTGTTGCAATCCTGATGTTACACCAATTTGGATAATCGCTTCTGGGTCTACACCTGCTTCGCGGATGCGTTGAGTATCCGTCAGCTTGAAGCCGTCAATCCACTCCAGGGTTAAAACGTGGGTATTGGTATAACGCCAGTAAATTCCTGGAACTTTTACTTGTGGGTCATTGTGGAAGTTGCTAGCAAATTTCTCGGCGTTGCGGCCTTCATTAATATAGTCAATTTCTTCAAATAACTTCGTGCCAAACTCGTCCACAATTAAAGTTAGGTCGTGACCGAGATTTAAAGGCAACCAAGGAGCTAGCCAACCTGCTGCCCAACGCATCAGATATAGGTCGCGTGTAATTACCGGATGTAAGTTGGGGCGTTGCACCTTCACGGCGACTTCTTCGCCGCTAACCAAACGACCCCGGTAAACTTGACCCAAGCTAGCAGCAGCGACTGGATTAGGTGAAAGTTCGCTAAAACTTTCGTGAATTGGACGACCTAGTTCACTTTCGATAATCTGGTAAGCGATCGCATTATCGAAAGGTGGTAACTGATCTTGTAACTTGATCAGTTCTTCTAAGAAATCTTTGCGTATCAGGTCAGGCCTAGTAGAGAGGGCTTGACCAACTTTAATAAAAGTCGGGCCGAGGCGGGTGAGCAGTTCTCGCAACTGGATAGCTCGTTTACCCTTGTTCTGCTCAACTTTATCTTGCCATTCGTCCCACTTCAGATTGAATATAAATCCTGCAAAAGAGGAGATAATTCTCAGCACTCGCCCCCAGGCTAGCCAAGGACGGTAACTATAGTAGCGAGCGATCGCATCTGGATTATAGAGTTTTAGTTGAGCAGGTTGATACTGACCCACGCCTTTTTTTGCCTCTTCAACTGAAAAATTTACAATGATTGTTTTTCTCCTAACCCACAAGTTGGTTGTAAGCTCAGGATAGCGGTAGTCTTTTATCTAAAACAACTAGAACTCTACCCTTTGGGATAGCGTTCCAGGCGATTTTAGCATCTGTTACTGCCTAGATTTGTTTATCTTTTTCTTAATTATACTTTATAAAACTACAACTAATTATCCATCTTTTTGATGATTTTATCTTTTCTTAACTTGAATTTATATAAATATAAATATGTACCTATATATGCAAATTGAAACTCAGTAACCGCTTACAACATAAAGATCCCCGACTTATGTTAAAAGTCGGGGATCTTGATACTATGTTTATTTATACCTGTGATTTAAGTGGAAAATAAAATATTTTATGTGTCCACAACAAAATTACAGCATCAACTAAAACCTTGGTAATTGGTAGTAGCTTTGCCACAATTACCAATTACCGACTTTTAATTATCATGTAGTGCTATTTAGATTTAGCCTCCAAGTTTTCTAAACGGCTTCTCAATTCCTGATTTTGTTGTTTGAGTTGGTCGAAATCTTCACGCAATTGACGCAGGGTTTTTTCTGAACCAATGTTTTTCTGCACCTTGGAAATTTCTTCTTCAGCAGAGCGACGTACACGCCCATCAGCTGTCTGTTCAGCTAGCGATCGCAAAATCCCCACTGCTTTAGGTGTTTCCATTTGTCCTAATGCTGCTGCTACCGACACTTGCGTTAAAAAGAAGCTTTCTTTGGCTAGTTCTGTTAATTTTTCTAAAATCCGTTCCAAATTAGCCGAACTTTGACCGACAGAAATCTTTCCTAAAGCGCGAATTGTAGCTAAACGTAGGGGTTGTGGCACACCGAGTTTGGTGTATTCTAGGAGCAGATTTAAAGCTGCTTCCGAAGTTTTGAATTCAGCTAAACCGGCGATCGCACCACTCCGCACGACTTCATTCCAGCCCGCCTTTTCTTCTAAAACGGATTTCAGCAGCTTTAATACCTTGTCTTCCTTGGGTTTTTCTTCCAAGTTGGCCGATGCGATCGCCCCGATTACACGAGAAGCTGCTGCTTCCACGTAGTAGCTGGGATCGCCTTTTTGCAACAGCCCTTTCACAACTTTATAGCTTTCAGCAGTTTTGATTTGAGTAAGTGCTTCCACTACAGATCGTCGCACGTAAGCATTTTTATCTTTTAAGCCAGCAACTAAGCCATCAAAGGCTTGATCTAAATTAATTTTGGCTAGTTGTTTCGCGGCTTCCACGCGCACACCCCACAATGGGTCATTTTTTAGCGATACAGACAGTACTTTGATAGCTTCTAACCCGCCTTTTTTTGCCAAAGCTGCTGCTGCATAACTACGCGAAATCGGGTCGGGATCGAATTCTAACTGTGCTTTTAACTCCGCGATTGGATATTCTAAAGCTACTGTTTTTAGGTAATTATTTCCAACATCAAAGCTAATAAATTGGGGCTTATTTTCTAGGGGAAAGTAGAAGCTTTGTTCGCGTTCATTCACCCGGACGGTGAAAGTTTTGAATTGTGAGTTAGGAGTTATGAGTTTGGAATTATTTTTAACTCCTAATTCCTCACTCCTCACTTCTTCCTGTTGGGTATAGCCAAAACCAATAGGTATTTTTAAATCAAATAAATCCTTACTGCCATTTTTACCTTCAGCAGCTTGGGTTTGAGTGACTGTAATTTTTGCTAAATTAGCATCTCCATCCCAAGAGTAAGCTACTTTAAAATCGGGATGACCACCACGATAAACGTATTGGTCAAACAGAAACAAAAGATTACGTCCAGTTGCCTTTTCAATCGCCCTGAGTAAGTCTACTGTTTCTACGGTTTTGTGGGCATTATCTTGGACAAATGTTTGAATTGCCTGCCAAAACAACTCATCTCCCAATTGGGTCCGAATCATGTGATAGACACAAGATCCTTTTTCGTAGATGTGGCGATCGTAAAGTTCAATAGCTTCTCGGTAAACGTGCGTTACCATTGGACGGCGATAACGACTGCTATCTTCACTTAAGTAACGACGAGCTTCCAATAAACGATAGTAAGCTGCTTCTTCCAAACTATATTCCTGTTCTGTCCACATCACCTCAGAATAAGAAGCCATCCCTTCTTTAATCCAAGCATGAGACCAATGCTTAATCACCACCAAATCACCAAACCACTGGTGCGCGAGTTCGTGGACGACTAAACTTTCAGTGTTGCGGTTATCTAAGGCAGCGCGTTCATCCAGCAAACATCTGTCTGTTAACAGTGTTGTAGAAGTGTTTTCCATGCCGCCAAAGATGAAGTCATCGACGCAAACTTGGGCGTATTTCGGAAAAGGGTATGGATAACCATACTTTTGGCTCAAAAATTCGATCATTCGGGGAGTTTTTTCCATGCTGCGTTTAGCATCTTCCTCCCGTCCCTTTTCGACATAGTAGGTGACAGCTTTACCGTTCCACTCATCTCGAATTTCAGCAAAATCACCTACTGCTAAAGTCATCAAGTAGGTAGGATGAACTTGTTGCTGTAACCAATGATAGACTTTGTAATCACCATCTTCTATCGTGTCAATTAATTCGCCGTTGGAAATCGCCACGAGAGGGTTGGGAACGCGGACGCGAATTTCCGAAGTAGATAGTTGTCCTGGATAGTCAAAGCAGGGAAACCAAAAGCGAGAGTCTTCGTCTTCGCCTTGAGTCCAAACTTGAGTAGGCTTGTTTGGGTAGTGCTTATCTGGTTGAATAAAATAAATACCGCGTTGCGGTTTTGCCACCGAGTAGGCGATCGCAATCAGCAAGCGTTTACCAATCTGGGTTGCCTGAGATAGTTGGATGGAAAGCTGTTCGCCGTCATAGTCAAAATTTTGTGGCACTTCGTCCACCTGCACAGACTCGATATTTAGGTTGACAGCATCCAAAGTCAAACGATCAATACCATTACGGATTGGCAAAAGGCGAATGCTACAACTGCCCTGATAGCTTTGCTTGGGAATATCCAAGCTGAGATCGAGAAAAATATGCTCTACCTGTCCGGGGCGATCGGGGTTGTAGTGTGGTCTTGCTCCCGGTAACTCAAAAGGTTTGTGTCCGTTATTATCTGTATCAAAATAAGACTGCGACATTGATGCTTACTGACCTTGTAATCCTGAAAAGTCTGGCTTGGTTGGATGTAGTTAAGTAAAATAGCGGTATCTGATGTATTTCCCAAATGAATAGGGCATTATGAAGGTGACTTCTCACCTTTGGGATTGGGAGATTGAAATTAATCTCATCCGAACTTCCAAAGATCGGCTACCGATCCTGGGATTTTTTCCATATCCCTGCCGCATTTACTTTTGCTGATGTTCTGCACTTTTTTGGCATTGAGTCAAGAGTCTCTTGCACCTCGATAGATTCTCATTAATGTACAAATACTCCTAATTATTTTTATAACTTTAGGATAGCTTGCTGCTGAACACGCTATTTTGTTTAAAATGAACAGCATATCATTTGCAGATTCGCTCCTCATCTGGTTGAAGTATTTTTGAGAGTAATTTTAGACCGCTAATTTGTAGGATTACTAATTTTATCAGTAAATACCAACTGGAGTTGAAACTAAATGCAGGATACCAGTTGTGTGAGAGTACAATAACAGATTTCTGTCTCCGTAAAAACTCCCATACTGGCGAGTGCATGTAAAAGTCCCTCAGAGGTAATGCTTGTAGATTGACGTTGCACTTGTCAAATCCTCTTCACTTCTTTAACAAATCGGCGTAGGCGTAGCCCGTCGTAGACATCGCTAGCTTGTTTGCTGTATAGATGGACTGCGAGATCCAAGTGCTATAGCAATCTGAAATCATTCGTAAACAATGAGATTCTCAACTTATTAGAGAAGTCGAGAATCTTACCCTTGCAATTTTTACAAATCAGATAGGATTGCTATGTATTTAATTTGCAGAAACACCATTTGTGGTGAAAAATCACTTTTAAGTTGGATGTTTGCTAATTGAGACATGAGATTTAAGTGAGAATTTTTATGATTAATATCCAATTAATGATGGATGTCAAAAGCAACAATTTTCAGCAAAGAGGGGGTAGACGTGCAGCTTGCCAACGAGTGTGCGGCTGAATCCTTTTGTCATAGGTTAGTCTAGCGATGGATTAGCGGAAATATTATAAATCCGAAAACTCTACAGTGACACTTGTATAAATCTCGGTGACAATCTGAGCAAAAGAGGATAACAAAATGCCTGAAAGTAAATCAAAATTTCTCATTCCTGCTGTTGGTGCTGCTGTCGTTGTCGTCGGAAGTATAGCGGCTTATATGTACTTCAAAGGCTCACCAGGAGGTAGTTCAGACGCTCTAGGCAGTGCTAAAGTAGTGCCTTCAACAGCACTGATGGCAACTTACATTACTACTGACTCTGAAGCTTGGGCAAAGTTACAGCAGTTCGGCACTCCAGAAGCACAAAAGTTAGTAGCAAAAGGTTTGGAAGATTTCAATAAGCAAATGTTCAGTGACAGTAACATTTCTTATGAAAAAGACATAAAGCCTTGGGCTGGTGGTGTCATGATTGCTGTACTGCCACCAAATCCTGTAAAACCGGCACAGTTAAACGTGCCCTCTGGGACACCTGATGTACCAACAAATTTACAGCAGGAATCAAATATCCTGATAGTGGTGGGAATCAAGGACAAACTCAGCGCGTTGAATTTTGCTAACAAATTAAAGTCACAAAAAGGGGTGAAATTACAGGAATCTGACTATCAAGGTCAAAAAATTGTCGAAACTACACAAAATGGCAAGCCGACGTATAGCGTAGTTTTAAATGATAGTCAGTTAGTATTAGCTCCTGAAAAGCAAGCTGTACAAAAAGCAATTGATACGTTTAAGGGACAGTCTTCTTTTGCGAGTAAAGAAGGTGCTAGCAGCATTCTTAAAGGAGTGGATGTTAAAAACAGCCTTGCCCAAATTTATGTACCAGACTATGTTGGGATGATACAGCAATTAACTGCTGGAAATCCGCAGGCAAAGCAGTTACCTCCACAAACCCTGACGCAATTGAAGCAGATAAAATCTGTGGTAGCGGGTGTTGGAGTTGATGATGCGGGAGTAAGGGTAAAAGCGATCGCTAATTTAGATCCGCAATTAAATAAATTTCAGTATCAATCAAGCCCTGGGAATATAGTCGGGCAATTTCCTGCCGATACCTTCGCTCTGATTAGCGGAAATGGTATCAGTCGTGGTTGGGAAGTGCTGGTAGAGCAATCAAAAGATTATCCAGAAATGAAGCAAGCTCTGGAACAAGCGCGAGGACAACTGAAATTCGCCAATCTAGACCTAGATAAGGATATTTTTGGCTGGATGAATGGGGAATTTGCCTTTGGTGCGATTCCATCAAATCAAGGAGTATTAGGGCGTGTCATCAATTAGGTAAAGTGGAATAAGAACAGGTGAAGAAAGATAAATAACAGGAAAAAGATGACGCGCCGATATGCACTACGAGAT
>NZ_JBALDU010000022.1:0-108732 GCF_036917235.1 Nostoc sp.
GGGTCGGGCACTAGAGGCGGTGGATCTCAATACAATTTCACCGCCCCAATCACTGCTGATACTCCTGCCAACTTAAAAACGAAGGTGACAGGTGTAATTGAAGCTAAAAAAGGTTCTGTTGGCGGTGCATACGGTCGCATCTGGTTTGAACCAGAAGATTACCCTTACGCAGCTAGTGGCGAATAATGCTTAACTTGTCTACTCCAGCTATTTGGTATCCTGGGCAGACTGATGAAGACATCCAGGAAGAAATAGATTTGATGATGGTCAGGGCAAAGTATACAGCGTCCTTTATCAAAGGTGAGATTCACGCCGATACTTTCCTTGATTTCTTGGATGAGGCAGGACACGACGTTTTCGATTTAGCTCAACAGTGGAATTTAGGCAATGACATTACAAGTTGACCTCAAAGCTGCCGGAGCGTGGGAACTCACCTACTACCAAAAGCACACAGGCAACTTGAATAACCGCCGCATTCGAGTGCCAATTCTTGAGCCGATTGAATTGCCTTACTTGACGGATAAACATTTATTTTTGGTCGGAGCAACGTCGAGTAAAGCTAAACCCAGTTGGCTCAGAGCCGGGTACTTTTATCAACAAATTGATGGGATTCAAATCAACGACACCATCATTTTTGAGGGATTGGGGGCAGTTCCCAGCACTGAGGTAGACTACACTCGCCGGATGATTAAGCTCAATGCCATTGAGCTTGTCCAATTTCCCAAAATCTCAGACAATTTTCGCCTGCGATTTGAAGCACTCCCTTGGATTGAAGAAATTACCCTTGGGATTTGGGAGTACACAGGCACTGAATCCGACTCAACAGAAGAATTAATTCAGACTGTTAGAGCCAAACTCGAAACTATTGAATTCAAGATTGATAACTTATTATGACGACATTGAGCTTTTCAGCTTTATCTGAAAAATTAGCCGCGGGTGCAATTGAGTTTGTTGGGAATAATCAAGTAAAACTCAATTTCAATTTAGCAACAGCCGATAATTTAACGCTTAATACTTCCTGCGTTAAAGGTATTGTCAAACTGATGCAAGCCTTATCTGCACTTACCGAGCAAGTGAATGAATCAAGGATTGCTGTTAACCTTCCACCGATTCAATTTGCATCTCAGCAAATAACAGGTACACCAGAAGCACCAGAGTTTGAATTTACAGTGCGAGTCAAAGTTGACACGGCATTATTTGTTGATAATCTTGATGACCCCACTGATTAATTATGATTAACAATTCCTCTAACACGATTGAGGTTGCTAAATTTAGCAATTGCCTTCATGGGGACAAAGATTTGACCGCTACTGTTGGCGACACAGTTTTAAATGCCAACAGTAACAGGCAGTATGCAGCTTTTATCAACAATTCTTCTTCTGACATCACTTTGATTTTGGGTGACAAATCTAAAGGTGCTATTGGTAGAGGAATTATTTTAAAGCCCAGAGGAAGCTACGAAATAAATCAGTCAAATCTTTACATAGGTAAAGTATCAGCTATTTCCGCTAATAACTGTAAATTAACTTTCACGGAGTGTATTGAATAATGGGTTTATATAATCCGGCAGCAGTAACAGTTGTCCAGCCGACCAGCGGAACCTCAACACCTACTACTGTCGGTTCTAGCACAGATAGCGATACAATCTTAGCTGCCAATTCCAACCGCAAAGGTGCAACGATTTGGAATAACAGCACCGCTACTCTATATTTAGAATTTGGTGCAACAGCCACAACGAGCGCTTTTACCGCCAAGCTATTAGCAGGTGGATATTATGAAGTGCCATTTCATTACACTGGCGTAATTAGTGGTATTTGGTCAGCGGCTAATGGCAACGCTTTAGTTCGGGAGTTGACCTAGTGCCTTTATTCAATCCAGAATTTTCGGAATTATTACTTCCTACTAGTTTTACTCACTGGCATGATGAAAGTTTTGTTGAGGCGGGCGGACAGATAGAAACTGACACAAATGCTGGACTTGCTTATGGAGCGGAAATTTATCAAAATCCTGCTGCACTTAATGATAGCTTCAGTTTTCGCAAGTTACTAACAGCCGGAAGTTACAATCTTTCTGTACTAACTGTTTTGACTTCTAGTGTCGGAAAGTTAAAGTTGGAAATTGATGGAATTTTGGCTTTTGATGATATGGATCTCTATAGTTCATCTGTTGTCCTGAACGGAATACTTCAAAGAACTATTACCATCCCCACTGATGGGTTACATGAGTTTAAGTTTACTGTGTTTTCAAAGAATGCAGCCTCTAGTAATTACTATTTTTCTGGTCGGAAAATCTGGGCGAGAAAAATATAATCTCAACTCAAATAAATGTCTACCACTTCGTCAACAATAGCCATTACCAATTCTTCTAGCTCCCCAGGAATAACAATAACTCTTGAGACTACAGGAATATTTTTAGGGATTCTTGTTAGTGCTTCGGTTTTGGGAGGCGTGGCGGTCAACGTCATTAGTAAAATGAATCGAATTTCTTCTTCAATCTCTCAGATTGAGGAAGCTTTAAAAGTTTATGCCGGCAATGCTGAAAAAATCAGAGACTTAGATAAAAAATTTGATTTACACATCCAGGAATACATAAATCGGAAAGATGTTGTACAGATGGTTCTTGGTCAGTTAGATCAGAAAATTAATCATAAGTTTAGACGGCTTCTTTTCTACACGCGCGACGTTCAGCAGTTCTTACAGCGCGATACTGCTTTTAAGATCCGTGAATATGAAGAGACGACCCAGCAAGACGAATAACTCATTGGGGATTCAGGGTAACTGAAACTTTTATGGAGCTCTAGACAAATTCGAGATTCGCTCTAACAAGTTAATCTGGGGAGCTAATCTGGGAAATCTAGGGAGTTAATCTGGGGAGTGGGGATTCCAAGCAGCAAAAGCTAAAGCACCCCAACCTGCGAGAAAGGCTGTGCCGCCTAGTGGTGCGATCGCTCCTAAGGATTTAATACCGGTTAAGCTAAGGGCGTACAAGCTACCTGAGAAAATAGCAATGCCAATGATAAACAGCCATCCACTGGCTACAAGTGTGGGTTGAGGGGACTCGGTACGACTAATTAGTATGGCTACTAGAAAAAGTGCAAGAGCATGATACATTTGGTAACGAGCGCCAGTTTCAAAAATTTCTAGCGTAGGCGTAGCCCGCCGTAGGCATCGCTCACTAATCTTTTCCCGCAAGGCATGGGAAGCAAAAGCACCAGCAGCAACCGACAAACCGCCTAAAATGGCAGCTACGCTCAAAAAAATCTGCGTCATTAGACCTAGCCGTAAGTTGGTAAAGTAGTCATTAGTCATTGGTCATTAGTAAATAACAAATGACAAAGGACGAAGGACAAAGGACAAATGACCAATGACAATTAAACATCAAAATGATATGATACAGCCCCTTCTTCGTTCACCTTAAAGTTTGCATTGAATTCTTTAGCTTTTTCATCTAAATATTGTCTGGCGTGGGCTGCGGGTAGTTGTGACTGGATGGCAAAGCCTAAAACAGTTACGCGCCCATTATTTTCTTGTAGCATCTCATAAAAAATCGATTGCAGGCGATCGCTAACTTGTTGATTAATCGCCTTTTTCTCCTGCCGACTTTGACGGTACAATCCCAATGTTAACCACGTGCCCAGTGTTAGGGTAGGGACACCAAAAATTAGACCACCAACAGCAGCATTATTATCTTCATAAGTAGCATTCGGTGCATTAAACTCATACTCCCCCGTGGGTATTATGATGGCTTTACTTGTAGCAAATTTTTCTAAGGTCGCTGTTGCTGATAGAGTTACAAACATGAATCCGAGTGTCAGTAGCCAACCGGCAGCTAATTTTTCAGCAGTTTTCATAGTTTCACTTCAGATTTACACTTTGCTAGCGATTTTAACCTGACTTTCATAAAGGTTCCAATATATCAATCTACTCCCAGCGACAGTTTTTTAGCTTTTACACAATATTTTTTCAGGACTTACGCAACTGGCACAATGCGATGCCTGCGGTGGTCACTGAGCTTTGTCGAAGTGCGGGCTACGCCTACGCTAGTTGATAGTACATCAGCCAATATTTACCGCTCTGATGGAGGTGCAAACTGTGCAAATACCTCTGCCCCTGTTAGGTTCTTGGTTTCATTGGCAAAACAGTAATATTTGGGCTTTTCATCAATGAATATCTGATGATCGAAAACAAGACCTTGACAGCTATCGAATAGTCCAACGGGTATGAAATATTGGTTACTTTGTTTCAATTTGTAAAATAGATGGCTACCACACTTCTTACAGAATCCACGCTCTGCCCATTCTGAAGATTGATAAACTCCGATATTTTCTTCACCAGAGAAGCTAACATCACTTTCACACTCAACTACTAACAAAGGTCCTCCACCCCAGTTGCGACACATACTACAATGACATGCTCCTACCTGATTACTCATACGGGT
Source organism: Nostoc sp. (assembly GCF_036917235.1). Lineage (GTDB taxonomy): Bacteria > Cyanobacteriota > Cyanobacteriia > Cyanobacteriales > Nostocaceae > Nostoc. The sequence continues at coordinate 4,438 of NZ_JBALDU010000022.1, forward strand.
TGTAGAAACGTTTACTACTCCACACAGGCAGCTACCTTTTGCAATGCTCACATTAGACATATTTTTTTCTCCGCTCCTACAAATGCGCTCCAATTTTAGATTCTTTTTTGTTTCATACTGGAAGTATCTGCACTATTCATTCCAGAGTCTGATACAACTAATCTAGCCGTTTCTTGACACTGATTAAAATCAGCATTGATGTTACATCTCCAATTTAAAAATATGGAGTTTTGTGTTTATCGCGTAGAGTCTAACTCGATGGATGGGCTGAGGTACAAAGCCCATCTACCGTGCTTGAGTGCAAATGTCTTATTTCTGTTTGCAGCTTGCGGTAAGTTCTACATTGTAGAAAGTCCCTGGTTTGGGATTAATTGAACGCAACTCCTGGATAAAAGCATTGAATTTGGTATTGCTTATGCCGAAGCCAGCTTCAGCACAAGCAGATAAACCTCCTTCGATGGGAATAGGAGATCCGACCCTGGGACTATATACAATGAATTTATCGACGGTGCTAGTGCCGACTGCAAACCCGATAACCTGGCGAATTGTTCGCAAAGCGGCATTATCTAAGGGACCACCAATACTGCCAATACTGATATTAACTGCACGACTTTCAGCAAAGGCCGGTGTACTAATCGACAATACTGCCCCGACAATCATGAAACAGGTGAACTTCTTCATTTTCCTCTCCTCCAAAAAATTGAAAAACTAATAATTAGGTTTCGACATGGATCAAGTACATCAGAGACTTTGCCATGTAAGGTTTTTAGACACTAGTACCGCAAGGCGGAATTCAAAATTCAAAATGAATACAGCGCAAGAGTTTCGTTGATTTGGAATAGGTGGTTGATTTACGCCGTGTTCTACTAGGGTGTGTGTAAACTACAAAATCTATGATTCTGAACTTTTGCGGATTACTTCAGCATTAAGTCTTTCGTTTTCTGAAAAATGTTAATTTCTTAAAAATTCTTTATAAATTTGTATCTGCGCTTCCCACCTTTCTAGAAGACGCGATTAATCGCGTCTCTACTCGTTTGGCTCAGACCTTAGTGTAATTTTTGATTACTTTAGCTAAATCTGGCACTGCTTCTTCTACGTGTTTTTTGGCTGACCCGCGAAGTTTTTCATAGGTTCCTCGCACGATTTGGCGGTTTGAGTTCTTGACTCTCGCATCGGTAACACCTAGTAGTGCATCTGCTGTATTAGAGCGATTCGCACTCAGATATTCAACTGGGTCGCCTTTCTCTACGCCTTGACTCCAGATGGGATCGAGAGCTGTAAAACATTGCGGTAATATCTGCTCAACGACATAGGGAATATACCCTGGCTTAACCCCCTTCAAAGCAGCAAAGGCAGTTTTCAAAGCGATGCCGCTCATGCCTGACTTGGATGCAAGCTGGCCTTCAATCATGTTGCAACAATCATCTATGACCATAGCCTTTTTGGTCGGGTTCAAAAGTCCGTCGCTAAGTCCCATTTCACTTTTCCTTATCTAAGTACTTAATTCTATTCGACTAATTTTTTTAGCAAGCAGGAAATTACAGAAAATGGTATCAGAGTTAGAGGATGTTGTGGATAAGCTGATACGCTTTGAACCTGCATAGTTGAGAAGAGGCAGGGGGCAGAGGGGCATGAGGAAAAGACCTCTTACTGCTGCCGTGAATCAGAGCGGAACATGGGTCTGAAGTCCATCCATTTATTAAGAAGTGGCTACGGGAAGCTAGCGCAACAGGTGGGGTTAATCCCTTTTCTGTTTTGTCCCCCCTGCCCCTCTGCCCCTCTGCCCCTCTGCCCCTCTGCTCCCTACCCCCTGCCTCTTTTAAAAGGGTTACTCTACACTTTGCTAGGAGACTGAATGGCAAAAGTTAAGTTATCCCATCCTCCTGAGACCTAAATTGCGTCTCTGGCTGACTTGAGCCAGCTGGTAGAGCTTCATGTCTAGTTCCCGAAGCTCCTGGAGAATCTGGAGGATTTGAACCTCCTCGCTTCCCAGGTAATATAGCCTGAGCTAAACTCTTAACCAAAATATACAAAATTGGCACTAAGAACAAACTCAAGAACGTCGAAAGCATCAACCCCCCAAACAGCGCTGTTCCTAAAGACCAACGGCTGCTGGCTCCAGCCCCTTGAGAAATCACCAGAGGCAAAAATCCTAACAGTGCGGCAAAGGATGTCATTAAGATCGGTCGTAGACGTTCTTGCCCCGCTTTCACCGCCGCCCGCGTGTAGCTCATGCCCTGCTCGTGCAGTTGATTGGCAAATTCCACGACTAGAATCGCGTTCTTGGCAGCTAGACCAATCAAAGTTACCAAACCTACCTGGCAATAGATATCATCCACTACTTTCGGGAAGAGGCTGCCTGCCATGAAAATATTGGAACGCAGCCAAATCGCTGTCATTGCTCCCAAGACTGCTAGGGGAACTGTCAGCAAAATAATAATTGGGTCAATGTAGCTTTCATACTGAGCTGACAGCACCAAAAAGACAATAACGATCGCTAAGGCAAAAATCAAGCCTGTAGCTCCCCCAGATGTTTTCTCTTGGAGATAAGTCCCTGTCCACTCATAACCAAACCCTTGAGGTAAGTTCTCTGCTGCAAGTTGCTCCATTGCTTTAATCGCCTGTCCAGAGCTAGCACCGGGAGCCGGAGCGCCCTGTACTTTGATTGACCTGTACAAGTTGTAATGCGAGATGGTTTTTGGCCCGACAAAGGGAGTAATTTTCACCAAACTGCTCAACGGAATCATCGCCCCACTGGCAGAGCGAACATACAGCTTGCCAATATCATCTGGATTCGAGCGGAACACTCCATCTGCTTGGACATATACGCGATACTGTCGCTGTCCCTGCACGAAGTTATTCACATATTGCGACCCCAAGTAAGTTTGCAACGCTCCAAAGATGTCGTTGATCTCCACATTGAGAGCTTTGGCTTGGTTGCGGTTTACCTGAATGTCAAATTGGGGAGTATCTGCGGTGAACTGAGTGAAGACTCCTTGGAGAACAGGGCTTTTACGTGCTGCCCCAATCACTTTTTGAGCAGCCTCAATTAGGGTTTCAATCGGCGCACTTCCGGTTTTGTCTTGAATGATAAACTCAAAACCACCTGTGCTACTTAATCCTCTCACTGGAGGAGCATTCACTGCGATCGCTCTGGCTTCTGTAATTGTAGAGAGCTTTGCGTTCAATCTCTGAAGTATGCCATAAACAGATTGAGATTCTTCAGTTCTCTCTTTCCAGGGTTTCAGGTTAGCAAAGGCAATGCCTAAATTAGAAGCATTGCCATCGAAACCAAAGCCACTGATCATAAAACTAGCTCTAACTTCGGGAGCCGATGTTACTTCTTTGACCACCTTGTCCATCACAGATTCGGTATATTTCAAAGAAACGCCATCAGGTCCCTGGACAATGACAAAGAAGTAACCCTGGTCTTCTTCTGGAATAAATCCGGTAGGTACTGCTCTGTACATCAAAACCGTTGCTAATAAACCAGTGGCAAAAACCCCAATTACAATCGGCTTGACATGGGTAAGGTAGCTAACAAACCCGACATATCGCCGCGTGAACCAGCTAAATCCCCGATTAAATTGTGTAAAAAACCAGCCTAAAGGGCCTCGTGGAGTCTGAGCAGGGCGCATAAGAATGGCTGCCATACTCGGAGAGAAGGTTAAGGCATTGAAGGTGGAGATGGCAATGGAGCAAGCAACGGTTAAAGCAAATTGTTTGTAAACAATCCCAGTAGTACCCGGAATGAATGCAACTGGAATGAATACCGCCATGAGTACAAGTGAAGTGGCAATAATTGCCCCAGTTAACTCCTTCATGGCTTCGACAGCCGCCTCAAAGGGCCTCATGCCCTGCTCTAGTTTGACTGCAACTGCCTCGACTACAATAATCGCATCATCCACGACGATCCCGATCGCGAGAACGAAACCAAATAAGGTCAGTGTATTAATTTGAAATCCTAAAACCAACAGAGCCGCACACGTCCCAATCAAGGAAACGGGGATCGCTACAGTCGGAATGATCGTGGTACGCCAGTCTTGTAAAAAGACAAAAATTACCAAGACTACTAGCACAATCGCCTCAACCAGAGTGTGCAGAACTTCTTCTAAAGAAATTTCTACAAACGGAGTGGTATCAAATGCCAACTGTGCTTTGAGTCCAGGTGGAAAACTTTTCTCTAATATTTTGATCTGTTCTTCAACAGCATGAGCAACGTTGAGGGCATTACTACCGGGAAGTTGATATATCCCCAAACCCACGGCTGCCTTGGGCGCATTTCCTGGGATGGTGAATTTGGCATCAGCCAGATAGCTCTCTGCTCCCAGTTCAACTCGACCGACATCTCTGACTTTAACTAGAATGCTGCTAGTGGGGTTATTAGTAGCGCTATTAGTGCCAGCTGGACTTACCTTCAGCACCATATCCTCAAATTCAGCTGCATCTTTAAATCGGCTGGTTGCCCGTAAAGCAAATTCAAAGCTTTGATTATCTGGTGCTGGTTCCTTACCAATCGCCCCTGCACCCACTTGAATATTTTGTTGTTGCAGGGCAGCTGTCACATCTTGTGGAGTTAGCTGATGTTGGGCAAGCTTGTTGGGATCGAGCCAGAGACGCATGGCATATTTGCGTTCCCCAAAAACCCTGGCACTTCCTACACCAGGAAGCCGTTTAATCTGATCGAAAATATATAAATCGACATAGTTACTGATAAAAATGTTGTCATACTCATTATTTTCTGAGTAAAACCCATAAACCAGCAGCAAACTGCTCGATGCCGTTTCAACAGTTACACCTGTTCGCTGGACAGTATCAGGCAATTGAGGTGAAGCAAGTCCTTCTTTATTTTGAACGTTTACTTGAGCAATATCGCTATTGACATTAGTGGGAAATGAGACAGTTATATTGCTGGAACCATCATTACCCGTATTAGAAGATATATAAGATACATCTTTAACACCATTAATTTGTCGCTCAATAATGTTGGTGACAGTATTTTCTGTTGTTTGAGCATCCGCACCAATATTGTTGGAGCTAACAGTAATTTGCACTGGGGCAAGGTCTGGTAGCTGAGAAATGGGAAGAATCGGTATACAGATGCTTCCCAGGAGCAAGATAATGAACGTGCAGACCGTCGTCAGGACTGGCCGTCTGATGAAGGTATTGACAAACATAAATCAAGGAATAAAGGAAAAGTTTCAGACTGGTTAGGAACGTAGTAGCTTTTTATTAATATAAGGATTTATTAAGGTTTAATGTCGGCGATCGCACAAGATTGGTCATTGAGTATGGTTATCAACGAAGGCAGGAGGCAGTTTTCCTCCTGCCTTCCTGCCCGGTTGTTGAGCGTAGTCGAAACACTGCCTCCTGCCTCCTGCCTCCTTCAATCCCCTTGTCCCCCTACTCTCCTAGAAAGAGAGCAGAGTTTAGTCTAATCAACTGAAAAATGCGGTAATGAATCTAAATTTCTAATTAGCTTTGCCATTACTCGGAAGATTTAACAACTGATCGTCATTAACCCAAATTGCTTGTTGAGGCACAGAAATCGAAATTCGCGCTTCATCTAAGGCAACTTTCAGGCGGCGGCGAAACTCGCGTGCTACATCCCATTGCTTCAGGGGCAGTGTTTTAATCCAGACACGAATAATCAAACCGCGATCGCCAAATTGATCTATTCCCAAAACTTGCGGTGGTTCCAAAATTTGAGACTGCCATTGCATTTCTTGATTCATCTTATCGGCAATAGTTGCAATCAACTTCAAAGCCTGTTCTGTATCGGCTTGGTAGGCAATGGGAATTGTTAAATCGGCTCGCGACCAACGACTAGAAAGATTAGCAACAACTTTAATTTCACCATTGGGAATCGTGATCAAGCGTCCTTCGGAATCTCGTAGTTGAGTCATCCGCAGATTCAGATTTTCTACTAAGCCTCCTACGTTTCCGACATTAATCACATCGCCTAAAGCATACTGGTCTTCTAGAATGATCAAAAAACCGTTAATCGCATCTTTAATTAAGTTTTGCGAGGCCAAAGACAATGCAACACCAACTAAACTAGCACCCGCTAGCAAGGGAACGATATCTATCCCCAAAGATACCAACGCTAGCAAGAAGCCTACTGCTATCCAGATAGCAGTAGTGATACTTTTAGTCACACCAGAAAATGTAGAAACTCGCAGTTGCAGCCGTGCAGAACTTTCTGGGGTAAGGAAAGCACTACTGCTAATCAGAGTGGAGGCGAAGCGGTCAATCAAGGCATAGGTCAAACGGATGGCTACATAGGTTCCCAGGCAGACGATGCCTAATCGCAAAGGAAATTGGAAAGCATTGAGAATTCCTACCTGAAACCCTCGTGTATAGGGAAATAGACCCAAAATAAAAAAGCTTCCACCTCCCCAAATTCCGGCTTGACCTAGCTGAAACAATCGTCTTTTGACTTCTTTGAGATGGTTCTTTTGCTGTTGATTGAGTTGTGTTGTAATTGGTTGATTTGCTGCTGGTGAAATTGGAGAGTTTAGCAGTTCTCTGGGGAGTTGGGAGGCGATCGGATTGACTGAATCTAAATCTTTTCGGGAACGCCGCTGCCAGCCATATAGCCCCAAACTCATAATCACCATTGCCACTCCGGTACCGGCAGCAATTTTACTTTGGTCGATTAAAGATTGAGTTTGCCTTTCTTGCTTTGCTTGTTGCAAGTCTTCTTGTAAAGATTCGGCGACTTGATTTGCCGATGTCGATATATCTACTTGTCGCAGTCCAGCATCTTCAGAAGTAACGGTCATCAGATATTGGTCGTTGACATAAATTACTGGTAATTCGTTGACTTTCCGAACTTCTACTTTGACTGGTGTTTTTGCTGGGGATTGAAAGTAATTTTGGCCAATTTTCTGCAACTTATTTTGAATATCTTCTGAACGCTCAGGAAAATTGGTTCTTGTTGCTGCTATTTGAAATAACCGACGACCATCTAAATAAATCCAGCCCGAAACAACTCTGTTATCTGAATCATTACTCACACTACTGGGAGCTTGCAATTGCGGTACAAAAGGAATCTGGGCTGTGGCTTTTGGCACAGATACAACGCCTATGGCTACTGAACTGGCGATCGCCAGAAATTGAACGCGCACTCAAACACCTCCTTAAATCGAATCTACTAGTGACTGCTTCTATAACTATCCTCCGCAATAACTTTGGGTAGATGTACCTATCTAAAGTTGAGGTTTTCCTTTTAGATGATGAAATTTTGATGTTTTTTTGTTTGTCTTCTATCTTGAGAGAGATGACAATGTACTGAGAATCAGCAGGTAAGCCGAATAAGAGTCTTGCCCTTACCAAAGATAAAACAAAAAGGAAGAACCTGGAGAGAAAGTTGACATTCCGCCGATCAAACGTCAAGCTAGTTTTGAAGACTATTGACTAGTAATTTGCTTTCATAACAAGCAAAAATCGCCAGTGGTAGAATAACCTAGTAGAGTGCGTAAAACTTACGTAACTTTTTTAATTTTTTGAGGTAACTTTTGATGACCGCAACTTCTCCCCGATTAAAGCACGAGGTTAAAGACCTCGGCCTAGCTGCCTTGGGAAGACAGCGCATTGAATGGGCTGGACGCGAAATGCCAGTTTTGCGGCAAATTCGCGATCGCTTTGCTATCGAAAAGCCCTTCGCTGGTTTACGCCTTGTAGCTTGTGCCCACATTACAACAGAAACAGCACATTTGGCGATCGCTCTGAAAGCCGGTGGTGCAGACGCGCTTTTAATTGCTAGCAATCCTTTATCAACGCAAGATGACGTAGCCGCTAGCCTCGTCGTCGATCATGAAATTCCCGTCTTTGCTCAAAAAGGCGAAGATAACGAAACTTATAACCGCCACGTCCAAATAGCTTTAGATCATCGCCCTAACATTATTGTTGATGACGGTAGCGATGTGGTTGCAACTTTGGTACAACAACGCCAACACCAAATTGCTGATTTGATTGGTAGCACCGAAGAAACCACCACTGGTATCGTGCGGTTACGCGCCATGTTTAGAGAAGGCGTACTCACCTTCCCCGCAGTCAACGTCAACGACGCTGACACCAAGCACTTCTTTGATAATCGCTATGGTACTGGGCAATCAACCCTAGATGGCATTATCCGCGCTACAAATATTTTGTTGGCTGGTAAAAACGTCGTTGTCGTCGGTTATGGCTGGTGTGGTAAAGGTACAGCCCTCCGCGCCCGTGGGATGGGTGCTAATGTCATCGTCACCGAAATCGACCCCATCAAGGCAATTGAAGCCGTAATGGATGGCTTCCGCGTTCTGCCAATGGCTGAAGCTGCACCCCAAGGTGATATATTTATCACTGTGACTGGTAACAAGCACGTCGTTCGCGGCGAACACTTCGATGTCATGAAAGATGGTGCGATCGTTTGTAACTCAGGTCACTTTGACTTGGAACTTGATTTGAAATACTTGGCTGCACAAGCTAAGGAAGTCAAAGAAGTTCGTCCTTTCACTGAAGAGTATAAGTTGAAAAATGGTAAATCAGTCGTCGTTCTCGGACAAGGACGCTTGATTAACCTAGCTGCGGCTGAAGGACACCCTAGCGCGGTAATGGATATGAGTTTTGCGAACCAAGCTTTGGCTTGTGAATTCCTGGTGAAGAACAAAGGTAAGTTGCAACCTGGTTTGCACTCAATTCCTGTTGAAGTTGATCAAGAAATTGCTCGTTTGAAATTGGAGGCTATTGGTATTAAGATTGATAGCCTAACTGCTGATCAAATTGAGTACATCAATTCTTGGACATCGGGAACTTGATACATTGATTAGTTGATTTTTTAAGGGATAGGCTTTTGGGCTTATCCCTTTTTTTGTATTTCGCGCGAAGAGGTAAAGGAAGATAGGTAATATTTTTTATACTATAATTTGCTAATACAATATATTACATCATGCTTAGAAATTTTATTATGAAACAACTTAAGCAAGCAGTCCGGCAAGCCATATCAGAAGGTAATTGGTATTGTGCACTTATAGGTGCACTAATACTACCAGATATTTGTAGCTCATTAGATAACCCTGAAATTAAGGTGGTTCAAACACGCTATGTAAACTGGTATAACAGTTATATAAAAGAAAAGTATACTGGGATTGGAGGCAGTATGATCCATTACTAATGGCATACCTATTAAACGGCTAGATGTGCAGCAATATTCACATCTATATCCAGCTTCATTAATAACTTTTTGACGAATAGATTTAGGGATAGATGACACAGCTATTACTTTACTAGTTGCTCAAAATCTGGAATAGAATAGCCTTTCCATTTTAAAAGTGCATAAGCATAGGCTTTTTTCAGCATTAAATAATCAGCACTTACTCGGAGCGATCGCAACAATAATCTATCTGATTCACTTAATTGATGATTTTGATTTTTTTGTAAAAGTTGTAAATGTAGTTCTTGTTGACTTTCTGGAACTTGAATTTGAGCAATAGTTAATAAATCCCCAATCGTTAATTCTTGCATGGCGATTAATTCCCCTTGTAATTCTAGAGGTGCATAATCAGCAGCAGGAGGAGCATTTGTTTGGTTAGTCATAATTTTTGTAGAAAATGGTTTAGGGCAATATATCAATATATCTTATATTACTATATTCTCACTCGCTTAGAACCTGACCGCCGCTTGTATCTGGCTATTCGTCAAGAAACCTACGCAGAACTATTTCAAGAACCAATTGGTAAAATATTATTAGAAAATCAACGCCTTTGTTTACTTGTCTTTGACTCAAAACGAGAGGTGGTACTGCAATGGATACCTTAGATAATTATCGCCAAATCATTCAAAAAATATTAAACGAATATGCCCAACTACCCTATGCTTATGGAGAACTAGAAAGACAACTAATTATAGACCAAACCGCCAACCATTACCTACTACTAACACTAGGCTGGGAAAATAATCATCGAGTGCATGGTTGCTTAGTCCATATTGACATTATCAACGATAAAATCTGGATTCAAAGAGACGGTACAGAATACGGTATAGCCAACGAACTTGTTAACGCTGGTATTTCTAAAAATCAAATTGTTCTCGCCTTCCAACCAGTCGATGTCAGGCAGTATACTGAATTTGCTGTTACTTAATTAAGCCTAAAAACTAAGCTTTACATAAACTTTATATACTTTTTGTGGTAAGAGATACCCCAAAAAATGAATCTAAACGTCAATTCCTTGTTCTTGTAAACTAATGGTGTCTTGAAGCGTTAGGCATAATTGTTTCTTGAAGATTTACGCCGCTGAGGTTAGCTCCCCGAATGTCGGCTCCTCTAAGGTTAGTTCCTCTGAGATTCGCCCCTGCCAAATTCGCGTCTCTAAGATTAGTCCAACTCAAGTCAGCTTGACTCAAATCAGCTTCACTTAGGTTAGCCCGCAACAAGTATGCACCACTTAGGTGAGCCTTGGTCAGATTCGCTTTGTATAAGTCAGCTTTGTAAAGATAAGCCCCTAAAATTTCTGCTTCGTACAAACTCGCCTCACTGAGGTCAGCCGCAATCAAGTTAGCTTCAATCAGGTTGGCAAAAGAGAGGTTAGCCCGCATCAACTTTGCTGCACCTAAATCGGCATCTCTCAAGTTAGCGCCTTTTAAGTCAGTGCCAATTAGATTAGCGTATGCGATCGCAGCACCTCTAAGATCCACCTGACTCAAGTCAGCTCCAATCAAATTGGCATGACTCAAATCTGCCTGCGTAAGTATAGCGCCACTCAAGTTAGCAACACTGAAGTTAGCTGCACTCAGGTTAGCTTCATTCAGCAAGGCTTTATAGAGGTTGGCACTACTGAGGTCAGCACCACTGAGGTTTGCTCGCACGAGTAAAGCATTACCCAAATCGACTTTTCTCAAATTTACCCCCTGGAGGTTTGCACCTCTAAGGTTATCGCCTTGCAAATTCGCAGCGCTGAGGTCTGGTTCAATCAGGGGATTTTTCTTTCTCCACTCAATCCATTTAACTGCACCTGCTTTGAGTAAAGTTAGATGCTCTCGATTTGCCATTTTCTCTCCTTTACTCCTGACGCCCACCCAGAGAATTTACCCGACCAGCGACACTTTCAATAGCCGTTAATGCTCCTGCTGCTCCTGCTAGAATATCCTGTTCTTGTCCACCCAAGTACAGCCGTCCAAAACTACCTACAGCTTGAACTTCTAGAATGTTAATCCTCGCTGCTTTCTCTGCTTCATTGGCAGCCAGTGCGGCATAAGCAGCAGGCTCCACTTCTAATACATACAGCGTTTGACCCGCTAGTAGTAGCTGTCCGCGGCGCGTGCGATTAATGAGTTGTGTTTGATAAGCATCGATGTTGCGGATAATCTGGCTAGAAATAACACGCGGTTTCAGACATTCCTCTCTTTTGACTCCCAGTGCCGCCAAAATAGCTTGACCAGCAGCTCTGGTTTCGCCTTGGGAGCTAGAATGAACTTCCAATAGTCCGTATAGTCGTTCAACTACCTGTACTCCCGGACGGACAGAGGCAGATTTCAGGGCTATATCCGTAATCTTATTAATTTCGATACCAGGAGAGATTTCAATCCACAGTGATGTATCTCCTGGTAATGGTAAGAAGCCTTGGGCTACTGTTCCCATATATGCTGCATGTTGAGGTTGCAGGTTGTCGAGAAATACGAAACTGCGTAATTCTATGCCCAAGATTTTGCTCTCCAGTCGTGAGGTAAAAGTTATGTATATACTGCAAGATATAAGCGCCTAACTTGACAATATAGGGTATAAAGGAGCGCAAAATCCGTTTAACGGATCTACACCCGTCTGTCAAATGGCAATTATAGAGGCTAATGGTTATTTAAAAGACCATCGTCGTCGTGGGATAAAATCTACTTTGATCGGACGACATAATTTTTGTTTAATACAGCTGCGTTGTAAACACCTTGACTCTTTTACATTACCCCAGTTTTACCCCAAATATTTCCCCAACATCTTCAATCTAATTGAACTACTGCTTCTATTTGGAGGTTTTCAAAGGCTTGACGGACTTTTTCGGCGCGATCGCCCTTCCTCCTGAACAGTGGCGATCGCGATTTTTCTGGTTTATTTATCAGGTACTGGGCAAGTCCCCTTCAGGTAAGACATTATCTATGCTGAGTACCCAAGGTATACCTTTGTCAATTGGAGAACTGACAGTAATTTTAGCTCTGTTGGCAAACTGTTTTAAGTGGTCGGCAAATTGGGGAACAGTTTTCATGATATTGCGATAACTTTTCATATTATTACAAATCACGATCAACGTCAAAACGCCACTATTGATTTGGAAATACCAATGGCAGCTCGATAACAAAATCCGTGTCATGCGATCGCAGGCCAAGAAAAAGCTTTTTTTAGTTGCTTCTTCAAGCTGTCTGAATAGTATTTCACTCAGCTTGATTGTTTGAGGTGAAGGCAAATCATCTGGATGTAGGCATGGTTGATTCATAAGTTTTTAGCAAGCTCCAAAAGTAACGAAGCTGCGGTGAAAATTGGTAATTTTGATTTTTTGCAGATTGGATATTGCAGAAAAATCAGGTTCATTAGGTTATTTTTCTTGAGTGACAATCCACAACAAGTCTAACCACAACTGGGGATAAGCTTGCTTGATATTTGAGAGAGGATCGCGCATCAAGTTATTGGCATTCAAGCAAACAACTTCAACTAGCCCCAAGTATTCTGCTACTTCTTTGAGTAGGTTTTTTTGTTCTACGACAGCACTAACTAGTCTGTCAGGGCAATAAATACCAATATATTTTGCATGGCGGATGCACGTTTTCATATTCACTCTTGTTAAGTGAGGATGAGGATTGATTATCTTCACATAACATTGGCTTAACAGTTTCCATACACGTGGGTGAGTGTGTTCAATAATTACGTTAAATTGCTGGGCTAAGTCTTCTTCTGTAATCATTACTCTCTCCATGACTTTGTTACCATCTGTTGCATACTTTGGTAAATACCTAATTGATTGTGCAAAAACTTAAAACAGCAATTATTTGCTGATGCTATGTGCATATTCACTTTAGTCAAATAGGTAATTTTTCGTCAGGGCAAAATTTACCCCAAAAAGCGAAATTGGTTGGTATGTTTTCTACTGTTTGTATTACTCGTCTATCAAGCATCAAAGCTGAAACTAATCTCTAAAACTGTATTAAATGCTACTGTTTACCAATTTAATTGGTAAAAACTTACTGCTAAATAAATGCTCTGTTTCTTGGAATTTGGGGCTTTTAAGCCAAGATAGCAGGTAAAAAGTAACCATCCGCCAAAATAATTTGCGCTTGGCAAGCAAACTGGCAATTTCTGTGATAGTCTTTTTATATGGGGAATCAAGACAGCGAAAGCACAAAAACTCGTCAAAGAGAAATGATATAAACTCCTAGACCTCACTTTCGCCTTGGCAGATGCAATATTTAAATCCGCTACGGCTTTTTGAAACTAAGAGACAAAGCCAATGAAGCAGGATAGTGACCTCCGTAATAACTTGAAGTCGATTAGAACTCGCTTAGGCATGAGCCAACAAGATTTGGCTAACATCGCTAATGTGACTCGTCAGACAATTAGTGGTGTAGAGTCGGGACTATATGCTCCTTCAGTAGCCATAACACTTCGTTTGGCCAAAGCGCTTGGCTGTCAAGTAGAGGATCTATTCTGGTTAGAGCGAGATTTACCTGAAATTGAAGCAGTTCTTGCCAAACCCGTTCCTAACGGTCAGCAACTGCGAGTTAGTGTGGCTCGTGTGGGCGGACAATGGATAGCTTATCCCTTGATTGGTAAGGATGCTTTTCGCCAAGATATGATTCCGGCTGACGGTGAAAGTACAAGCCAAACAGGGACAAATAAAGTTCGAGTCCGTCTTTTAGACGATAATCTCGACACACTTCACAACACCGTTGTGATTGCTGGTTGTGCCCCTGTGATTTCACTATGGGCAAGAGCCACCGAACGCTGGCATCCTCAACTGCGAGTCCAATATAACTTCGCCAATAGCATGGCTGCATTGCACAGTCTATGCAGAGGTGAAGCGCACATCGCTGGGATGCATCTGTACGATCCTGAAACTGGTGAGTATAATACTCCCTTTGTTCGAGATGTTCTGGCTGGTAGGGAAGCAGTTCTAATTACCCTTGGTGTCTGGGAGGAGGGACTTTTGTTGAAGTCAGGGAACCCAATGGGAATTAGAACAGTTAATGACTTAGTTGCAGGGGGCGCGACTATTGTCAACCGCGAAATCGGTTCTGGCAGTCGGATGCTTTTGGAACAAACACTCCAAAAAGAGCAGATACCGTTCGATGCTGTTCAGGGCTTTGACAATATACTCAAAACTCACCAAGATGTTGCTCAAGCTGTAGTCAGAGGAGTCGCCGATGCTGGTATGAGTACGGCATCTGTAGCTACCGCCTTTGGGCTGGGATTTATCCCTTTACATCGGTCACGATATGATTTGGTGATTCTTAAGGAATATTTAGAAGAAGCACCAGTACAGCAGTTGCTCAGTACTTTGGGACATCGGATGGTTCACTCCCAATTTGAAATTCTTGGCGGTTACGATATCAGCAAAATTGGGGAAGTTGTAGCGACTGTTTAGAGTGGATTGCAATGGTTGGTTGTGTGATTTAGGGAAACTTGGCGTAAATTTCAATCCTGCTGCAACCACTCTTTAGGTATGAGCAACCTTCTTTATGATTACAACAACTGATAATGCTCAATTCGTAATTCGGATTTCAATTTGAGTTTCCGGCTTGGAATCTGTAGCTTTCTTTTTTCCAATTGGTATTACTACCGCTAGAGAAATCATTTGAGTGAGCGGATGGTAATACTTGCAATATTCCTTGAGTGATGTCTTATTGCTCTAGCCATTAGTCGAAAAAACAATGACTAATGACCAACGAAAACTGACCACAACTTGAATATGTTCTTTCTTCGGACTCTTTTTGCTGTAGAACGAGCACCTCCAACGACGTTCTACATAAGGTCACTGCTGTAATTTTACAGCACAAGTACCTCCGGTAGGCACAAAATGCCAACGCCTCATAAACCGACAGACCCACCAAACAAACAATTACAGGATTAATCATCATGTCCGACGGAAAAATTAGACAAATTGCTTTCTACGGTAAAGGCGGTATTGGTAAATCTACTACCTCCCAAAATACCCTCGCTTCTATGGCAGAAAAGGGTCAACGCATCTTGATTGTGGGTTGTGACCCCAAAGCTGACTCTACCCGATTGATTCTGCACTGTAAAGCCCAAACCACCGTGTTGCACCTAGCTGCTGAACGGGGTGCTGTGGAAGATATCGAACTTGAAGAAGTGGTAATCACTGGCTTCCGGGATATCAGATGCGTAGAATCTGGTGGGCCAGAACCCGGTGTAGGTTGCGCCGGTCGGGGTATCATCACTGCCATCAACTTCCTGGAAGAAAACGGTGCTTACTCAGACGTAGATTTCGTATCCTACGACGTATTGGGCGACGTTGTGTGCGGTGGTTTCGCCATGCCAATTCGTGAAGGTAAAGCCCAAGAAATCTACATTGTTACCTCTGGTGAAATGATGGCGATGTTTGCAGCTAACAACATTGCTCGTGGCGTTCTCAAATATGCTCATACTGGTGGTGTACGTTTGGGTGGGCTAATTTGTAATAGCCGTCAAACTGACCGGGAAGACGAACTGATTAGCACCCTGGCAGCCAGATTGAATACCCACATGATTCACTTTGTCCCGCGTGACAATATCGTGCAACACGCCGAATTACGCCGGATGACAGTGAACGAGTACGCACCTGACAGCAAGCAAGCTAATGAATACCGCACATTAGCGGACAAGATTATCAACAATACAACTCTTACAGTTCCCACCCCCATCGAGATGGATGAGCTAGAAGATTTGTTGATTGAATTTGGCATTCTTGAAAGTGAAGAAAATGCTGCAAAAATGATTAGCCAAGCAGACGCTGCTAAAAAGCTAGAAGACGCTCAAGGCGAAGCAGTAGAAGCAGTGAAAAAAGGAAACGTAGAAATAGTTTCCGGTAGCTAAGACTCAAGTGCTAAATACAAAGTAAATATTAGGTGGGCTATTCTCGCCCACTTTCTCACCAATCTTTTAAAATGGAGGTAATCGAATAGCTAATCTTAACCTCTGAGTGTTTTATCGTCACCGTGTTAACACTAATCTACTAAAGCATACACAGCAAAATTAATACTTTAAGAGTTTAGTTCATGTTTTTTCTCCTTCTCTAATCTAGTTGATGTTTATATTTTAGGAAATGATAAATTCTCTCGATCATTCCCTTTTATTCCATGTTTTAGATACATTAATAAATGAAAGTCCTATAAAAGCCTTTGGGAATTCAGTTAACATCTAACAAATTTTACCTATTGTCACCAAACAAATGAATCCCACTCCAGAAAAAACCAACGATTCACTCAGTGACTCCAATCCCGAAGATGCTCGTCAGCAGCAGAAACTACACAAAAAAAAGTCCTCTACACAATTACCCCAACCTGGAACCACTCAAGGGAGTTGTGCTTTTGATAGTGCAATGATTACGCTAGTACCAATCACCGATGCTGCTCATGTAGTTCACGGGCCAAGTGGTTGTGCTGCCAGTATTTGGGGAAGTTACAGCAGTCTCTCTTCTAATTCGATGCTGTACAAAATACGCTTTAGCAGCGACATTGATGAGAACGATATCATCTTTGGTGGAGCCAAAAAGCTGTACAAAGGCATTTTAGAATTAACAAGACGCTACAAACCTACGGCAGTATTTGTTTACTCCACTTGCATCACTGCCTTGATTGGAGATGACATTGAAGGAGTTTGCAAAAATGCCACCGAGAAAACAGGAATACCCACTATCCCTGTACATTGTCCTGGCTTTATTGGGAACCAAAATTTGGGCAACCGTGTTGCTGGTGAAGCGCTGCTAGAACACGTTATTGGAACAGCTGAACCAGATACTAGTACACCTGATGACATCAACCTAATTGGTGAACATAACATCGCAGGTGCAATATGGAATGTTTTACCGTTATTGGAGAAATTAGGTATCAGAGTTTTGGCAAAAATTACAGGCGATGCTATCTATAAAGAAGTTTGCTATGCCCATCGTGCCAAACTTAACGTGCTGCTCTCCTCCAAAGCACTAATTAACATGGCAAAAAGCATGGAGAAAAAATATGGTATCCCCTACATTGAAGAGTCTATTTATGGCATAGAGTCAATCAATCAGTGTTTAAGAAATATTGCTGTAAAGTTGGATAATCCTGATTTGCAGGAACGTACAGAAAAGCTAATTGTAGAAGAGACTGCTGCAATAGATGAAAAACTCGCTCTGTATATTACCCGATTGCAAGGTAAGCGCATGATCCTTTCTATTGGAAGTTTCAAGAGTTGGTTGATTATCTTTGCTGCTAAAAATTTAGGGATGGAAGTTATTGCTATTCTTACTAATAAGAATACTGAGGAGGATAAAATTAGAGTCAAAAGTTTGCTGGGTCAAGATGGCATAATTCTAGAACAAAATAGTTCTGAAGAAATTTTACAGATAATTAACGAAAATCACGTTGATATGTTAATTGCTGATAAACGCCATCAAGACACTTCTCTGACTGCTAGGATTCCATTTCTAGACCTTAATACTGAACGCAACCATCCCTATGCAGGTTATATAGGAATTTTAGAGGTAGCACGAGAATTGTATGCTGCTTTTTACAATCCTGTGTGGGAACAAGTATGCCGACCAGCCCCGTGGGAAGTAGGAGTAGAGTCAGCAGGAAATTCTCAACAGGAGGAAATTTGATGGCGATTATTAGCGTTACGAGTACATCTGTTGCAGTTAATCCCCTGAAGCAAAGCCAAACTGTGGGTGCAGTTTTAGCCTTTTTGGGATTGAAGGGAATCATGCCTTTATTACATGGTTCTCAAGGCTGTACTGCTTTGACTAAGGCGGTATTGGTACAGCATTTCCGTCAGACGATTCCCCTTTCCAGTACGGCGATGACCGAAGTTGCAACCATTTTGGGTGGCGAGGAAAGAGTTGAACAAGCAATCTTGACTTTGGTGCAGAGATCCAAACCAGAAATTATCGGTCTTTGTAGCACTGGACTGGTGGAAACCAGAGGTGATGATATGGGGCGCTTTGTCAAGGAGATTCGCCACCGTCACCCAGAACTGGATTATTTACCAATTGTGCTTGTCTCTACACCAGATTTCAAAGGTACATTACAGGATGGCTTTGCTGGTGCAGTTGAGAGTATAGTCAGGGAAATTCCCCAAAAAGGCTCCAAGCAAGACCCTTGTCCCACACAAATCACTATTTTGGCGAGTTCTGCATTCACACCAGGGGATGTACAGGAAATCAAAGAGATTGTTACCTCTTTTGGACTTGTACCTATTGTTGTACCTGACCTTTCTGGTGTACTAGATGGTCATATAGAAGATTCTTCTAGTGCCATTACAGCTAATGGCACAAATGCAGCACAGTTGCGATCGCTTGGCAGTTCTGTATTCACTTTGGCACTAGGTGATAGTATGCGGGGTGGGGCGCAAATTTTGGAGCAGAGATTCAATATACCTTATGAGGTATTTGGTGAACTGACGGGATTAGCAGCAGTAGATAAATTTCTGCAAGCATTGGCGGATATCAGTGGTGTCAGCGTACCAGATAAATACCGCCGTCAACGCCGTCAGTTGCAACACGTGATGTTGGAAAATCACTTTTACTTTGGGTGCAAGCGAGTTTCTTTGGCGCTGGAACCAGATTTACTTTGGTCAACAGTTTCTTTTTTGCGATCGCTAGGAGTTGAGATTCACTCAGCAGTGACAACGACACGCTTTCCTCTGTTAGAAAAACTTCCGATTAAGAGCGTTACTATCGGCGATTTGGAAGACTTTGAGCAATTGGCGGTTGGGTCTGATTTACTAATTACCAACTCTCATGGAGTTGCGATCGCTCAACGCTTAAAAATTCCTCTCTACCGTCAAGGTATTCCCATTTTTGACTGCTTAGATCATGGTCAGTTTACCAAGGTTGGCTATCGAGGTACTATGCAACTTTTATTTGATATTGGAAACCTGTTTTTAGAGCAGGAAACAAAGGTTAAGGATTAATATTAGTTATCATGCCAATGTTTCCTTCACTGACACAGACATTTTAAATAATGATGAAAAGGTTTGTAGAGTGGTGTGTTGAGTTTTCTCCTTGGTGCAATATTCGCCAAAGTAGAAAGTATTTTTTGTTTATCGTTATGCTTACCTTGAGTGCGATCGCTACGATGATATTATCGTTACCTTTGAACGCTCAAATAAATCTGCCGTCAACGCCAAAATCGGAATTAAGGGGAGTGTGGTTAACAAATATTGATAGTGATGTGTTATTTGAGCGCGATCGCCTCAAGGGATCTTTGCAACGCCTTGACGAACTCAATTTTAACACCATATATCCGGCGGTTTGGAATTGGGGATATACATTGTATCCTAGCAAAGTTGCCCAAAAAGTTATCGGGCGATCGCTCGATCCCACGCCTGGATTGCAAGGACGAGATATCCTCAAAGAAATTGTCGATGTGGGACATCAAAAAGGGTTAACAGTGATTCCCTGGTTTGAATTTGGCTTTATGGCACCAGCGGATTCCCTATTAGCTAAAAACCGTTCCCAATGGCTCACTAGCCGCAGCGATGGTACACGGGTTGTCAAAGATGGGAATGATAATCGCGTTTGGCTAAATCCCTTTCGCCCAGAAGTGCAGCAGTTCATTCAAGATTTAATTGTTGAAATTGTTAGAAACTACAATATTGACGGTATTCAATTAGATGACCATTTTGGCTTACCATCAGAATTAGGCTACGATGCCTATACAGTGGCACTTTACAAAAAAGAACACCGTGGTAAAGCTCCCTCGAAAAACTTCAAAGATCCAGAATGGGTGAGTTGGAGAGCTAATAAAATCACCGAGTTTATGAAACGGGTATTTACAGCCATTAAAGCTACTAAAAAAGATTGCCTGGTTTCTGTTGCTCCTAATCCTCAACGTTTTTCCTACGATTTCTTTTTAGCAGACTGGCAGAAGTGGGAACGGCTGGGAATTGTTGAAGATTTAGTTTTGCAGATATATCGTGATGACTTGAATGTTTTTATCAGCGAATTAGAGTATCCAGAAGTGAAAGCAGCCAAGAGTCATATTCCAGTGAGTGTGGGTATTTTGGCTGGGTTGAAAAACAAAACCGTATCGATGCAGCAGATTCAAACACAAGTGCAAAAAATCCGCGATCGCAATTTCGCTGGAGTCTCTTTCTTTTTCTATGAAACCCTCTGGAATATGAGCAAAGAAAAGCCACAAGAGCGTCAAACTGCCTTCCAGAAAATTTTCCCCACACCAACGGCTTACCCTAATTTGCTGGCAGGTTGGAAACCGTTGAGTTAATTTTCCTAGCAATCTGTTGGTGAACACATCACTTAATTACAGTGAAGGTTCACTGACAATAATTTAAGAATTTGTCTTGAAAGGAACTAAGTTTTTTAGTAAAAAAGCAACTGATTGGAGAATACCTGTATTTTTTAATTTCAGAGTTAGTTAAATTGGTAATACTTGTATTGTGTTGGTGGGGCATTTTACTACACTGTTTATATATTCTGGGTGAGAGGGTACACGTCCATAACTTTCTTTATTTCGACAGACAATACTTATCATTTTTAGTTGCTTGTTCCCATTAATACGAACAGCAAAGACCGTTCCAACATACCACCTAACTTCAAAACCAAACATACCACCGCAGTCGTCTTGAACGGCATAGCTATAAACAGCATCAATAGTTGTTTGAGAGAAAACTTTAGTATCTGTTTCAGTATAGTATCGATAACATCTTTGTGTTCCAAAAATTGGTGGAAACGAGCCATAGTGAGTTGCTGGTTCGTCAGGAGATTTAAAAAAGGTTTTGTGCTTTAAGAAGTAGTTATTTTGAGTCTGAACTTTAGATATAATATTTTTTTCTGCTTCTTTCTCCAGTCTTGATATTTGCTTTTCCTGCACCTTATATTCATCTTCCTTCTCACACCCACCAATAAGGAAACTTAGCAAAATAATGCTAAAAAATAATAATTTTAGAGAAAGATAAATAAATGGATTACTAGAATTACAAATCGGGCTTAATTTTTCTAAGTATCGCATGTGGTTCACTTCTAACTCCTGCACAGACGCGATTAATCGCGTCTGTATTCCTAATTCAGCACTATCCTATTCCCAAACGCCCAGCCAAGCCAGGAGTTAGGGGTAGAAGCGTAGTAATCATCAAGAATAGAGCTAAAAGCCCCAAAGCGGCTCTAGCATCATCGGGTTCAGTAATTTCATTCAAGCTGGGGCGTTCTTGATCGCGTTGCAAAAAGAAAATCACGATCGCCCAGTACATGGCAATCATATTACCGAGAGACACTAACGCCAGTAAAATTAAAGTTGCTACTGTTGCTCGTCCTGCGGTTTTGCGTCCATAAATCGCCTGAACAATCCGCCCACCATCTAGTTGTCCTGCGGGCATTAAGTTCAAAGCGGTAATTACTAACCCCAACCAACCAATCACCACTAGGGGATGAACGCTTACTAAGGGTGACTGCAATGCCGAACCAAGGACAACTCGCGCCAAACTTCCCACCAAAATCGACCCTTGGAAAAACTGATTTGGCAATTGAAATAAACTACCTGGGTGGGAAAGCAGCAAGCCCGTCACCAGCATTAACAAAGAGACAATACCACCTGCGGCTGGGCCTGCCAAGGCAATATCAAATAATACCTTGCGGTTGGGCAACAGAGACTCGAAGCGAGTAATTGCACCAAAAGAGCCAATTTGCACTGCGGGTAGAAAGAATGGCCAGCTAAGGCGAATTTGGTGACGCTGTGCAAGTAACCAATGACCAATTTCGTGAGCTACTAAAATCGAAAATATTCCAGCGCCTATGGGCAAAGCTTCTTGAAACCGCCCTGGATTGCCAAAAAAATCAAAATTCAGCAGTAATCCCGCAGCTTCTAAACTTGTGGCAATGGTCGCTATCAACAGAATACCTGCAAAAGCTTTTTGCGATCGCAACATCGGCTTGGGATCGTTACGGCTGGGTAGGACAATCATCACGGGTCTACCGTCTGTGTTTTCCACTAAAAACAGACGATAGCGATCGCCAAGGCGTTGCTGTAAACTTGCAGTTAGACGGTTGTGAGTCTCTTCTGGTTCTCCCCGCAAATTGCCTTTAAAAATGGCTCCATCTTGGTAAGCGATCGTTTCTGTGGCAAAAAATGTATCGATACCAAAAATGCCTTTAATTGCATTCAAGTCATCTTCCGGTATTGGTGGAATTTCCGCTTTCAGTTCTGCGACTGCTAATTGTGGGGAATTTGCTGCAAGCGAGGAAGCAGCAGCGAGTCTTTCGGTTGCGCGTTGCTTGAGGATGTCATCTTGCCCAGCGGCGCGTAACTGTCTGCCCAAATAAACGTACAATCCGGCGGATGTCACCACCAAGAACAATATACCCGCTATATTGATGTAAATCCCTGCGGCAAACAATCCAAAAAACAGGAGCCAGGGAGTCATCAACACCACCGACTGTAACCAGGCTAAGATTCCCAGCTTACCAAAAGGTCTGGCGCGATAAAAGCCCCAGCCTAAAATGCCTAAAGCTACCAGTAGGATTGCCGCCAGGATAGAAGTTTCTGATAAAGTAAACATCTCCAAACCTTTGCTATTGAGACTAAGCCAGAACAAGTCCGGTATTGCAGATACACTTATTAATGTATAACGCCGCCTGTAATCTGCCCAAATTATCCCACTTTGTATAGAGCTATCGTGTACACACAAGTCTTTTAGAGTTACTGCCTAGCATAAGATAGGTTAATTTTTGCAGATCGATGCAACAAAGGTGCAGGTCGATGCAACAAAGGTGTAGGTTGATGCAACAAAGGTGTAGGTTGATGCAACAAAGGTGCAGGTCAATGCAACAAAGGTGCAGGTCGATGCAACAAAGGTGCAGGTCGATGCAACAAAGGTGCAGGTCGATGCAACAAAGGTGCAGGTCGATGCAACAAAGGTGCAGATCAAGAGACTTGCTTGTGTGTACACCGTAGCCTTACTACGGGGGGAGGGGCTGCTCTTGAGAAGTCACGCAGGAATTACAACTAATTTACCGGATATAATATGAGTAGATGAAGAGTTCAAACTGCATTTGAGCGAAGTGGTCTTCTAAGTCCAATAAAGAATTTCAGCATTTGGAAAGCGCCTACTAATCTCACTCTCAAAAAAGCTACGCAACGCCTTCATTATGTCTTTCTCATAAACGTACTTCGTCCCACCAAACTTATTACGCTTGACGCTGCGTTTTGCCTCATCCATCTCTAATTTTGATTGCGGATACCAAGTTTGTAACACTTCTTTTGATCCAGGTGTGAACCGATGGGAGATTAACTCAAAGGTAAGGTTACAGTCAAAATCCAGTGCCTCGTTTATCTGGTCAAACAAACAACTATAGTGCATTTGCCAGTCATCTATCGGCATAATTGGCGCGATAACCAAGCCTACTGGATAACCGCCACCGCCACGCTCTTGTGGTAACGCCAACCGTCGCAATGCATTCAGTCTGGATGCTACGGATGCCGTGCCACCTTCAAACTTACCAGAAATCGGTGCAGCATTAACGCTCATCCGACAGCGAGTATGCCCATTGTGTGGTAAGTCGAGTAATCCATCCACAGCATCAAACTTCGATACCCAACGTAGATGTGCATTGCTACGAGTGCCAAAGTAACGGATACATTCAGCAAGACTTCCAGTTAAATGCTCAATACCCAATGGATCTGTGTAGCAGCTAACTTCAAAACTTGTGGTTTTCCCCTGTTGCTCGTAGTTAGCTGAATTCTCTAATATCTGTGGTAAGTTGGCAAAAACGCGGATGACAGGTGGCCCCGACAAGCTACCAGCTAGGTAGCAGTATTGACAGTGAGCGGGACAACCTTCGGCAAGATGAAACTGCCAATCCGCAGAAGGTGGGATGGGACTCAGTTTAAAAGAACTGGGTGGTGCAGTAACCACCGCTAAGGTACGCTTGGCAATGTTGTAAGTATCCCGCTCAGATTCACCACGCAGACCCTTCAGGCGGTTTTGTGATAGTTCTTCTATTGGTAAGTTGAGTGACTGCACACGTTTAAGAATCTGCTGCCCCCAATCTTCATCTAGAGCAGCAGGTGTAAACAGTACCCGTTCAGGTATCCACAACCTTGGCGATCTTGTTTGTGTATCTGATACTGAAACTTGGTCTGTAATGGTATTCAGCAATATCGTTCTCCGTTATGAAAGTTTGCTGATTTCTGCAATTAATTTTCCAGGACTTGCTTAATTCGTCGCTCTAACAAATCAAGATCCAAACTGCCTTCATCACGGTTAATTCGGCGCACAGTGGAATTAACATTAGCTAAATTAACCAATAAATCTTGAAGAATTTCCTGCTGCTGACGGGCTTGAGTAACTTCACGTGGTTCCTGTACTAAATCACGCACGATGGTATCTTCAGCGCGAGAGGCGATAATTGGATCGTTTTGCCCTTGAACATGAACAAAGGTTCGTCGCCCTGGGCCTCGCTCCTCTTCTATTGGTATAACTGCTGTCACTTGGTCAGAACGCACATATTTGCCAAATCCCAAATGGACTAGTTCTGATGAGAGTATTTTCATATAATTGAAGCGTTATTTTTATGTCTTACTTATATTGTAAAATCTACAAAAGTGACTTGAAGCCATAGAACATACGGGTTATACCCAATTCAAGGTAGTAGTTTCCTTTCCCAATTGCTGCTTAATATCTCTATGTCAATCACGCTATTTTTACCAGCTTTCGGGCTTGTTCTGGGGTTTAATAAACTCAAGTTTTAGGTTGCAGTTCTAACCTAAGGGAGATTTTTAACATTAGTTCCTTTTTGGATATCTGCGAAATCTAACAAAGCTGCCTTTGTCCAAGCAAGAGTAAAACCCTCTACTATGATTGGAGGCAGATTATCCGGTACAGTGAAGGCTTGGGTAAATCTCTTGACAAGCTTGATTTGCCCTTGCTGAATATAAAAGGTATCTGAAACTAAATTATCATCAGTTTCTTCTTCTTCAAATAAATCTTCTTCCAATTCCATTTCATTATCAAAATTGTCGGTCATTTTTACATCTCCAATAGTGTTGAAAAATCATTGAAACCGTCTTCTTCATCCGTCAAATCTTGTGAATTAGCTAATTCATCAGGGTAAATTACTCCTTGAATGCGCTGTAAAGGTGTTAGAAATGCCCCGTAAAGTTATTGATAAATTTCCCGAATTACAGGATCGGGATGGTTGACACATTCTTCTAAAATGATTCGCATCTGCACCAGCATACTATCTCGCCCAGAATCGGGTTTATCTTCTGCTGATTTTTTAGCCCAAGCTGCATCCTAAATGAGTTGTGAAAATGCGCGATGTCCAGATCCCCGACAACTTCCGCGAAGTCGGGGATCTAATTTTTCACGAATGATTTAGGATTGCTATAAAGCGATCGCAATTCGAGGATATCTTGCCATTCGAGATCGGTAAATGGTTGGGTAACTAGTTCTATGCCAAAGTACTGTTTTGCCGTCTCTGTCAGTGTATCCACAATCTTTACAATCCAGCCATCCTGTTCCTGTGTGTTACAAAGCGAGGTATTCCACGGAGCCGGTTGTTCAAAGATTTCCTGAAATAAATCTTTGTCCGTAGACAAAATCATTGAGCCGTGTTGAAGAATGGTATTTCTTCCCTTGCGTTGGGCACTACCAATAAATTTACTTCCATCGGCTGTAACCAAGTCAGCTGCTGTTGCTGTGTTGAAGCAACTGGGATTATGAATGTAACCTCGTCCAGCAGAACCATAACTTAACTCAATACCCAAGGTTTGCCAGCCTTGGATTAAAAAGTTACAGATTTTTTCATAAGTACCCCAGCTTTTTCCAGTAATAGCTGAGGTAATCAGGGCATAGGTTAAGTTGCCTTGGTGGAGAACAGCTCTACCTCCCGTTGGACGGCGAACTAAATCGAGTGGCTGTCCCTGGTAAGTCAGATTATGCCACTCGGTAGGCCATTGTTTTTGCAGATGTCCCAAGGAGAGAGCATAGGGACACAAAGTATAAAAACGCAGCGTAGGCGGGTGCTGTCCCTTTTCACATTGCTTGAACAACCAAGCATCGATCGCCATTTGCACTGCTCCTGATGTCTGAAGCATTGGGATGAAACGCCAGGTGGATGGTGATTCCATTGCTAGTTGTTTCATCGGTTTTTTAGGAGAGGGATATTACTGGTAAGGGCCTGAGCAAGAATATGTAACTATGAACAAAGATAAACATATTTTTTCATAATTTTGATGAATAAAGGTAGTACCTAAAATTTCGTGATGACAAAATCATATAATTGATGTGCCATTTCTAATTTAGAACAAGGTGCAATTTCTACCTGATTTCCTTGACTATCTAAAAATATGGCTTGATTATTATCACTCCCAAAACCACTATCAGGTTGATCGATGGGATTAGCAACGATCGCATCTAATTTTTTATTTTGTAATTTTTCTAACGCTGGCTTGACAATATCCCCAGTTTGTGCGGCAAAACCAATTAATATTTGATGCGGCTGTTTATGTTCTGCTAATTGGGCGACTATATCCGGTACGGGTTCCAAGGGTAAAGCTTCGGGAAGCGATCGCTTGGGCAATTTCTCTGTACTATAATCTCGTGGCTTCACATCGGCCACGGCTGCTGACATGACAATGATATCAGCGTTGGGTAAACACTCTACCATGACGTGCTGCATTTCGTCTGCACTAACAACGGGAATTGCTTGTACTCCTAATGGTACATTCCAATTCGCTGGGCCATGTACCAGAGTGACATTTGCCCCTCGGTGAAATGCTGCTTGCGATAGCGCCAATCCCATTTTACCTGTAGAAGGATTACCAATAAACCTTACTGGGTCAAGATACTCTCGCGTTCCCCCGGCGCTAATTAACACTCGCTTACCTACTAAATCTCGTTTACCTTGAGTGTGTAACAACGATTGGATGTGAGCCAAAATTTCTGGAGGTTCTGCTAATCTACCAGCACCGATGCGATCGCACGCTAATAACCCTGATGCTGTATTCATCCCATGATATCGGCTATCGATCAATAGCTGTTGCCAATTTCGCTGCACTGATAGCTGTTCCCACATATCCGTATTCATTGCGGGTGCTAACAGCACGGGACAAGTAGAAGCCAGCACGGTATTTGTGAGTAAATTATCCGCCATCCCGTAGGCTAACTTGGCTAATGTATTAGCTGTCAAAGGGGCAATTACCATGACATCTGCCCATTCACCCAACTCAATATGCAACGGACGAGAGTGAGTTGGTTGCCAGAAATCATCATCTGTGTAGGCGGGATGACGAGATAGAGTGGCTATTGTCAGAGGGGTGATAAACTTTTGCGCCGAACGGGTGAGGATAACTCGGACTTCCACCCCAGTTTTAAACAGCGTCGAAACCAATTCACAGATTTTGTAGGCGGCGATACCGCCACCTACACTAATGAGAACCCTGTTCAATTTTGGATTTTGGATTTTGGATTTTGGATTTAAGGGAAATTGCATTGGTACTTTGAGATTAAGCAAGTGATACATTAACCCTGATAATCTCTGATTGTAGCCAGTTGACCCAATCTAAAATCTAAAATTTACAATCTAAAATTGCTATGCTTCATCATAGGGTTCCAAGTCTAAGAGGTAGATATAGGGTTCAACTAACTCTGGACGCTGAAATGCGATCGCTCGCAATAGATGCCAATCATTTAAACCCTCAAAAGCATTACTATAATTATCCAGTTCCAGACGTGTAGCTAGTTCTTCTACTTCTACTGCACTCATGGCAGCAATTTCTTTTTGGGAAATGCTTAGAGTTGTCATAATACTTGCCCCTCCCTTATGCAGCACTCGCCTTCAGCATGGGTTAAGTTGCGCTGAACGCAGCCACCCAATATATATTACTCATTAGAAGTCATTAAGTTCGTGAAAATTGTCAGAATTTGTACCAGAATTTATAAAAAATTTGTAATCCTGACTAAGCAATTGTATTTACAACGAAATTTCGTAGCACTTCTAACGTTTTTGGATCTATTTCATGTCCCATATCAAATTCGTGGTATTCTACTGCCACTCCTAGAGACTTGAGAGTTTCTCGTGCCTTCAAAGCAGCTTTCAGGGGCACAACTTCATCATATCTACCGTGAGTGATTAAAGTCGACGAAATCCCACTTTTAGCTGCCGTTAGCGCGTCAGGATGTAAATACCCGCTCATGACAACTAAACCTGCTAAGGGCAATTTTGAGCCGACATCTAAAGTCATTGCTCCGCCTTGAGAAAATCCACTCAAAATGGTACGTGACAAAGGTATGCCAGTGGTACTTTCTAAAGATTCCAAGAAATCTGTTAGCAGTTGCCGACTTTCTGCCAAACCTTGATACATATTTTCCCCCCGCAGATCATACCATGCCCTCCCTATCGGGGAATAGGGATAAGGATAAGGTGCATTGGGCAATACAAACTGGTAATCGGGTAAGTTGAGCAATGGTAACAAAGATGCTACATCCTCAGCATTAGCACCCCAACCATGCAAAGTGACAATTAAGCCTGTTGGGGGTTGAGAAGTTGCTGTGGGAACGGTGATAGCTTGTAAAGACAGAGGTTTACTCCTAAAATTCTACTTTTATACATAGATCCTATCTCTTCAAGGAGACTTAGTATTTTACGGCATTTGCTGCTTGCCTAAAGAATACCGACATCGTATGGTGCTAGCAAGTTAACAGCGTATATTACCTATTTGTTCTCTGCTTCATCTTCAAGCAAGATTGTATTAAGAAGATTCAATTCGCTGGATGCCATAAAGTAGCGATCGCTAAAAACAGTTTCTAATTGTGTAAAAATCCGTCTACCTGCCACAGCTACCCAAGGAAATGCTCGATAGTGAGGCACTACAGGGATAATTAAGCCTTGAGGAGTTAAAGAACGTCCTAGCGCACTTCTCCAAGCTTGGGGATCTTCTAATACTTGCTGGCGGGTATCATCTTCTGATTGTTCATTCCAGAAATGGGGATAGTCGAGGGGTAAACCTACAACTATATTTTTAGTTTTCAACGCTTGACGTGTGGAAGATTCAATCACAAATCCCTCTTGTTCTCGACTCAATAGTTTATACAGTTCGTTGGCAGGACGCTTGAGTTTTGAGGGAAATTTGAACTTCTTGCTTTCGGCAATTTCTTTTAGCGATCCTAAAAGACGACTGCTATTTTGTTTAACATCAGCTTTCCATGCTTCAAAGCTAAATATTTCTTCAGTTTGGCGATCGCTCCAATCTTCGATCCAGAAAGGGCCGATACAAGTTAGACTATTTGGTATCTGTAGCTCGTCATTGTCTAAAGATGGCAATAATCGGCTCGAAATTCTAGAAACAGTTTTGGTCAAAGCTTGTAAAGTTTGATAATTTGCATAGGATTTGGCATTTATCTCTGATGATTGACCTCTTAAGTCAAAATGTTTAAAGATGTTTGCAGTTAATAGCTCTGCTCTTTTCACAATTGCTTTTGCTTCTTGAGGGTGACTATCACTGATAAAAATTTTGGCTTCACGCAAGAAATCTAAGACATCATCAGACATTAAACGCAGCAATTCTTCATCGCCAACAGAGCCAACTGGGACAAATGCAATTCGGTTTTTATTGAGTCCGGCATCACCTTTGATGCGGGTGTGAATTGTAGAGCGCAACATTACCAGCAAAGTCAATAAATCGCTGGACTGACGCAACCATAGTCTTTTGGGATCAATATCCTCTCTTTCAATGATGAAATCATTGATTAGCATAACTAACCGTCTATCTTTGTTATCTCCAGAAACTTCCATTCCGGTTTCTGGATCTGTATACATTCCTCTACCACGGTAAATTAATTGCGCGACTTCCATTAAAGCGGCTTCGATATTAAATCGGGGAATTGCAGCTATGATGCAATCTGTTTTCGGGAAAGAAACACCTCTTGCGCCTGAAGAAGTCATGAGAAAAACTCGGACTTCATCTCGTCGTGGCGGCTTTACTAATTGCAATCGTCGATCGGGTGATACACTTTGATCCAAAACCTCCACCTGTTCTCTGTTTACCAGAGCTTCTTTACCAGTGGTTAATTTTTCCTGCAACTGACGTAGAAAAGCTTTATCCTGAGCAAAGAAAATTAACTGCTCTGCTCCCTGTTGTAACCCAGCCTTGATTTCTAAATAGGCGTTTGTTAGGGATTCCTCTTCTGATTTTTCTCGAATTGCTTGTCTAATTGTCTGCTCTGTGCCGTCACTGTTTTGACCTGGTTTAATGGGCGACAGCCTAATACTGTAGTCAATAGTGAGTTTACTGGCGGGATAGCTATTTGTCATAACGTGTAGCGTTGGGTGTTTTCTGAGGCCAATTTTTGTATGAGTACCTGTCACCCGAAAGGGCGCTTCACCTCGACTTTGACTTATTAGAACTTTATCAGGAGCGCGATCGCCTGAGTTTAAAAAGCTATCCAACACAACTTCATTGCTGAGTGAGGCATCGGCAAGAATCAGCACAATTTTAAACGGAGATTGATTTGTATCAAACGGTTGAATAAACTGTTGTTGCAACCATTCTGCTAACTTACGGACAAAGGGCGCTCCTGCACCATCACCAGCAAGTTCATCTACCATCACAACTATAGTGGGAATCCGCGCTGCAAATCCTGAACGTTCCTTTTTTCCAGGCTTAGTATCAGCTTTTTTTGCAAACAAATTATTGAAGGCATTAACTGTGGTTGATTGATCGTTGAGCGTCCGATAACCTTGGATAGCAGCAGTCATCACCAGTTGATTAACCTTGGGATTGGCTTCGAGCAATTTTCGGGCTGACTTTGCTATAGTACCCAATACACCAGGACTGTTAAGGGATTCTACGCTGTAATCCCGTTCGTTAAGACGGCGTTTAAATCGAGTCGAGCCGACTATATTGCAATCAATATCATGTTCTTGTTCTGGATTGAGAAAGAAGATATTGCTATCAGGAAGTGTGAGTTTTTCAATACCATCGATAACAACGGCACTCTCGATCAAGCGAGGTGGAAAATTGTTTTCCTGAACCTGTTGTTTATACCATTCGGGAGCCGCAACAATCAAATTTTTATTGCTGGTGATGGTTAATATCCCAGTGGGGCGATTGTTGTCTCTAGCAAGTTTGTCGGTAACATCTCGATTAATTACAACTCGCGGACTGAGATACAAAAATAAGAAACCTTGAGACTGCTGTTTGAGAAATTTCATCACAGCAGTGGTTTTACCAATACCCGGATTTCCTTCTAAAGCTAGGACGTTAATTTTACCGACTTGAGCAGAAGTTATACCAGCAAATACTGCTGCCTGGTGTAGTTGTCGCAGAGGGATTGTTGCTTTATCGGGATTGATTTCATTGATACAATCGGCAATTCGTGTAACAGGGTTGCCTCCAAAGAACTTATGTAATGCGTCGTTGTCTTCAATAGATGCGATCGCCTCAGCTTTACTAATTTCACCCATTGGGTTGTAGAAGTCCGTCACATTCTCCTGAAAAAGAAAGTGCAGATATTGCCCTGAAGCTGGTTTTTCAGCTAGATGTTGTGCTTGTTCTTTAAAAGCAGACGGTAGCGATCGCACTAACTTTCTGAACACTAAACCAATTTCCACGTCTAGATCGAGTGGCTCATCATCCTTTGAATGTTTAGCTTTGCAATATGCTTTTCCCAATGATTGCATTAACTTGGCTTTAGTATCTGGTTCAGGTTCCACACCCCAGAATTGAGCCGTAAGACTTTCAATACCATTGGATGTGACAGCGATCGCTCTAGCATGACAACTTCCTTCTAATCGCTTACGTGCGCGTAACACTTTAATCAGCTGATCGGTATATGATGATGCCTGACAGAGCTTGAATAATGGTTTATCTTGACCACTAAATGCTGAAAGAAAATTTTCCAACCTTTTAGAAAGTGAAAATTCTTCACCTTCAACCTCTGCACAAACTCTAGAGAAAACCCCCCGTGATTCCATGTAACGGGCATAGCGACTCATTTCTTCTCTATGAGAGGCTTCTTTTTGAAAATCTGCAAATTTGAGGGGTGCGTTATAGGAAAATTCCAGACAGATAATTAAGTTCTCAATTTTTTTGCGTTTTGGATCTTTTGGCTGGGAGAAGTCAGTTTTGCCATCTTTAGGCGGACTAGATTCGTTGGAAAGCCATAAAATAAAATCGGCTCTGGCTGGTTGTCCACGCTTGACTAAGTTCTCGTCTGGTTTTCCTGGTAGTTTGAAAGCTTCTTGAAATGCTTTTGCTGTCTCTTCTTTTTCTTCATCCAGTTGCATTTGCTGGTCTGGGAGTGTCAACGGACACCAAATTGCTTCTAGTTTAGGTTGTTTAATTTGACTGTGCTTGGGGTTGAGACACTCACGCATTGCTGTCCAACCTAAACCATAGCCGAGTACCAGCAGATGACGCAGCATTGTTTCCACCCATTCTTTGTTATTGGGATCTGTTATTTTGAATACTTTCACTAGTTGGTGGAAGACATCTGCATTTTTGTGAGATTGCCAAGGCTGGAGAACAGGATGATCGTTCAACAGTAAGTTTCTGTGAATCAACTGTTGTAAAACACCGCGTTTAACAGCAATTTCAAATACCTGCCCCCAAATAGAGGCTTGTTGTAGAAGGGATGATTCCATTACTTCCTGTGCAGAACTTGAGAAACGTGGGTAAGTACAGCGCGATAATTAAGTAATACCTGTCCTTTGCGGCGGGTATGAAGAACTTTGACTTCACCAGCCTCTTCAACTGTATTAGGCGATATCCAACTAAATGGATCTAGTACTGGGATCAGTTGACCTTTTTGCACACCTCGTTCAGCTTCAATAAAATGCAAGCCGCGCAGTACAGCTAGTAAGCAAGGATGAATCCGAGAGTCTGAATCAGGATTAATCAAATGCTGACGAGCGCGTTCAGTCCAGTTAATATTGCTAACTTTTCCATCCGATACTAAGAAATAAATGCAGAAACCAGATTGTAAGCGCTCTTCTGCTTGAATAGCATAAAGTGTGGCAAAAGTATAAACCGGAATTAAATTACGAAAGTAGTCTGCTCTAACAGAGCGCTGAAAATCTGAATGATCTCCTGCTTGCAAAATTTCAAATGCTGCTTCACTGTAACCGCGATCGCGCAAGCGTGTAGCCGGAAATACATCCCGCACCATTGGGTAAATGTTGATATCAGGAAACGTTTGAAAGACTTCTTCTAAAAATTCTGTAGGTATTAAAGAAGAATTGTAATCTGCGGCTCGATTAATGCGGCGATCGCCATAGGCATGAGCTAATAAAATAATGTGCTGACATCCTTGGGCTTTAAGATAACGAATTTCTTCTTGAACTAGGCGTTGCGTTTTCAGCTGTTCTGGAGAATCAAGAACATCAGACTGCATCCGTTCTCTTTTAAGTTCATAACCGATAAACGGTTCACTAACAGATGTAGCAATATAACTTTGAGTCAGAAAAAGATAAGCCTTTTCACTATCATTGGGAAAATTTCCCTCGTTACAGGGACGGCTTGCATAAGAAATTAAACCAATCTTGGGGGCTGAATGAGAATCTGGGCTACTAATGCAAAGTGGAAACGCACTTAAAAACGCCTTAAAAGTACCAGATTTTATTAAATCTTGCGTTTTTTTGGATTGTTTCACCAGATTATCTAGAATAAGTCCCTGCATTCGGATCGGGGTATCTTCACCTAGTATCGCTTCCAATGTTTGGGCGGCTGCGTAAACGTAAGCATCGCCGCTCTTGTCTTTATCATCATCTAGTTGTCTTCCTGTTTCTTGGAGTCGCAGCATTAAGGTTGTAAAGTCAACCAATTTTTCCTTCTGGCCACGTTTTTGCAATCGTGTAATGATTTGCCACAAACAGCAGTAAACTAGCACAGCAAAGGCTGTAACTGCGGCTGCATGATACTGCTTGTTTTCCTCAGATTCTCTTGTATTTGCTCGCCGTTTCACAGTTTCAACATCGTATTCCACGATGATTGCAGCTGATAATGCCCACCCAGCAAATCGAGAAGAATTTGTAGATAGCTCATAAGTCCATTGACGATCTTCTCCCTTCTGCCAAGAACGAGGAACCCAACAAACTTGGAGGAGTTTCTGTGGCAATAAACGCTTTGCCCGTAATTGACTTAGTGTATCTTTAGTTTTTAAGTCATACTCCGAAAGCTCGGCAGTAACTTTAACCGAAAATAGAGATTTTGCTGGTTGCTCACAAATTTCAATATGTTTGAACCATTCAACCTTTTCGCTAGTATTTTCTTGTGGCTCTACAAGCAACTTTCTCACACCTAATGTTGCCCCTTCTAGCCGATCCCAATTAATGATGCTGCTTTTTACACAGATGAATTGTTGTGAGGAGCGATTTTGAACTTGAGATATGACTTTTTGATTCTTGTCGCGCAATACTTCCTTCAGAGCCTTGGCAATAGACTTCATTGACTCAGAGCGTTCCTGTAATTCTTCTAAAGTCTGGCGAATAGCTTCTGTACCCTGCGATTTAAAATTTGCTAGGAGTTGATTCACCATATCTGTTAGTGATTCTTTAGTTAGCGGTTTCTCGTCCTTTTTGGGAACAACGACCGCCAAAAAGATCAGTTGAGCTAAACGACGACAAATTTCCCAAGGTTTTTGTAAGGAAGATTCATCATTACTCAGTAAATATTCTCTAATTTGATCGAGTCGTACTTCAAAAGCAGGTTTGCCTAATTCTGGATTTTGCCCATTGACTCGAAAACGATAACTTACTTCACGCTCTACTTGATTTTTAGTCTTTTGCTCGAAAATTTGAGTTTTCCACTCAGGCCAAACAGCTAGACAATAATAAAAGGTCGCTTTGCTAAGTTCATCTGCCAAGTCGAACTCAGCTGCACTACCGAAATGAGCCGTTAAATCAACCGTATAGCCTTCTTCTTTAGCAGATTCAACTAGAATGAGTATTCGATTGACATACTCTACTAAAAGTTGGTAATCTGGCTCATTACTCGATCGGGCATTTTCTGCGATCGCTTCCATAATCCGAAAGCTAATTGTCAATCGGACGCGTGACAATGCTTCGTCATCTATAAAGTTTAAAAAACGCTGGATTTGGCTATCATATCGATTTTTTTCTTCTTTCAAAGTTGCGATCGATGAATCCACATCATCTTCATCACTTTTTAGTTCGTTTTCTAAATATTCTGTGGCAGCACTGCACATTTGCTCAAAATAATCAGTATTTTCAACTCGTTCGCGCGCACAAATAACCGTCGCCACAGACTTGTTATCTTTATTATCTCCAGATTGAAATGCTAGATGTACGAGGTTGGCAGTATTGGGTATATTTTGGAAAGACGTACCTGCCTTTTTAGCAAGATGTTTGAGTTGCTTATCAGAGTCATCTAACAGCAATGTTGATAATAAGCTGTCGGAAGGCACAGCAGTATTGAGTGCTTGGTCAATAGCAGCCATTAATCTGTCTATGGCACCAGGTAACTTTGTAGCATTACCATCACTCAAACAGCCGCCAACGCGCGACCTATTACCGTATGCTGGCATGGATAAGTTTTGAATAAACCCACCGCCAGGAGCAGGTTTCAAAGCTTCTTTAAATTTAGGTTGTGCAAATAGCCGATACATAACGGCTGAAGTACTTATTCTCAGGCGTTTATTTTGCTTGTCATCAAATTCAAACAGCTGCATCCCTCTAGGGTTTAGCTGGTCAGTATTTGCCTGATTACTGCTAGGAGAAATAGCTTGAGTAAGTAGCTCTATGACTGTAGCGAGGTCAATAGACGGCTTAAGCAATCGCGGGTCAACGTTAGCGCCAGTACCTTGTGAAGGCATAATTATTTCCTTTGTAATTTTCAGTCTTACGACTGCTTCATTTGCCTGAACTTTACAGTCTCAGCAAATGGACTCTATATTTTTTCTATCTTAAATGTGTCTAATCTGTCAAGATAGGGAGATTTTACGTTTATAATACTTTTTTTAAGAATTCTTACACAAATATTTTATTTACATGATAATGTATATTTCTGAAAAGATGGAGAGGAAACTTAATGAATATAAATTTACAAACAGAAATAATGTAAATTTTAATTTTTTATAAAAAGCAACAATGGATAAAAATAATTTTGAAGCATTTACTAACTTACCAGCATTGAAAAAAAATGCTATTCAAGTCTGTGGCCAAGAATTTATTGATAGCTTGACTAAAAAAGGTATATACGCGAAAGATAGTGACTTCTGGGAAAAGGTTAATAATAAGCTAAATATTCCTGATGATGCTTATGAAAGTAAACAGGCTAGAGAACAAGCAGAAAAGGAACAACTATTGCTAGAAAAAAAAGTTAAAGAACAATCAGAAAAACAAAGATTGCTGGCAAATAAAAAAGAAATCCGTAGTAAAAACAGAAAAGATTGGAAAATTACTGTTTTTGAACTTCCAGAATCAGAGACTTTTGGCAAAAATTTTATAGCTGAGTGTACAAAAGAACCAGACTTAATAAAAACTACTTGGTTTTGCAAGAATCAAGAAGAAGCCTATAGTAGAGCTTGTAATCTTGCAGATGAATTTGAAGTCCAACAAGAAAGTTTAAGGATTTTTATGGAGCATTACGCAGTAATGAAAGATTTATATCTAATGATTATATACCTTTCGAGTGGAGATCAACATAATAGTTATCTTAATAATAATCGTGAAAACTATAAAGAAAATTTTACTGGCGTTAGCTGTTGGAATGGATTTGATTTTGCAATAATTAATGCTTTAGTGGCAGAAGGATTATTAGAACTATCAACAACTAAAAAAAGTATGGTGATGAATAAAAAAGGTATGAAAGCTGCAAGAGAGGTTTTACAAAAAATTAATATTGATGGAGTAGACAGGCTACTAGAACAGCGAGAATATCATGAAGAATATATTAATTACAAGAGTCAATTAGATATTATGGAAGAGCAAGAAGAAGAGGAATAATAGATATCATCCCGGTACAATGCCTGTTATCTGTAGCAGTCTTAATTGAGAAAGGTGATGCCAGATGATTAGTAACGCTATTATTTCTCATGGTCTTGAAGTAAACCAAGGCTTATGCAAAACTTGATTTGCTTCTCTTCTAGCCTACTTTTAAGGAATCGATCAATGGCGCGTCTAGCCCTGCTGAGTGTATCTAACAAAACTGGTATAATTGACCTAGCCCGTAGCTTGGTTGAAGAATTTGAATTTGATTTAATCAGCAGTGGGGGAACAGCCCAAGCCCTCAAAGATGCGGGACTCCCTGTCACCAAAGTTGCAGATTACACAGGTTCACCAGAAATTTTAGGTGGCCGAGTCAAAACGCTGCATCCCCGAATTCACGGCGGAATTTTGGCGCGGCGAGATTTTCCCGAAGATATTACAGATTTAGAAAATAACCAAATTCGCCCGATTGATTTAGTGGTAGTGAATCTATATCCTTTCGAGGAAACGATCGCTAAACCAGGGGTAACATTAGCTGAAGCTGTTGAACAAATTGATATCGGTGGCCCTGCTATGCTGCGGGCATCATCGAAAAACTTCGCTCATCTTGCTGTATTATGCGATCCAGCCCAGTATGACGAGTATTTACAGGAATTACGCCAAAATAACGGCGTAGCATCCCTAGAGTTTCGGCAAAAGGCAGCATTAAAAGGATTTTCGCACACTGCAAGCTACGATCGCGCGATCGCATCTTACCTCGCACAAGCACAGCAGTACACCCTTAGCGGCACACAATTACAATCTCTGCGTTACGGCGAAAACCCTCATCAACCCGCCGCCTGGTATCAAACTGGTGCTACCCCAACAGGATGGACAGCCGCAACGAAACTGCAAGGTAAAGAACTTAGTTACAATAACTTAGTTGATTTAGAGGCTGCACGCCAAATTATTGCGGAATTCACTGATACCCCAGCAGCAACGATTATCAAACATACAAATCCCTGTGGTACGGCACTCGGAAGCACTATTTCCGAAGCTTACAAAAAAGCTTTCAATGCTGATTCTACTTCTGCCTTTGGTGGTATTGTCGCCCTCAACCGTCCGATTGATGCGGCTACGGCTAGCGAGTTAACCAAAACATTTTTAGAATGCGTGGTTGCACCAAGTTATGATGCGGAAGCGCAAGAAATCCTTGCTAAGAAATCTAACGTGCGGGTTTTGACTCTACCAGATTTGAGCAGTGGTCCTAAGGATACAGTGAAAGCGATCGCAGGTGGTTTCCTTGTCCAAGCTAGTGATGATGTAATTGCTGACGCCAGTCAATGGCAAGTTGTAACTGAACGTCAACCTACACCCGACGAATTAGCCGAATTGTTGTTTGCTTGGAAAGTTTGCAAACACGTTAAATCTAATGCGATTGTTGTAACTAGCGATCGCACTACACTAGGAGTAGGTGCTGGTCAAATGAACCGTGTCGGCTCAGTTAAAATTGCCCTAAAACAAGCTGGAGAAAAAGCCAAAGGTGCAACTCTCGCCAGCGATGGATTTTTCCCCTTTGATGATTCTGTGAAAACAGCCGCAGCCGCAGGAATTACAGCCATTGTTCAACCAGGCGGAAGTTTGCGCGATAAAGATTCTATCATTGCTGCTAACGAACTGGGTTTGCTGATGGTCTTAACTGGTGTACGTCATTTTTTACACTAAATTATTGACCGTAAGGTGTACACTTGTGAAAGTGTCACATAATTTACTTGCCCTTTGATAGAAGCGGTGATATAGTAAAGTCGTGTGTGAGGAGCAAGTTATAAATAAAAAGCGTTTGGGGTGGAAACACGGCAACACTCCCAGGCGCTTTTTAATTTATCAGCAATTAGATTGCTTGTGGGATTTTAAAATGTCACTCAATATACTTGCCATTTAATAGAAGTAGTGATAATATCTATTTGTGTGTGAGGAGCAAGTTAAGAATAAAAAATGTCTGGGGTGGAAACACGGCAACACTCCCAGGCATTTTTTAATTTGTATATATAAATTATAGAAATTAACACTTCCAAAATAATTTCATATTTTTACTTCCAGTTAAAGATACGAATATTGTTAAAGTTAGTCACGTCAACTTCTACACTCTGAAGATAACTTGCTAGCTTGAAAGTTAATTAAACTACTAGCAGATAAATTTGATGTACCCAAGTCTCATATCAGAATTAAGTCAGGTTTCTCCTCTCGGCAAAAGCTGATGGAAATTGATACGAATACCTAACTGCTGCTTAATAATATCTTTTGTGAAGACTTTGCTACCTTCTGAATATGAGCTACATTCCACCCAGCACATTCTCTACTAGAGACAAGAAACGAGAGATAGAAACTTGCAAAATCTAATTTTTATGAAAAAAATGCAGGTTTAAAACCTCACCCCTTGTGAGCGAAAGAATCCTTGTTTCCCAAGTTAGGTAGAAACCCCACCCCTTGTGGGTGGCTGAATTGAATTTTGAATTTTGAATTGATTCATGCCTGTGTAATACTGATATACCTTGGTTGAGTTTTGACTCTTTCTATCCAAGCTTGGATAGCAGGATATTGTGTTAAATCAAACCCACCTTCATCAGCTACATGAGTGTAAGCGAACAAAGCGATATCAGCAATCGTGTAACGTTCTCCCACAAAAAAATCTTGAGAAGTTAAATATTTATCCATCAAGCTAAGTGCTGCATAGCCTGGTTCGCGTTTTTGTTTGATAGCTTCACTATATTCTTCAGTTTTACCTAAAATAGAAATCCAAAATCTTGATGTAGCAATAAAAGGCTCATGGCTATATTGTTCAAAGCATAACCATTGCAGCACCTGCGCTCGTAAAAAGCGGTCATAAGGTAAAAACTCTGTACCTTCACTTAGATAAACCAATATAGCATTTGATTCTGCCAAATATTTCCCTGCCTCGATTTCCAGAACAGGTATCTTACCGTTAGGATTTTTACTTAAAAATTCTGGTGTTCGAGTCTCGCCTTTCAAGATGTTAAGCTCTATCCTCTCGAAAGGCATACCTAGTTGTGTCAATAAAAGACGTATCTTATAACCATGACCAGAAGGTAAAAAATCGTACAGATGCAGTAGTTCCATGTTAAAATGCAGTTAGGAATATGTTGAGAAGTAAAGGTTCAAAATACAATATTTTACCAAAATATTTTCCCAAAACCGGATATTTTTTTTGTATTTAGTATCTGAACGTACTACAGGAAATTATTCGAGAAAATAAAAAAAAGCATTATTTATTTCTAGATTGAGATTCTAGATTGAGACATTTAATGTAGTTAGTGGTCGAAAATAAAACTATGTGTGGAAGATTTACTCTAAATCAGTCGGCAGCAGGATTATCTGAAGTTTTCCATGTCGAGTCTGTTCCCGATTTGGTAGCCGAATATAACATTGCGCCTACGCAAATGGTGGCGACAGTGTTGCAAAATCCCGAAAGCGAAAAGCGGGAATTTAAGCAGTTGCAT
This sequence comes from Nostoc sp., assembly GCF_036917235.1. Classification (GTDB taxonomy): domain Bacteria; phylum Cyanobacteriota; class Cyanobacteriia; order Cyanobacteriales; family Nostocaceae; genus Nostoc. The sequence goes on from NZ_JBALDU010000022.1 coordinate 45,050, forward strand.
TGGGGATTAATTCCGTCATGGGCGAAAGATGCAGGAATGGGGGCAAAGCTGATTAATGCTAGGGCAGAAACTGTTGCCGAAAAACCCGCTTTTCGTTCGGCTTTTAAGCACAGACGCTGTTTAGTGCTAGCTGATGGCTTTTATGAGTGGCAACGTCAACAAGGTAAGAAGCAGCCATTTTATTTTCGTCTTCAAGATGGGCAACCCTTTGGTTTTGCAGGTTTGTGGGAGAAATGGCGATCGCCTGCTAACGAAGAAATAATCTCTTGTACAATTTTGACAACGGCAGCTAACGAATTACTCCAACCCATCCACGAGCGGATGCCAGTGATTCTGGAACCACAAGATTACGATTTATGGCTAGATTCCCAAGTGCAAACAGCCCAAACCCTACAGCAGCTATTGCGTCCCTATCCAGCGCCAGCAATGATTGCATATTCAGTTAGCACCTTGGTAAACAACTCTCGACATAATAGTTCAGAATGTATCGTACCCCTCAGTGAGAAGAATGCTCCCGCAAATCAGTTAAATTAGCTATTGAGTGAACTATGGAATTGGAGAGATGAGGGAGCAGGGGGAGCAGGGGGAGCAGGGGAAAATAAAACTATTGATTATTGCCCAATGCCCCAATACCAATGCCCCAATACCAATCCCCCAATATCAATGCCTAATACCCAGAGACAAATATGCCAAGAACACAAAAAAACGATAATTTTATTGACAAATCCTTTACTGTAATGGCGGATATCATTCTGAAGATCCTGCCAACCAACAAAAAAGCTAAAGAAGCGTTTGTTTATTATCGAGATGGTATGTCGGCCCAAGCGGAAGGGGAATATGCTGAGGCATTGGAATACTATGAAGAAGCTCTAACACTAGAGGAAGATACCAACGATCGCGGCTATATTTTCTACAATATGGGGCTAATCTATGCCAGCAATGGCGACCACCACAAGGCTTTAGAACTATATCACAAGGGAATTGAGTTGAACCCACGTATGCCCCAAGCCTTGAACAACATCGCTGTGATTTACCACTATCAAGGCGAAAAAGAAAAAGAAGCTGGAGATAACGAGGCTGGCGAAGCACTTTTTGACCAAGCAGCAGACTATTGGATTCGTGCGATTCGCATGGCCCCCAATAACTACGTCGAAGCCCAAAACTGGCTCAAAACCACTAAGCGATCGCAAATTGACGTATTCTTTTAGTTATTAGTCATTAGTTCTTTGTCATTTGCTAAGGACTAATGACCAATGACCAATGACAATTTACAAATTACAAATGACCAATGACCAATGACAATTTATGATTGACCAAGAACAAGTTCACAAAGTAGCTAATCTTGCTCGTTTAGAATTGACTCCAGAAGAAGAGAAACAATTCACTACCCAGTTGGGAAGTATTCTGAACTATATCGAACAATTGAATGAACTTGATGTCAGTAATGTGCTGCCAACAACACGTGCAATTGATGTCAGTAATATCACACGAGAGGATGAATTACAACCCTATCCTGACCGAGAAAGTATTCTCAACAGTGCGCCTGAACAGGAAGGCGAATTTTTCAAAGTACCAAAAATCCTCAATGCTGAATAGTCAAACAATTTGGGATTTTAGATTTGCAATTTTAGATGAACGATAGCGCAGCGTAAAGTCTTCTCTTCTCACAAAGGGAGACGCTATGCGTAACTTGCTTCCACAAAATGCTACGAGAGGCTTGTCTGCGACACTTGCAAGAGTACGCCAACGGCATAGCAACTCTTAGTGATGCTACTGCGTAGCTAGCTTCTCCGTAGTAGTACGCTTAGAGCAAGTCCTAACAACCTATACTTAAATTTGTTTCACGCACAAGGGGCGGGGAAGCAAAAGATACATAAGTTATGTTGAACATTTATTTACATTATTGGCAACTATTAAAATACTTGCTCGTACTGCCAAAGTATGTTGTATGTCTAAATCTGTAATCACCGTTACCGTCAAATTGTTCGCTGCTTATCAAGAAGCCTTTAGGGTTTCGGAACTAGTGCTGGAATTTCCTAATAGTATGCCAGTCAAAGCAGTATGCGATCGCCTCATAGCTGAACACCCTGAACTCTCCCAATGGCGTGATTTAACCCGTTTTGGGGTTAATTTGATATTTGTCGAACCAGATACCCTACTACAAGATGGGGATGAGGTTGTGTTGATTCCACCAGTCAGTGGCGGCTAGGAAAAGAGTTGGGAGTTAGGAGTTAGGAGTGATAAATTAAAGATTCAAAACTTCTAACTCATAACTATTTAAAGAGAATTGGTCTGAGCAGTTAGCTTTATTAAGTTATCTAACTCTTGCTGCATCTGACTAACAACTAATTCATAACATTCATTGACATAGTAGCGATCGCTAGCTGCTTCACGGCCGTAGCGTTCAAATACAATTGGCGGACAAACCCGCGTATACATGGGCACTGGCAATGGAATATTGGGTAATGGGCCAATTGCTAATCCCCAAGGCAGTCCGAGATAGATTGGAAAAACTTCCGGATCGATACCTAATAGCCAAGGCATCCCCCACTCGTGGAGTTGCTGTACAACTTTGTAGCAGTCAGCGATAACAATGAGTGTATCGTGAGCGCCCCATGAAATCACAGGCACAATCGGCACATTTTCCCGTAACGCTAACTTGATAAATCCTTGTCGCCCCGCAAGGTAGATTTTGTTACGTAAATAATGCGGCCGGAAGACATCTTCGGCTCCACCGGGATAAACTAGCACACTTGCTCCAGAGCGCAAGGCAGTGTAAGCCATTTTCGGATGAGCGATGATTGCTCCAGCCTTGGCTACTAGTTGCGCTAGTGGCGGGCTAACCTGCCAAGCCTTGGGATGCATCAAACCATAAATGGGTTTCTCTACACCAAATCTTCGGAACCAATCGTACATCATCATTGCCATATCAGGGGCTGCGAGTCCACCATTGTGCGAACCAACAAATAAAACTTTTTGCTGGGGTGGAATATTATCCCAGCCACTAGTTTGAACTCGGAAATAGTAGTGATACAAAAAGCCAAACAGGGGCATCAGAGATTCTATGAACTTTGGATCTCGCTCATCCAAAGACCAACCGAGTTTTTTGTTTAATAAATGTTGCTTTTGTGACATCGAGGCATTCTAACAGCATTGGCAAAGTTCAAACAATCCCTTGTTTAGATATAACTCAATACGGTTGGATTAAAGCTAAAACTCTGTATTAAAGTCAATATAGACGCGTAGCAGTTGATTTTATTTAATTGCGATCGCTTCATCATTAGATATTTGGTGTTAAATATGCGTTATCCATAACCCTTGTAGAGACATAGCACTACTAAGTAAGTCGGTGTGAATATTTATCATCAGTTTCAGGCAGGAGGCAGATCGCTTTTAGCGTCTCCCCTTCTCCCAAAGGGAGAGGCTAGCGCCAAGGGAGAAGGCAGGAGGAAAGAGGGTTTTAGTCCACTTTACCTTTATTAACATAGTTTGGTTTTTCCCACCTGTTCTACTTACGTCTCTAAATTACTTTCCACTCATATTTCTATTGCCACATCGCGGCGATTAATTTGGTGATCTCTATGGAGTAGTTGCTGGTTTTGAACGCTGCTGTTGGTAAAAACCCACAACTTTTTGAAGATATGTAGCAGTAAATCCGCTGTTGTAGCCTGTATAGCTGCCAGTCATCCACCAGCAACCGGCGCCACGCACAGCAGCGATTTCATTATTATTGGTGGCGATAAATTGCTTGTTAAACTCACGGCGCGTGATGCAAGATACAACTTGACGTGCCTTCACGGGGCTATTTTCAAACTGCGTTGGTGTTAGTTCTTGTTTGAGACAATATTTCGACCAGCCTTTTAAGGTTTCTGGTTTAACTTGCCATTCGGTGTAATTGTCGTAGCCACAACCAACCTAAAACAGAACCCAATACATAATGAGGAAAATCCCACCAAACAAAGGTCGTACCAAGCAACAATTTACCTATCAAGGTGGCGCGAATTTGCTCTAATAGTGGCGGATGCCAAAGTTGCAAGAATTCTAATATACAGGTGATGACAAAAACCCATATAGGAATTTGGATTACCGCTGCCCGACTTCTGAAAAACCAAAATGCGAACAGACACCAAAATATTTCGTAAAATACAGCTGCTCCGTAGTCATTAAACCAGTGATGGGCAGGCCCATTATAATACTTAAGCAAAAATCCCATCGGTACAACGATGAGTACAGAAATAAGAATAAATATTGTTTGGTTACGGTATCGAAGCATTTTCTATAGACTAGAGACTAGAGACTATGCAAGATTTTAGCAACGGAACGACTATAAGTCTCGGCTGGGTACTAGAGAAGACAATATTAAGTAAAATTTGGTTAGGGTCTGAATCGCCATTCAAATTTTCAATAGTCCTCAATTTACGCCTTCTGGTTTGGCTTCAGTCTCCTATTGATCTATAAGAAAGCAATATATAACTAAATATTCATATTTATCATTCTACAGCATAAATAAATGTTATTTTGTAATTAAACATAATAGTTTTTTAACAAAAAAATGATATTTAAGCCTAACTTTATGACAAACGCCATCAAGCTAAAAAGCTGGCAACATCAACATTAATCAAACAAATCACTAGATTTTAAAAAATATTTAATTTCAGGTTTACAAACATATATTAATTTATTATAAATCGGATTTATTAAGGATTTTTAAGATTTGATAAAAAAGTTAGTGTAACCTTATACTTCATGGTAGTTAAATAATTACAGCATGGGTTCAAAAAGTTGGAGAAAAACCAAATATTCGACCTAATTACTTAATATTTTGCGTAATCAATTAATGGGCTTTCAGAAAATAAATTATCTGATTTTGTAGAGCAAGCGTTTCGCTTGCAACAAAGGGCTGGCTTTTTGTATCAGCCCACAGTAAGTAGTTGGATATTTTTTCTTGAGAAGTTCCTAATTAAATAGTTAATGTTTTTTAACATGAGATTATGCAAATTACAAGTAATCTACATTGAACTGATAAATAGTTCTTTGATTGATGCTGAACTTACATATTTAGTGAGAAATTTAGGAGAGATAATATGGCTTTCGGTACTACAAATCCTGACACGATAAATGGGAGTTTGGGAAATGACACCATAGTTGGTTGGGCTAGTGGTGGTAACGCCAATAGTGCCTCCGGTAACGATATCTTGAATGGCTTGGCTGGTAACGATTCCCTCGCAGGTGGCACGGCGAACGACAGTCTCAGTGGTGGAGATGGTAATGATACACTTGATGGGGGCACAGGAAACGACACTTTAAAAGGTGGTGCAGGCAATGACACCTTTAAAGGCAGTCAGGGTAACGACAACATTGATGGTGGAGATGGCATTGATACCGCAGACTACACTCAACTCGGTCAAACTATTACCTTATCAGGTGTTGGAACGATTCAAAAAGCTGGGGGATTGGGAAAAGACCTACTCTTTAAAGTCAAAAAGGTTATTGCTAATCCTAATGTTGCCAACAACACCATCGATGCATCCCAATCTTTGCCTGGGGTATTTATTACCGCTAACCTACAAACCCAAAGTTTAGCTGCCAACAAGGTTCCTGGTTTAGGAACATTGTCATTTACCGCAGTCAACTTTGATAATGTCATCGGCACAAATGCAAATGACATCATTGTTGGCGATAACCAAAATAACCAATTATCCGGTAATAATGGCAATGATACACTTGATGGGGGTGTAGGAAATGACACTTTAAAAGGTGGTGCAGGCAGTGATACCTTTAAAGGCAGTCAGGGTAACGACAGCATTGATGGTGGAGATGGCATTGATACCGCAGACTACACTCAACTAGGTCAAACCATTACCTTGTCAGGTGTCGGAACTATTCAAAAAGCTGGAGGATTGGGAAAAGACCTACTCTTTAAAGTCGAAAAGGTTATTGCTAATTCTAAGGTTGCCAACAATACCATAGATGCATCTCAATCTTTGGCTGGGGTATTTATTACCGCTAACCTGCAAACCCAAAGTTTAGCTGCTAATAACGTTCCTGGTTTAGGAACATTGTCATTTACCGCAGTTAACTTTGATAATATCATCGGCACAAATGCAAATGACAGCATTACTGGCGACAACCAAAATAACCGATTATCCGGTAATAATGGCAATGACACACTTGATGGCGGCTTAGGTATTGACACTTTGAATGGGGGAGCAGGTGACGATACTTACGTCGTTGACACTACTCTTGATACCATTACAGAGGCTGCAAATTCAGGTACAGATAACGTCCGGTCTTCTGTCAGCTACACACTAGGAGCCAATCTGGAGAACCTAAGGCTGACGGGAGATGGCAACATTACCGGGATAGGTAACAGTTTTAACAACTTTCTTTTTGGTAATACTTCTAATAACACTCTAAATGCGAGAGCAGGCGATGATACGCTAGACGGTAATAATGGCAATGATATCCTCAATGGTGAGGACGGCAATGATAGCCTACAAGGCGGGCCGGGCAATGAAATACTCAATGGGGGATCTGGAAACGATATCCTCATCGGTACTTTTCCTGGTAGTCCGCTTCCACCTGGATTAGGGGAAACCGATACCTTAACTGGCGGGACTGGGGCAGATAGATTTATTCTGGGGGACGCTGTAAATATTTTCTACGACGACAACAACAGCGCAAATCCTGGTTTTGGGGACTACGCTACTATTACTGACTTCGACTCTAGCCAAGATCGAATTGAACTCAAAGGATCTTTACAAGACTACCGCCTGCAAGTTGTTGGCAGCAACACACGAATCTTCTCAAACAAACCGGGAGCAGAACCAGATGAGATCGTAGGTATTGCGCTAGGGAAAAACAATCTCAAACTTGATAGTGATGACTTCCTTTTCTTTGAGGGGGAAAATGCTGGAGAAGGTACAAACAACACACTAGCTACTGCTGAAGGGTTAGGTTCCTTATCATCAGGCTCAAACATTAATCTTTCAGCCCAAATTGCCACAGTTCAACCAGGGGACAATCCCGATTTCGACTTTTTTAAATTTTCTTTAGCAAATCCAGGAACTGTCACTATTAAGACAGTGACATCGGGAGATACAGTTCTCGGACTGTTTGAAGATACTGGGATTGGGACTTTACTGGAAACAAACGACGATAATGGCGGTAGTAATTCTTCATTGATTACCCGTTCTTTGAGTGCAGGTACGTACTACATTTCAGTGAGTAAATATGCTTTCTTGCCTGAAGATGGCGGAACTTTCTCTGGTAGCAGTTCTAATCCTGATTTTTCTTATACACTAGGAGTCAGTTTTGCATAAAAACGTTGCCAACTTAAGAAAGTACTAATATCACAAGGCAGATTCAAGGATACTTTTTCTTGTGGCTAGGGGAACACGGCTGCGTGTTCTCCTTTATCCGACATGAGACTATTTACAAGCCAGTACTTATCTTCGGGGGAAACACATCTTAATTCTTTCTAATTGATTAACGTTCTAAAATTATCTTGATAATTGCAATTTTGGGTAAATGATAATCAAAACTAACGCTCTTCTATGACTCTGGAGAGAGAATAATCCAAGCGATTAGAAATCGCGGCTACACAAACAAAGTCCGCCTGCGCGGACTAACGCCAAAATAGGGTTTCAAATTTAATCTGACGAGAGTAATAAAAGAGCGCTAATCACCTAGACAAATTGAATCGTCAATAGTTGCAATAAAACCGATGAAATCCCTCAAAAGTCCCTCATCCAGCTTTTCTAATTCCCAAGCACCAGAACAAACTTCTCAATTGGCCCATAGACCATTTGGTGGCCAAACTCAAAAAGCATCTTTTACGCCTGTGACACAAACGGACGTAGAGAATGAAGCTTTTGCAGAAGAAAAGATGGAAGTAACTGGGTTGGAATTACAAGCCAAGCATCGGACGATTACGCCAGAGGGACAAGAACGGCTGACTGTATTGCAAGCCAAGATGGATCGATCTTTGAATTCTCGAATGGAAAAAGCAACTCTATTGGGTCATAACTTTGCCAATATTCCAGTCAGAAGACCAGATACACCAGCACCAATTCAGGCAAAACTGACGATTGGGGAGCCTGGAGATAAGTACGAGCAAGAAGCTGACCAAACAGCACGTCAGGTGATGCAAAGGATTCATCAGCCAGAGAGTGAGAAACTCCAGCGAGAAGAATTACCTGATGAAGAAGAATTGCAAATGAAACCAGAGAGCAGTATCCAGCGCGAGGAACTGCCAGAGGAAGAGGAAGAAGAAGTACAAATGAAATCTTTGGGAGAAACTCCCTCGCTGCAACGGGAGGAACTACTAGAAGAAGAATTGCAAATGAAGCCGCTTGGTACTTCATCCCAGGCAGTGAATGAGGTAAAATCCCCAAGCAAACCGCTTGGACATGACATTAGTCGAATATCACTCCGGCGTCCACAAACAAAACTGACAGTTAACCAGCCTGGAGACATTTATGAACAGGAGGCTGATAGCGTCGCTCAGTTGGTGATGCAGAGGATGAGCGAGCCTGTAAGTCGGCAGTCTATCCAACGGGAGGCATTACCAGAGGAAGAAGACCAATTACAAATGAAATCCTTGGGGGATTTTATTACTCCTTTGGTGCAGCGTCAGGGTGGAGGAAGAACAGCAGCAACATCTGAGCTAGAAAATTCAATCCAACAAGCGCGGGGAAATGGGCAGCCGCTTGCAGATGATATCAAGCAACCAATGGAGCAAGCATTTGGGGCTGATTTCGGTAGCGTTCGGGTTCATACTGATGCTCAATCTAATAAGTTAAATGAATCTATACAAGCTCGTGCTTTCACCACAGGGCAGGATGTGTTCTTCCGTCAAGGCGAATACTCTCCTGGAAGTAATGCAGGCAAGGAATTACTGGCCCATGAGTTGACGCACGTTGTCCAGCAGAATGGCAGTGCAGTGCAGCCGAAATCTCTTCATCTAGCACCAAAAGAAAACAAACTCCAGACAAAAGGGTATCAGCTATCTATCCAACTGCGGGAGAATTTCCAAAAACCAACTGACGAAGATAACCACAAAAATTTAGAATCTGTAGAATCCAAAACTGATACGGAAAACGGCGAACAACAAAATCAGGCTACAACAGAAAAACATCAAGCTACCCCGACACCCCCAGATGAGAGTGGGAACGCGGCAACAGATCCACCCCCGACAAAAAAGGTTGGTGCAGCAGTAACTCAGAAACAGGTTGAGGTTGAGGGAAATCAACCAAAAGAGCTTGAGTCAAAAGATACCAAAGCTAGTACAGAAAAGGCCGATTCTCAACAGCAAGGTCAAAGCAAAGGAGGATTACCAGGAGCAGATTTACCTGGAGGAAACGCAGGGAAAGCGATCGCTGGATTACCAGGAACAAATGTAGCCATTACAGCAGATGATGGTAAAAAGGCTCCCACTTCCCCTGAAGATGACCCAGCATTTCAAGCGGTAGCCGGCACAACAAAAGAGGTTGCAGGACTTGAGAAAAAACACCCACCTGCCAATAGCAAAGCCCAAGAAGCCCAAGCGGCAGCCCAACCCCCAGGTAATGAAGTAGACAGCAAAGCGCAAGCCAATCAAGTTGGGGAGATGCAACAAGCCCCAACACCAGGATTTGACGCTGCCGCCTTCAAAGCCAAATTGATGGAGCGCATTGCTGATATGGCTCCCAAGAACTTGGAAGAGGCGGACAACTTTAAAAATAACAACAAACTTGACTCTGTGAAAGGCGATTTGAGTGGTCAGGTTAAAGAAGAACAGAAAAGCTCTCAGGGTCAGCTAGAAGAGAAAACTAAAGAAAAACCTGATGCCAGTGGTATTGAGGCTAAACAAGTAACACCACTGCCTAAGAATGAGCCAGGGACAACGCCAACAGGCGTTGATGCAGATAAAGCTGCACCCAAATCTAAAGGACAAGGTGAAGTCGAGGCACCACTGCAAGATGACAGTAAAAAACTTGACCAGCAGATGAAAGAGGCGGATGTTACCGAGGAGCAATTGGCAAACTCTAATGAACCGGAGTTTCAAGGGGCACTTGCAGCCAAGAAAGATGCTCAAACCAATGCACAAGAAGCGCCGCCACAATATCGCCAACAAGAGCAAGGCATACTAGCAACCGCTCAAGCTACGGCAGAAGCTACAGCCCAGCAGCATTTGCAAGCAATGCACGGTATCCGTACCCAAAACCTGGGTCAGGTAGGGGAGCAACAGGTTGGAGCCAAGAGCAAGGATGAGCAAGCACGGGCAAAAGTTGCTGGTGATATTAATAAGATTTATGACAAGACCAAAGGCAAGGTTGAGAAAACCCTCGGTGAACTAGACGGGCAAGTTATACAAGCCTTTGATGCTGGTGCTGCTGACGCCAAAAAAGCCTTCGAGGATTACGTTGGCAAGCGGATGGACAAATATAAGAGCGATCGCTACAGTGGCATTTTAGGGCCAGGAAAATGGGTGTGGGACAAATTGTTTGGTATGCCCTCAGAGGTGAACGCTTTCTATCAAGAGGGACGGCAGCTTTATATTAATCAGATGGATGGTGTCATTAACAATGTCGTCGCCATTATCAGTAAAGGACTGACCCAAGCCAAAGCAGAAATTGCCAGTGGTAAGCAGGAGATTCAAAATTATGTTAACCAACTGCCGCAAGACTTAAAAGGAGTTGGTCAACAAGCCGCCGCAGATATTGACAGCAAATTTGAAGAATTGCAACAAACTGTTGACGATAAGCAAGATGAGTTAATTGACACCCTAGCCCAGAAGTATAAAGAAAACCTGGAAGCTGTTGATGCCCGCATTGAAGAGATGAAGGCAGCAAATAAAGGTTTTATTCAAAAAGCTTTCGACTTCATCGTGGGAGTGATCAAGACGATCATTGAACTGACCAAAATGCTTTTGGAAGTGCTAGCGCGAGTTGCTGGCGTAATTGGGCAAATCCTCAAAAACCCGATTGGTTTCTTGACTAATTTGATCCAGGCGCTGAAGCAAGGCTTCCTCAACTTCATGAATAATATCGGGAAGCACCTCCAGCAAGGATTAATTGGCTGGCTGACCGGTACTATGGCAGAAACTGGTATTCAAATGCCAGAAAACTTAGACCTCAAAGGGATCTTTAGCCTAGCCATGCAGCTTTTGGGCTTCACTTATGAAGCAATTCGCGCCCAAGCTGTGAAACGATTGGGTGAAGAAAAGGTCTGCCGATTGGAACAAACTGTTGATGTATTTCAGGTCTTAGCCAGTCAGGGAGTGGCTGGGATTTGGGAGTTTGTCCAAGAGAAGATGGGCGACCTCAATGCCTTGGTAATCGAACCCATCAAGAACTTTATCATTGAAAAAGTGATTACAGCCGGGATTGAGTGGATTCTTAGCCTGTTGACTCCGGCTTCAGCATTCATCAAAGCTGCTAAGGCGATTTATGAGATTGTCAAATTCTTTATTGAACGCGCCCAGCAGATTGCTGATTTAATTAATGCTATTTTAGATGCCATTGGTGCGATCGCTAGTGGTGCGATCGATCAAGCAATCAAAGGTGTTGAAAATGCCCTAGCGAAATCTTTACCAGTCGTCATCAGTTTCCTAGCAAGTCTTTTGGGCTTGGATGGAATTGCCGGCAAGATTCAAGCAATCTTCCACAAACTGCGGAAACCGATGGAAAAAGCAGTTGATTGGGTAATTGATAAAGGTGCGAAGGCGTTTAAGAAAGTTGGTAACAAGGTTAAGAATAGCAAGTTTGGTAAGAAGGCTGGAAAACTGAAAGATTCGGCGAAGGAAAAATATAAAGCCGGTAAGCAGTGGGTTGAGGATAAGAAGGAAGCTGGTCATAAATGGGTTGAGAAGAAGAAAAAATCAGTTAAGGATAAGTTTGACAAGTTTGGCAATAAAGTCAAAGATAAGTTTGGGTTTGGTAAAGATAAACAGAAAGGAAAGAAAGATCAGAATAGTAAAGACAATACATCACAAGATCAACGAACTCATGAGGTAAAGAAGAAGGATTTAGAAGCAGCTCGAAAAAGATTACAGGGAATTATTGCCAAATCTGAGAGTACAAAACAAGTCGAACAACATTTTCCTGCTATTCAAAAGAATTTTGGACTTAAGAAGCTTGAGTGGGAAAAACTAGGAACGCCCTCGGCTAGTGTAATCATAGAAGTTAATCCCAAAGCAATCATTGATCTTTCTGGCTCCGATCTAATACTTAACGAAGGAGATACAACACATAGCAACAAATTTAAGCAAGAGGTTACTTTTGAAACAGGTAATATTGATAGCAAATACTTGGTTGGAAAAAAGATGGAAGCTACCAAGCTAGGGCCAAATCATCCACAAGGAAGTCCTCCACTTGGGGGCGCACTAAATCTGCTAATGAAGAAGTTACAAACTAATCCTCGTTCAGGTAATCACGAAAAATATATAAAAGGACACTTGCTAAATGATAACCTTGGTGGCCCAGGAAGCGCACAAAATCTTTATCCTATAACTGCTGATGCAAACAGTAAACATGTACGACAAGTTGAAAGTATAGTTAAGAATTGGGTTAATATTCAGGGCTATTGGGCTTATTACAAAGTTGAAGTTGCTAATGAGAAAGTTGATCTGGCAAATGGAGTGATTAATGCTGATTTGGTTTGTGAAGCAGCTAAACTTGATGTTGATGGTAAAAAATCCTTTAAAGGTGCTATCAAAACAACTATCCATTCGGAATTAGGAGAGAAGAGAAAGGATACAAAAAATGAAATTAACAAGGATGAATTTAGTGATAAAGACGGAATAAAAGACCCATTATTTGAACCTACAAAAGTAGAAGTTTCATCTACTAAGAAACGAAAACGTGGTGAAATGGAAGAAGAAGTAGAGCCATCATCTTCTACTGATAGTAAAAACTTAGAAGCTTCATCTACTAAGAAACAGAAACTTAGTGCGATTGAAGAAGAACTAGAACTGTCAGGTAAAAAATAGAAATAAAATGAAAAAAATAAATATCGTACAGAAATTTCATTTAATGGTAGATGATCTGAGAAATAACCAAGCTATTGATGTCGACATCGACAGTTGCGAATTTAATCCTCCGGCAACAGAGGAAGAACTAAATGCAGCCCAAATCAAGTTCAAGCTGACTCCAGCGATGATTGATTTTTATAGCAAGGCAAATGGAATTAATATTTTCTGGGAAAGAGCGGAGCAAGCAGAAATTCCTGGAGGAGGATTAGCGGCTGGATATATTGATTTGTTACCTGTTCAGGAAGTATTTAAGGATTGGAAAAATATTATTTATTTTGATGAAGATGATCCTTGTAAGCCTTTACATCCCATAGATTTTTTCATTGGTAACGCTTGTGCAGCGCTTTATTTAAATGGATCAGATAACCCAGAAGTCTATTATTATTATCGTGGCGAAAAAATGAGACCGCTAGGTGTAGATTTTGAGGGATATTTGGAACTGTTACTGAAATCACGTGGTTTTTGGTATTGGCATCTAGCTATTGCTGGGCCTGAAGATGTTAACCCTGATGCTCCGATTACAACTGAAGAAAGAAACTTTAGAAAAATTATGCCTCAGCTTTTTGCAGACTTTGATGGATCGGATTTTCAAAGGTTGAATAAGGAATAAAATTATTAAATGACTAACTCTGCATGACAGCAAAAACAGAAAATCATCAAATCAACACTGACTTAACCCTACACGACTCCTCCCAATCTCCCTTAACCGTTCGTGCCATTACCCTCACCCTCACCAAACAAAACAACGAACTCATCGAGTGTCGCCTCACCTTCCAAGTCAACCCACAACTCTACCAACGCATCGACACCACCGCCTTATTCAATCTCAAACCAGATGCGCGTAACCCCCTATCATCTGGTAAATTTCTCAGCGAACCAGACATCACCATCGAAACCAGTCTTAAACCCGATTTATTACCACTCTTCGCAGAACACGCCGTCAATATTGATGAAACTGCAAAATATATCGTGAATTTAAGCCAAGAACAACCCGATAACCAAATCCTTTTGACCGAAAGTTGGTTAGGTTTATCTGTTAAACAGCAACAAGAATCAGGCGAAATCGGCTATCGTACTCTTTGGTCTTATATTAGTCCAGAAAATATTACTCAAACAAGCACGAATGGTGAAGGAATTGCTGAAGGTATTGTCAACTTTTTCAAAGATTGGACTGAAGCTAATTTATCTGTAAAAACTCAGAAAGCATCTGCCAAAATGCTGGAAGGAATCGAGAAGTTTTTGACAGAATTAGCTGATATTAACCTAGATGATATAACACAAAAAATAGAGGCAAATATTCCCTCACCTCCTACAAATGGTAATATTTTTGAAGAAATAATCAATTTTTTCCAAGCTGATAATTGGCCGTTTGTACAACTTCCAGGACAGCCAGCTTTACAAATACCGTTCCAAGGCGAAAATGGCAAATGGAATTGTTACGCTAGAGCCAGAAGCGAACAAAATCAATTCGTTTTTTATTCAATTTGTCCAGTCAATGCACCAGAAAATAAGCGGCTGGCTGTAGCTGAGTTTATAACTAGAGCTAATTCTGGCATGATGATCGGCAATTTTGAGTTAGATTTAACCGACGGGGAAATTAGCTACAAAACTAGCATTGATGTCGAAGGTGACAGACTCAGTTTTGCACTCATTCAACGGGTGGTTTACGCCAATGTGACGATGATGGATGAATACCTACCAGGAATTATGTCTGTTATTTATGGTAATGTATCGCCAGAAGAAGCGATCGCCAAAATTGAAAGGTAGTTAATCAGCCCTTATTCGTAATGATACCGACAAGCTAAAAAATCAATCTGAGTGTTTCCCACCCGATATACAAGCCGATGTTCTAAATCAATTCGCCGCGACCAAATATCTGCATCCATATATTTTAATGGTTCTGGTTTACCAATCCCCTCAAACGGGTCTTGCATTACAGCCGTAACCAAATCTAATATTTTTGATGCTTTCTGAAAATCCTGCTTAAACCACCAAGCTAAATCTTCTTTAAATTGAGAACTAAAACCAGGACTGCGATTAACAATAACTGGTTTAATTTCAATAGGTTCAGCTTTCTTTTTCTTCTTCTTGCTCAATCCCTAACTCCTGCTGAAGTTCTGCTAGCGTTTGAGATTGGATTTTTCCTGTTTTTGACTCCTCTATCGCATCCAGTAAACGACGCCCATTAGCAGGCGATCGCAAAAGATAAACCGTCTCAAGTAAACTCACTAAATCTGATTCAGCAATCAAGGCTACATTTTCACCATCACGACGGTTGATCATATACACCTGATGATTTTCTACCACCAGCTCTAATAACTTAAAAAAGTCATTTCTCGCATCGGTTGGGGATGTGATTTTGTAAAACAACATTAGTTAATGTACATAAAGTTGTACATAAATTATAAACTATGCGGTTCGTGGGTAGTTGAATATTTCTTTTTTGCTAGTCCCTAAGCAGAAGTCATAGTAACAATTGCCACTATGACTTCTGCTGCGGTTGAGTATTTCTGAGTCTTGATTTAAATTCCCAACTAAACCTTTGCTTCCAAAGATTTGAGTAACTCGGTATTCACGCCTGATTCACGAGTCAGGGCAATTTTGCCAGTGCGGGCGATTTCTTTCAAACCAAATTTTTGTAATACTTGCACGATCGCTACCATTTTACCTGGATCTCCCACAACTTCTAAGGTGAGAGAATCTTCCGCCACATCCACGACTCGCGCCCGGAAAATCTGAGACAATTCGATCACTTCTGAGCGATTGCTGCTACTAGCATTCACCTTCAAAAGCATCAATTCTCGCTCCACACAAGGGGTTTCGGTAATATCCTGGACTTTTAGGACATTGACTAACTTGTACAGTTGCTTGGTGAGTTGCTCGATAATGCGATCGTCACCAGGGACAACCATTGTAATTCGGGAGACTCCTCCTTGTTCAGCAGGGCCAACAGCAAGGCTTTCAATATTAAAGCCGCGACGCGCAAATAAACTAGAAATGCGGGAAAGAACACCCGCCTCATCTTCTACAAGAACCGAAAGGGTATGTTTCATCTTCGCCAACAGAGGCTAGAGCAGGAATTGAGCAACGCAGACACTAGCAAGGGCAACGCTAGACCTACTACCGCACTAAATTTTCAGTGCGACCTCCTATTGTAAACTTAAGAGCTGCACTCGTTGCATTCTCAATCGAGAAATTGTCTAGAAATCATACCGCAAGCAAGAATTTCATTGAATATATCTTTTTATTGGCAGATGCAGCATTTGTTTAAAGCTTTTATACTCAGATTTGATAACCCTCTAATAGGAGAAAAGTTTTATGGGTTGGTTAAAAAGATTGTTTGGAATGGAAAAACCTGAAAATGCAGAAGTAAATCCGGCTCCACAGGCTGTACAGCAAGCGCCCAGTGCTAATGTTGCTACTGCTACGCAATCGATACCCCCAGAACGTCTGGGTTTAAGCGGAGAATATGACCAAAGTGGTTTAGCAAAGCGGGTAGCGTTGGCATTCGATCAAGACCCCCAACTCGACGATGTTGATACCCTTTGGGTGGCTCAGACGGGTAGCACTGTGGTGTTGAAAGGAAAAGTCCCCAGTCAAGAAATTCTCAACAAAATGGTTTCTGTGGCGAGTTCTGTAAATGGTGCTACAGATGTTGACACTAACCAAGCGACGATTGGCTAGTTACTGCTGATGCGATCGCACCCCCATTACATAATATTTAGGGAATAACCAATGGTTGGCGATGCCTGCGGCGGGCTTCGCCTACGCCAACCCATCTCTCAATCCAATCTAAAATCGCTTGGTTAACTTGTTCTGGACATTCATCATGGGGACAATGCCCGACATCTTCCAGATTCAGCAATTCCAACTTCTTGTTATATTGGGCAAATTGGCTAGCTAGGGCTGGCGGCACAAACCGATCTTTTTGTCCCCAAATTAAAAGCATCGGAATTGTTAAGGTTGGTAATACTGTCTTGACACTAGGACTAAAATTAATTCCGATCGCAGCTTTGAATAAAGCACTAAACGCCCTCGCAGAACCCCGGTCTTGGGGAGGCCCTGCTAAAATTTCGATGAGTTCATCGGTAATCGCCCCTGGGTTAGCGTAGGCAAGACGTGCCCAGCGACGCAGCACCCCAGGACGGCGCACGAAGTTAAATACAGGTTTAAGTATCAACGGCGAAGCAACAACATTTTTAATTGCTGTGACGAGTGGGCGCAGCAGAGGAGGAATTGCTTCTTGTTCTAATGACGGGTCTGGTAAACTCATCATCACCATACCCAGCACCATATCAGGGTGGGTGGCGGCGGCGGCCATAGATATTAGTGAACCGTTGGAATTGCCTATTAATATTGCTGGTTGACGGATAAATGTTTTCCAGAAATCGTAAACCTGTTCAACCCAGAGTTCGATGCTGTAATTAGCAGCGGCTTTTTCAGAAGCGCCAAAACCCAACATATCTATGGCGTAAACTGTGTGATACTCACTCAACACCTCTAAATTATGTCGCCAATGACCAATGGAAGCGCCAAAGCCATGTAACAGAATTAGCGGTGTTGTATTGTGGTGATTTTGACTAGGGCGAATGTAAGTGTAGCGAGTTTGCCAGCCACGCCAAATCCAATCTCTTTGATTACCAACTCGTTCCTGCCAGTGTACCGTAGTGGTCACACTTACCTCCGATTTATCAGCGTTGAAATCCCATTATAAGAATTAGGGATTGAGGATTGGGAATTGGGTAAGCTGTTACGTATACAACTTGCATTATCAGGGCGGGCAAGATGCCCACCCCACAATCATATTTGAAAAATATTAGTGCAAATTAAAGGCGCAATAGCTTATTCCTAGTCACCAGTCCCCATTCCCTATTTACCTAACAAATTGTGGCATAATTTCAGCTGCGGTGAATATTCCATAAATGCCGCGTTGGTGCAATTGTCTACCAGCTTTGAGATAGCCGAAAGCAGGGCCACAGACATTTGCTGCCATGCTGGTTTCATCTCCGAGAGTAAATGTATGGGTAGAAATCTTCCCTTCAAAGGTACGTCCTGTTACCTTCACATTAGTGCTGAGAGGCTTTTTGGGATTGCGGGTATCGACTACACCACCAACTGTAACGCGATCGCGCCCTACTATCCCGGCTACTTCTAACATCACATCATCAGCGTGTTCCATATTTTTCAAGGTAAGCACGCCGTTAGTTTTATCTAGTAGTGCTTCTATTTGGGCGTCAGTCATCGCTCTAGCAGCTTCTACTGTGTAACCAGGCATGTGGCCGATGTCTTCCCGAACAGTGGCGCGGTAAGCTTCCCAGTTAGCAATTCCCACCCCAAAGGTAATTTCAACTTGATGAATTTCGGCGTAACTTTGGGCGGCTAAAGCTGCTGCTGCTGTTAATAGTCCAGGGGTAGCACCGCATCCTGTCATGTAGGTAATTCCGGCGGCTTGCAGTTCCTCTTTCATCGCTAGGAGTTGTTCTACAGCAGTGGTGCGTTTAATCGCATCTACTAATACCCCACGCCAACCAGATTTGATAAATTCCTTGGCGACATTGGGAATAAAGTCATTAGGTAGGTTGGGTAAAGCCAGAAAATACCCATCTACTTCAGCTATTTCGATTAAATCCTGAATACTTTGATTTGTTAATGTACCAATTGGCTCTAAATAACCCACCGAACCTTGAGACTGATAGGTTGCAATGGATTTTTCAGTATTTAAACCTTCAGCAGCATAGGCGTAGCCTTTTTGATCTGCTGCTGCGACTAAAATCATTTCTCGTTTACCAGCAACTACCTTGGCGGCTGCTTGTCCGAGTCCGCCGAAACCCAGTACTCCCACACGTATCGCTGGCGAAATATTTAGAGAATTTTTGATTTGTTCAGAATTCATAGTCAATTCGTTAAGTTGAATCAAAAGCCTTGATTATTTAGCATCTCAGCTTCCGGCTAGTAACTGGTGGCTGATGGCTGATAACTCAAAGCTATAGAGATTAATTATGATTCATTATCCTGGGTTCTTTGGCTGGATATTGCAGATATTTATCTACTAGCGATCGCTTTTGAGTTTTTTGACTGGGAATATACCAGATTTAAAGCATGGACGCAACTGGCAACCCCGAAGAAAGCTTAAAAAGACTGGCTAAACTCGATGTTCTGACAGGATAAAGTTTGTGGCGCGATGATGCAAACCTTTATGGAGGCGATCGCTTATTGAGGAATATGCGCTTTTAGGCATCCCTGAATATTGCATTGTCGATTATCGAGGATTAGGCGGTATACTGACCACTTCCTCCTAAATAAACGATCCAAGCGTTGTAACCAATTGCTAATATATTGCTAGCGATAAAAGCTTGTTGCCAATCTTGGGTGTTTATTTCTGGGGTCATTTCGATTAAACTCATGAATTGATAACTGCCAGAGTTGAATTTCATAACATAAATAGCTCTCAAAAATTGCACGTGCTGCTAATCCCTCGACAACTAACTTTTCTAGCCAGCGCTTAAATGCCCAACGACCGAGTGAGTATAATGGAGGGAGTGCTTCGGCGTTTCGCCGTAGCGCTTCGCGATCGCCACAACATCAGCAATATATTTAACTGTAGTCAGCCCAAAAGTACGGAAGTTATCAACACACAAGTCAATCGTTGGTGCAATATGGGTTGAAATGTCTTTAGTCTTGATTAACTTGAATCCAGACTGTGACAACGCCGCTTGGAGTTCACTGGCGATATGACAATTAGAAAAAATACCTTTTTGGTATTCGGCATCAAAACGCATCATATCTGCAAGCAGCAGGTAGCCACCACTATCCAGTAAACGTGTATTTGTAGGGTGAGTAACTTTAGTATCCACATCACAAATAACAACTCCCCGCCCAAATAATTGAAATCTTTTCCATCCTGTATAACCGATTACCAATATATTGTTATGGATAAAGCTGTTTTGCCAGTAGCCGAAATTTCCTTGCCAAACACTATTGGATGGTCGCATTGACTTCCTCCCCCAACACTAATGACTCAATGCGAACTTGATCGAGTTCTCGTCCAATCAACACTAATCGCGTTTGACGGGGTTCGTGGGGTTGCCAAGTCCGATCGTAAAAGTAGTCAAATCGATTACCGACACCCTGTAATACCAGACGCATGGCTTTGTTTGGAACTGCTACAAATCCCTTAATTCAGCAACGCCGAAAGAAGTTTTAACCGCAGATATCATGCAATGTTGCCAGCGTTAAAATCCAAATATTCATAACTAGCTGCGATCGCTACCTAACCAAGCTTGAGGGATTTTGGTTGGCAAGGTTTCTGTCCATCAATTCTGTGCGTGAGTTCGCCCGCACAGCCCGGAACATTCCAAATCGGCACAGAAGAGCACCAAACGCCAAACGCATCAACAAAAACGTCGGCATCTCGCGCAGAGATTTAATGAAACCAGATAGACCAAAACACACTAATCCCTTTGGTCGAACCACTCCTTGCCAGATGGAATCTAACCAAGAAGGAAGGGTTTCTTGCGTCCAGTCTGCCGTAATTACCTCCCCCTCAACTAAGGAAGTCTCTGCCAAAAATTAAATGAATTAGTACAGAAGAAAGTTAAAAAAAAGTTACACGATAAATATGCAATTTATCTAATAGATTCAACAATTATTACTCTCACCAGTAAATTATTATGGGTATTAGGACACCATCAAGTAAAACTTTTCAGTTCTCTAAATCTAGCTACTGGAAGTCCATCAGATAACTTCATAAACTTTGGACATGACCATGACTATAAATTTGGTTCTAAAATGATGTCTAGTCTACCAACTAATGCTGTTGTTGTAATGGTGCTTAGGTTTTGCTGGATTAAAATTTATCCAAGAATTAGTCCAAGAAAAGAAATACTTTGTTTTGCGGGTAAAAAATAATTGGAAGTTAGAATTTGAGGAGCAAACTGGATTAATTAAAGTTGGTGCATCTGATGATGCTCAAGCCTATAGAGTGATTAATTTTTGTGATTTAGAAACGAAAACTGAGTTTCGATTAGTAACCAATTTACCAACATTAGGAGAGGCTGCCGTTAGTGATGATGAAATCAGGGATATTTATCGATTACGTTGGGGAGTTGAATGGTTGTGGAAGTTTTTAAAGATCCACTTAAAACTTGACAAGTTAATTACCAAAAATGTTAATGGTATCACCATACAAATTTATGTTAGTTTAATAGCTTATCTAATTTTACAGATATTATCTATCCCACAACAATGGGGACATACGCTATTAGATAAATTCCGCTATTTACAATCTTGTATGTGTCAGAAAATCAGTTATGTTCATTGGTTTTAAGAGATGATGTCATGTTGACTATTTTAGGCTTTTTAGAGTTAGTGTAACTAGATATGTAAAGTTTTGTATTAGGATTCAACATTTCTGGTAGAAATCAGCAATCCTCTCACCCAGGCATGCTTTTTATAGATAGCCTTCGCTACAACTAAATTGACTTGTTTTTGTGTCCAGTTGCTCCTTTGTAAAAAGTTATCTATTGCTAATTCATCATCTAAATCTATATCTACGTTAGATTCTGAAAGTATTTCCGAGATATCTGTATTTTCTAGCAACAGTTCGTACCATTCTTGAAATGTTTCGGGACTAAATAGTTTTCTCGCTTCTTCAAATGAAATTTTCTCCCATCCAGCATCTGTAACTATTTCGTTACCAGTCTTTGTAATGAATAGATTCTCTTCTTCTACCATCCAAGGGAAGGATGTTTTCTGATGTTTTCTCTTTCGTTTACCCATTGAGCCATTGCAATGTCTATCGCCTTGCCGCCTAAACGTCTACGCACTCAACTTTAATGCTATCGTTGATTATTTGGTAGGCTTCTTTACCAAAGAACAACTCCTGTTTGTGACAGTACGTACACCACAGGAGCAACGTATTCTTTTTTGCCTATGTTTACCAGGAGTATCACCCACAAAAATCATCCACCCGGATATCCCGCCAAATGTCAGAAATCTGCCAGCCAGAGTTGCCAACAGACTGTACTGGAGGATTGTCAAGGAATGGAATATAGTCAGAAACTCTAGCCACTGGAATTGCTGCTGGTTGCTCATCAACCACAGGGGCTGAAGAATTGACGGTATCAGCTTGAAGATTTTGGTCTTCAGCGTGTTGGATTTCCATCATTTTCTTCAGAGTCAGCTTGTCGGATTTTTTGATGATCTTCATATCTATCTATTAAAAGTTTTCATTCACTGTTCCTCAAAGGCATTGGCTGAAAATCTGGATGACAGCAAAGTTGGGAGAAATTGGATGTTAATAATTGCACGGAATAAGTAAGATACAGCAAATCTATGGAAAATACGAGTCTCTTGCTGAGGAATTTATCAATTGGATACACATAATGTATTAAATTAGACATTTTGCCTACTACTTCAATTTATACAAATAAAATGAACCTTGAGAGTATTCGTATAAAAACATCAAATTACAACAAAAAACTCTCTTACATGGAAGTCGCCGTGAACATTTGTGGCATTTACTACAGATAGGCATGGGTTCGACATCTGTACCAAAAACTGCGGTGGATTTATCTTTGGGTGCGGCGGCTGTGGTGGCATCGCCCTCGAAATCTGACAAACCACCATCTCAAGCGAAACGGACTCGTAAAAAGCCTGTCAGTTCAAGCACTGATGAAACGGCTCAGGGCACACGCAGCTGAGCCGACTATTACGTAAAAGCTGTCCCATTCTGTGAACTCTGGCATGTTCACCTCGTCTTCTGATGACGCTTCTTGTGCCTTCTAGAACGAGTCGTTTGTTGTTATTCAAATGGGTTATATCCTGGTTTTTTGTATAGCTTGTCCGGGTTGTTAAGAATGTCCGGTTTATAGACCTTCTCTGCCCAATCCGCTGGTTTGATTTCTTCAATAGCTAACGAAACCGATGAGACTGCAATCGATGCTCAGCGATCAATCATTTGCTCCATCTTTTCGGGGTATCTCGCCCCTTGTACCGTGATTCTTGAGGCAACGTCATTGATGTTACGCAGATCGTCAGGCGTGAGTTCAACCGAGGCTGTGCCGATGTTTTCCTCTAGACGATACAGCTTTGTGGTGCGCTGAAACTTCTAAATTGCTGTTTCCAAGTTTTCTTTTCTGCATTTGCTTTTCTTCCTAAATTATTTTAGAGACCTGATTTAAAGCGATTGCTTGATATCCTCCGTCCTGGAAGTCCCGTTGTCCGATGATGTCGTCGGGTAATCGTTGGTGGCTTTAGCATCCGCACGACGACAACTCCAGCGCTCAATACAACCAGCGTGCTGACGAGGAACACCGCGCTCAAGCTGCCCCCGCTTGCGACCAATCCTAATGCAGGGCTGGCAAGTCCCAGCGACAGGTCGAGAAAAGCGGTGTAGGCTCCCATCGCAAGTCCACGACTTTCCGCCGGGACACGACGCAGTGCTTCTACGCCTAAAGCAGGGTAAACGAGCGAGTAGCCAAGACCAGTGAGGGTCGCCCCAAACAAGGCCAATGTAGCCCCAGGCGCAAGCCAGATCAGCGCTTGACCGATCGCTTCGATTAGGATGCAGACCAACGCGACCTTAGCACCACCAATCTTGTCCGGCAAGTGACCGAAGGCAACGCGCCCAACGATGAAGGCGATGCTTAGAAGGGAAAAGGCGAGCCAGGCTTGTCCCCACCCATGTTGTGCAAACAGCAGCACAATGAACGTTGCGATCGCGCCGAAGCCAACGCCACTGAGTGCCAAACCGAGACCCGGCACCCAAACAGCACTCATTACTCTGGTGAATGCAGGGCGGGTCTGGGGCATCGATGGAACAGCTTGGCACCGCGCGACGAGCAGCAGGGTGACGAGCGGAATTACGGTGGTGGTAATCGCGATCGCCACAAAACCGTATTGGGCGTATAGAATAGTGCCAACCGGAGCGCCGACCGCAAACGCTGCATAGAGGGCCGTTCCAACCCATGCCATGACTTTGCCTGTGTTCTGCGAACCCAAGAGCGCAAGTCCCCAACTCAGCGCTCCTGTGATGATGAAGCTCTCCGCCACACCGAGCAGCGCCCGACCCATTAGTAGAATTGTGACCGAAGTTTCAGGCTTGCCAACGAAGCGAAGCGATAGCAGGTAGAACAGCCCGGATGCGACTGCAATCAGCAGTCCACTAACAACAGCGCGTTTGGCTCCCCGGCTGTCGGCGTAGTAGCCTGCCCACATCCGCGAAAGCAGCGATGCCGTAAATTGGCTACCAGCAACAAGACCGACTACGAAGGTGCTGAGTCCTAGTCCTTGGTGGACGTGAAGTGGGAGTACTGGCAGCGCCAGACCAATGACGAGGTATGCAATGAAGACCACTCCGATAATCGGTAGCAGTACTGCCACGGTGGGAGGAGTCGTAGATGTCCGAGAAGCTTTATTGAACATAGAACTGGGCACGTTAAGGGCTGGGGTATAGTTTGGAGCCTTTATTGAGACCTATTTAACTTAAAACCTTATTCAGTATTTCAGCAGCATTATCGGCTTCAGGCTTGCCGACTTTGGACTTGAGAACGGATACGAGACTGTTCATCTGTGCCTTGGTCAGTCCAGTATTCATACCGATTCTAAAATGTGCTTGCAGTTGGGAGTTGACACCTTTCATGCTCGAAAGAGCTGCAATGGTCGCAATCTCCCTACTTTGAAAGTCCAGGTTGTCGCGCCCGAAGATATCTGCGAACAGGTGACTTTTCAAAAACTGATCGATGGCGGGAGCAAAAGTATAGATTTCCCCAGCAACCGGACTTCCTGAAAGGCGCGTCTGAATTTCTGTTCCAAGCCTTCTGGACGTGTTCTATTCAGAAATTGGGGTTTACGATATCTAGTTTTCCTAGCCCGTCTACCGCGCCGTAATTGTTGCCTAGAAGTTAAAGCATCTCTAATTGTAAAACCTCTATGTTTTAGTTCTGCTGCAAATACAACTTCCCCTGTAGTATCGTTTACTAATGCAATCCCTGTTACTTTTGCGCCAGGATCAAGCTTTAATCGCAGTGGTGTAAAGAGTGAATCTGGACGTGATTCTTAAAGTGCCAGCCAAGGAAATCAAACCCATCTGTCGCGGCGGTAACTTTAGTCTTCTTTTGGCTTACATTCATTCCGCGTTGGCGGAGAAATTCGCTGATTCTATCAAGTATCTCTGTCGCATCATCTTTGGGTCGGAGTATAATAACCATGTCATCCGCGTATCGGATTGATGGTTCAGAGATATCCTTGTTTCACCGTGGGAACTCCCTGTTAGCGCCAGTGTCAGCCCGCAACGGCTGTCTGATTGCGCCCTGTTCCCAGCTTCACCCTCCAGAAACCGAGTCTGGTCAGTGTGGGCAGATAAGGAGTCAATTCTGAGTCTGAATGACAGGACTTGCACCTGCATCAATCCGAGAGTTCAGCCTTTAGTGTCAGTAATCTGCTGACGGGCTGGATTAGTTATGTACGGACTGATTACCGTGATTCTCTAATCAACGAATCGCACCTACGCATTCCCTGGTAGGTCTTGAACTCTTGCCTCTAACGTAGCCATTTAAGGCTTAATCTGGTCAGATGTGGGCTTTTTCAAGCCCCGCCCTTTAAGGCTGGGGTTTCTGACTTCGCGCCGAGCGAAACGGGATCGGTCTCCACAAGTTTGAGGGACTTAACCATTTCCTGGGTATTGGTCTTGTATTTTTTGAAATGAGGCGATTTGATGTGCGCTTTGTACGCATCCACATCAGCATACGTCTCAAGAATTCTTATGCTGGTGGGGCTATCCCTTAGAGAGACGGCGTATAAGGTCAGCACCCCCGGCTCCAGGCGAATGGAAGCCTCGATTTCCTCCCTAAGTTCAGCTTTATAATTTTCTAACTGTGCTGGATCGATCTCAATTTCCGACAGTCGTACCATGCGTCCTTGGGTCTGTTCGGCAGGGGCACGCCCGCACGCGCATAACAGACATAACATCAGCACCGACGCGCCAAGGATTGGAAATCGTCTAGCTTTCATGTTGACCTCCTGGTCGGTTGTTGAAGAAGCCCATCTGCGATCGCTTCCGGCAGTGAAACGTCCTATCATTTCGGCGCGATAGATGTTTTATCAAGCTCAACCGTCGCTTTTAAAGAGCCTGGCACATTGAAAGCTTCTAGGTCAGAATCGATCTTGCCTATGACAATGATTCCGGGTTTAGGGATTTCCTGGTCGTCGTGGCGATAAAAGATCGCCACATCGGGGCCGGGAGACCAGTAAACTATCTCCCCGACTTCATAATTCTGCGTTCGCTGTCCCTCGTCCGAAATCGCTCTTGGCAGGTGGGCGAACTTTTCTCTTCTAAACAAATCGTTCATTGTCAGCGTTAATGGCAGCAGAGAAATAAAATCCTGAGTGGTTTTGCTGTCGATCAAGGTGGCTGTAACGGTTTTGTCTTCAACTTTTATGCTTATCTTCATAACGAATTGTTGTTTTTTGAAGTTCGTCTTTTCATTGGAACCGAATTATATTTGGTACAAAATAAAGCACTGGAACGAGAAGAAAACAAATCGATAACAAGAAAAGGTTGTTCAACCAGACAAGTCCGAGCAGCACACTGTGTAAATGGCGGAAAAAATAATGATGTGCTTTCATACACGATTCCTTTTGTTACAACTGAAATGGCATAACCCCGACTCCCAAACACGTTTCGTTCTTAGACGTATCTTCAAAGTGTTTTGCGCGAGGTGGCTGCCGTTCACCGGCCAGTTAGCTGTTCATGAAATTCCGAATACCGGGCGCCTTCTACCTTGATGTTTGAGGAGACACTTTCGATGGCGCAAAGATCGTCTGGCGTAAGTTCAATGTCCACCGCGCCGAGGTTTTCTTCAAGGCGATGCAGCTTCGTTGTACCGGGAATCGGAACGATCCACGGCTTCTTTGCCAGCAGCCACGCGATCGCGATCTGAGCAGAGGTCGCTCTCTTTTGTTTTGCGAATTTAGTGAGCAGATCAACCAACGCCTGATTCGCTTTACGATTCTCTGGATTAAAGCGGGGGACGGTGCTGCGGAAATCCGTATTATCGAACTTCGTATCTGCGTCGATCTTGCCTGTGAGAAAGCCCTTCCCTAGCGGGCTAAAGGGAACGAAGCCGATGCCCAATTCTTCTAGGGTCGGCAGCACTGAGGCTTCAGGGTTTTTCCACCAGAGCGAGTATTCGCTCTGAAGTGCAGTCACCGTCTGAACTGCATGGGCGCGACGGACGGTCTGCGCCCCGGCTTCCGAAAGACCAAAGTGCTTCACCTTGCCTTCTTGGATGAGGTCACTCACCGCTCCCGCTACGTCTTCAATCGGCACGTTCGGATCGACACGATGTTGGTAGAACAGATCGATAGCCTCGACCTTGAGTCGCTTGAGCAATGCCTCAGCGACCTGCTTGATGCGATCGGGCCGACTGTTTAAGACAGTCCACCTGTTCCCGTCGTTAGGTCTAGGTGCTCAACCGAACTTAGTGGCGATCGCCACTTGTCCGCAGAACGGAGCGAGGGCTTCACCCACAAGCTCTTCGTTCAAGAACGGACCGTAAACCTCGGCGGTGTCGAAGAAGGTGACACCTCGTTCGACGGCAGCACGGATAAGGGAGATCATCTCCTGCTTGTCTTTGGGCGGTCCGTAAGACCAGCTCATGCCCATGCAGCCGAGTCCGATCGCCGAGACTTCCAGATTGCTGTTTCCAAGTTTGCGCTTCTGCATTTTTTGAACTCCTGTCTTTAAGTTAAAGGTCGTAACTGTCTTACTTCACGGTTAGCTTTGGTATTGTTCGTCGCTGACATGCTCCATCCAATCCACATTCTTGCTATCAAGATGTTCCTGAATGGCGATGTGCGTCATCGCCGTGGTTGGTGTAGCACCGTGCCAATGCTTCTCACCTGGTGCAAACCAGATCGTGTCCCCCGGTCGAATTTGCTCGATCGCACCACCCCAGCGCTGTACAAGACCGCAACCTGCCGTCACGATCGGGGTTTGTCCCAACGGGTGGGTATGCCATGCGGTTCGAGCGCCCGGCTCAAACGTGACACTGGCTCCAGATGTGCGGGCTGGATTGGGTGCTGAGAACAGGGGGTCAATGCGAACCGTGCCGATAAAATACTCAGCCGGCCCTTTGGCAGAAGGCTGTGAGCCACTTTGTTTGATGTCCATTTGCTTAATTCCTTCACTTAATGTCATGTCAGTTGCCAGTCCAATCGGAGAAATTGAGCACTTATCACCTGCTCTATGTAGTAGGGATGGAAATTTTTGAGGAAGCAAGGTTAGCCTTGATATGTTTTTGATCGTCAGTCGGCGAATCTCTTGCCCAATAAAACCTGAGTTGTCTCTTGGAGAAAAATCCAGATGCTTACAAGAAGCCGGAATCGTTTTTCATTGCTTTAGTTTCATTCTATGAATTCTAGAGAGCAAGCAATAAAACGATCGTCTAAGATTGTTGTACAATCCTGCAAACTTACACCTGTTTGGATTCAAGTAGCGATAGATTCTGTATAGGCTTGGCACTGCCAATCCTTTTCTAGAGCTTGATGTGTCCTAATCTTGCCAGAAATCGTTTTTAATAGTACAAAAATACTATTTATCAACTCATGTATGCGTTGCCACTTCTCTTATGTAATTTGTAGCGTTCGGCTGATGAATTACAATCAAAGTCTTCAAAACAGGGTCTTGTTTTAAGTTTTCCCTCCACAATAGCTTTTCTAACACAAAAGCTCCTAAACCGAATCTTCCCGCCAGATTTCCCCCCAACACGCCACTGATCGCTCCACTAGCCCACATCAGCAGGACTTTCGGCAATAAAAGAGAAAATCGATTGAGGAAGCGATGGACTGCCCAGCCTAGCAATGTCTACTTTAAGGAGCTGTGACGCTCCAGCATCGTTAACGCTACGCTATCGCTGTCGCAAAATTTCTTTATCCCCAGATTCCCTCTGATCAGCACCATGACCAGCAACCATGTCCTGTGCATCGTACTTGGTTGCTCTGGCAGCGATCGCAGCATATAAGCGATATACTTCAATTCACCACGGTTTTATGCCAAGCTAGTTTTTACCATCCTATTTCACCTATCTGATCTGCATCGTCTGCTACTCCATTGCGAAAGCGTACTTCTAAGCCGTGTTCTGGGTTCCAGTCACACTCAGCTATCAACTTAAAGGTAGCAATATCTAGGTCATACTCAACGTGGGGCGGCACATAGATATATGAGAAAGTGACCTGATCCCAGACCTGAATGGGATTAGCCAGCAAAGGCATTGACTCATCTCCAATCATGTCACGATATACATCGTAATTTTGCAACACCAGAGGAGCAGTGATGTGCAACACATCGGGTGGCAAGGTTAAAGCTTGCCGAATAGCTTCACGCTGAAGCGATGAAAGTTCACCAATTTGCCCATGTTCAAAATTCACACAAATCGGTACACGGCGATCGCCCAAAACAGCACATTGTGCTAAAGTCCAGTGGTTATCTTCGATTATAATCTGTCCAAATTCAGCATCGTAGTAACTCTTTTGGGGTTTCATCATCGAATGGTACTACCTTTATTCATCAAAATTATGAAAAATATGTTGATCTTTGTTCGTAGTTAGCTGATGACAGTACTGGCACCTATCCTTGAACAAACTGTGGGTAAGATTCGCTTTTGTGTAGATGATGTCAAAAGCACACAGGAGCGATTACCTGTAAAAAGTGCGAAATTTCAGTTAGAGAAGCAATTAGGGAAACAACTGCTGGCATTTAGCCACAATGATACGTTTGAGGTAATTGCAGACCAAGGTATTCATTCGCTGGCGCTTGCTGTTCACACTGCCTTTAGCGAACACCGCCCGTTATTGTTAACACCTGACATTATTTGGATAACATTATCACAAGGATTTGCTCAACATATCAACAATCATGCAGAAAGTTTGCGATCGCGCTTGGTTAATCACCAGGGGAAACAACAACTGATAGTTGAAACTCGACAAATACCCAGCCATCCCCAGCACTGGAGTCAAGCAGTTCAAGAATGGGCATTGCATATCCGCAATTATGTAGGAGCGGATCTATATCGATTGCTAGAGTGTAACTTCAGTACTACAACACCCATCACCCACACAGCTAGTCATGTCGTAATGATGAATGCCTTCCAAAAATATTTTGACTATGTAATGTACTGTGTATGTGGCATTCCTGAGATTACGCTGTTGGGTACTGTAGAAGATTGGCAAAGTATTAGCGATCGCGTTCAAATGATGGCTGAGTATGATTTAGACTGGTGGACTGCTCGTTTAATGCCAATTTGTCGAGAATTTGTGGAAACAGCTTCAGGCAGACCATCACTCTTGTTTTGGCGCTGTATCTACAAACCTGAACCTGTTTATGGTGTTGAACTAATTACTGGCTGGTTGACAGATTTGTTCCCTTATATTACGCATTCAGTAACTAAAGCTCCCTCGGTGAAGAATCCCGTTCTGGAAATTGATCGCTGCGAACTGGAGAACGCGTCATTATCTGAACCATTATTTTTCAAACAAATTGCTCATGGTATTTCTCCTGAATGCTTGCCTTTGGGACTCTCTCAAACTCCATTCCAGCTGATAACGCCAGATGGACAAGAACATTCTCTAGAACTACTGGCTGGTTTCATTGGCGTTCATCAAGATTCCAAAGAGCAAACTTTACAACCCGAAATTGGCTGGGCTGTGCGTGAACGTAATAATAACTTTGCAGAGTTACTCGACAAAATTCAACAGCAGCACATCACACAAGCACCTATTAATTGGTCGGAATTTTATACAAACTTTTATGATGCAGTTCCCAAAGAACACATTCAAATCCTGGAGCGATTTGATGGAGCCATACTTTATGCTAATAGCGGTCATTCTTGGGAAATTTCAAAGTTTAATTCTGGTAAAACCTACGAAATCCCTGAGCCAAATTCTTTCTGCTCTGATGCAACCCACCTAATTGATCTCGAAGATGGGCGCTGCATTGCCTATGTCTTTAACTCTCGCAAGAGCGAATGTTTGATTTTTTTGGGCAAGCAGACTTTAGATCGTAATCAGCTTCAAAATCCCATAGTTATTGCTAAGAGCATTCCAGAACTCTTTGAACGCATATTTCAAGTTCAGGGGCGATATTATTTTGATGATTCCAATTTCGTCTGGGAGTCTTGAAACAGCTACATGAGAAACTCAGAGATTTTGCATCAATTATTTAGAGTCGAGTTTATGAACAACCAACCAGATCAAAAAAGCTACACACCACAAGAAACGCCATGTCCAATCTGCGGTTCACAAAATTTTGTTTGGGGTCGTACCGTTGCAGAATCAGTAAGTCAGTGGGTATATTTCCGTGCTGATGGGGCTGGGTGGGGGGAAGGCGAAAAGCTGCGGACGCGTAAGTGCCTTGATTGTAACAACGTTCAGTTATTTACGTATGATTAACTGATGGTTAGCCATCAGTTATTTAATTTGCCAAATATGTATAGTGCTATCCTCATTACTACTAGCGAGGGTTTTACCATCCAGGCTCAGAGCAAGCCCTAAAACAGAACTGGAACCATCTCTCCATGTATGCAACAATTTCCCCTGCTCTAAGCTCCACATTTTAATACTGCCATCATAATTGCCGCAGATTAGAATTTTTCCATCGGGGCTAATCACAAGAGATTCAACTGAATTAAAATTATCAGCAAACTCATGCAGCAGTTTTCCAGTTTGAAGATTCCATAACTTCAGAGTACTAATTGCACGATTTCGAGAAACTAGCTGACCAAAACTACCAGTAACAAGCTTTTTACTATCTGGAGTAATGGCAATAGCATCAACTCCGGTTTTGTGACCTTTGAGAATATAGCGCGTTTTTTTAGTTTGCAAATCAATCAGCTTAATTGTATTGTCATCGCCACCCCCAGTACTCACAAGGGTTTGCATATCAGGACTAAATGCAACATTACTCACGTATGCTGAATGTGCAGCAATAGTATTAAGCTGTTTAAGCGTGTGTAAATCCCAAAGCTTGATTGTGCGATCGTCACTGCCACTAGCAATCAATCTACCATCTGAACTAATCGCAACAGTTTCTACTGGTTGAGTATGTCCACTTTCGCTATCAAGCATAAGGAAAGTGCGTAAATCCCAAACCTTCATTGTTGGAGTGGTTATCCCACCGCTTACAATCCGCTTGCCATCTGGACTAATCGCAATTGAAGTAACACCATCTGAGTGAGCGTCTAAACTACGCAACAATTTCCCGGTACGTAAATTCCAGAATTTAATTGTATCATCTCTACCTCCACTAATCAGGGTTTGCCCATCTGGGCTAATCACAACTGCTCGAACACCAAAAGTCACTTTTTTATGCCCAGTTAGTGTATGAACAAGTTGAATCTGTGTTTGGGACTGAGTAATTGTACTCTTGCCTATGGGAAGATTTGAACTAGAAGAATGTACATCAATAACAGTGATATTTACTGCGATAGCTATTGCTATAATGACTGGTTTGGATTTGAGAAAATTCAATAATTTCATGGTGGTGAAGAATACAATTACATAACATGGTTCCCATTAGATGGACGCCATCGCACCCAATCTGATAGACCACAGTCAAACACTAGGTATAAGTTAATAATATAAATACGGGTTCCTAGTGATTAGAAAAATCATCATTTATCATTGTTTCAATCACAATACCGCCAAATCGAGCTTCCTCAGCCCAGCACCTCACTCCCTCAATGTAGCAAATCTGGCTTTCATACTTCTCTTTAGTTTCAGTAACAATTCCCTCAAATCCTCCACTCATTGAGGTATTAAAGAAACTCAACTTTCGTCCCTGAGTATCACTTGCTTTGCTATAGCAAGTATTACAAACTGCGCGTGGATATCTTGAAAAATATCGAGTTGGGGTCGAACAGATTGGGCAAGGATGAAATTCAGTATTACTCATATATCTTTTACTTGAAAAAACTTCATCTTCTGACTTGGAGATTACTTAGTATGTATAAAAATTAGACAACTACGGTTACTGCACATTACTCCCCAAATCAGCACGAATTTCACGGTCTCTTGTGTCCCTGGGCAAATAACTGAGCCGCATAAATCCCCGCTTATTCGCAGACTTGCTTGCCAGAGCATCTGCTAAAAGTCGCGTTTTGTAAAGCTTTAAGTATCTCTACGTTTAATAGAAACTAAACGTAAAACGGGTTCATTTTTATTCACCTTTAGCTTTTTTTTAAGTTTTACTTGTGGACGAAATAATTGTATTCCTCTTGATTGAGTTAATACATAAAATCCTCTATACACTTTTCTAAATTTTTTCAGTAATAAACTCATATATTGTGCTATTCCCTCTTCAGTGATACCTTGAAAAATCGTTCCAGAGGATACCCCTGCTAAACCTCGGACAGCGCCTGCAAGAATTCCATATTTACATTCTGCTGTGTTTTTAGGATTGAGGAAGTATTCTACTGATTGGGATAAAGCACTTAGTTCTTTACGGTTCGCCTTTTCTTCTTTCCAATAATCATACCAACAACCGTGTACCTGCCAGGGATATCCTAAGCTGTTAAAGAAAACTGAATCTCCGTTACCATTTGTATGATAATAAACAGCTTTCCCACATTTTTTACATTTAGTTGGGTAGGTCTTTGTTTGTACTTTGTCCTTTGATTCTTTGCATTGTGTTTCATTACTATTAAGTAAGCTAGATATATTTCCATGAATATAAACACCAACATCTCCTCCAAAACCACAATTACAATCTGAGGGGTGATTCCAAGCATTACATGGCATATTATTAGGGTTTAAAAGGTCAAATACGCAGTAAGATGTTAAAACAGCATCATTGAGTGCGAAGTTAATCTATCTCCAATCACTCTTCTTCATCTGTCACATCGCTGAATGCTGAATCATCCACAGCCAAGATTGGTTTGCCCATAGCAGCTTCAATTTTGCCAAGTATCATCCGTTGACGCGATGCCATGAAACCCTCAAAGTCGTCTTGTCGAAGTTTTATTGCATCGATTTGGTGAGTTGCCAGAATTGCATTCATACCTGCATCGTCTAGCTGAACACTGTCATGCTTTTGAAGCTGAACCAGATATTCACTTGGAGCTTTCCCACCAATCATGCGATTTGCTTTAAAAGATATTGGGGTTTTGTTGAGGATAGAGTTATAGCGAGATGGGGGAATATCGTTCTTATCACACCAATTCCTGGGGAAAATGTGATGAATATCGAGTTTGCGCTCCTCCCAATCGGTTTCATCCAAATCTCGTATAGCAACTTTCCAGAAGAAGTCCTGAGCGCCTTCACGCTGAACTAAGACATTGATCCCTTTGTATGCAGCGCTATTGCGGGAACGTAAAGTACCTAAGCGCGTAGGCTGGAAGTTAGCATCTATAACAGGCGAAGGTTCTTCCTTGCCACCCTCAATCCAATAGACCTCTTGCAAAAGTCCCAAATACGTGGGACAACTAGGTTAGAGTTGGGTAGCATTGATGACTTACGAACAAGTAAAAAGCTTAAAGCCAGAAGACTTTAAACGCTTGTGTGGTATACGCCCAGAGACTTTTAACCAGATGCTAGAGGTAGTGCGATCGCCCAGTCAATCAAAACAGAAAACAGGACGGGCCTTGTAAACTCACCTTGGAAGACCAATTGTTGATGACATTGGAATACTGGAGAGAGTACCGTACCTACTTCCATATAGGTCAATCTTGGGGAGTCAACGAGTCTACAGCTTACCGAATTATCCGAAAAATAGAAGATACACTGGCTAAATCTAGGGCGTTTACACTTCCAGGGAAGAAAAAATTGGCTAGTTCTAATTATCAGTTAGAAGTAGTAGTGGTTGATGTTACAGAAAGCCCAATTGAACGTCCTAAAAAAAACAAAAAAAGTTTTACAGTGGAAAAAAGAAATAGCATACACTTAAGTCACAAGTAGTAGTAGACCAAGCAAATGGTAAAATCATCTGCACCGCTCTTGTCTTGGGTAGAGAGCATGATTTTCGGATATTTAAAAATAGTCGAGTTAGGTTGAGAGAAGATATAGAGTGCTTGGGCGATAAAGGTTATCAAGGTATTCAAAAACTGCATAATAATAGTCGGATTCCCAAGAAAAAACCTAGAGGGGGTAAATTAAGTTGTGAGGATAAAAAGAGTAATCAAGAATTAGCCAGAATTAGAGTTCTAGGTGAGCATGTAAATCGGAAGTTAAAGGTATTTAAAATTTTGTCCCTTACTTATAGAAATCGCCGAAAAAGATTTAGTTTAAGGTTTAATCTGATTGCTGCTCTCTACAATTATGAGCTTTGTCTCCCCAAAATCAAATCTTCCTAAGTGACTTTTGCAAGAGGTCTATTGTATCCGGGTAATTACCTGCATCTTCTCTCAAGCGCTCGTAAAGACCACTAACAGAGTAATAGCGTGTATAAACTGCATCTTGATACATCAGTCCCCGGTCTTCAGCGTAAAGCAAGAACACCAACCGCAGCAGAATAGTAATCAATCCACCGTAAATATGCTGGGGTAAAGTAGAATAAATATCACTCAACAACTGGCTATTGGTGGCTTGCTCTGCTGCTTGGAAGCCACGCAGTAAATCCCATAATGCCTCTAGTACCTGTTCTGCTAGCTTGATAGAGACATCGTTTTGATATTTCCGGCTTTTTATCCAGGATTGCAGACAAACGGCGATCGCTAGGGACATTAAACAGTCGGTCAGCCGAGAGTAACATCTCCATTGCACCCAAAATCAGCCGCCCAGATACCTCACACATTGCCTGTACAGGAAAGGTGAGATGTCCCGATGACTCACCAAGTGGTGCATAAACCAAACGCAATTCTGTACCGTTGCACAATAGCCCGGTGTAAACTTTTGTTTCTTTTAAAAGGCGCTCAAACTTAGACTGGGGGCTGGCGTGCCAACCAGTAGATTTACTATCCTCCGCACCTGCATTGTCGAGTTCAGTACCAGGATTCAGCACGTGTACCAGCATCATCCAGCCGCCATTGGGTTCGGGTACTGCATAAGTGGGTGTCAAGACTTCGTTGTAATCTGGGAGTGCGATCGCTAATGACTCTGGACTGACAACTAAATCTTCTGGTTGCCAACCTAAAACATTGATAGTAAAAGCAGGAAAGTCGTCAATTCCAAAGGTTTCCTTGCTATCACCGGGCAGAGGTTCGCGTCTGGCAACTGTAGTGAGTGTTTGTTGCAGTTCCACCACATTGCGGTTAACCACAGCTTGGGTTGCTGACAATGCCGGGAGAGACACCACCAACCCCACAGGCTGGAGAAAGCCTAACCATTCTTTATGTAACCGGATTTCTGGATCGTTTGCCATTGTTTACACTCCCTCTAGCCGGAAATCGGCCATAAATAAATTACGCCGACTGGCTCAACCCGCACTGCTTTCACTTTGTAAGCAGCTTCAATGCGGTCTGGTTCTGAAATTAGTTCGGTTGCGATCGCTTGAAGGCGTTTTTCCCAATGGCGACGGTCTGCATCCAATTGACGCTGTTCTTCTATAAATGAGACATCTCCAAAATAGTAATATTCTCTGGTAGAAGAACATTATAATAAGTTTTTGACATAAAAAGATGAGTGACATACTGAAGTATTACGAATTAAAGCGCTAATATTACCATTAAAAATATCGCCTATATCATCAGGTTTAAATTACCGCATATAACTAAATATTTTTGCTTAATTATTAACAGCAAATATCTCAAAGTCTGATTTTATCGTACAGACTAGCTATTTTAGCATGATTGCATTTACGGACTATAGCCTAGCCACACAAAGGCTTTGAGTATTTTCGGAGATGTCTCTTCTGCATTAATTTGCCTTGTACTCATCTTGATATGCTCCTTTAGGGTGAGATGGCGAGTCGCATTAGGGAATACGCTCGCCCTTGGTGAAAATGGTTTAGGAGTGGAATGTCGAGGGTTGAGTTAGGGGAGTATGGGGCGGGATTTTTCCTTTTTGGGAACTTGCAGGCGATCGTCTTGAAAGACTAATCTGAACTACCATTAATACCAAATCCGCATACTCTGGGGTTTGGGGTTGCCGTTTTTTACTTAATTGTTGTTTTTATATAACTCATGTCAAAGATTTTTTGTTTATAACACTCGTGCAAGAAGTAACGAGTCAGTGCCGGATATCTCCAAGGAATGTCATTAGATACTTCTGGAAATATACTTTTAGCTATTAATGAGCAAAAAGTCGGATTTTTTAATGTTTTTTTAGATTCTTCTTCAACATTGAAAAACTGAACCTCTTTTAATGCAAAGTCAGTTATTTCCTTATCATTTATTGGTGTTTTCAACATAGACTCCACCAGATTATTTATCGATTCTTTCCCCATACCATACATAGTATTATTAGGTTGGTATTCAACTTTATCTTTAAGAATCGTTTCACCTACAAAGTTTTCACACCATAGATTTTTATAATCTATTTTACTAATGTGTTTAAAAAGACTATCAAAACGATCACGAATTATCTCCGTTTGTATACCATAAGAATGTATTTCATATCCCTTGTAATTCTTCTGAAAAAACCAAAAAATCTTGCTCTGTAATAATTATGTAAACTCCTGAGCGATCAATAATAAGATTATTGTAAGACACAAAAACATGGGTTGTTTCTGAATATTCAAAACCCCTCTTATGTTGAAGAATTTGAATAAACTTTTGAAAAGTAGTCAAGGGCTTTAAAGGTTGTGTACAATGAATATAAACAGTATCTTTTTAAAAAACGATGTATTTAATTTAGAACTTGCTGTTTTGGCTAAATCTTTTGAACTTTCCATGATGACTACTTTGATAGTGTATTCACAAATAACTTAAAAACATTTACAGTATGACCTGAAAAGGCTTTAATTTTCGTTGTAAATAACGGATTTTTTGACTTTGATGTAGCAAATTTTAAAGCTCATATGAGGTAAGGTTTTTAAACCATATTGCCGAAAATTACAAACATCTCAGCTTGATACCTAGAAGGGATTGTGTCAATAATGCGCTCGTCAGAATAGACAATTTTTCCTGATGGCAACTTCATTGATGGCCCTGTCTTACTACTTTGTGACCCACTGCTTAATTGCGGTTGATCAGTACTTCCCTGATGCTTTTCTAAAATCTCAAGCAGCGATGATGCAGTGGTTGATCCGAGTGTATCAGGATGCTCTAGCCAATGTTCTTTTTTGTATTTGGTGAAAGCATCTAATGGGGAGCATCCCACTTTTTTGCCTGTCATTGCGAGCGCAACGAAGTGGAGCGTGGCAATCCCATCAACTGGTGCTTAGTAGGAGATTGGGGGATTGCTTGTCTGCGACACGCACTTGCGTTCGTCGTCCCTCCTCTCTACGAGACGCTGTTCGCGTTCGCAATGACAAGTTATTCTCTGATCGCAAAGTAAAAACTGGGATGCACCCCATCTAATGTTCCATTCCCTACAATACCGTCCACTTCTCCGGTATAGTATTTACTAATTTTTAGCAGATTCTGGATTGCTTGAACCAAATCTTTATCAGCCACTGCCAGCTTTTTTTCTGCCTTACTATTTGCAAAGTTTTTCAGCGCTTCAACATTTATATCTGCCATTTTTATCCTTCCGTAAATTCGAGATAAAAGTAACTGTTTTCAGGCGACATACAGCTACATTGAATATCTTTTAGAACAGGTGATGAGGGTGTAATTATCTTTAAATTCCTGCTCAACAATCGCCATTTGCATTTCTATTAATCAAGCCATCTCCTAGCTAAATAAATTGTCAACGAATTGCTAGAGAGATTGAACGAGATACATCGGTCAGAGAGCATCTGTTTGTCTCCCTGACTGATGTTTATTACTTACCTACACTAATTGCCTTGGCAGTTATGCCGGGAAAGTTTTTGTTGACATTACCATCAACATCACGCCAGTGGACACTGCCATCTGGATTAATGAAGTAAGAAGCACTCGGCGTAGAGGGATCAGCAGCTATTTCCGAGACATTTTCACTGAAGATATCCCACCGACTATACTCTGCTGCCCAACGTGCCCAAACGCCATTTTCTTGGATAGCCCAAAGTCGGTTATTTCCTCCGACACTGATTGCCTTAGCAGCAATGCCAGGAAAGCCCTCGTTGGTAAGAGCGTACTTTGCAAAGCCCCCCTCGTTGACATTACCATCGACATCGCGCCAGTGGACACTGCCATCTGAATTGATGAAGTAACAAGCACTCGGCGTGGAGGGGTCAGCAACTATTTCCGAGACATTTTCACTGAAGATATCCCACCGACTATACTCTGCTGCCCAACGTGCCCAAACCCCATTTTCTTGGATAGCCCAAAGTCGGTTATTTTCTCCGACACTGATTGCCTTGGCAGCTATGCCAGGAAAGCCCTCGTTGACATTACCATCGACATCGCGCCAGTGGACACTGCCATCTGAATTGATGAAGTAACAAGCACTCGGTGTGGAGGGGTCAGCAGCTATTTCCGAGACATTTTCACTGAAGATATCCCACCGACTATACTCTGCTGCCCAACGTGCCCAAACCCCATTTTCTTGGATAGCCCAAAGTCTTCCTGATGGCGAGTTGCTCATATTGAATCATCCTCTGTTGTAAGTAAGATTGACTAGAACCACTGTTTCCGATCTATACCTTTAAGACGATTCCAGAGTTAGATTTCTGAATTTTTCGAGTAAGAGTCTTTTGTTTCTAACTCGCTCCCCATAAAAGCAGCATCAAGAACCAGAATCCTTTTGCGCCTTAGGTGATAACCGTTTTAAAGCATCTTCAACCTCACGACGAGCAGGATAGAGCAACTGCTGACTCAAAGCACTTCGATAAGCCTCGATCGCACCGCTCACATCCTCTAACCCCTCCAAGGCTCTCCCTTGCCAGTAACAAGCCATAGCTGGATCTAACTCCATTAATTCCTTTGTTAACTGACAAGCCTCTTGCCACCACTGCCGACTCGCCGCATCATTCCCCAGCACCCGATAACTCTCCCCCAGCCACACCGCTGCAGATACAGATGGCAGATAACTCCCTGCTTCCGGCAACAACTGGCATCCTCGTGACAAGGCCTCCACGGCTTCCTGGTGTTTCCCCGCCAGCGCCAATACCCGCCCATGACGAAACCAGCTATCCGCCAAATTGGGTTGAAGTTGTGTCCCCTTTGCAGAGACACTACACCCCCGCTCAATTTCCTGAAAACCTTCCACCAGCACTCGCCCCTATGTGGGTTTGCACATAAGATGAAATTTGGACAACGCAGTTACAAGGGTTTGGGGCGACTATATTCGCACATAAAGTGTGGGTTTGCACATAAGATGAAATTTGGACAACGCAGTTACAAGGGTTTGGGGCGACTATATTCGCACATAAAGTGAAATTGAATGTGGAGTAAGGGTTTGAGCCAAATAGTAAATTCGCAGATAAAGTGAAATTTCCGAATCACAACTTCAATACATCAGGCAAAACTATCATTTGAGGCATCTTGTAGTTTCTGTTGATGCTGACTTACTTGCACAGTAGCAAGGCTTTTCTGCAATGAGGATAAGTATGCAGACAAATTAACTTGCTCAGAGGTGGCTATTTCAACTTGCCCAGAACGAAAATCGAAACCACATCGACATCTTGTGACTGCGGGTCTAGACCACTGAATACCTTTGTGACAATTAGGACATTTTTTAATCAGTACACACTGATGTAAGTAACAAGCTTTTACTAGATCCCAATCCCAAATTTTGCGACAATAAGCAGATTCGGTCAAACAATAAGGACACAGTTTTATAGCAAATTTATAAAGGGTGTATTGCTGGGAAGTAATCTCAGAAAGCAATTGATAAGTGAGAGAAGCCATTAGTATTAGCTGCTCATCGGTCATTTAAATAAGTTGACTAAGTTGGGAAGGTTTATAGGGATTTTTGACAATAAGAATTCCTCGATTGATATGTAAGCCAGCTAGCTGCAAAATCCAATTAGAAGAATAATAATAATTACTTTCACTTAGCCGAATTAGATAACCAGCTAAACTTTCATCTTCATAGGGAGTTGGAGTTCGTAAAAGCACTTGATGAGAGTATATTTTGTTCAAGAGTTCCTTAATATTTGAGTAGCTTTTAAAAGTTTAGATTTAGACTTAAGCCGTTTATTAGTTGCGCCAACTTCTAAGTCTATAGTTGGAGAATGAACTGTCTCAATTTCAAATTTATCAGTGATGAAAGGATTATTTTTGTCAGGTTTATCGGCTCGAACAGATTTTTCAAAAGCCGTTGCTAAAATATTTAAGTCAAGTTTTTCTTGATTTTGGTTAAGAGCTAAATAAGCTCCATACCGAACTAGCTTCATTATATGAGCAACGACTCCATCTGAAGCGTAGTAAAGTCTTCTTGCTGTATATACTTCGGATAAATTTGAAGCTTGAGCTAGAGGAAGCTTTGACTCTAATAAATGTAAAAAAGTCCGAAATTCTGCACCACCATCTGCCTGCCATTCAAAAGACGAGAGATAATGACGGTTGGCAAAGCGGCGACTGAGTTGAGAATGAGATTTAAGTTTAAGAACTTCTTCAGCTTCAGGCAAACCAATTAAAATAATTGGCAAGTTTGTATCTAAAATTAAAGTCTTCAACCAATCCGAAACTGTTTTGAGAACTCGCTCTGAATCCCGGTCAATAAAGTGTTGGAATTCGTCTAAAATAATTAATTCAACTTG
Organism: Nostoc sp.; assembly: GCF_036917235.1. GTDB lineage: Bacteria > Cyanobacteriota > Cyanobacteriia > Cyanobacteriales > Nostocaceae > Nostoc. The sequence goes on from NZ_JBALDU010000022.1 coordinate 86,782, forward strand.
ACAATCTTTGAGTAGACCAATTAAACGAATTGTTTGATTACCAATTGTACCTTTGTCATAAGCGGGGTCGCCAAGTTTCCATAACAATTTCGTTACTACTGTCTTAACAGTCGCTGGGGAAGGAATGGTAACAGCTAAAATAGGAACAAATGTACCACTTCTTGTAACAAGCTTTGGATATTTATTAGCGTAAGCTTTATAGATTGTAGTTTTTCCAACTCCTGTATTACCACTAAGAAACATACATTCTGGTTCAGCCTTACCTGAAGAGAAATGATGGCAATACTCTATAGCTTCTAAGATTTCCTGAAGCCGAGGGTAAAGAACGTAAATGTTATTAATAATTTGAAATTTTTCAGGTAAAGTCATTTTTAATAGAGATGTTAAGCTTGTGTCCTCAAAAATTTCCTTATTTTGGTAGACCAATGCTTACCTCCCAGCCAGTTAAATCAGGCTTCCAATCATCAGATGCAATAACACATTGTTCAAGAGGAGAAACATCAGTTATTTCTGGAGTATTAACTGATATTTCATTTATCTGAGGTTTCGGATTATTTAAGATTTTATGATTAGAATTATTTGGTAATTTTGGTTTTTGTTCATTACGTTCTAGATGTTGATTATCTAATAAGTTGATTAAGGTATTCTCAGCATTACCTAAGTCAGAGATTCCTGTAATCTCACTACTTGTATTGAACAAGCTTGCTAACTCTTTATCAGTCATTGTACTAATATTTTGGCACTGGCACAACGTAAAGCCCATCGATAAAATCGAAAATCATCAGAGCAACAAAGCTCATAACAATAACTTCAATAGCTTGGGTGAGTGTAGATTGAATATCCATTGTATTTTTCCGAAATTTTTAATGTTCACAAAAGTCACGCGAAGCGCTAACAGCCTCGTAATTAAGTACGATCTGAATACAAGAAGTTTTAAAAAGGAATATCTTCAAAGAAATTCATGGGTTGACTGAAGCTTGAAGGGGCGCTTAAGTCTCGGACTATTCTATAGTTTTCTGGATGCCAACAAGTATCACTCAAGGAATTATTTAGCCATTGGTCAAGTTGATTTTGTAGCTCTGAATCGTTCTGAATAAACTCTTTTTCTTCAATTGTCCAAACTCTTGTAATCGCGTTAGAGACAGCTTCCAAAATGGAGTCTTCTAATTGTTTTGGATTCATTTGGATTATCAGTTCAAGAATTTTCACTCTATTCCTCGCAACGCGAGTGCCTAAGCCTGGGCACTCAAGGCATTGCACAGAAACTTGTGTAGAATACAAAGCAACACACGCGTAAAACTTCTGCTAATGCTCGATTACGTCAGTGCAGCAATGGCATTTTATATCACAATGCTTCCAGTGCAGGAGTGGATATTGGAACTCCGCCTTGGTTATCTTGGTCGCTACTGGAGCCTGATAAGTGTTGCTGGCTTATTAATCGGGTTTTTGCTCTGTGCGCTGATATTTGTGCCACTGATCATTAATATGACACTAGATCCGTTCAGATATCCAGATCATTTGGTTATGAGTGCGATCGCGTACTCGCGTGCCGGAGGCAATCGCCTCTGTCATTTTTGGTGCAATACTCTGGCTAGGACAGTGGCTAATACTGCGACAGACTGAGATAACACCCAGAATTTTCGCTCTTATCAATACTATAGTTGGAATTTCTGTCTATTCTTTGCTGGTGTGGTTCAATCAGAAAAGTTTGGAGTGGAGTGGTGGCCCAATCCGAGGCTGGAAAACTGGACTCATTTTTCTAGTGGGTGGTGCAGTCACCGGAGCCGCGACAGGCAAAGCTTTGGATTTCTACTGTTGGCGAATCGAGCAGCGATTAATCAGAATTGAGAAGGAGAGGGTAGACCAAGAAACCCAAGAGCGAGAAAGGCTGGAGCGAGAAAAGTTTGAGAAGGCAAAGTTAGAGCAAGAAGCAATAGAGGCGGAAATTGCAGAAATAAAAAGAATACAGCGAGAGGCGGCTATTGAAGAAGAACGCCTCTGGTACGAAGAACATGGTCAAGACTATGCTGATTATGCAGATTATGAGGAGGAGGAAGATGAAGAGGATGAAGAGGACGAATGAACTTTTTGACTATGAGTGAAGAAAATTTTAGCTACGAAGATTTCAAGAAAATGTCCGACCTATGGCTCGAAAAAAATAGACAGCAGCAAGCAAAAGATTCTTCTGAGTCAGCCAATTTGATTTTTGATAAGCAATACGAAACACTCTTTGCTGAATATCAAAAATCGGTTACTCAAAAAGATTACTAGCAAGCTATTTAACAATTTTTAAAAAAAGAAGTAAAGCAACCAATTTTAATTACTTAGTCTTAATTATAGCAGTTGATTAATTAAAACCAAAATTAAGGTATAAAATTTATCAAGCAGATATAGGCTTGATGAACGAATTAAAGATAGAATCACAGAAATTATCCCAGTTTCCAGCTATCCATTGGCATCGAAGATGTAACATAATTTCAGCATTAGTTTTTAACCAAAATTTACCGTTTCCTTTCATGCGTAAATTAACGACTTGACGAATTAAACTTTCAACTGCACCACTACCAAGAGGGAGCTTTTGAGACACAACTTCATTATATTTTAAAAGCCGTCATCGATGAGCTTTTAAAATGTAGTTTCGTTCTCGCACTAAAATTTTACAGCGTTCTCCAGTAGCTGATAATATAAACTCACTCATATTTCTCATTAAATCCAGTGCTTGACCTTTTTTTAAAATTTTATGAGCCTTTTTAAACCATTGTTGACGCTCATTATTTGTACTAAAAGCAGCATCGGCAAAGTCTTGTAAATGTGATGCTGCGTGATAAAAATTTAATAACTGATAAGTTTGGTCGGGACATTGTAGTTTCTTTAATAAAGGAGGGATATGTATCCAGATCCACTCTGCACCATCCCCAATTAATAAAACTTGTTTTGCTTGGCTTATACCCAAATTTAATAAATACATTTCTAAAATCTGGATGAACCCTTGATAACCTGAATACGTCCCCTCATTAGTAATAAGAATTACTGATGTCCTAATTTTTTGACCTTGTTCATTTACTACATAAATTGTTAGTAATTTTGGCTCCATCTATTCACCTGCAAAGCCATAACGATTTGTTTTAACCTTACGCTTTTCTTTTTTCGGTATCCGTATACGGGTACGACCACCGTCTACAGCGATTACAACACGTTGGTCTTTAAGAATATTTAAGGTGGATAAATTACCAGATTTTAAGTCATTTAGCTTGTGATTACGTAAACCTATTCCCAACTGACCAAAATAATATGTTAGCCGTTCTATTCGTTTTAAACTAATCTTTATACCCCAATCAATTAGTGTTGTGTGTGCAGCTTCAAACGAACCAGAAATTGCACCATATTGAACAACCATTGATAAAACATAAGGGGTTACACCCTCGGTCATTCCTAACCATCTTAAGAATGGGCAAAATCCTTCTTGCTTAATATTTTGATTTTTATTTGGTTGGTTTTGACGTTCAACCACATACGGTAATTTTAAAGTTACTTCGACATTTCCAATTGTTAATATTTGTCGTTTTTTATAACCATGCTTTTGTGTTTTTTCATGCCACCATCCCTGTGTCTGTTGCATTGCTTTATCTAGAAACTCTTGAGAGTTCGACAAATCATTAAGCAACAAGGCAATGCATTCTCCTGCTAAAACTAATGCCGATTCCCTAATTTTCTCCTCACGGGATTTGAAAACTTGTACATCAAACTCTGAGATATTTGTTAATTCTAAAAGTTTCGTAACTTTTTCTTGAAACTGTTCTAATGATTTGCTTAAATTAAAAGTAGAATATATACTATTTTTCATCGTAGGCATTCCCTGTTTTTGTTTTGATGTCAGATATCAAAACCTTTACTTCAAAGGGAATCCTACCTTTTTTTGTCCCCAAAAAAACGAATTATCTTCAGATACTAAAATATTAAGTCAATTTTAGACAGTATTAATACGTAATTTAGTGTACTTTAAATAAAATTTATACTGAAACTAGTTTTTAGCGATCGCACCTTTTTTGGCCGATCTCACCAAATCGCGTTGCTCCCTGTTAAACTCCTTGAGACAAGTAAAATTTAAATATCTTAAAACTACACCCTACACCCTGCCCTGAATAGGTTTCAGCTTTTCTTAGTGCCATTCGTCCGAATGACAGATGTTGGTATAGGCTTAGATGGTTTGTTCGCAGTTGATCATCCACGGTGTCCCAAACTGATCGGTCAACATGCCTTCACCGCGATGACCAGAACGTTTGCGCGATCGCCATCTTCACCTTGCCGTTTTCTGCAAGAGCGTGAAAAAGCCGTTCTGCCTCAGCGATTTCAGGAACGCTAATTTGTACGTAGAAACCTTGCGGAGTTTCAAAGTATCCTGGTGGGCAGTCAGATCCCATCAGGAGGCGATCATCTAGTTCAAGGCAAGCGTGCATGATTTTGTCCTGCCATTCCGGTGAGACATTTTCTGTAGAAGGTGCTTCTTTGTGTGTCATCATCATAGTCATCTTGCCACCCAGACATTGTTCATAGAACTTGAACGCTGCCTCACAGTTGCCGTTGAACATCAGGTAAGAATTGAGTTTCATTGATTTCTCCTTTTGTAATCGATTCTGCGTTTTGATGAGCGGATCGTTCGCACATGAACATCATTTGCGCGGTTGCTGATGACGTTACTCTTGCTGCTGCGTTTCAACCTGAGCGCGAATGCGGTCTTCCTGCTCCCTTAAGGCGGGTGTCAGGACTTCACCAAAATCCTCTGCCTCGAATACGGGACGAATCTCAATCTCGGAGTCTCCTGGCATAGGGTTAGGGCAGCGCTTTACCCAAGCAACTGCCTCTTCCATTGAGTTCACCTGCCACAGCCAGTACCCTGCCACTAGCTCCGGCGCTGGAGTGAAAGGTCCCTGGGTGACGGTGCGATCGGTTCCTGAAAAGTGAACTCGCACCCCTTTTGAGCTAGGATGAAACCCCTCAGCGGCGAGCAAGATACCTGCCCTGGCTAATTCTTCGTTGTACTGCCCCATTTCAGTTAAAAGCTGTTCGCTCGGCATGACCCCAGTTTCGGAGTCTTGGGTTGCTTTGACAAAGACCATGACTTTCATTGTGAAATCTCCTGTTGAATGGTTTTGAGTTAGATTGCGAGGGGTTGGGTGTGCTGAGTTGCGCTTTGCGCAACTCCGAAGGAACCGCTAATCAGCAGCGACACGCTTGAGTTCATCAATCTCGATCTTCTTCATTTGCAGCATGGTAGTGGTCACTTTTTGAGAGGTTGCCGCGTCGGGGCAGTTGAGTAACTCAATCAGAATGCGAGGAATAATTTGCCAGGAGACGCCGTATTTGTCTTTGAGCCAGCCGCATTGCTGTGCGGTTTCATCCCCACCGGCAGACAATTTTTGCCAGTAATCGTCCACGTCCGCCTGGGTATCGCAAAAGATTTGGAAGGAAATCGCCTCGTTAAATTTGAAGGTCGGACCACCGTTGAGTGCTGTGAACGGCTGACCATCAAGTTCAAAGCTGACAGTCATGACGGCTCCGGCTGGTTTTCCGTGAATTTCCTGTCCAGCGTCTCCATATCGACTGACGTGGACAATTTTGGAATTGCGAAAAATCGACGTATAAAACTGAGCGGCGGCTTCGGCTTGATCGTCAAACCATAAACAGGGAGTGATTTTGGAATTGTTTTGCATGAGGGTTCTCCTTGAGTTCAAGCGGTTAAGGACGGTCAGAGCTGTGCTGGTAGTCCCGCAACTTCGATGACAGGACGGATTTCGACGGTGCCGACTTTTGCACCTGGGATGCGGGTGGCGATCGCAATGGCTTCATCCAAATCCTGAGCATTAACGAGGAAGAATCCACCCAATTGTTCGCGGGTTTCGGCAAATGGTCCATCGGTCACAAGTGATTTGCCATCACGGACTTGGACACTGGTTGCGGTTGCAACAGGATGGAGTGGAGCCGTCGCCAGAAATTGTCCTTGAGTATGCAAGTCCTGGGCGAGTTGGGCAGATTCCCCATAGCAATGCTCCCGCTCAGTATCGCTCATGGCGTTTTCGTCCATATAAATCAGCAGCAAATATTTCATTCGGTTGCCTCCTTTGTGATTAAGTCGAACGGGAATTGTCCAAATCGACACCTGAGTGCAAAAATTTTGTCTAGTACAATTGAACTTATCTCCCTTTATCAGTCAGTCGAACGGCAATTGCTCAAATCGACACCTTGCCCAAAATTCTTTATGTCTTTTTGTCAAAGGTATGGCTTCAATCCCAAAAACAGATGTGGCTCAAGCAATTACTGCCCTCTATCGAACTGAATGGGGGCGCATTGTCGCTATTCTGATTCGGCTGGTCGGAGATTTTGATGTAGCTGAAGAAGCTGCACAGGCAGCATTTACAGCGGCAGTGAATCAGTGGGAAAGCGACGGTATTCCCGATCGTCCCCGTGCCTGGATTATCCGAACTGCCCGGTACAAGGCGATCGATCGCCTCCGACGACGCACGAAACTGACCGAAAAACTGGAGTGGTATGCGGCATCTGGCTTAATTCCATCCACTGAAGAACCAACCTATGACAGTGATGAAATTGGAGACGATCGCCTGCGATTAATCTTTACCTGCTGTCACCCGGCACTGGCAACGGAAACTCAAGTAGCGTTGACCCTGCGAATGTTGGGTGGACTGGAAACCGACGAAATTGCCCGCGCCTTTCTTATACCGACTGCAACAATGGCACAGCGCTTAGTTCGTGCTAAACGCAAAATTCGAGACGCAGGCATTCCTTACAAAGTACCTGAGACAACCGATCTCGCTCCCCGGATAGAGGCAGTCCTGAAAGTCATCTATCTCATCTTCAACGAAGGCTATGCCGCAACCAAAGGAGATGCGATCGTGCGGGCTGACCTCTGCATCAAAGCGATTCGCTTGGGGCAACTGGTGCGGCAATTGCTGGCACCGCAACCCCCATCTGAAGTCACAGCACTGGTGGCGCTGATGTTATTGCACGATTCGCGGCGCAATGCGCGTCTAGATGAGGCAGGCGATTTGATTTTGCTAGAAGATCAGGATCGCAGTCGTTGGAACCATCTACAGATTGCTGAGGCGTTACCTCTGGTAGAGGAAGCGTTGCTCTTTGGAACCGGAGTGTATGCCCTGCAAGCGGCGATCGCCGCCCTCCATTGTCAGGCAACCCGCGCCGAAGAAACAGACTGGGCGCAGATCGTGCGGCTCTATGAGGTGTTGGAGGGCTTGCAGCCCTCACCCATTGTGGCCTTGAACCGAGCAGTGGCGATCGCAATGGCAGACAGTCCTCAAGCCGCATTTGGACTGATTGATAGCCTTGCTCCAGAACTGGACAGCTATCATCTCTTTCATGCCACCCGTGCAGATTTATTCCGGCGTGTTGGAGCATTAGAGGAAGCGACCCAGAGCTATACACGGGCACTAGAATTAGTGACAAATGACAGTGAGCGTCGTTTTCTGGAACGTCGGCTGTGCGAAGTTCAACCTAACATTCAGTCCGGCTAAGGGTTTACAACAGTTTAAAGCGCCAGGCATCCATGATGCCGTTGAAAAGAAGTAAACTACCTACACCGAGAAAGGAGTACCAAATGCGGAGTAGGCTTTGTCCCAGATTTCGCCACCAGTCGGAAACAAACTAAGTTGTCCTACGCCAGTTCCTTCAACGGAGGGAACCTCCGCAACGGACTGGCTTTCCAACAAGCAAGCAATCCCCGGAACTTCAGGGTTGTTTACGGAAACCCCCAAGGCTGCAATGTTTAGCGCTGCGTTAATATCAGCGTCATGCTCAAAACCACAATGCCCACACTTGAAAGACTTGTTAGAACGATAAGATTTACCTTTAACGGGGTGTACATGGTAACACCGCGAACAAGTTTGACTCGTGTAGGCAGGCGGAACAAAAACAACCGGAACACCAGCGATATTTGCCTTGTAATCAACAAACATCCGCAATTGGTAGAATGCCCAACTATTGGTTCTACGGCGTTCAGTCTTGCTTCTAGGTTGCTGGTTGAGCGATTGTCTGATATTGGTCAAGTCTTCAAAAGCCAAAGCAGAATTACTTTGTTTGGCATCTTGAACCAACTGTTTCGAGATATTGTGATTCAACCACTTTTGGAACCTTTGTTCTCTGCCAGAGAGCCTTCGCAACAATTTCCTAGAACTGCGCGTGCGTTTGCTTTGAACATTGGATCTGACTTTACTGTATCGGTCACGAGTGTTTTGAATCTGCTTACCACTCCAAGAATCAGCACTGGAAGTGGTGGCTATATCGCGCCTGCCCAGATCGACCCCAATAACCTTGGGTGTTTTACCTGTGGGATTGGTGGGCAAGTCAACACAGATATTGATGTAGTAGTCGCCATGTTTGGTTTTGTTCAACGTTGCTGCTGTTGGTGCTTGCCCTTTCAGCAACGCCAACTGATAGTTACCAACACTCAACTTGAACTTAACCCGACCACACATCAAAGTAACGCCCACGGTTTGCAGTTCTTCCAAGTACTGAAAAGTCCGAGCATCCAAGTTAATGGATGTTGGTCTGAACTTGTGAATTTGCTTAACTGCTTTAGCGTTACCAATCACGTGGCGAATAGCTTGGCAGACATGGTTTGCCTTAATACCTGTAGATGCGCGTACTGGCTTGTAAACCAAGTGGTGAAGCTTGGTCGTATTCCAGCATTTTTCACGCTTTGCAACCTCCAATATCTGATTGCAAGCATCAGCAAATCCCTGCAAAGTGCGGTCTATTTCAGAGCGCAACTCCACAGGGACTTGAATCTTGCATTTTACCGATATTGTTTGCATTGTACTAGTATCAAAACTCATCCAATCATATCAGAAAACACAATGCACAAGCTAGTGGCTGACAAAGTATTTGTTAATTGTTCAACTGTCCCCATCAAAGTTTTAGCTAACGCACGAAAACACTCAAGGGACGTTTCACAATTAACCCTCCATTCCTCCCGCCACCAATCTGAGTACAGATTTGGTGGCGGGAGGAATGGAGGTTTAGATGAAAAATCTTCTAACAGGGTGAACTTGTAACTTAACAAAAGGCAAAAGAAGACAAGTCGGCTTAGTACTTTAGTACTGTTATAATCCAATCGTTTCATCAAGTTGTGTTAGGGTGCAGCAAATCACCGATCGGCTCTCTGGCACATTCACATCCACCTCAACTGATAGAGGATTCCGACATGGATAACAATCCCAGCATTCTCTCGCATGTTTCGATTGGTACTAATGATTTTGAACGAGCGATCGCCTTCTATGATGCTGTGTTGCCAACATTGGGCTGTAAGCGATTTATGGAGCATCCGGGGGCGATCGCCTATGGCAAACAGTATCCCGAATTTTGGGTGGGAACTCCCTTCGACGGGCAACCTGCAACGGTTGGCAATGGAACTCACATTGGTTTTATTGCTCCTACAAAAGAAGCAGTCCACGCCTTCTATGAGGCAGCATTAGCGGCAGGAGGCAAAGACGATGGTGCCCCCGGTGGCAGACCCGACTATAGTGAGCCGTATTACGGCTGCTTTGTGCGCGATTTAGATGGACACAAAATAGAAGCCGCCTTCTGGGATGAGCAGCTTGAGCAGCAACTCAACCAGAACAATGGTTGACCAGAGAATGACTCATTTTTAGAGGCAAGATAACACTATGGAATTCCATCAAGGTCGCCTGATTGACCATGTTCATCTACAGGTTGCTGATGTTGCTGCCAGCAAACGGTTTTACCGGGCAGTGTTGCGATCGCTCTTTACGAGATTAGGGTTGCATATGAGTGAGTTGACAAAGCTAGTAACATTCTCAACAATAAAATAGCTCTTGATGCTGCTGGAGTTAAACAAAGTTATCAGCAACTGTTAACAGGAATGTCCCTCTCAATTGCAGAAAGCTGGCACACTTAATACCGCGATCGATAACTTTATAAAAACCACTCATAACTACTGGTCTGGACTTTTTCATTGTTATGAAATTGAAGATTTTCCCAGAACTAATAATGGCTTAGAACATGCTTTTGGTATGCTACGTCATCATCAACGTCGTTGTACTGGTCGTAAGGTTGCCCCCTCATCCCTCGTTATTCGTGGTTCTGTCAAAAAGAGCCTGTGCAATCGCTACTAAGCTTCATTCTTTTACCGCATCTGATTTAGCACAACGTGATATTTATACTTGGCTCCAATTACGCTCTCAATTGCAAAAACACCACGCATTGCCAGAATTGAACAGTATCGATTTCGCAGAGACCCCAAGGCTTACTTGGCTAATTTAGAGAGTCGTCTTCTCTAGTAAGTTTTACCACACTAGGATAAAAGTTAGTTCTTTTTGCTTGGGAGGAACTGACCTTTTAGCGATCGCTTTCTGTGCCCAACTTTCTCACGCCATCCATTCAATCCATTGCGGCGCATCTGTCACCAGTTGAGCAAATAAGTCTTGGCAAGCATCCTCAAACTCCAGCATCACGCCTCGACGCTCACCATTCTTGTCCAAAGTATTGCCCATCTTCTCTTTTGAGCGATGGCGCGATCGCTAGATTAGGTATACGAAAGAATAGGGGTTTGAGCATAAATTACGGCTAAATTATCAGTTGAGGGGCAAAAATCTTGGTGGAAGTAAAATTTATTTTCTACCAAAAAATTAAATGTTAATAGCTAGTGAAAGTAAACAATTAAGCCGTAGCCCCCATTTGGAAAGAGCTTTCTGAGCAGAACAGCACAATAGATGATGCCTACCAATGGATATCGCCTTGTCCAGTGCAGCGATAAGATTCTTCGGGTTACTGCCAGAGTAGTTGTAACAGTTTCCAGCACTATCCCGATAATTGTTGACAATGACGAAGGGATTAACTCGATATTCACCAACGAGTGATAAAACATACTTCACATCTGTGTCGGAAACATCGGCGCTTGAGAGATAAATCTTTCCCTGACTGCTGCCCAAAACATTCTGTACCAGTTGTTTGAGGTTTTTGAGAACGGACACACGCCGCTTTTGCACTTCCGTACCAGAGTTGAGCAAATGCCAGAATACTTGGTCGCATTCATCAATAATAATGACATCATTTGACCAGTCGTTAGGGTTGAATCGCGCTTGACTTTCTTGATGCAAAGAGTCTACACAGACCCCGTATCCTAATAATGTGCCTGTTTCATTTGTGCGGACTTCGGTAACATAGTTAACACCAAATCGATTACACAATGCCTCACCTAATTGGATACAATGGGTGATAATTAATACCCTCTGCCCAAGGTGATGTGCTTTCGCTACCTCCGTTGCCAGCCATTCGGTTTTACCAGTGCCTTTGGGAGCTTTGAGGATAATCAGTTTTTCACCTTCGGGGACGAGAAGCTGTCCGAGGAATCTTTGGTTAAGTGCGATCGCTGGCGGGTAAGTCAACAAGGTAAACAGCTTAATCTCCCACAACTCCAGTGCAACGGCAGTGTTGTAAAGTGCGTCAAATGCTGGCTGACCTTTGGCAACGATAAAATCATCGACTCCCTTCTCTTGGCCAAAAGGTAAATCAATCACTCGTAGCGAACAACCCTCATTTACCAGCAGCCGTCCCATGCGACTGATAGCGGTTCTGACTCGCTGGATTGTCTCAGGTTTGTTGTCCTGGTCAAAGCAGATGTTAACCTGTCTACCCTGTGTTGCGAAATGTTTCAGGTCAGGGATTAGATTTGGCTTACCAATAGCAGTACCGTACTCATCATGGGGTGTGCGATAACCAGCGTTTACTCCCGGAATTGCGATCGCTGCATAACCAGCTCTTAGTAACGCTCCCGCTTTCTTGACCCCTTCGACAATCGTGACAGGGATATTGTGCTGCCAAACCCAGTGCCAGAAGCCGCCGGGATGCTTTAGGTCTTCTTCACTAATGGGGATAAAGTGCCAGCCGAGGAAATCAAACCCATCTGTCGCGGCGGTAACTTTGGTTTTCTTTTGGCTTACATTCATTCCGCGTTTGCGGAGGAACTCGCTGATTCTTTCAAGTATCTCTATCGCGTTATCTTCGGGTCGAAGTATAATAACCATGTCATCCGCGTATCGGATTGATGGCTCGACAATTTTCACTGCCGAGGTTTTAGGTGTAATCCTGCCCCCTTCTTTGTATCCAAGGTGATATCTGTGGATACTCTCAATCCCGTTAAGTGCGATGTTGGCTAGTAGTGGGCTAACTACTCCCCCTTGAGGCGTTCCTTGTTCGGGGAATTCTGGGTTAACTCCTGCCTTGAGGCATCGGAAGATACCGAGTTTTAAGCCTTTGGGGGAGATGAGTTCGTCCATTATTGCTGAGTGGTTAATCAGGTCGTTGCACTTCTCAATATCGAGTTCAATAACTCGTTTCTCTATTCCGTTGACTCGGGAGTTGAGGTTGTTAAAGATGTACTGTTGTGCATCATGGGCAGAGCGCCCAGTTCTAAACCCGTAACTCCTAGCGTGGAAAGTGGCTTCATGTGCTGGTTCAAGTGCATATTTTGCAAGGCATTGCCAAGCCCTATCTGCTATGGTTGATATTTTGAGCATCCGGGTAGTACCATCCTTCTTTGGTATTGGTATTTCCCTTAACCCTTGATGTCTCCACTTGCTGCTGTCTTGGGCTAGTAGTGTTTCTAGTTCAAAGCGTTCCTCGAACGAGAGAGATTTTTTACCATCAATACCAGCCGTCTTTTTACCAGCATAAAGCTTAGATACTTGTCTTATTGCAAGAAATCGAGCCGAGGTTGATTTTAGAATAAGCTTCTGAAGTGACCTAGCTTTCCGCTTGTCGCCAACAAGAACCGCTTTAAATACGCGCTTTTGAAGGCGAAAGAGAGTCTTGCGGAATTTCTTCCACGGTAGCCCTTGCCAAGATTCACTAGTTTTTACACTGTGTCTAATCATTCTCTTCTCTGGTTTGTATTTTCTGAACACCTCAGTCCAATTACGGACTGTCCTACCCGACTTGTGAGGGTTCCGCTTCTCGTCTAGCCTACTCAGGGTTCGACTTCCCTGAGACTCACAAATCGTTTTTATTCGTTCCCTCGGAGAGATTGATGAGCCACTACGTTGCGGGGGTTCCCCCCGTTGTAGCATGTGGCGTTGTTCCGTTAGATGTAGCCACTTTGACCACTGGATTCCCTGGACTCTTGTCGTTTCTAGGTAGATGAACGGCGGGAATGAATTCCAGTGAAGTCAGGGATTTTGTGTTACGCCCTGCTTTTGAATAGGTGACTTTTCTAGGCTCTGTTTTCATCGTAGGAACTCCCTGTTAGCGCCAGTGTCAACCCGTAACGGCTGTCTGATTGCGCGCCCTGTTCCCAGCTTCGACCTCCCGGAACCGAGCCGGGTCATCGTGGGCAGATAAGGAGTCAATTCGGAGTCTGAATGGTAGGGCTTTCACCTACATCAAACCGAGAGTTCAGCCTTTAATGTCAGTAATCTGCTGACGGGCTGGATTAGTTATGTACGGACTGATTACCGTGATTCACTAATCAACGAATCGCACCCACCTAATTCAATGTGCTGGTACTTCTTTAAATCGCGATCGCGCAATCGTCCATCGTTGCGGCGGGAGATTTTGGGACTGTAGAGCAGATACTCGTAAGGAAAAGTGAAGAAGAGCGATTTGACATTTAGGTGAAAGATTTCTTCGTCAACACAACTGTTGAGCCATTCAGTTAAATGCTGGTTTTCTGAACTAATTGTAGCCATATCCCCTCCATAAATAGACACATGAAAATGGAGCGGCATTGCATCCATACCGCCGATTAAACTTTTTGTGTGAGTTGATGCTGGCTATGAAATCCTCAATAGCCAGCTACAGCGTTATTTAGTGCCTCCGGTATGCGGTCGAAATGTGAGATTAATACGGGTGCTGACGACTTTGTTGGTCTTCGGAACCTGATGCAGATGTGTCGATTGACAACCGGGGTGCATCACAAGTAAGCTCCCGTGTTCGAGCCAGAAGTCCGTTGGTCTGCCGCCGATGGGTTTTATCTGAAACTTTCGACATGACCCCAGACTGATGGAAGCGATCGCTGGGTTAAGTCCCATCGATGGCTCATTATCAGAGTGCCAGCCGATTGAATTTTGTCCACTGCGGTATTGATTGCCGATGACTATACGGAACTTATAGCCAGTTAAAGCAGTAGATTCTGTCCCGCAAGTTAGCCAGATTGTCTGTCCAAATCAGGGGTTTTAAAAATACGCACTTTGAGTAAAGATAATCACATCCGGTATCACCGTAAATACATTCAAGGCGGGGGACAGGCATTGTTTTAGCCGCGAAACTGAATTGATTTTGCTGCCACTCCAGTTTCAAACAGTGTTGGTAGAGTTCGTTTGCCTGTTCAAGGCTTAAGAAATCGGGGTAATAAGTGATGGGTAAAACTGGGACTGATTCAGAGAAGAGTGTGAGTTGTTGCATAATACGAGAGTTGTTATTTTTGATGGATGAAAATCTAAAAACCTGCTTCCGATTTCGAGTGATGAAGCGAAAACTGATACCATAGACTTAGCATTCATCACGTATGTAATCAGGCAATCGCATTAGACTAAGGAGTGCGATCGCGTTCATTTTTTGACCAACACCCGTGGCCTCTTGGTACTAAAAGCCCCCACAATCCCAGGGCAAACGCATCTAAATATTGATGAGCATAGATAAAAGTAGAAAGCATTGCCGAAGGCATCGCAGACTTTACCGCTCCAGTCACAAGACGTTTGAGGAATACTGCCGCGTTCGCCCTTGGCGTTGGCGAAGCCATCGCTTTGCTCATAGTCGGCAACAATCAAATTATTTAATTGCCGCAGCCGACGTTTACGAAAATTTGACAACCAATGGATCACAAATTCTGCCAACTAACGAACGTCAAGTCAGACCGATGACAAAGCTTGAACCCCAAGAACAGCAGGAAGTGTGGGTAAAAGCAGTGGAGCAGGCAGGGGATAAAGTGCCACCAGCTAGAATTGGCAAACAATTTTAAAATGAATCAATAAGTGAGAGAAGACAGTGATGCAAAGTATCAAACTAAATACTCATGTGGGGTCTGATGGGATTTTACACCTTGATATCCCATTGGGAATAACAGACAAAGAGATAGAAGTAATGGTGATTTATCAACAATTAAAACCGTCAACAACCGCAAAAACACCAGAAGAATTGGGATGGCCGCCCAACTTTTTTGAGCAGACTTATGGTAGCTGTCAAGACGATCCAATTGTTATCGACTCTGAAGGTGATTTTGAGACAAGGGAAGAAATTGTATGAAGTATTTATTAGATACTAATGTTTGCGCTCGTTATCTCAATGGTAGGTCATTGGTAATTAGAGAACGTTTACAGTCAACAAATGTAGAAGATACTGCTGTCTGCTCAGTGGTAAAAGCAGAGTTGTTTTATGGTGCGATGAAAAGCAATAATCCCCAAATTACTTTAGCTCGACAACAGCAGTTTCTTACTTTGTTTGTTTCTTTGCCTTTTGATGATGTTACTGCCCTCACCTACGGTAGAATTCGTGCAGAATTAGCAGCAAACGGTACTCCAATAGGCCCCAATGATTTTCAAATAGCTGCGATCGCTTTGACACATAACTTAACATTAGTCACACACAACACCAGAGAATTCAGTCGTGTTAGTGGGCTGGTGATTGAAGATTGGGAGCTTGAGCAATAAATAATATCTTTTGTAGACTTGAATGAAAACCAATGCTGCTCGACTACTTGATAAACTAGGTATTCCCTACCAAATTCTCACTTATGAAGTAGATCCTGCTGATTTGGCTGCCGAGAGTACAGCACACAAAGTTGGTCTTCCGCCAGAGCAAGTTTTTAAAACTCTAGTAGTTAGAGGGGACACAACAGGTATCTGTTTTGCTATTATACCGGGAAATGCTCAGTTGGACTTAAAAGCTTTCGCGCGGATTTCAGGAAACCGCAAGGTTGAGACAGTTGCCCTAAAGGAAGTGCAGCCACTAACAGGATACATCCGTGGCGGTGTGACAGCTTTAGCCTGTAAAAAAGATTATCCTGTTTACCTTGATGAAACGGCAACCTTATTCGAGCAGATCACTGTTTCTGGTGGGATGCGAGGGATGCTGCTTCTGCTATCGCCATCTGACTATTTACGTGCTGTCAGTGGTACTTTGGGAGCAATTGTACAAAATTAGTATTAAACGAGTTCTGAACAAGCATACTTAAGTAGAAGTTGCGTTTATTACATAGAACCATTAAAGTTGCAGTAAATAAATAACAGTATATTAGCGGGTTACAATCTAGCGTGAGCCTCACTAGGATATAGCGAATAACACATTATTTGCTACTTAAGAAGTGGGTTTTGAGCTAATGACTATCAAAAGACCTTTGGTAATCTAACAACCAGAACTGGGGCGGCTCATACATGAACTTCGCACTGTAACGGGTTTAATTAACCCAAGAACAATTTGCAACACATTTGGGCGTTACTTATTCCACAGTTAATCGTTGGGAAAATAAACGCTCTAAGTTATCACCAATGGCTATGCAGAGGGTTGAAAAACTTCTGCAAGAGATGGGTGATCAGGGGCAAAAACTGTTAACAAAATATCAATCAAATTAGTTTTGACTAAAAAGTAAGCAGGTTTGTTTAGGTAAGTAGTATTGCTTACTTAATTTTAATGTGGCGATAGTTGCAACGGGCTGTTTGGTGTCGCAATTTCATAGGACATTCGCAGATTTAATCTGCTTTCTTCAGATTAATTAAGGTCGATACACCGCAAGGGTTTTTAATAAAAAATCTTGGCATCTTCAGTACTTGTTATGCTAAACTAATAATTAAAATGCCAATTCAATAAACATCTTGCTCTAAAATTATTAAAGTTTCTAAACCCATAAGCTGAACGCTTAATTAGCTTGAGTTTGTTATTGATGCCTTTCCTTCGGAACGCTACGCGAACAACAGCACCACTTGTTGTCTTATTATCAAAGTAAGCTATTATCTCATCAAACCAGCGAATAAAAGTATTGTTGCTATTTGCAATATGTCGATGATTTTGATGTAATTTCTGACTTTTTGTGCCACACCTGGGGCAAATACTATATAATTTTTTTGATTCGGTTTGTAAAATAATTCCAATTCCATCGTGAAGGCGATGTGATATAACTTTTATATCTTCTAAATCAATAAGTTCTGTTAGAATTTTAATATCTCTTTTGCTAGTCATGACTGTAAATTTATATAAAAATAGTTGGAGTACTATTTACAGTTAATAAGAAATATTCTTTATATGTCAATCCTTATAGTACTTTTAACAGATTATTGATACATTTTTTGACATTGTTTGATATCTATATCTTAATAATTTGGCATAACAAGTACTGAAGAGCCGTAAATTATATGGGAGACAATTAGCGTTGTCCCCAGTTTATCCATAGTAAATACCGTTATATAATACTATTCACCTCAAGTTTCGTGCTTTACGCAAAAAACTTTTCATCGCCACTCTCCTTTTAGTGTAATCAAGTCAAATTTGGCACAAGCCTGTCATAAAAGAATAAAATTTTTTGCTTGATTACTTTTATACTACAAAATGTGTCGCCAACTTTTCAGGGTTAGCATTAATAAACCCAGAGGCGATCGCAACGCTTTATATGTGATCGCTCTTACGAGGTGTAATCCATCTCGACAAGAATCGATTTTCTCTCTTACTGCCGAAAGTCCTTCTAATGTGGGCTATTGCAGTGGTGTGTTGGAGGAAAGAAATCTAGCGTGAAGATTAGGGCGTGTCATCAATTAAGCCAAATAACAGAGGCAACAAGATAAATTGCACCCAGAAAGCTGGTAGCGCGTTTATCGTAGCGTGTCGCAATCCCTCGATACTGCTTGAGTTTGGCAAAAAAGTTTTCAATAAGATGACGGGCTTTGTACAAATCCCGGTCGTAGTCACGAGGACTAGTACGGTTGCGTTTGGGAGGAATCACTGCGGTTTTGCCCAGAGACTCAAGTCGCTCAATGACTCGTTCATCGGCATCATACCCTTTATCTGCTGGTACTGTGTCTGCCACAATATTAGGTAGCAGTTGGTCGGCTCCATCAAGGTCGCAAGCTTGCCCTGGTGTCAGGTGAAGACTTAGAGGGTTGCATAAAGCGTCCACCACAGTGTGAATCTTAATACTCAATCCACCAATGCTTGGACTAATGGCCTCTGTGGATGGCTCACCCCTTTTGCACCCGCACTATGCTGGTGGGCGCTGACAATTGTCGAGTCAATCATCGCATATTCATTATCGGCATCGTCTGCTAACTGCTGAAACACCTTCTCCCAAACCCCTGTTTTTGACCATCTGCTGAAACGAGTATGAATCACCCGAAAATCTCCAAAGCGCTCCGGTAGGTCACGCCAAGGGATACCTGATAGACTAGAGCCTTAACTGGTTTTGCGATCGCCAATCAATAGTCTCACAAAGTTTAAGCCCTGCCCCGATTCTCTAATTAGGTTTAACCACTGAGGACGAAGGGATAAATCCGCCAAAACCCCCATTAGAACGCTTATGGAGAGTAAGATTGGCAATCAATCTTACCCAAATTCGTAGCCAAGGAAATGCCCAAATCTTCAGAGGTTGAATAGGACGCGGGTCAGATAGAGGCTTGTAACTGAGTAAGAGGTTGGCTTTTTGCCAAGTGTTTAATATATAAGTCAAATCGCTAGCAAATTTGCGATCGGATTGGCGAACAACAATCACACTATTAATACGTTGTTCAGTGAAAAAATTTACACTAGGAAAATCTGTAATAAAAACTACAGAACGATTGTCAAATAAATTTTCTGGAACAATGCGAAAAGCTAAAGAATTACCTTGACGATTAGCATCTAGCAAGAAGGCGGGGGGTGCATTGTCGGGCAAATCGAGTTGGTGCAAGCTCTCACAGCCCTGTACCAATGTTGCCAAAATGGATTCTACATCTACTCTCGTCAATTTTTTCGTTGCTTCTAGAGATAAATTTCGTTCCTGAACAAATGCAGTTGGCAAAGGGCAAGAATTAAATAAAGGTACGGGTCGATATCCTTTTTTAGCTAATGCTAATCCGAGAAACACGGAATCCACTCCAGCTAAATCAACTACAATCGCCTTACCTTGTCCAACAGGTGGAACCCAGCTGAAATCTGGCGTTGGTAATTGGGTAATTATTGGCAATCTTCTGGGCAAGTGGGCAAACAATACTGGTTTCACCCAAGGTGACCAAATGCTATCTGCGGGAGACCAAAGGTCAAAAACAGTTGATTCATCCATCTTGAATTAGTACGGCAATATCAATAGCGGCAAAATTAATTAGTGGCTTGGGGGCAATGCGCCCATAAATACCAGCAGCTTTACCGTTGACCGTATATACTCCTATGCAAGGATACATAATTCCTAGAGGTGTTGTCAGGGGTAAGGTTTGGAAATAACGTTGGGCAATCCAGTTGTTAGGGTCGAGTAAAATATTACAAATTGTCGGGATGTAATTGGTGCGGTCGCTCATGCCGAGCATAGTCACTGTATCCCCATTGTTACAAAAAGCTGATTTGAATAGCCAATGGCGATTTGTAACCCAATTGACACGGCGGGGGTCATGAGTCTCAGCTAACAAAGCTTTCCAAGTATCCAGGGGCGAATTAATCTGGTTCCAGACAAGAGGAAAGCGCTTGCTTTCAACAAGCAACATAGACCCAGGATTACATATAGGAGTTTGACTGCTGTGAAAAAAGTATGACCAATTGCAATCTAGAGGTAACTTAGTTAACCATTCACCTTGATAGAAGCGCATTACTGCATCTAGAGAACCACGATACCACTCACTGTTGAGATGAGCAAAACCATTGTGCCAAACTATTTGCTGAGGAGTTGCTAAGTAAGCATTACATCCTCGCTGACGCAAGAGTTCAGCTAAGTAAGCAGTAATTTGCTGGTCTTCCATATACCCAGCAGCAGACAGTAAAGCAATATGTCCTTTTGGTGGTATTGTCTGTGTCAAAGCATCAACAAGTTTATTCGCTGGGTTACCTGCCAATGTTGTACCAGGAAACTGTTGCACCATCAATTTTGAGAAATTTGAAGCTTCGGTGTAACCTCCGGGAACATCATAATTTGCTTCGGAAATCCGCCAACCATCAGATGTCGGATGAAAGTCAAATCGTACAACACGGGCTGCGGCTGGTGATGGTTGTACGGATTTTTCGGAAAGTATTTTGACAATTTGACGAGGTAAACCCAATTGCTTCATCAGTTCGGGACGCTGCAATATTTGCAATTCAACAGTATTCGCTTCAGATGTCAGTTTTTCAGCAAGTGTTGCTAATTGCTGCCAAACCAATGTTGGTAGGATTAAAGCAAAGGGAGCCAGGGTACTAACATCACCGATTTGGGCATCCCACTTAAAGCATTTAAGTGCCAAGTGTCTGCGAATCTGAGTAAATGTTTTTTTATCTAGTTGAGGTGAACATTGCCATTGTTCAAAGTAGCAATTGAGATCCAATTTAGTGCCAACCGTAAGTTATAACTCGTAATTATGCTGGGCTGCTTGTTAAACCCAATTTTTCGGTAAGATGTTATATACCTCCCTTTTGTTGGGAGCTTTTGAGTAAATGACCAACCATAATATAGTAATCCTATAGCCGCAAATCTCGACGAAACCACAGAAGGTGCATAGTTTAATTTTCTCAGTCTACAATACATCTGTACCACTAATTTCCTTGCGAAAGTTTTTGTGACTTGAGCGTTACACTTGATTGGATAGCATTTTTTCGTCACATTGCCAATGCACGGCAACAGAGGGAGCAAGAGCATGACCATTGGTGTTTGGGTTCTCGGAGATCAACTTTGGTTACAGCAGTCAGCGCTACAAAGTTGCTTGCTTCCAAAGCAACAGACTCCTGTAATTTTTATTGAATCCTTAACTCACGCTCAAGAACTTTCTTACCATTTGCAAAAATTGGTACTGGTCTGGTCAGCTATGCGTCACTTCGCTGATGAACTATTCAATGAAGGTTGGGCAGTAACATACACTCAAAGCCAAGACTTCAAAACACCCTTACTTGAATGGATTGAACAGCACCAAATTAACGAATTGCGGGTGATGACTCCAACAGATCGCCTTTTTGCTGCGTTGATTCAAAAACTAAAACTTCCAATTCAAGTCACTTTTACACCCAATAATCGCTTCATCTGGAGTGACCAAGAGTTCCAACAATGGGCCTTGAAGCTTTCAAAGCATCACTTGCAGAAAACAAAAATCGCCGAGATTTTAGTGCCTTAGAAGATTTAGATGGCACTTTGAAACTCCTTTCTTTATCGATTGAAGGGACTGTTGAAGAAGCTATAAGTCTGCTGTACCAAATAGATAATCTCAAACGTCGCTCAGGTCTCAAAAACGTTTTAGAGCATCCTAAGTTTGACACGATCCAAGTGGTCTTTGGATTTTGTGGTGGAATTACATGGGAATCTTTTGTCAAAACTAGGCTTCCCTTGTTAAAAAAACCTCAAGAAATTCTGGAAGCTATTCGCCAAGGAAAAATTGAATACACCAAAGGTCTAGAGATCGCTAAAATTGACAACTCTACCGTTAGGCAAGAACTCTTATGGGAAGCGATCGCCAACAATCTTTCACTCGCTGAAATCAAGAAACGGGTAAAAGTCATTAAACCCAGTTCAGAAAACCCTATCCAAACTAGACTTGATAGTGCTTACAAGCAATTTAAAAAATCCCTGAAAAACATTGAAAAAGATCCAAAACAACTCCAAGAAGCAGAAAGTTTACTATTTAAAATAGAAGAATTTTTACAAAAAAAGTGACCCAAAATGTTTTGGGTCATTTAGTAAAGCACAGGACTTACGCAACTGGCACAGTGCGATCACTAGACAGTAGTACATACGTATTTAATTAGCGAGAATCTGTTTGATTGGCTTTACTCGAATTA
>NZ_JBALDU010000023.1:0-13706 GCF_036917235.1 Nostoc sp.
CTCAGTTGCACTCAATTTAATAAATCCTCAACATTTAAGAAACTGGTTTGCTAGTTGCTGCTACTGTACCTCATAACAGCCGTAAATGCTGTATTCGTTCGTACCTACTGGATCGAATATTGCATTACCTTGAATTCCAGCTTGATCTGAAGCCTTGATGTGCAAAGGCATTCTAGTGAGAGTAGTACTAATCTCATGCCATTCGTTTTGGTATTGGGTATTAATTATTGTATCTGCTGCGTTAAAGTCAACATATTGAATAATGATTATTATGTCTCCTTTTGGTATTTCAACAGTTCTTTGATAAAAGCAAGCGGATCGATTTCAAGAACTTGGGCAACTTGTAAAAATTCAATCACGTCAAGACGACGCTCTCCACGTTCATACTTTGATACATAAGATTGTGGAAGCTCTAGCTTTGCTGACAACTCTGTTTGAGTGAGCTTTGCAGCTTTCCGCGCTTCTATAAGTAACTGGCGAAACCGATTGTAATCTTCGCTGAAAACTGATTTAGGCACTTTAGCTTGCCTTTTTCTGGCGATGGTTTATTCGATCTCGATGAGAGTTATTACATATTGCTAAACTCAGTTAAATTCTAAAACCTAATATAGGATAAACCCAAAATAGGTTTTTAACAGTTATCCTGAAAACAGGAAGCGCGTAGGCGTAAGCGTAGCCTCTCCAAGAGTTGCCCTTGGTAGACAAATTCCCCAAGCTTGTAAATATGAAGTCGCTACATGTCTAAATCTGTGGTTTCATTTGAAGGATATCAAATTTTGCAAGATATCTATTTATGATGATGAATGTTGCACCTGCCATTGTAATACTAGGTCAAAATAGCGTGACAGTAGCACGCAAGATAATCAGCGTCTTACCAGGGGCAACACTATACGGTTTAGAGGGCCGCACATCGGAAGTTGATGTCAGCTTTACAAATTTTGGCGAGACGCTACGCGAGTTATTTGTCCAGGGAAGGCCGCTGATTGGCATTTGTGCTGCCGGCATTTTAATTAGAACGTTAGCTCCCGTAATCTCGGATAAACGACAGGAACCACCAGTGCTAGCTGTGGCTGAAGATGGTAGCGCTGTTGTCCCTCTTTTGGGCGGACTTGGTGGAGTAAACGATTTAGCGCGTCGCATTGCCGAAGCCCTGGATGTCAAACCTGCAATTACGACCACAGGCGATTTACGTTTAGGCACAACGCTATTATCTCCTCCTCCTGGATACCATTTAGCCAACCCAGATGATGCGAAAAAATTTATTTCAGATTTGCTAGCTGGGGCGCAAGTTAATCTCGAAGGAATAGCACCTTGGTTGAGCGATAGTAAATTACCGATAGATTCCAAGGGAGATTTGACCATCCAAGTTACAGAACGTTTGGTGACTCCTACAGCCAACTGTCTTGTCTACCACCCAGCAACGATCGCGATCGCAATTAATGGCATGATTGATGATGCAGTTGCTTTAGTACAACAGTTACTAGCTGATGCCAAACTAGAAAAAACATCAGTCGCCGGGATATTTGCACCCATCGCCGCCGCTGCCAATCCCACAATCCATACCGTAGCTAGCGCCTTAAAAGTGCCCACCCGCTTTTTCACCCCAAATCAGCTAGAAAGTCTACTTTCACAAGGTTATAGCCCCGCCCAAGCCGCAGCGATTGCCGCCACAGGCACATCCCCTTTATCTTCCCCTTCTCCCCACATTGCGATCGCTATTGCCCCTCAAGTAATTGACCCCAACACCATCGGTCAGCCACGCGGACGGTTAGCGATTATTGGCACGGGCCCTGGTGATTCGTTGTGGATGTCTCCCGAAGTAAAGGAGATACTCAAGTCGGCAACTGACCTAGTGGGTTATAAAACTTATTTAGATTTAGTTGGTTCTCTGGCTGATGGCAAGCAACGGCATGAGTCTGACAACCGCGAAGAAGAAGCACGAGCAAAGATGGCCCTAGATTTGGCTGCATCTGGACGATATGTAGCTGTAGTTTCATCTGGCGACCCCGGTATCTATGCAATGGCAACAGCGGTTTTTGAGGTATGCGATCGCTACGCTAAACCGGAATGGGACAGTATCGACATTCATGTAGCCCCAGGTATCTCTGCAATGCAGGCAGCAGCAGCAGCCATTGGTGCGCCTCTTGGACATGACTTCTGCGCTATTTCTCTCTCTGATATTTTGAAACCTTGGTCTGCGATCGCCCAACGAATTGCGGCTGCTGCTGAGGCTGATTTCGTCATTGCTTTTTACAATCCTGTTTCTAAAGAGCGTACTTGGCAACTGGCAGAAGCGAAAAATATTTTGCTACGACATCGAACACCAGATACACCAGTAGTATTGGCCCGGAATCTTGGTCGGCCAGGACAAACGGTAAAAGCGATCGCACTTGAGCAGTTAACGCCAGCAAGCGCTGATATGCGGACAATTATTCTTGTTGGTTCCACAAAAACCCGAACCATCAAACGCCGCGATGGTAATATCTGGGTTTATACGCCGCGTCGCTATACCGAATATTAGGCACGATTGGCGCTGTCACCAAAGAGAGCAAAAAAGGCAAGATAAGCACTTTTTTAAAGCACTCAAAGATGAAGGTATGGGATTTTGCATTTTCTGTAATGCCGCGATGTCTAGCGACAAGCCGCAAAGCGTCTACGCTACGCTTTATGCTTTAGAAATAGGACAAATCAAGCGAGTTGGAATTCTTGACTGGGATGTACATCACGGGAACGGAATACAAGCAGCCGTGGAAAATGTGCCCAACATTACTTTTTGTTCAATTAATTAATCACCAGACTATCAACACACAGGAAAATCTGAGGAATATGCATAGAAGTTCCCAAAAGCGTGCAACAGCAACTGGTACATCGTCAAAATTTTGATTTTTCACAACAGCAGTCACAGTTGTGTTACGATACAACTCGTGTATGTAGTTCATTCAAAGGAAAATCCCAATATATTTTACCTACCTGCAATGTAAATAAGTAAAAGCCATTGATGATTACGCTATGAAAAAATAAATTATTATCAAACAGAATACATTTATCAAGAGTCAGAATTTATTCTAAATTCTGTACAACTAGCGGATGAATCATCAGGTTTAAGAATATCCCAAACCAAGAAAATTTGGTGATGCAAGAATTCATTAGTGGGTCTAAATCCCCGATTGAGAACGAAGCTCCTTCTCTACCAAAGGCTTCTCTTTCAGAGACGCGAACGCGAACGCCAAGGAATCCTTAAGTGTCTTGATTCTGACTTCTGAATTTTTACTTCAACAAACTTTCTTTGGAATTTTAACATTGTAATCTAAGCATATAGTGATTAGTCAGGAGTTTAGTTCCATGAATCCTAAAGTCTCTGTAATTATCCCTGCCTACAATACTGAAGTTTATATTAAGAAGGCAATAGAGTCAGTCTTAAATCAAACGCTCACTGAGCTTGAAGTTATCGTTGTAGATGATGCTTCAACTGATAAAACTGTAGAAGTTGCTAATAGTTTTACCGATCAACGTCTCAAAGTGATAGTTAATCCACAAAACCTTGGGGTTTCTGCTGCGCGTAATCTTGCTATCAGAGCAGCCCAAGGAGAATGGATTGCTGTTCTTGATTCAGATGACTGGTATGCTCATGAAAGATTAGAAAAGCTTGTGTTGCTGGCAGAACAAGCAAATGCAGATATGATTGCAGACGATGTTTATTTTATCAAAGATGGTGCAACATCTCCTTGGAGTACATTGATTCAAGAAAGTGGAGAACATATAGATAAAATTCTCCAAATTGATATCGTTTATTTCGTAGAGACTGATGTCTATGGCAAAACAGGGCTGCATCTTGGTTTAAGTAAGCCTATGTTCAAACGAGAATTTTTGGTTAAACACAGCATTGAGTACGATGAAACCCTAAGCATAGCTGAGGACTTTTGGCTTGACATGAAATGCTTAATTAATGGCGCTCGCTTTTTTCTAGTGCCAGAACCCTATTATTTCTACCGTTCACGCTCTTCTTCTCTTGTACGTGAAAGCCCATTTAAACGTCTAAATCAATATTGCATAGCTACTTGTTCTTTCATGCAGCAAAAAGTTGTGAAAAAAAATCCAGCTTTAATGCGTGCTCTGTCTTATAATCTTATAGTTTACAACAGAACTTTAGCTTACTATCAAGTTTCATTCTCTATCAAAGAAGGAAAATGGTTATTAGCATTGAGAGAACTCACTAAAAATCCGAGCTTTTTTTATGATTTTATTTCTAAATTTAACGATATTATCAAACGTCGATTTCAATACTATGTTATGGGTAATGAATTAGTTTTTGAAATGCTTTATAATATCCAGATAAAACGAAGAAAACCAATGCATCCCAGTTTTTATTCTCCCAGCGATACTAAATAAGTAAGACTAAAAGATTGTTACAGAAATATGAGGTAAGGGAGTAATTGGACAACCCTGTGACTGGAAAGGTTATAAAGCTGTACGTCTTCGCAACTTGGCTGCGATCGCAGCCAAGTTCCAAGAAAATAATCTTGTAGTCAATTGGGTTAACAGTCAAATCATAGCTCCTATACTAACCTGTATTGGAGATGGATATGATGGAATTTAGAATACTATTCGTGAATTTACTCCCCCTATTGAACGCCGCGAAATACTCGATCGAGTAATCATGTTCTATTTTCCAACCATAGGACTGTTATGATACCTATTGCATAAGCAATAATATCTTTCCAATCAAATACACTTCCCAAAGCAACAGCCAGAATCTTGTATTTTTGTAATCCTAAATTATTTACAAAATTAAAATATTGCAAAATCTCGATTGCACAAGAAAAGGCAAAAACCGATAAAGCGACGATGGATGAATGTATATTCAAAAAAGCTTTGACAAAGCAATAAATTAATATAACTACTAAAACATCACCGATAAAAGGACGAATAAAACTATCATTTATAAAAACAGCAATACATACCTCTATTAAAAATAGTAAAAGTGTGAGGTAAAAATATTTTTTATTGAAGATAAACATGGCAATTAATAACGCTCAAAAAATACCTGCTTTGACTATCAAACTCTTTAATTTTTGATAGACTGTGTTGAAAATTCTATTATTACTGAGTAGGTTTCCAAATGACAATGGGATATAAAACTCTTTGTCTACCAATAAACTTCTCTGTTTTGCCTTCCCTGTAAGAGCTTCTGCCTTCACGTTTCGGTGTTTCGCGCAGCTTGTAGCAACTTCTGTCTTCCCTCTAAGAGCTTTTGCCTACACACCAATAGGATATTTTTGAGTTGGAAGTCCCTTGGTATTTCAAAACGCGATAAATCCCATCTCTACATCTGGATTTTGGGCTATTCCTGATACACATTTACTTGCACTGTAAGATTTAATCGGATAATCTGAGCAATCGAGATTGTTTTTCAAGAAAACCAATGAACAAATTCATACTGAGTTTGCTTTCTTCTCCAGTGCTGATTAGCTCTCTTCTCTCTATGGGAGTAATGCTGAATCACGCACAAGCTATGGAGCCAGAGCCAAGAGCCAAAACCACAGATCGTCTATCTTGTATACGCAATAAACATAAAGTGGGTTTAGTATGTGCCAGAGCTTCCGTATTGGCTCAAATTCCTAACTATCAACGTGAAATAGAGTTTTCTCAAGAAGATGCTCCCATGCTGGAGTTCAATGATGAAGAGAGCAATGTGGCAATCGACTTATTTGGCTGTGATTGTCCTGCTTGTATAAATTCTTTGCGTCAGATGCGCGGGGCGATACCCTTGGTATATTAGAATTTTGCAAATTTATCTTTGTTTATAAGTAATATCCGCAAACTTTTATGAGGGCACAACATGGTTATGCCCTCACTGTATCTTGTATTCAAAATAATTACGCTGATTTTTCGACTCGCAAACCAAAATATGTCAAAACAAGTTCGGTTGAGCCATTATTGACAACTTCGTGTACTTCTCCCGGTTCGATGGCTACGCAGTTTCCCGGAAGCAAGGGGTATTCTGTACCATCAATGTGAATTACTCCTGAACCAGCTTCCACAAAAAATACTTCGCACATATCTTGATGCGCGTGTGCTGGTGCGGTTTGTCCGGGAGCAAAACGTGCTTGAGAAAAGTTAGTTAGGTGAGGTAAATCGCCGAAGCGTAACATCACCTTTTTCTTGATTTCGGCATTGTGAGAAACTGACTCTTCAGGCAATTCTTTCAGGGAAGTGGTAATCATTGGGGTCTTAAATCATTAGATAATTCCACAATACCCCTAGACCCATCAATCCTGACTCGTTGACCATCTTGCAATATCCATGTAGCACCGCGAACATCCATCACTGCGGGAATTCCATACTCACGAGCAACGATCGCACCGTGAGAAAGTCTTCCTCCAGCTTCGGCAATTAATCCTCCAGCCCTTAATAACAATGGGGCCCAGCCGGAATCTGTGTAAGGTACTACCAGAATCGTATCTCGATCGATGTCTGGAATCTCTTGTAAATTTCGCAACACTTTCACCCTACCTTCGGCTTGCCCATGACTGGCTCCAATACCTTGTAAAATTTGGTCAGAGTAAAGTTCAGAGGGAGCTAACGGGTGAGGAGGTGTATGGCCGTAGACTAAAAGAGGTATTTGAATAATCTCGCTATCTTGTACAAATTGCGATCGCCTAAATTGTACTAACTTATCTAACTGCTCTATGAAGCTGGAATCTTCATCCACAATTAGACGCCGCACTTCATCAAAGTTGAGAAAAAAGATATCGCCTGTTTGCCCAAGTAAACCAGACTCTAACCAAATCTTCTCTAAAGCCACAAAACTCCAACGCAATTCAGCTAAAAGCCGGGAATAAACTTCGGTGACTCGTCCTTTGATATCTACACGGCGTTGCACAAAAGAACGTTTGCGCTTACTGGCAAAGATACTATTAATCGCGTCTTTAGCACCTGATTGTGGTTCGTTCCCCTGCATTAACTGCACAAACATCTGCTGAATCATCTGGGGATTTTCCCGCCAAGTGGGAACGGAGATATCGGTTCCGACTTCGCTTAAGTAGCCATAATCTTGAAGCAATTCGTTAAATGCTTGGAGGATTTTCTCTCCTTCGGGGGTTTGCTTTAATTGCTCAAATACTTGCTGTGGCTCAAACTCAACCAATACCTGCTTGGCATCTGTAGCTATTGCACTGAGCGATCGCAATGCTGCTACCTCTGGGGTGACGCTATGATCGATTTGCTTATCCTTTACCCGAAAAATTGCCTGTCTCAGGGCGGCACTCAAGGGAGCTAAAATGCTGTAATACGTCCCATGACGCAGCAACTCCAGAATAAAATCAATTCTTGCCAACAACTTGGCTGGTTCCAAGCTATCTATATCTGACTGCGCCAACTGCGACAACCCAGGAATGAATCGGTTGTGATAATCTTCCTTGAAGTCCTTTTCTAAACTTAATTCCCGCTTCAGCAACTTCCCTAGTCCTGGCAAATTTTCCCAAGTTGACTGCAAGGAGGGTTTACTTAATTTAGCTCCTCTGGTTAAAAATTCCAGACTTTCCGGCGGCAATCCCATACGGAGAAAAATATCTCCTAAGAGGGACGCATTAAAGTAGGCTCTAGAATAGTGCAGAGTTGCTGTTTTGGCGAAATCTAATCCCAAAGCGCGATCGCCTAAAACTAAAGTAAAAAATTCTCCCCAAACTCCACAAGTTAAGGGACGATTAATTGACCATGTTAAGGGGTGAATTACTCCGGGAATCACTTCAGCAGCGATTTTACGTGTCCACATGGGCAACAGAGTGGTGATCGGTCGAGATTGCAACACCCAAAGCGTTTGCCCGTCATAACTCCACTCGATATCTTGAGGAGTGCCATGATAACGTTTTTCGAGTCGGTAAGCTAAATATGCAACTTGCTTAATTAATGATTGTGGGACTCGTCCTTGACCCTCTAATTGTACAGAGTAAGAATTTTCTGTTTCAACGACAAAAGCGCGATATTGTTCTGGTGTGACTTTTCCCGAAACAACTTGCGTCGCGCTGCCTGGAAGGGCTTCAATAATGATCGCATCGCCTTGTTGGGTAATGGGATCGCGGCTGAAAGCAACACCAGAATATACACTCTGGACTTGTTGTTGAATCAACACAGCCATTGCTGTATCATTTAAGCCGCGATCGCGCCGATATTGGACAGCAGATGGATGGTTGTAGGAAGCTTGAACTTGAGCGATCGCTTCTTGTAATGCTTCTGAGCTAGTAACATTTACAACTGTTTCATACTGTCCAGCAGCAGAAGCTTCTTCTGAGTCTTCTCCAATAGCGGAGGAACGCACCACCAAGGGGGATAATTCTGATGGCTGAAGAAATTCTGTTAACCCTTCTGGATCGTCGATCGGTGCTAGTACCCATCCCTTCGGCACTGGATAGCCCCAGCGCTTAATTTGAGATAATGTTGCCGCCTTTTCTCCGACTATGGCAGCATTTAACTCTTCATCTAGAGAAACCATTGTGCGCTCGCCGCGTAAAAATTCCAACATCGCTTGTGATTCTGTTTGTGCCTCTTGGGCTGGCAGTTTCATATCATCAGGAATTCTGGTGTAAATCCAGCCCATTAAACCAGCTAAGGCCACAGCCGCAAGTATTCTGGGAATATCGCTCAGGTGCAGAAGTGCCACAAACAAAGGAAAAAGCAGCAAAACCCCAAATTTGACTATCTTTCTTGATTGCAGAATTGTAAAAGTAATACCTGCAAAGAAAGATACAAATATCGCGACAAGTGGATCGTGTACGACAAATCCCCAGACAACATTTGTCGTACCTGCTCCTTTGCCTATCCAGTATCTACCGATTACCAGAGCGATTAGGGCAAGCAATTCCCAAGACGATCCATCTGGGAAGAAAATGCGGGTGAGTAAGACTGCCGCAACTCCTTTAAATGCTTCTGACAAGACTGCCAGAATTCCGACAATTTTACCGCCATGATAAAAGGCAGCTGATACACTAATATTTCCTGTACCAACTTGTGATAACTGCTTCCGTTTGAGGGCATAAGTTATCCATGCAATCAGGGGTAATCCGCCCAAAAGGGGGCAGAGAATTAAAATAACTAAGATACCCCAAGGTTCAAACATTTTGGATTTTGGATTTTAGATTTAAATTTTCCATCTAAAACCTCAAATCTAAAATCTAAAGTTTTTCTGAAATTTTTGATGGTTATTAGGGGGGCTTTTATTTATTAGCTGCTAAATGGACACTTGGCTAAGACGGAAACCGTTTAAGACAAGTGTCCTTCTAGACTACTAATGGTTTTAGTTTAGCGCATAGGCAGCTTGCAGCGCCCAGATGACCAGAGCAGCTATCGATCCCAAAAGCAACACGGTAGAGATAGTGACTACTTTTGGGGAATCTGCTCCCTTAAATTTCATAATTCCGCGATTTAAGTCGGACACAGCTTTGTAATCCTCTCTTTTTTGGGGCATGAAATATTTGTCCGTTTTGATTGTAGTCCTTCTATTTGCGGATGACGTTAAATTCACTTTAAAAATTTAGGAGTGGGTTAAGGAAGAGGTGACAGGTGATAGGGGGGAATAATCTGTACCCTCTAACCTGTACCCTATTCCCTTCTTCAATGCCCAATCCCCCAGTATCATTGAAAAGCAACTCAGTATAAGAGGGTATGAGTAGGTGAAAATAGCACTGAGCGTAATTTTGGCGGTGGTTGTGGGATTGTTTTTAGTAATCGAAATCGGACTGCGATCACTGTTTGGTTTTGGTAATCCCCTGATTTATATTGGCGATGAGCAGATTGGTTATTTGTTGGCTCCTAACCAGCGTACCCGTCGTTTTGGGAATCGCATTGAAATTAATGAATATTCTATGCGAGGTAGTCCGATCAAAAAGCTACCAGCACCTACTGGGCTGCGAATTCTCCTCTTAGGTGATTCTATTGCTAATGGTGGCTGGTGGACAGATCAGACTAATACAATATCTAGTTTGATGATGCGTTCTTTACCATCATCCACTAATAGTAATTATCAGGAAGTAGAAGTGCTAAATGCTTCAGCTAACTCTTGGGGGCCAAGGAATGAATTAGCTTATTTGGAGAAGTTTGGCACTTTTAACGCGCAAGCAGTGGTGTTATTAATTAATACCGATGATTTGTTTGCAACTCCTCCTACTTCTTTACCAGTCGGACGCGATCGCAATTATCCCGATCGTAAACCTCCTCTGGCATTAGTGGAAGTGTGGCAGCGTTACATCGTCAAGCAAAAGCCAATTCCTGAACTACAAGCCGTGCAAAATGAATCAGGCGATCGCGTGGGGATTAATCTGGAGGCGATCGCTAAAATTCAAGCCTTGACTCGCCAAAACAACAGCAAATTTTTGCTGGTGATGACTCCTTTGCTACGAGAAATTGGTCAACCTGGTCCCCGCGATTACGAAATTAAAGCACGTCAGCGCTTGAGTGATTTTAGCAAAGCACAGCAAATTAACTATATAGACTTTTTACCGAACTTCAATTCAACTACCAACCCCCAAGGTTTGTTTCACGACCACATTCACCTCAACTTACAAGGTAATAAATTTGTCAGTGAAGTTATGGAGCGATCGCTTTTGGAAATATTAGGAGATTCGTCACTTCGTCACTAATATTCGTGTTTTAGTTAGATTTCTGAGTATCCCTAACCAAATTATTTAACTCTTCCTGCATTTGACTTTGAACTATTTCATAACAAGTATTCACATAGTTACGATCTCTAGCTGCATCTTGACCATATCTTTCAAAAGTAATTGGATGACAGACACGAGTGTGAATCTGCACAGGTAGAGGAATATTTGGCAGAGGGCCAATAGACAAGCCCCAAGGCAAACCTAAGTAAATTGGGAAAACTCCAGGGTCTATTTGATATAACCACGGCAATCCCCACTGATGCAATTGTTTGACGAAATCATAGCAATCACATAAGACTATCAAGCTATCATGAGCGCCTACCGATATTACAGGAATAATCGGAACTTCTTGTTTTAAAGCCAGCTTGATAAAGCCCTGATGATCGGCAAAATGAATTTTATAACGTTGGCTATGAGGACGAAACATATCATATTGTCCTCCAGGATATACCAGAACGCTAGCACCTCGTTCGAAAGCCGCGCTAGCCATTTTGGGATGTGCAACAATTGCTCCGAATTTCTGGGCTAATCCTGCTATTTCTGGACTCACTTTCCAAGCAGAAGGGTGCATTAAACCATACACCAAACGCTCGGTTCCAAATCTAGAAAACCAATCGTACATCATCATTATTAAATCTGGAGAAGCCATTCCCCCATTATGAGATCCAACCAGTAGTACTTTTCCTTTTGTTGGTATGTGATGCCATCCATCAGTTTTTACTTGAAAGTAATAACGGTAAAACCATTCCCATACAGGCATCAGTAATTCAATAAACTGAGCATCTCGCTGTGTTAATGACTGATGAATCTTTTTCGAGAATTCTGATGTTAAAGTATTGTCAGTGCTGACAGAAATTTTCTCTACCTGTTTTGGAAATTCCATAATTAGTCGCCCATCTTCCATCACTCTTGCAAGTATCTCTGCAACTGCTCTAAATTTCATTACCAACCAAAGGGTATCATACGTATTTATAATTCCTATTTCACCGTGCGATCGCACAGTCCGAGTATAAGTGCTGCCGCAAATGCCGCTATTGTCCGAACGTGGTTCCAGAACGTCCAGTTGGTAAGGTATCTAGCCCATAGGTTCGCGCCTTCAGTGCTGTCTGGTTTAGCGATCGCTAAGGCATCATTCAGCGGCACATTAAACGCGATCGTTACTAGAACGGTACCAATGAGATACAGGAGGCTACCGATAAGCAAATAGGCAGCGCCAGGTTGATGCCACTTTAACACCGAGGAAACCGCTAGAAAGATGCAAGCCGCAGCCGTTCCGAAGAGTGCCAACATGAACAACGGATTGATCGCAGTGATATTGATGGATTGCATAGCGATAATGCCCTCCTTTGGCTGGAGTCGTGCAAGAGCATTCATCACGAAAGTTGAGAAGGCAAAGAAGACGCCAGCCACCAATCCGCAGCCTAGTGCTGTGAAAAGCGTCAAAGGGAAGCGCAAATTGTCAAAAATTATCATAAAGCCTCCTGTTAATTACTGCCCAACGCCTTGTTCGCAGATGGTGTTATGTCACAATACGTTGGGTTAAAGGTTATTGGTGTAGATGATTGGTCTTTCAAGACGCGATAAATCGCGTCTCTACAATCTGGGTTTTGGGCTTATCCGATCGGACATGATATTATTTTATTTGCTGTTGCTCCCACAGCTACTCTTATTACTGCGTTGTGACGCAAGCAGTTTGTTTGACGAGCGATCGCACTGCTTGCGACAATGTATTTATAACCTTTTGACATTAACGAGCTACAGACTACATTACTGTGAATTTGAAACAAATATCTTAGCTGTATAGCTTGGCAAGTCAGTAACTAAACCATCCTCTCCAGATTTTACTTCTTGATTACTAACCCAATCTCGCCAATACTCAGCAGTTGGAAAGCCTGAAATTTTATATTGATTTAGATTTTGGTCGGAAAAATTTGCCACAACAACGACATGAGAATTCTGCTCATCCCAACGGCTGTAAGCCAGCACTTTCTCAGCTGCATTTTCGTAGAAAAACTTAATATTGTCACTTTGCAAAGCTGAAGTTTGCTGGCGTAGAGCAATCAGCTTTTGATAATACTCAAATAAATCATGATTTTGACCGTTTGACAACAAAGACCAATTAATCTTGCGTGGCTTAGTCACATCTTCGCTTTTTTGCTGGTATTCGCCAAACTCTTCTCCCATCCATAGCATCGGTATACCCATCGCTGTCATTAACATAGCAGCAGCTAACTTAGCTCGTTCAAATGCGGGTGTGTCAAAGATGCCGCAATTGCCTAATTCTCGTAATACACGTTCGCGATCGTGGGTTGCCAAATAATTAATTACATTGGTTGCGATCGCATAACCCTGCTGTTTGGGATCTAAAATCTGCTTGAGTTGTTCTAATTCAAATGATTTCCCACAAATATATGGAACTAGAAAGTAGCGAAAACTCTCATGCCAACAAGCATCTAATGGCCCATCTGGCTTGACTACAGTGCTTGTATCGGGAATGTGTTCAGCAATGTTATAAAACTGTTTGGGCGCAGCATGGTTTTTCGCTTCCTTAGTCAACCAGTTGAGAAATTCAAAGTTAGCCAATTGGCGCACTGCATCAAAGCGAATTCCATCAATGTGATACTCCTGAATCCAAAACTTTACCACATCGCCGATGTATTCCCATGCAGGTTTAATATTTAAGTTTTTGTCGTAATTATCATAGTTAAGCTCTGGCCCCCAGTAATTATCTGGGTCTTCAGGATAATGTTTATGTTCGTAATACCAGTAATTACGATCAATTAGTATTAAAGGGCATTCTTCATCTGTATGGTTATAAATTCCATCCATAAATACGCGAATGCCTCTACCATGACACTCGTCAATAAACCGCTTTAAATCTGCTGTTGAACCGTAACTAGATTCTGTAGCAAAGAAGTGGCGAACTTTATAGCCCCAGTTATAATCACCAGGGTATTCATTACAGCACTTGCGTCTATTATGAGGTACACTAGATTAAAATATAAATCCTTTTAAATGAAGTCCTACTCTGTCGATCTTCGAGAAAAAATA